>NZ_CP059556.1:4441094-5075536 GCF_024734405.1 Saccharopolyspora gregorii | reverse complement strand
GGGCTGAGGTCGGCGCGGCGGGGGATCGCGGGTGCGTTCGCGGTGTTCAAGGTGGCGGGCGCGGCCGCGGAGGAGGGGCTGGCGCTCGACGAGGTGGAGCGGGCCGCGCGGCTGGCCGACGACCGCACCCGCAGCTTGGGCGTCGCCTTCGAGGGCTGCACCTTGCCCGGCGGGCGCGAGCCGCTGTTCGAGGTGCCGGCCGGGAAGATGGGCCTGGGGCTGGGCATCCACGGCGAGCCCGGTTCCTCCGAGTTGGACCTCCCGTCGGCCGACCGGCTCGCGGAGCTCCTGGTGGACGGTCTGCTGGCCGAGGCCCCGGCCGATGCCGGTTCCCGGGTCGGCGTCCTGCTCAACGGGCTGGGCAGCACCGGCCGCGAGGAGCTGTTCGTGCTGTGGAACGACGTGGCGCGGCGGCTGCGCGGCGCCGGGTTGGAACCGGTGGAGCCGGAGGCCGGTGAACTGGTGACGAGCCTGGACATGGCGGGCGTCTCGCTCACGCTGAGCTGGCTGGACGCGGAGCTGGAGCGGTTCTGGCGCGCCTCCGCCGACACGCCCGCGTACGGCAAGCGCGTCCGCCGCCGGGTCCCGGCCCCTTCGGCCCCCTCGGCGGTGCTCGAACGGCTCGCCCGCGGGGCCGAGTACCCCGGCACCGGCGCGCATTCGCGGGAGACCGCGGCGGCCCTGGTGGCGGTGTTCGGCGCGGTGCGCCGGGCCGTCGAGGAGCACGCCGGTGAGCTGGGCCGGGTCGACGCGGTGGTCGCGGACGGCGGGCACGGTCGCGGCATGGTGCGCGGGACCGCGGCCGCGCACGAGGCGGCGGCGCTGGCGGTGCGGGCCGGTGCGGGGGTGCGGTCGACGTTGGCGCGGGCGGGCAGCGCCTGGGCCGGGCGGGCGGGCGGTACCTCGGGCGTGCTGTGGGGCACCGGGTTGCGGGCGTTCGCGGGCGAGCTCTCCGACGAGCGCGCGCCGACGGCGGCGGAGCTGGCCGCGGGGGTGGCGGCGTTCGCGGAGTCGATCGTGCGCACCGGCGGTGCGCGGCCGGGGGACAAGACGATGGTGGACGCGATCGCGCCGTTCGCCGCGGAGTTCGCCGAGTCGGGCTCGTGGGCGCGGGCGGCGACGGCGGCGCGGCGGGCGGCGGCCGGGACGGCGTCGCTGCGGCCGAAGGCGGGGCGGGCGCGGGAGAACGCGGAACGGGGCCTGGGCACGCCGGATGCGGGGGCGCTGTCGTTCGCGCTGGTCGCGGAGACGATCGCGACGGCGGTGCGGTCCGACCGGGAGTGACGCGGCCGGAGCGGCACCGCCCGGGATCAGCACCGCCCGGGAACAGCACGGCCCGGGAGCGGCGTCCGCCGGGAACGGAACCGGCCCCGCCGTGGACCGCCCTCGCCCCGCCCGGCCGATGCTTCACCCGTTCGAACGCTGTGATCTGCGGCACCTGTTGCGGCCGCACCGGCTACGCTGATGATTGGGTCACCGAAGGTTGGAAGCCCGACTAAAAGCCGACTGGATGAGTCGGCCGGCGGTAGCGGTGGCCGATGCGGGCAGGCCGGGATCAACGGTGCGAACGGCGAAAGGTGCGGTGCGGTATGTCCCAGGAGTTGGAGCACTTCATCGGCGGCGAACGGGTCGCCGGTACCTCCGGGAACTTCGGTGACGTGTTCGACCCGAACACCGGCGGGGTGCAGGCCAAGGTGCCGCTCGCCTCCGCCGAGGAGGTCGCCGCCGCGGTCGCGAACGCGGCCGAGGCCCAGCCGGCGTGGGCCGCGCAGAACCCGCAGAAGCGAGCCCGGGTGCTGATGCGCTTCCTGCAGCTGGTCGGCGAGGAGATGGACTCGCTGGCCCGGCTGCTCTCCGCCGAGCACGGCAAGACCGTCGCCGACGCCAAGGGCGACATCCAGCGCGGCCTGGAGGTCGTCGAGTTCGCGGTCGGCGTGCCGCACCTGCTCAAGGGCGAGTACAGCGAGAACGCGGGCACCGGCATCGACGTGTACTCGCTGCGCCAGCCGCTGGGTGTGGTCGCGGGCATCACGCCGTTCAACTTCCCCGCGATGATCCCGCTGTGGAAGGCCGCTCCGGCGATCGCGGCGGGCAACTCCTTCGTGCTCAAGCCCTCCGAGCGGGACCCGTCGGTGCCGCTGCGGCTGGCCGAGCTGTTCGTGGAGGCGGGCCTGCCCCCGGGCGTGCTCAACGTGGTCAACGGCGACAAGGTCGCGGTGGACGCGGTGCTCACCGACCCGCGGATCGAGGCCGTCGGGTTCGTCGGCTCCTCCTCGATCGCCGAGTACATCTACGCGACCGCCGCCGCGCACGGCAAGCGCGCGCAGTGCTTCGGCGGCGCCAAGAACCACATGATCGTGATGCCGGACGCGGACCTGGACCAGGCGGTGGACGCGCTGGTCGGCGCGGGCTACGGCTCGGCGGGCGAGCGGTGCATGGCGATCTCGGTGGCGGTGCCGGTCGGCGAGGCGACCGCGGACGCGCTGGTGGAGAAGCTCGTGGAGCGGGTGCGCAAGCTCAAGATCGGCACCAGCTTCGACGCGGATGCCGACTTCGGGCCGCTGGTGACCAGGCAGGCGCTGCAGCGGGTGGACGAGCTCGTCGCCGCCGGGGTCGAGGAGGGCGCGTCGCTGCTCGTCGACGGCCGCGGGTTCGCCTTGGAGGGCCACGAGGACGGGTTCTTCGCGGGCGCCTCGCTGTTCGACCACGTCACCCCGGACATGCGGATCTACCGCGAGGAGATCTTCGGCCCGGTGCTGTCGGTGGTGCGCGCCGCGGACTACGAGGAGGCGGTGCGGCTGCCCAGCGAGAACGAGTACGGCAACGGCGTCGCGATCTTCACCAGGGACGGCGACGCGGCGCGCGAGTTCGTCAGCCGGGTGAACACCGGCATGGTCGGGGTGAACGTGCCGATCCCGGTGCCGATCGCCTACCACACGTTCGGCGGCTGGAAGCGGTCCGGATTCGGCGACCTCAACCAGCACGGGCCGGACTCGATCAAGTTCTACACGAAGACGAAGACGGTGACCTCCCGCTGGCCCTCCGGGCTCAAGGAAGGCGCCAGCTTCACCATCCCCACGATGAACTGACCCCGCGCCCCGGGCGGGCCACCGCGGTGCGCCCGCCCGGGACCGGACTCTCGAAGGTGAGGAGTGGACGTGTCGGTAGCAGCGGTTCCCGGCCCCTCCGGCGTGGTGTCCCCGTTCGCGCTGACCGAGGACCAGCGGGCCATCCAGCAGCTGGCCCGCGAGTTCGCGGCCGAGCAGCTCGCCCCGCACGCCGTGCAGTGGGACCAGGACAAGCACTTCCCGGTCGACGTGCTGCGCGCCGCGGGCGAGCTCGGCATCGGCGGCGTCTACGTCGACGAGGCCTGCGGCGGCACCGGCCTGGGCCGGTTCGACTCGGCGCTCATCTTCGAGGAGCTCGCCGCGGGCGACCCGTCCGTGGCGGCGTACCTGTCGATCCACAACATGGTCGCCGGGATGATCGACCGCTTCGGCGACGACGAGCAGCGCGCCCGCTGGCTGCCGCCGCTGTGCTCGCTGACCGCCCGCGCCAGCTACTGCCTCACCGAACCGGAGGCGGGGTCGGACGCGGCGGCGCTGCGGACCCGCGCGGTGCGCGACGGCGACGACTACCTGCTGACCGGGGTGAAGCAGTTCATCTCCGGCGGCGGCAGCTCGGACGTGTACGTGGTGATGGCGCGCACCGGCGAGGACGGGGCGAAGGGCATCTCCACGTTCATCGTCGAGGGCGACGCCGCCGGGCTCTCGTTCGGCCCGAACGAGCGGAAGATGGGCTGGAACGCGCAGCCCACCCGGCAGGTCGTGCTCGACGGCGTGCGGGTGCCCGCGGCGCAGCGACTCGGTCCCGAAGGCATCGGGTTCAAGATCGCGATGGCCGGGCTGGACGGCGGCAGGCTCAGCATCGCGGCCTGCTCGCTCGGCGGGGCGCGGGACGCGCTGGACCGCAGCCTCGGCTACGTGCGGGAGCGCACCGCGTTCGGCGCCAAGCTCAGCGAGTTCCAGGCGCTGCAGTTCAAGCTCGCCGACATGGCCACCGAGCTGGAGGCCGCCCGGATGCTGCTGTGGCGCGCGGCGTGGGCGCTGGACGCCCGCGACCCGGACGCGACCCGGCTGTGCGCGATGGCCAAGCGGCTCGCGACCGACGTGGGCTTCACCGTGGCGAACGAGGCGCTTCAGATCCACGGCGGATACGGATACCTTGCCGAGTACGGCCTCGAGAAGATCGTTCGCGACCTGCGGGTGCACCAGATCCTCGAAGGCACCAACGAGATCATGCGACTGATCATTTCCCGTGGACTGCTGGAGTCGGCATCATGACAACACCCGCCCCGGAGCAGGTTCTGCTCAGCGTCGAGGGCGCGCTCGGACGCATCACCCTCAACCGCCCCAAGGCGATCAACTCGCTCACCCTGGAGATGGTGCGCGAGATGACCGCAGCGCTGCGGCGGTGGCGCACCGACGAGCAGGTGCGGGCGGTGCTCGTCGAGGGCGCAGGCGAGCGCGGGCTGTGCGCGGGCGGCGACATCCGGGCGCTGCACGACGCGGCGAAGGCCGGGGACGCGGAGCTCCCGACCGCGTTCTGGAGCGAGGAGTACCGGCTCAACTCGATGCTCGCGCACTACCCGAAGCCCGTGGTGGGGCTGATGGACGGGGTGTGCATGGGCGGCGGCGTCGGCATCTCCGCGCACGGTTCGCACCGGGTCGTCACCGAGCGCTCCAAGGTCGGCATGCCGGAGGTCGGCATCGGTTTCGTGCCCGACGTCGGCGGCACCTTCCTGCTCTCGCACGCCCCCGGTGAGCTGGGCACGCACCTGGCGTTGACCGGTGCGCCGATCGGCGGCGCGGACGCGGTGGCGCTCGGCCTGGCCGACCACCACCTGCCCAGCGAGCGCATCGACGACCTGGTCAAGGCGCTCACCAGCGGTGACGTGGACGCGGCGCTGGCCAGGTTCGCGACGGCCCCGCCGGAGTCGCCGGTGGCCGCGCAGCGGGAGTGGATCGACGAGGCCTACGCGGCCGACGACGTCGCCGAGATCCTCGCCCGGCTGCGCGCCCGCCCCGAGCAGGCCGCCGCGGACGCCGCCGCCGCGATCGGGACGAAGTCGCCGACCTCGCTGAAGGTGACGCTGCGCGCGCTGCGCAGCAGGCCGGAGACGCTGGAGGCGGCGCTGGACCAGGAGTTCCGGATCGCGCTGCGCTGCCTGACCGCGGGCGACTTCGTGGAAGGCGTGCGCGCCACCCTCGTGGACAAGGACCGCGACCCGAAGTGGTCGCCGAACGCCCTGGACGAGGTCACCGAGGAGCACGTCCAGCGCTTCTTCGCCCCGCTCGAGCAGGGCGAGCTCGGCCTGTCCGGCTGAGCCGCCGGGCCCCGGGCCCGGCTCGACCACCGCACCCCGCAGGAGGGAATGACAATGGCTGTCATCGGATTCATCGGGCTGGGCCACATGGGCGGCCCGATGTCGGCGAACCTGGTCGCGGCCGGGCACGTGGTGCGCGGGTTCGACCTGGCCCCGGCGGCGCTGGAGGCGGCGCGGGCGAACGGGGTGACCGTGGTCGGCTCGGCGGTCGAGGCCGTGACCGGCGCCGAAGCGGTGATCACGATGCTGCCGGGCGGCAAGCACCTGCTGGACTGCTACGAGCAGGTGCTGCCCGCGGTGGAGCCGGGGGCGCTGCTGGTCGACTCCTCCACGGTCGACGTCGCCGACGCCCGCGCCGCGCACGCGCTGGCCGGGACGGCCGGGTTCGGCTCGCTGGACGCCCCGGTCTCCGGCGGCACCGCGGGCGCGGAGGCGGGCACGCTGACGTTCATGGTCGGCGGTGCGGAGGAGCACTTCCAGCGGGCGGAACCGCTGCTGGCGCCGATGGCCCGCAAGGTCATCCACTGCGGTGGCCCGGGCAACGGCCAGGTCACCAAGATGTGCAACAACCTGGTGCTGGGCGCGTCGATGATCGCGGTGGGGGAGGCGTTCGTGCTCGGCGAGCGGCTCGGCCTGAGCAACCAGGCGCTCTACGACGTCGCGTCGATCTCCACCGGCCAGTGCTGGGCGCTGACCACGAACTGCCCGGTCCCGGGCCTGGTGGAGACCAGCCGGGCCGACCACGACTACGAACCGGGCTTCTCCGCGGCGCTGATGCTCAAGGACCTGAAGCTGGCCGAGTCCGCGGCCGAGCAGAGTGGCACCGACGCGGCGATCGGGCGGTTGGCGACCGAGCTGTACCAGCGGTTCAACGAGGAGGGCGGCGGCGGCTACGACTTCGGCGCGATCATCCGCTCCATCCGGGAGCGCTCGGCGGCGGCCGAGCGCGCCGAGAACCCGTCGACCGAGGTCACCGGCACTTCCTGAGCCTCCGCGGGCCGGTCCGCGCGCCCGCGCCTCCCGGGCGCGCGCGGCCGGGCCGGGGCGGGGTGAAGGCCGCGGAGTCCCGGCGTACTCTGGCGCCTCGTGATGGACTGGCTGTTCGAGTGGTGGGACGGCGTCGAGCTGTGGCTCGTCCAGCTCTGGTACCCGCTGCTGGTGACCTTGGTCCTGGTCGTGCTGCTGCCGGTGTGCTGGTACCTGGCGCGCTTCCTCGACCGGGCCATCGATGGGATCGGCGCACGGCTGACGCGCGTGCGCGACGCCGAACCGCCGGTGCGGACCCCGCGCGGAACGGACGTGCCATGAACCGGTTGACCTCGCGCAAGCGCATCACGGTCGCTCTCATCGGGCTGATCGCCCTCGTGGTCATCGGCTGGTTCGTGCAGCAGGGAGCCGCGGCGCACGGCACGGCGATGCCGCCCGCCGGTGGCTCCGCGACCGTGTGGCAGGCTGTGCCCGTTCTGCCGGATTCTTCGGGAGCGGCGCCGTGGCGGGCTCCCGCCGGAAGCGGACCGCCCACCTCGCCCGCGTGATGGCGCGGGCGGCCCGGCCGCGGCGCATCGCCGCGGCATTGCGGTGAACGAACGTTGTTCCTGGTTGTTGACGTGTGTGGTTGAGTGGGATGTTTGCGACGAAAAAGCCTCAGGTCTTCCGGAAGGAGCCGGCGGTGAGCGAGCTGGAGCAGCCTGGAGTGAGTGCGAAGACGGCGGCCGAGGACGCCGAGCGGCGCGGCGCGGCCGTGCACGTGCTCGATGGGAGCGATCTGGTCAGCAAGCGCACCGCGCTGGACGGCATCGCGGCGGTGCTGTCGTTCCCGGAGTGGGCGGGGCGCAACCTGGACGCGCTCTACGACTGCCTGACCGACCTGTCCTGGCTGCCGGAGGGCGAGCACGTCCTCATCTGGGCCGGGGCGCAGAACCTGGCGCAGCACGACCCCAAGGCCTACGAGAAGATCAACACGGTGCTGCGGGACGCGGCGAGCAAGCCCGTCTGCGGCCGCGCCTTCGCCACCGTCCTCACCCGCGACTGAAGCCCCGCGCTCAGTCCCGCGGGACCCAGGCGGCGGGGCGCTTCTCGGCGAAGGCCCGGATGCCCTCCTGGCCTTCGTCGGAGGCGAAGTGCCGGGCGGAGAGCTCCAGCACCTCGTCGAAGTCCGCGCCGATGTCGGCGGAACGGGGGCGGCGCAGCAGCGCCTTCGTCGCGGCCAGCGCGTGCGGTGCGCCCTTCGCCAGCATCTCGGCGTAGCGGGCGACCTCGGCGTCGAGCCGGTCCGCGGGCACCGCCGAGTTGAGCAGCCCGATCCGCACGGCGCGTTCGGCGTCGAAGTTCTCCCCGGTCAGGAACAGCTCGTGCGCGGCGCGCGGCTGCAGCCGGGGCAGCACGGTCAGCGAGATCACCGCGGGCACCACGCCGATGCGGACTTCGGAGAACCCGAACGTCGCGGTGTCGGCGGCGACCGCCAGGTCGCAGGCCGCGACGATGCCCGCGCCACCGGCCCTGGCCGGTCCCGCGAGCTTGGCGATGACCGGTTTCGGGCTGGTCCACAAGGTGTCGAGCAGTTCGGGGAGTTCCCGCACGCCTTGGTCGCCGGCGTCGGCGGACCGGGATTCCTTGAGGTCCATCCCGGCGCAGAACACCGGCCCGGTGTGGTCGAGCACGATCACCCGCACCGCGTCCTCGGCGAGCGCCGCCGCCAAGTGCTCGCGGAGTTCTCGGCGCAGCTGCGCGGACAGCGCGTTGCGGTTGTGCGGGGAGTCGAGGGTGATCGTCGCGACGCCGGATGCGGTGCTGCGGTGCACGAGTTCGTCGGCCATGCGCCGCACGTTACCGCCTGCCGCGGGCGTTCCGGCGTGCCGAGACGAGCGGTTCCGGGCGGGCCCGGCGGTGCGTCAGGTGGGCGGGTACCGGGTGGTCCAGTCGGCCGCTTCCGGCGGGTGCGGCCCGAATTCGAGGCTCGCGTCGTGCGCGAGCTGCTCGATGACGTCGTGCAGCTCCAGTTCGGTGCGCCAGCGGTCGGGGATCTTCGCCGCCCCGGACTGGGCGCCGACGAGGCTGCCGCAGACCGCGCCGGTGGTGGCCGAGTTGCCGGAGTGGTTCACCGCCAGCGGCAGCGCCACGTCGATGTCCCCGTCGGCGACGAGTGCCGCGTACAGCCCGATGCCGAGCGCGTCGGCGGCGCTCCACCCGTTGCCGATCCCGCTCTCCAAGTGGGTGGGCGTGGTCTCGGCGGAGGCGGCGTAGCGGACCGCCGCGGAGACCTTGCGGGTGACGTCCTGGTGACCGCGGTGCCCGCTGAGCTCGTCGAGCGCCTCGTCGACGGCGGCCGCGAGCTCGCGCCCGTCGAGCAGCCGGGACACCAGGAAGGCGAGGGTGCCCGCGCTGAGGTAGGCGACCGGGTCGCCGTGGGTGAGCGCGGCGGTGTTCTGGCCGACGCGGAACACCTCGGACGGGTCGGAGCTCCACAGCGCGGCCGGGACGGCGCGCATCACCGCGGTGCTGCCCTGCGAGTCGCTGACCGGGCGTTCCGGGGTGCCCATCGGCTGCTGCCCCTTGGCGAAGGCGATGAGCGTGCGCATCATGGTGCGCCCCGGGTTGCGGGTCTGGAACAGCGCGCGGTGCCCCACCAGCCAGCCGTCCGGCGCGGGGGTGTGCTTGAGGAATTCGCCCGCGGCGCGGCCCCAGCTGAGGTGCTGGGTGTGCAGCCAGCGCTGGTAGGCGTGCTGGATGTGCCGCGACGGGTCGGGCACGTCGCCGCTGCGGCGGCTCACCCCGGCGCGGATGGTGCCTTCGAGGGAGAACAGCAGCAGCTGGGTGTCGCTGCCGAGCCTGCCCGCGGGGTGCCCGGCGGGCACGTAGTTGCGCAGGCCCTGCGGCCCGTGCCGGTCCCGGATCTCGTCCCAGCTGTCCCCGGCGACGGGGGTGCCGAGGGCTTCGCCGATGGCGCAGCCGAGCACGGCGCCGAGGAAGCGGTCTCTGGACGCGGCGAGTCTGGGCACGGCGTGCAGGCTCCTTCGCCGATCGGGTTCGTGGGCGGGGGCACCGACGGGGTAGCGGCGCAGCCATTCCTCGGATTCGTCCGGGTAAGGGCCGAATTCGGCGGCGGCGTCCTCGGCGAGCCGTTCGAGCGCGGCGAGCACGGCCGGTTTCCCCGTGCCGGGTAAGGGGATCGCGGCGGGCCCGTGCGCGGCGCCGAGCAGCTGGCCGCACAGCACCGCGGTGCTGCGGGTGTCGCCGGCGTGGTCGGTGGCGGCGGCGATGGCGGCGGTGAAGTCGTCGGGGCAGGCGGCGGTGATGCGCAGCGCCGCGGCGAGCGCTTCGGTGCCGGTCCGGCCGGGGCTCATCGCGTCGAGCTGCGCGGCGCCCGGGACGAACCCGACGGGGCTGGTGCTGCCGAGGTGCAGGGCGCGGTCGAGCAGCGCGGGCCGGGAGTCGGCCGGTTCCCAGGCGGCGAGCGCGCCGTCCAGGGCTGCGGTCAGCGGATTCCCCCGCAGCAGCAACGAGATCGCGACGCCGAGCGCCCCGGCGGGGCGGTTGCCGTCGGGGTGGCCGTGGGTGAGCGCGGCGAGGTTCGCGGCGGTGCCGAACACCTCGCTGCCGGACCACAGCGCGGCCACCGCGCCCAGCGGTACCGCACCGGCGCCGGCGGCGTGCGCGGAGGCGCGGCCCCCGGCGGCGATGCGGGTCAGCGCCGTCAGCAGCGCCCGGTCGTCGACGGTGTCGCCGTGCAGTTCCCGCTGTTCGACGAGCCAGCCGTCGGGTTCGCCCGCGGGTTCGGCGACGCAGTCCTGCCAGGGGACGCCCCGGGTGTGCAACCAGCGCTGCAGTCCATTGAGGACGAACGTGGTGAGGTCGGTGGCGCCGTGCGCGCGCAGCGCGGTGTGCGCGCGGATCACGCCTTCCAGCGCGAACAGCAGTGCCGTGGTGCGCTCGCCGATCCGGCCGGTGGCGGCGTGCTCGGCGCTCGCCGCGCCCAGCAGCATCCCGGCGAACCGGCTCGCCGCGTCCGGCCGGTAACCGGAGTCGTCGGCGAGGCCGGTGGCGGGCACCGGCGGTGCCGGGTCGGTGCCGATGCGCTGGCGCAGCGCGGCGAACCACGGCGGCCGGGTCAACGGCCGGTCGCGCCAGGAGCGCCACCGCTCCAGCAGCACCCGCTCGTCCGCGTCGGCGGGCCCGGTGCGCGGCGCGCCGGATTCCGGGCCGGGCTCCGCGGCGGTCGCGGGCGGCGCGTCCGGCGCCGCCGCCCGGCGCCGCTCCCGGTACGCCGCCAGCAACGCCCGTTCCGCCTCGGTGAGCCCGTCGCGAGAATCCTTCACCTGAGCAACGTTACTGCGTGTATCGCCGGGTCCAGTCCGGCGCCGTGCCGTCCGGGACGAGATCGGTCTCGACCCGCCCGGCGTCGGCGACGAGCCGCTGCACCTGCTCGTGCAGTTCCAGCTGATCGAGCCATTCCGCGGGGATCTCCGCCGCACCGCGCGCGGCGCCCAGCAGTCCGCCGCACAGCGCCGCGGTGGCCGCGCTGTCCCCGGAATGGGAGGCGGCGAGCGCGACGGCGTCGGCGAACGAATCCGGGTGCGTCAGCGCGGCGGCGACCGCGACGCCGAGCGCGGCGGGCGCGTGCCTGCCCGCGCCGAGCTTCTCCAGCGCGGGCACCGGGACCGGGCCGTGCTCGGCGAGGGTCAGCGCGTCGCGCAGCGCCCGCACCGTGTTCTCGCTGCCCTCCCAGGCCTTCAGCTCGGTGAGCGTGGTGTGCGCGCTCTCGGCGAGGGTCTGCCCGGCGGACAGCGCGGCGACCATCCCGGCGACGGCGGCGGCGGGCAGGTAGCCGTCCGGGTGGCCGTGGGTGAGCACCCCGGTGGCGATGCCGAGTTCGACTGCCGCGCCCGGGCTGTCGGCGTGCAGGCCGACGACGGCGCCGCGGGCGGCCGCGGCCGCGCCGGTGGCCTGGTTCGGCGGCGTGCTCGGCGTCGGCACCGGGCTCCGCCCGTCCCAGGTGGCCAGCGCGGTGACGCCCGCTTCGTCGGGGAAGCGCTGCGCGCCGAGCGCGGGCTGCCCGACGAGCTCCGCGGGCTGCACGGCCGGTTCGACCGGGGCGCCCTGGGCGATCACCCAGTGCTGGAGGGTGCCGCGGACCAGTTCGGCGGTCGACGGACCCGGCCTGTTCAGTCCCTTGTGGACGGACGAGCGGAGCAGCCCGTCGAGCAGGAACACCGACTGCTGGCCGATCGAGGTGGACAGGCCGCGGCCACCCAGGTGCTCGGCGAGCTCGCGCACCCCGTCCGGGTTGCGGCGCAGGATCGCCCGCTGCGACAGGAAGGTCCACGGGGCGCCCAGCGCGTCACCGGCGACCACGCCGAGCGCGCAACCGGCGAGCCGGTCCAGGCGGTCCAGCTCGGCGGGGACCTCCGCGGGCAGCTCGCCGTCGGCCTCGTTCGCGGCGACCAGCTGCGCGGCGCGCTCCGGGCCGAACGCCTCCTGCAGCAGCTTGTGCAGGCCCTCGGAGAGGTCGTTGGGCGTGTCGTCCTCGCCGTCGCGGAACTTGCGCCACGCGGCGAGCAGCCGCAGCTCCTCGTCGTTGAGGCCGTCGCCGGGATCCTCGTCCGCGGGGTCGGCGGGGGTCTCGGCCGGGGTTTCGGAAGCTGTCGGGGACTCGGGGACGGCCGGTGCTGCGGCGACCGGCGCCGCCGATGCGGGCGCTGCGGCCTCGCCCCGTTCCGCGGCCCGTTCGGGGGCGCTCGCCGCCGGTTCGGATGCGCTCCCCTTCGGCCCCGCCGAGGTCGCCGGCTTCGCCGCGGGCGCGCTCGCCGGGGGTTCGTCGGGCACGGCGGGGATGGGCGCCATCACCATGGTCTGCTCGGCCGCCGTCTCCGGGGCGGGCCGCGCGGACTCGCGCTCCGGCTTCGCGGCGGCGCCGTCCGAACCCGCAGCGGCGGCGCCGTCCGAACCCGCAGCGGCCGCGCCGTCCGAACCCGCAGCGGGGGAGCTGCCCGCCGGGTAGCGGCGCAGCCACTCCGGCACCGACGGCGGGTGCTCGCCGAACTCCTCGGTGGCATCCCGCGCCAGCTGCTCGACGACCTCGCCGAGCTCCACCCGCTGCCGCCAGTTCTCCGGGATCGCGCTCGCCATGTGCGCGGTGCCCATGATGTTGCCGCAGATCGAGGCGGTCGCGTCGCTGTCACCGGAGTGGTTCGCGGCCAGCACGACCGCGTCGGTGTAGGAGAACGGGCGCGCCAGCGCGGCGCACACCGCGATGGCCAGCGCCTGCTCGCCGACCCGGCCGTCGCCGAGCCGGTGCTGGATCTGCTCCGGCGTCGGCGTGCCCTCGGTGGCCAGCTCGATCGCGCGGCGCAACGCGCTGGTGGTCTCCTCGTGCCCTTCCCAGCCGGACAGCTCGGTCAGCGCCCGGTCCACCGCCTCCGGCAACGACCGGCCGCCGAGCAGCTGCGCCACGATCACCGCGAGCGCTCCGGCGGGCAGGAACCCGCTCGGGTGCCCGTGGGTCAGCGCCGCGGTGGCCGCGCCCACCCGGAACGTCTCGGCCGGATCGTCGGACCAGAACCCGGCGGGCGCCGCGCGCATCACGCCGCCGCAGCCCTTCGAGTCGTTGATCCGGTTCGTCAAGGTGCCCAGCCGCCCGCTGGTGGCGTAGCCGTGCAGCGCCTGCACGCAGGTGGCGCCGGGCGCGCGGCGCACGAACAGGCCCTTCTCCCGGATCAGCCAGCCGTCCGGCGGCGTCACCGCGATCGGCCCGCCCGCGTCCTTCCAGTCGAAGCCCTGGGTGTGCAGCCAGCGCTGGTAGGCGTGCTGCACCTGCTGCGCCGGATCGGTCTCGTCGTAGAGCCTGCGGCGGATCGAGGCGCGGATGAGGCCGTCGGTGGTGAACAGGGTCAGCTGGGTGTCGTCGCTGATCGATCCGCCGGGGCGGTGCGCGTCGGCGAAGTCGACCACGCCCGCCGCGCCGTGGTCGGCGCGGATCTTTTCGATGGAGTCGTCCTCCACCGGGTAGCCGAGGGCGTCGCCGACCGCGCCGCCGAGCAGGCAGCCGAGGATGCGGGCGCCGCGTTCGGTGGCGGGCTCGGCGAGTTCGCGGGTGGTGGTGACCGGTGGCTGCTTCGCGGCCGGCTGCGGCGCACCGCCGGAGTTCCGGGTGGCCGGGCCGGACCGCGGCATCGCGATCCGCTCGGTCAGCGGCGCCGCCGGCTGCTGCGCCGCACCGCGGGCGTGCGCCGCGGCCTCGTCGGCGGACCCGGGCTCGGCGGTCTCGCTCCCGGCCGTGGTCCCGTCCTGCTCGGCGGCGCCGTCGCGGCCGTTCGAGGAGGTCGCGGGCCAGGAACCCATCGTGGGCAGCGGTGCGGCGGCCGGGGCGTCCGGCGCGGCCTGGTCGGCGGTGCTCCGCTCGGACTTCGCGTCCTGCTGGGGCTGCTCGTCCTGCTGGGGCTGCTCGGCTTGTTCGGGCTTCGGGGTCTGCTCGGGTTTCCCGGTTCGCGCGGGCTTCTCGGTCCGCTCCGGAGCGTCGGCCCGCTCCGGGGCCGAGTCCTGCTCGGGCTGCGCGTCCTCCTCCGAAACCGCGCCGGCGTCCTCGGCGGTCCCATCGGGCACCGCCGGGGTGCGGCCACCGGGGGCGAGGCCCGCCGGTCCGTCCGAAGTGGACTCCGGTGCGGGTTTCCCGGCCGTGGCCGGCTGCTCGTCGCCGCTGCGCGCGGCACCGCCCGGGATCGGGAACCTGGCCACCGGCGCGGACTCCTCCGGCGCCGACGCCTCGTCCCGGATCGCGGGCTGCTCGGTGGTGCGCTCGGTCGCGCCCTCCCGCGCCGAGCCCGGCTGCTCCGCGGTCTTCTCCGGCCCCGAGTTCGACTGCTCGCCGGTCTTCTCCGGTGTCGTGCTCGACTGCTCGCCGCTCTTCTCGGACGCCGTGCTCGGCGACCCGGCGGTCTTCTCCGGTGTCGTGCTCGGCGACCCGGCGGTGCCCGTCCGCGCCGAGCGCGGCAGCTCCGCCGGGAACTCCAGGTCGATCAAGTCCTTCGCCGCCGGGTACCGCTGCGCCCACGTCTCGTCGGTGCGCGGCTGCGGGCCGAACTCGACCAGCGCGTCCGCGGTCAACTTCTCGACGGTCTCCCGCTGCCCGAGGTCCCGCAGCCACACGCCGGGCAGCGCGGACGCACCGTGCCGGGCGCCGACGATCGCGCCGCAGATCGCGCCGGTCGAATCGCTGTCGCCGGAGTGGTTCACCGCGGCCATCACGGCCGGGCCGACACCGTCGTGGCTCAGCGCCGCGCAGACCGCGATGGCCAGCGCCTCGTGCCCGCTCCAGCCACCGCCGAGCAGGTCCTTGAGCTGCTCCGCGGTGGGAGCGCCCTGCGCGGCGAGGTCTTCGGCGACCAGCAGCAGCCGTTCGGTCTGCTGGTGCCCCTCGCACTCGGCGAGCAGCTCGCGGGCCAGGGTCAGCGCGTCCGGCAGCGACTCGCCGCGCAGCAGCCGGTGCACCAGCACCGCCAGCACCCCGGCGGGCAGGTAGCCGCTGGGCTTCGCGCAGGTCAGCGCGGCCCCCGCGGCGGCGAGCCGGAACACCTCGCGCGGGTCCTCGGACCACAGCGCGAACGGCGCGGCGCGCACCACGCCGGTGTTGTCGTCCGAGTCGTTGATCGGGCGCTGGAACGTGCCGGGGCGGCCGTGCGTGGCGAACTCGCGCAGCGCGGTGATGCACTCGGCGTTCGGCGAGCGCACCGCGAACAGGTCGCGTTCGGCGACGAGCCAGCCGGTCGGTTCCGGGTGCTGCTCGGCGAACGGGCCCGCCACGCGCGCCCACGCGTGGCCCTGGGTGTGCAACCAGCGCTGATAGGCCAGCTGCACCGCGGGCAGCGGGCCGCCGGTGGCGCCGCCGCGGGTGGCGACGTGCCCGCGGATCAGCCCTTCCAGCGTGAACAGGATCAGCTGGGTGTCGTCGGTGAACTCGCCCGAGTGCTCGCCCGTGCGGTCGTAGTCGGTGATGCCGCGCTCGCCGAAGCGGCTGCGGATCCGCTCCACCGGATAGGTCTCGACGGGGCCGCCCAGCGCGTCCCCGGCGGCCGCGGCCAGCATGCTGCCGAGGAACCGCTGCCCGTGGTCGCTGCTGATCGGGTCGGGGGCCTGCTGCGCGGCCCCGGGAACCTTCGCGGGCTGCGTGACGTCGGCGGGAGGTGCGGCGGGGGCGCTCGGTGCGGCGGGGGCGGTCGGCGGGGTCGCGGGGGCGGCGGGCGCGACGGGCGCGGACGGGGCGGCGAAGGACGCGGGCGGTGCGGGGGTGCTGGGCCCGCCGGCGGCCTTGATCAGGTCCTCGCCGGGGATGCGCGCCTTGACCTGGCTGGTCGGGTTGATCTGCAGGTCCATGCCGGTGGGGCCGCGCTCGACGAGCTGCCTGCCGGTCATCCGCTGCCAGCTGGTCCAGTTCGCGGGCAGGTAGCCCTCGGAGGTGAACAGCTGCAGCTGCCGCCTGCCGGACTCGTGGTCCATCGTGAACAGCCCGCTGCCCTGCGGCTGCGCGAACAGGATCAGCTCGGCGTCCAGCAGCGCGGCGAACAGGGTGGGCGCCTGCGCGTAGCCGGTGGTGGTCAGCTGCAGGGCGCGTTCGACGTCGTTGGTCGGCGCGGGCAGCCGCAGCGCGACGGGGGAGGGGCGGTAGTTCGGGTTGGACGAGAAGTCCTCGGTGAGCTCACCGCGCGCGTCGACCCGGTAGCCGCCGATGAAGCCCCAGGGCGGGACTTCGGAGCTGGGGTCGCTGAAGATCGGATCCACCACGTACAGCCAGGTGTTCGGCTGCTTGGCGGCCTGTTCGCGCATGGCCGGCGTGATCACCGGCCGGCTCGGCTGCTGGGTGTTCATCTCCCGCACACGCCCCCGACTTGTCGTTGCACCTTGATCCTTGCCGCCGAGGTTCACTGGCTCACCCGAAAGTGTGGTTTCGCGCCGCGATTCCGCTCGGCTGCGCTGCGACGCGCCGCCGTCGCGTAGTTGATCCGCACTCTCTCATGGCCACTTGGGGTGAAGTTTAGTGTTCCGCCAAAACACCCTGAGTCAGCGATCCCGCTATCCGCCGGAGGTGGGAGGAACGGGGAGGCAGCGGACGAAACGGGCCGCCCGGCGACGGCCGGAGGTCGGGGTTTCCCGCCGCCGCCGGGACTGTGGTGCGCCCGTGCTCGCCGGCCGCACGGGCCGCATCCTGCCCGCGCACGGGCGCGCGGGGCCGGACTCGGCGGAATTCCGCACGAACGCGCGGGACGGCTGCGCCACCCGGCGGTGCGCGCTGCGCCGAACGCGGCGCGGGCAGCGGGGTTCAGGCCGCGCCGGAACCGAGCTCGGTGCGGTCGAGCACTTCGCGGTAGCGGGTCAGCACGAGCTCGGCGACGGTTCCCGCCGCCGCCATCGGTGCGCCGATCAGCGCGTCCGGGGCGTGCGCGCGAGCCGCGTCCACGACCCGGTCGGTCAGCAGTCCCGGCGCCAGGAACCAGAACCCGACGGCGATCCGCCGGGCACCGCGCTCCCGGAGCCGCGCGATCGCCGCCGGGACGTCCGGCTCGGCGGCGGTGGCGAACGCGGCGACCGCGCCCGCCCACGAATGCCGCGCCTGCCACCGCTCGGCGACCTGGGCGACGAGCCGGTTCGCCGGGGCGTGCGCCGAACCGACCCCGGCCAGCACCACGCCGAGCTCCGGATCGCCGCCGTCGACGCCCGCCTCCCGCAGCCGGTCCAGCGCGGCCGACTCCAGCAGCGGGTCCGGCCCGAGCACGTCCGCCGTGCGCAGCCGCAGCCCGGGCAGCCGCGCGCCCGCCTCGGCCAGCACTGCGGGCAGGTCCACCTTCGCGTGGAACGCGCTGCCCAGCAGCAGCGGCACCACCACCGCCTCGCGGTGCCCGTCGGCGCGCACCGCGGCGAGCACGTCGCCCACCCGCGGCGCGGACAGGTCCAGGAAGGCCGCGCGCACGTCCAGGTCCGGGCGCTCGGCGCGCACCACGTCCAGCAAGGCGTGGACGGTGCGCGCCGAACGCGGGTCCCGGCTGCCGTGCGCGACGGCCACCAGCGCCGGTGCCAACCGGATCAGCTCGCGACCGCCGCCGCCAGCGGAGCCAGCGGCAGCCCGATCAGCCCGGCGGCCAGCGTGGTGCCGTCCGCCGGATCGATCACCAGGAAGGAGCCGGTGCGCCGCGACGCCGCGTACTCGTCGATCGGCAGCGGCTCCGCGGTGCGCAGCTGGACCCGGCCGATCTCGTTGAGCGCCAGCGAATCCGGGGCGTCCACCGCGACCAGCTCCTGCTCGTCGAAGCGCGCCGACAGCTCGGTCACCATCGCCTGCACGGTGCGGGTGCCGTGCTTGACCAGCACCCGGGCGCCCGGCTGCAACGGCTTCTCCGCCAGCCAGCACACGGTCGCGTCGAGCTCGTCGGTGACCCGCGGCGCCGAGTCCGCGGCGGCGATCAGATCGCCCCGGGACAGGTCCACGTCGTCCTCCAGCAGCAGCGTCACCGAACGCCCCGCCGCCGCCCGCGGCGCCGGACCGTCCGGGGTGTCCACCTGGGACACCCGGGTGCGGATGCCCGCGGGCAGCACCACGACCTCGTCGCCCTGCGCCACCACGCCGGCCGCGACCTGGCCCGCGTAGCCGCGGTAGTCCGGGTGCTCCGCCGTGCGCGGCCGGATCACGTACTGCACCGGCATCCGGAACGGCGCGTCGAACGGGTCCGGGGCCACCGGCACCGTCTCCAGGTGCTCCAGCAGGGACGGGCCCGAGTACCAGGGCGTGTTCGCCGAGCGCTCCACCACGTTGTCGCCGTGCAGCGCCGACACCGGGATGGTGCGCACCGCGTCGTCGGCGTAGCCCAGCGCGCGGGCGTGCCCGGCGAACTCGGCGGCGATCCGCTCGTGCACCGCGGCGTCGAAGTCCACCATGTCGATCTTGTTGATGGCCAGCACCAGCCGCGGCACGCCGAGCAGCGCCAGCACCGCCGCGTGCCTGCGGGTCTGCTCGATGACGCCCTTGCGCGCGTCCACCAGCAGGATCGCCAGCTGCGCCGTCGACGCGCCGGTCACCGTGTTGCGGGTGTACTGCACGTGTCCCGGGGTGTCGGCCAGCACGAAGCTCCGCTGCGGCGTGGCGAAGTACCGGTAGGCCACGTCGATCGTGATGCCCTGCTCGCGCTCCGCGCGCAGCCCGTCCACCAGCAGCGACAGGTCCGGGGTCTGCAGCCCGCGGTCCGCGCTGGCCCGGTGCACCGCGTCCAGCTGGTCCGCCAGCACCGACTTCGTGTCGTGCAGCAGCCTGCCCACCAGCGTCGACTTCCCGTCGTCCACCGAACCGGCCGTGGCCAGCCGCAGCAGGTCCGTGTGCACCGGCAGCACCACCTCGGTGCCGGAATCCGGTGCGGTGCGGGTCGTGGTCTCGGTCATCAGAAGTAGCCCTCCCGCTTGCGGTCCTCCATCGCGGCCTCCGACATCCGGTCGTCGGCCCGCGTCGCGCCGCGCTCGGTGAGCCGGCTCGCGGCGACCTCCGCGATCACGTCGTCCACCGTGTACGCCTCGGACTCCACCGCGCCGGTGCACGAGCCGTCGCCGACCGTGCGGTACCGCACGACCTTCTCCTCGACGGTCTCGCCCTCGCGCGGCCCGCCCCACGGGCCCGAGGTCAGCCACATGCCGTCGCGCAGGTGCACCTGGCGGCGGTGCGCGTAGTAGATCTCCGGCAGGGCGATCTTCTCGCGCTGGATGTAGCGCCAGATGTCGAGCTCCGTCCAGTTCGACAGCGGGAACACCCGCACGTGCTCACCGGGCCGGTGCCTGCCGTTGTAGAGGTTCCACAGCTCCGGGCGCTGCCGCCGCGGGTCCCACTGGCCGAAGGCGTTGCGCAGGCTGAAGATGCGCTCCTTCGCCCGCGCCCGCTCCTCGTCGCGCCTGCCGCCGCCGAAGACCGCGTCGAACTTGTTCTCGGTGATCCCGTCCAGCAGCGGCGTCGTCTGCAGCGGGTTGCGGATGCCGTCCGGGCGCTCGGCGAGCCTGCCGTCGTCGATGTAGTCCTGCACCGAGGACACCACCAGCCGCAGGTCGTGCTCCGCCACGAGCCGGTCCCGGAACTCGATGACCTCGTCGAAGTTGTGCCCGGTGTCCACGTGCAGCAGCGGGAACGGCACGGGCGCCGGCCGGAACGCCTTGATCGCCAGGTGCACCAGCACCGTCGAGTCCTTGCCACCGGAGAACAGGATCACCGGGCGGTCGAACTCCCCGGCCACCTCGCGGAAGATGTGGATGGCCTCGGACTCCAAGGCGTCCAGGTTGTCGACCTGCGGAGGTGCCCCCGTGGACACCGGGTCCTGCGGCAGGTCGAGCTGCGGCTCGGCGGTCATACCCATCCTCTCCGGGTGTGCTTGCTCAGTGGGCGCTGCGCGGTGATCAGCCGTGCAGGCCGCATTCGGTCTTCGACGTGCCCGCCCAGCGGCCGCTGCGCGGATCGGCACCCGGCGCGGGCTTCGCCGTGCACGGCGCGCAGCCGATCGACGGGTAGCCGGCGGGCACCAGCGGGTTCACCAGCACCCCGTGCCGCTCGATGTAGGAGTCCATCTCCTCGTCGCTCCACGGCGCGATCGGGTTGATCTTGACCAGGCCGTTGCGGTCGTCCCAGGTCACGATCGGCGTGCCCGCCCGGGTCGGGGCCTCCACCCGGCGCACGCCGGTCACCCACGCCTCGTAGCGGGCCAGCGTGTTGCGCAGCGGCACCACCTTGCGCAGGAAGCAGCAGCGGCCCGGGTCGCGGTCGTGCAGCTTCGGGCCCTCCGCGGCGTCCTGCTCGGCGACCGACTGCTCCGCCTTCGCGTCGACGATGTTCACGTCGTAGACCTGGGCGACCGCGTCGCGGGTGCCGATCGTCTCGGCGAAGTGGTAGCCGGTCTCCAGGAACAGCACGTCGACTCCCGGCTGCGCCTTCGCCGCCAGGTCCACCAGCACCGCGTCCTGCATGTTCGAGGCGACGATCAGGCCGTCGCCGAAGGTGTCCGCGGCCCAGCGCAGCGCCTCCTCGGCGCTCGCCTCCGCCAGCCGCGGGGCGGCCTCCTCGACCAGCGCGCGCAGCTCCTCATCGCTGCGGCGCACGCCCAGGCCGGTGGGGAAGTCGGTGGTGGTCTCGGCAGTCATGGGATCTCCGTCTCCTCAGCCGCTCGCCAGTCCGACGAGCCGAACGGTGAACACCCGCAGGCACGCCTCGCACTTCCAGGCGCCCGCGGGTTCGGCCTGCGGAACCAGCTCCTCGTCCCCGCAATACGGGCAGTAGAACGGGACCGCCCGGCCCTCCGGGGCGGCCCCGCCTTCCGGTCCGGACGTCACTTGAGCGCGTCCTCGTCGGCCCGCGCCACCCACTGGGCGAAGCGCTCGCCGTCCGTGCGCTGGCCCAGGTAGTTGCGCACCAGGCGCTCCACGTAGTCGCCGAGGTCCGCCGAGGTCACCTTGTGCCCGCGGATCTTGCGGCCGAACCCGGCGTCCAGGCCGAGCCCGCCGCCCAGGTGCACCTGGAAGCCCTCCACCTGGTTGCCCTCGTCGTCGCGCACCATCTGCCCCTTGAGGCCGATGTCCGCGGTCTGCGTGCGGGCGCACGCGTTCGGGCAGCCGTTCAGGTTGATCGTCACCGGGTCCCGGACGTCGCCCTGCACGTCCGCCAGCCGCTGCTCCAGATCACCGATCAGGTCGATGGCGCGCTGCTTGGTCTCGACGATCGCCAGCTTGCAGAACTCGATGCCCGTGCACGCCATCACGTTGCGCCGCCACGGCGTCGGGGCGCTGTGCAGGCCCAGCCCCGCCAGGTCCGACACCAGGCCGTCGACCTGCTGCTGCGGCACGTCCAGCACCAGCAGGTTCTGCTCCACCGTGGTGCGCACCCGGGACGAGCCGACGCGCTCCGCGGCCTTCGCGATCTCCACCAGGGTCGACCCGCTGACCCGGCCCGCCTGCGACTTCACGCCCACGTAGAAGTTGCCGTCGACCTGCGGGTTCACCCCGAGGTGGTCGCGGTGGCCGCCCGGCGTCTCCGGCGCGGGCCCGTCCAGCAGCTTGCGGCCCAGGTACTCGTCCTCGATGACCTGCCGCGTCTTCTCCGCGCCCCAGTCGTCCACCAGGAACTTCAACCGGGCCCGGTGCCGCAGCCTGCGGTAGCCGTAGTCGCGGAACAGGGAGGTCACCGCGTGCCAGACCTCGGCGGCCTCCTCGATCGGCACCCACGCGCCCAGCCGCACCGCCAGCTTCGGGTTCGTCGACAGCCCGCCGCCGACCCACAGGTCGAAACCGGGGCCGTGCTCCGGGTGCACCACGCCGACCAGCGAGATGTCGTTGATCTCGGGGACCGTGTCCCAGCGCGGCGACCCGCTGATCGCGGTCTTGAACTTCCGCGGCAGGTTGGACAGCGACTTGTCCCCGATGTAGCGCTCGGTGATCTCCTTGATCGCCGGGGTGGCGTCGATGATCTCGTCCGCGGCCACCCCCGCCACCGGCGAACCCAGCAGCACGCGCGGGCAGTCCCCGCACGCCTCCGTCGTGTAGAGGCCCACCGCCTCCAGCTTCTCCCAGATCGTGGGCACGTCCTCGACCCGGATCCAGTGCAGCTGGATGTTCTGCCGGTCGGTGATGTCCGCGGTGTCCCGGGCGTAGGTCTGCGAGATCTCGCCGATCACCCGCAGCTGCTCCGTGGTCAGTGCCCCGCCGTCCACGCGCACCCGCATCATGAAGTAGGAGGCGTCGAGCTCCTCCGGTTCGATCGTGCCCGTGCGCGCGCCCGGGATGCCCTCGGCGCGCTGCGTGTACAGGCCCCACCAGCGGAACCGGCCGCGCAGGTCGGCCGGGTCGATCGAATCGAACCCGCCGTGCTGGTAGATCGTCTCGATGCGGTGGCGGACGTTGAGCGGGTTGTCGTCCTTCTTCGACCGCTCGTTGGCGTTCAACGGCTCCCGGTAGCCGAGCGCCCACTGCCCCTCACCACGCGTCTTGCCCTTGCGGGCTGGGGTGCGGCGCTCGGTGCGGCTCTGAGCTTCCGTCGGGGGGACCATGGCCCGACCTCCGTGGTGGTGGATGAGGCGCTCGCGACCACACCGCGCGGAGCCCACGGAAGAAGGGGCGTTCGCAGTCGGCGTGCTCCCGGCGCCGACTGGACAGTTCGGAACGCAGCGGCGGGATCAGCCCGTGGAACGGCACAGCGCGCTGGAGACTCGTCGCAGATCCACGTAGCGACGAGCGACCAGCAGCAACTTCGCAGGCGCACCCATGACGGCCAGCGTGCCACGCGTCCACCCTGTGGTCCAACATCAACCGAATACTGAGACGTGGGTTAAAAAGGGTTGTCCGAGGAACCTTGCTGAGCTGGTCGGGTGGCGGAACCTCAGCGCTTCCCTCGCTGCGGGATCGATTTCACCGGTGGCTCCGCCACAGGAGAAATCGCTTTCCTCGCGAGGAAAGCGCTGAGAACCCGCGGGGGGTCCTGCTGCGTGCGTGGTCGCTGCTCAGCGGCTTCGCCGCTGACAAGAGGAAGGCTGGAAGTGCTCTCAGCTGGGGTTGGGCCGGGGTGGTCTCGGGGTTTGGGAGACTGGGGGTGTGCCTTCGCAGCTTCCGCCGGGTGAGCCGGCTCCGTCGGACGGGTCACTGCCCGCCAGCGCCCTGAACGGGCTCGGCGAGCGGCCGTTCGGCGTGTACGTGCACGTCCCGTTCTGCGCCACCCGCTGCGGCTACTGCGACTTCAACACCTACACCGCCGACGAGCTCGGGCCCGCCGGTGGCTTCGGGGACTGGCTGGAAGCGCTGCGCGCCGAACTCGACCTCGGCGCCCGGGTGCTCGCCGCGGGCGGCGGGACCGTGCCCGCCGCGCAGACCGTGTTCGTCGGCGGCGGCACCCCCTCGCTGCTCGGCGCCGAACGGCTCGCGGCCGTGCTGACCGCCGTCCGGAACTCCTTCGGGCTCACCGCCGACGCGGAGGTCACCACCGAGTCCAACCCCGAGTCGACCTCGCCCGAGTTCTTCGCCGCCCTCCGCGCCGGCGGTTACGACCGGGTGTCGCTGGGCATGCAGTCCGCCGCCGCGCACGTGCTGCGCATCCTGGAGCGCAACCACACCCCCGGGCGCGCGGCCGACGCCGCGAAGGAAGCGCGGGCCGCCGGGTTCGAGCACGTCAACCTCGACCTCATCTACGGCACCCCGGGTGAGAGCGACGACGACCTGCGCGCCTCGCTGGCCGCGGTGCTCGACGCCGGGGTCGACCACGTCTCCGCCTACTCGCTGATCGTCGAGGACGGCACCGCGATGGCCCGCAAGGTCCGCCGCGGCGAGCTGCCGATGCCGGACGAGGACGTGCTCGCCGACCGCTACGAGATCATCGACTCGACGCTGTCCGGCGCCGGGCTGGGCTGGTACGAGGTCTCCAACTGGGCCACCGGCGAGTCCGCGCGCTGCGCGCACAACCTCGGCTACTGGCGGGGCGGCGACTGGTGGGGCGCCGGACCCGGCGCGCACAGCCACGTCGGCGGCGTGCGCTGGTGGAACGTTAAGCACCCCGGCCGCTACTCGGCACTGCTCGCCGACGGCCGCTCGCCCGCGCACGCCCGCGAACTGCTCGACGACGAGGACCGGCGCATCGAGCGGATCATGCTGGAGCTGCGCGTCGCCGAAGGCGTCCCCACGTCCGCGCTCACCTCCGACGGCGTGCTCGCCGCGAAGGAGGCCGTCGCCGACGGGCTGCTGCGCGCCGACGCGCTCGACGCCGGCCGCTGCGCGCTCACCGACCGCGGCAGGCTGCTCGCCGACGCCGTCGTCCAGCGCCTGCTGTGACCGTTCTCCCACCCCCGCTGCCCGGCGGGTGCGGCCCCGCCCGGCTCGCGGCGTCGGAACACGGGTTCGAGGACCGTAAACTCGACGGTGAGCACCGCGAGCGGTGCGCGGCGTGGCGCGATGCGGAGGTGACGAGGTGAACGCCGATCAACGGCGGTTCGAGGTCCTGCGGGCGATCGTGGCCGACTTCGTGTCGACGAACGAACCGGTCGGGTCCAAGGCCCTGGTCGACCGGCACAACCTGGGCGTCTCCAGCGCCACCGTGCGCAACGACATGGCCGCCCTGGAGGAGGAAGGCCTCATCGTCCAGCCGCACACCAGCGCCGGACGCGTGCCGACCGACGCCGGGTACCGGCTGTTCGTGGACCGGCTGCACGAGATCAAACCGCTCACCGCGGCCGAGCGGCGGGCCATCGGCGCCTTCCTGGAGGGCGCCCTCGACCTCGACGACGTGATGCGCCGCAGCGTGCGGCTGCTCGCGCAGCTCACCCAGCAGGTCGCCGTCGTGCAGTACCCCACGCTGACCCGCTCCACGGTGCGCCACGTCGAGGTCGTCACCATCACCCCGGCCCGCCTGATGCTGGTGCTCATCACCGACACCGGCCGGGTGGACCAGCGGATGGTCGACCTCGGCGACGTGATCAGCGACGACGACGTGGCGCGGATGCGCAACGTGCTGAACTCGGCGATGACCGAGAAGCGGCTCGCGGACGCCTCGGCGGCCGTGGCCGAACTGCCCGACCAATCACCGCCCGAACTGCGCGACGCCATGACCCGCGTCGCCAGCGTGCTCATCGAATCCCTCGTGGAACATCCCGAGGAACGCATGGTGCTCGGCGGCACCCCCAACCTGACCCGCAACGTCACCGACTTCCCCAACTCGCTGCGCCAAGTGCTCGAAGCGCTGGAGGAGCAGGTCGTGGTGCTGAAGCTGCTCGCGGCGGCCCGCGACTCGCGGACCGTGACGGTGCGCATCGGGATGGAGAACGAGGCCGCGGAGATGCAGACCACCTCGGTGGTGTCCACCGGCTACGGCACGCATGGGATGGTGCTGGGTGGCATGGGTGTCGTCGGCCCCACCCGGATGGACTATCCGGGAACCATGGCGGCGGTGCGTGCCGTTGCCGCTTACGTGGGTGAGATCCTGGCAGGCCGTTGACGCCTGACCGGGTGAATGGATCCACCCGCTGAACTCGCAGACCGAGCAGAGGAAGAACGCACAAGGTGGCCAGGGACTATTACGGGACCCTCGGGGTGGCCAAGGACGCTACGCCGGAGCAGATCAAGCGCGCGTACCGCAAGCTCGCCCGGGAATTGCACCCCGACGTGAACCAGGAAGCCGGTGCCCAGGAGCGGTTCCGCGATGTGACGACCGCCTACGAGGTGCTGTCCGACCCGAAGAAGCGCCAGGTCGTGGACCTCGGCGGCGACCCGCTCTCGCAGGGCGGTGGCGACGGCGGCATGGGTGGCGACCCGTTCGCCGGGTTCGGCGGTCTCGGCGACATCATGGACGCCTTCTTCGGCGGCTCCGGCGGCGGAGGCGGCGGCCGCGGCCCGCGCAGCCGGGTCCAGCCCGGATCCGACGCGCTGCTGCGGCTCGAACTCACCCTGGAGGAGTGCGCCAGCGGCGTGAACCGGGACATCACCGTGGACACCGCGGTGCTGTGCGACTCCTGCGACGGCGGTGGCTCCCGCGCGGGCAGCGCGCCCTCGACCTGCGACACCTGCGGTGGCCGCGGCGAGGTCCAGTCCGTGCAGCGCTCCTTCCTCGGCCAGGTCATGACCTCCCGCCCCTGCCCGGTGTGCCGCGGCTTCGGCGAGGTCATCACCGACCCGTGCCAGCAGTGCGGCGGCGACGGCCGGGTGCGCGAACGCCGCACCATCACCGTGAAGATCCCCGCGGGTGTCGGCGACGGCATGCGGGTGCGGCTCGCCGGTGAGGGCGAAGTGGGCCCCGGCGGCGGTCCGGCGGGCGACCTGTTCGTCGAAGTGGAGGAACTGCCGCACGAGCGGTTCATCCGCGACGGCGCCGACCTGCACTGCAACGTCGAAGTGCCGATGACCGCGGCGGCGCTGGGCACGGTGCTCACCCTGGAGACCCTGGACGGCACCGAGGAGCTCACCGTCGAACCCGGCACCCAGCCCGGCACCGAGCACGTGCTCACCGGCCGCGGGTTGCCGAAGCTGCGCTCCAACGGGCGGGTCAGCGGGCACGGCGACCTGCACGTGCACCTCGACGTCCAGGTGCCGACCCGGCTCGACGAGGGGCAGGCCGAACTGCTGCGGCAGCTCGCGGCGCTGCGCGGCGAGGAGCAGCCGGAGCCGACGGTGACCGCGAACGGGAACGGGCAGCGCCAGGGCCTCTTCTCCCGCTTCAAGTCCTTCGGCCACAAGTGAGCCCGCTCCCGGCCGGGGCCGAGTCCGGATCGTGATGTGGCGGGGCGGTCCGCCGCCCCGCACGGCACCAGTGCTGGTCAGGGCGGTTCGCCGGGTGTTCGCGGACTGCGCCGTCCCGGCGGTGGTGCCTCACCGGATCGGAGCCGGGATCACGGGTTCGTGCGTTTTCCAGCGCGGCCGGGTGACGTGGGGTTACCGTGAAGCACACGCCTGGGGGTCACGGGTCGACCCCCTAGGTGGCTCGCGGAGCGAGCCCAACCGGGCGCTCGCCGGACAACCCCCCCTCGGTCCGGCGAGGCCGCGCCGTAGCCGGGCAACCCCCAGCCCCACTACGGCGCGGCATCCGGTCGGGGGATCTCCCCGCGGCGGTCCCGGAGCAGGGGCGTTCGCCCGCGGGGCCGTTCCCGGCGGATAGCCTTCCCGGCATGACCGACAGCGACCTGGACTCCCTGTTCCTGCGCATCATCGCCGGCGAGATCCCCGCGGACGTCGTCCACGACTCCGAGCGGGTCCTCGCGATCCGCGACATCAACCCGCAGGCGCCCACCCACGTGCTCGTGGTGCCGAAGACCCGCTACCGCAACGCCGCCGAGCTCGCCACCGCCGAGCCGGACCTGCTGGCCGAGCTGGTGCGGGTGGCCGGGGAGATCGCCGAGCGCGAGGGCATCGCCGAATCCGGGTACCGGCTGCTGTTCAACACCAACGAGGACGCCGGGCAGACCATCTTCCACGTGCACCTGCACCTGCTGGGCGGCGAACCGCTCGGCGGCCTCACCGGCGGCCCGATCAAGGGCTAGGACGCCGCCGGGCGGCCGGATCGGCGGCGCAACCGCCTCGCCGGTTGCTCTACCATCGATAGCGGGAAAGACGACCGACTTCGCGCGCCGAGCGCAGAAAGCAGGCCCGAACACACGTGGCCGGAATCGCAGCGGGTGGATCCGCCCAGTCCGGACAGCAGCAGTCCAGGGACGACCAGCAGGACCGCGTACCGCAGGACGGGACCGAGCAGGACACGACCGCCCGGAACGGCACGACGCCGACCGGCACCGGCCCGGAACCCGAGCAGTCGAACCTCTCCGCCCAGCACCTGTCCGCGCAGCACGCGCGCGACCGTTCGGTGCGGTCGAAGGTGACGGTCCCGGACAGCGCGGTGCTCGCGCTGGTCGGCACCCGCGACGCGAACCTGCGGGTCGTCGAGGAACTCCTCACCGCCGACGTGCACGTGCGCGGCAACGAGGTCACCCTCACCGGCGACCCGGCTGACGTGGCCTTCGGCGAACGGGTGTTCTCCGAGCTCATCACCGTGGTGGACAAGGGCGGCCAGCTCGGCCCGGATGCCGTGCGCCGCGTGGTGGGCATGCTCTCGGCCGACAGCGGTGAATCGCCCGCCGCGGTGCTCAGCCTGGACATCCTGTCCCGGCGGGGCCGCACGATCCGCCCGAAGACGCTGAACCAGAAGCACTACGTGGACGCGATCGACCAGAACACCGTGGTGTTCGGCATCGGTCCCGCGGGCACCGGCAAGACCTACCTGGCGATGGCGAAGGCAGTGCAGGCGCTGCAGGCCAAGCAGGTCAACCGGATCATCCTGACCAGGCCCGCGGTCGAGGCGGGGGAGCGGCTCGGCTACCTGCCGGGCACGCTGTACGAGAAGATCGACCCGTACCTGCGGCCGTTGTACGACGCGCTGCACGACATGATCGACCCCGAGTCGGTGCCGCGGCTCACCCAGGCGGGCACCATCGAGGTCGCGCCGCTGGCGTACATGCGCGGGCGCACCCTCAACGACGCGTTCATCATCCTCGACGAAGCGCAGAACACCACGCCGGAGCAGATGAAGATGTTCCTGACCCGGCTCGGGTTCGGCTCCCGCATCGTGGTCACCGGCGACGTCACCCAGGTCGACCTGCCCGGTGGGCAGCGCAGCGGCCTGAAGGTCGTCCGCGAGATCCTCGACGGGGTCGACGACGTGCACTTCGCCGTGCTCGACAGCGGGGACGTGGTCCGTCACCGCCTGGTCACCGACATTGTCAACGCCTACGACCGCTGGCAGGCCGAGCAGGACGCGGACTCCGAGCAGTTCCCGCGCCGCTCCGGCCGCGGCGGTCAGTTCCGGGAACACGCATGAGCATCGAAATCGCCAACGAATCCGGGGTCGAGGTCGACGAGGGCACCATCGTGTCCGTCGCCCGCTACGCGCTGGACCGGATGAGCGTCAGCCAGCTCGCCGAGCTGTCCATCGTGCTGGTCGAGCTGAACGTCATGTCCGACCTGCACGAGCGCTGGATGGACCTGCCCGGCCCGACCGACGTGATGGCCTTCCCGATGGACGAGTACGACTCGTCCCGCCGCCCGGACGCGGCCGGTTCCGGGCCCGCGCTGCTCGGCGACATCGTGCTGTGCCCCGCGTTCGCGAAGGACCAGGCCCGCAAGGCCGGGCATCCGCTGATCGACGAACTGCACCTGCTCACGGTGCACGGGGTGCTGCACCTGCTCGGCTACGACCACGCGGAGCCGGAGGAGGAGCGCGAGATGTTCGGGCTGCAGAACCGGATCCTCGCCGACTACCGGACCGCTCGGGACGAGGCCGAGCGGGCCGCCGCGCAGCACGACGCGGACTCCCGCGTGCTGGGAACCGTGGGACTGGACCCGGGCACCGCGCCCGAGGTCCCCCGCGACTGAGGGGGAACGCGCAGATGAGTTCGGCCGCACTGCTGGTGTGGGCTGTGCTGCTGGTCCTGGGAGCCGGGGTGTTCGCCGCCGCCGACGCGGCCGTCGGCAGCGCCTCCCGCGCCCGGGTGGAGGAGCTGCTGCGGGAGAACCGCAGCGGGGCCAGGCAGCTGGCGTTGGTGCTGGAGGACCGTCCGCGGCACGTCAACCTGCTGATCCTGCTGCGGCTGGCCTGCGAGCTGGGCGCCACCGTGCTGGTCGCGGTCGTGGTGCTGCGCGTGGTGGAGTCGGACGCGTTGGCGGCGCTGCTCGCGATCCTGATCATGCTGGTGGTCTCGTACGTGCTGGTCGGCGTCGGCCCGCGCACCATCGGCAGGCAGCACCCGTACGGGGTCGGCCTGCTGGTCGCGGCGCCGGTGCGGGTGCTGGCGCGGGTGCTGAACCCGCTGACCCGGCTGCTGATCCTGATCGGCAACGGCCTCACCCCCGGGCGCGGGTTCCGCGAGGGCCCGTTCTCCTCGGAGGTGGAGCTGCGCGAGCTGGTCGACCTGGCCGGGGAGCGCGGCGTCGTCGCCGCCGGGGAACGCGAGATGATCCACTCGGTGTTCGAGTTCGGCGACACCATCGCCCGCGAGGTGATGGTGCCCCGCACCGAGATCGTCTGGATCGAACGCGCCAAGTCCGCCCGCCAAGCCCTCGCGCTGTGCCTGCGCTCCGGGTTCTCCCGGGTGCCGGTGATCGGCGACAGCGTGGACGACGTGGTGGGCGTGGTGACGTTGCGCGACCTCACCCAGGCCCTCGCCGACGGCGGCGACCTGAACCAGCCGGGGCCGGAGCTGGGCGAGCTGATGCGCCCGGCGAGCTTCGTGCCGGACACCAAGCGCCTCGACGAGCTGCTCAAGGAGATGCAGCTGTCCCGCAGCCACCTGGCCATCGCCGTCGACGAGTACGGCGGCACCGCGGGCTTGCTTACCATCGAGGACGTGATCGAGGAGATCGTCGGAGAGATCACCGACGAGTCCGACCTGGAGGAGCACCGCCCGATCGAGCACCTGGAGGACGGCACCGTCCGGGTCTCCTCCCGGCTGCCGGTGGAGGACCTCGGCGCGCTGTGCGGGGTGGAGCTGGACGGATCCGAGGTGGAGACCGTCGGCGGCCTGCTCGCCCAGCGCCTCGGCCGGGTCCCGCTGCCCGGTGCCGAAGCCGAGATCGAAGGACTCCGGTTGCGCGCCGAAGGCGGCAAGGACCACCGCGGCCGCATCCGCATCAACGCGCTGCTCGTGCGCCGCGCGAACGGCGAGCCCGCATCGCACCGCGGTGCCGACCAGGAAGGAAGCAGCACCCGTGGCTGAGCAAGCGCCCCCGCAGGAACTGGACGCCGAGGACGCCAAGATCGTGACGCTGGCCCGGTCGGCCCGCGCGCGCACCGGCGCCGCCGAAGGCGCCGCGGTCCGCGACACCGACGGCCGCACCTACGCCGCCTGCACCGTCGAGCTGCCCTCGCTGCGGCTGACCGCGCTGCAGGTGGCGGTGGCCACCGCGGCCGCCAGCGGTGCCGAAGGGCTGGAGGCGGCCGCCGTCGTCACCGATGCCGCCGAGGTCTCCGCCGACTCCGTCGCCGCCGTCCGCGACCTCACCGCCGCCGCGCCGGTGCTGCGCGCCGACGCCGCGGGCGAGGTCCGGGGCGTGCTGCGCTGAACACCTGGTGAACGGTCCGCCCGCCGCCTCCGCCGGGGCGGGTGGGCCGCTCACCTCGTCGTCCGGCGACAATGGGCGGGTGAGCAGCACTCCAGATGCCCCCGCCGAACACCGCTCCGGGTTCGCGTGCTTCGTCGGCCGCCCCAACGCCGGCAAGTCCACGCTGACCAACGCGCTGGTCGGTTCGAAGGTGGCGATCACCTCCAGCAAGCCCCAGACCACCCGCCACGCGATCCGCGGGATCGTGCACCGGCCCGACGCCCAGCTGATCATCGTGGACACGCCGGGCCTGCACCGGCCGCGCACCCTGCTCGGCCAGCGGCTCAACGACCTCGTCTACGAGACCTGGTCCGAAGTGGACGTCGTCGGGTTCTGCGTGCCCGCGGACCAGAAGGTCGGGCCCGGCGACAAGTTCATCGCCGAGCAGCTCAAGAAGGTCGCCCGCCGCACCCCGGTGCTCGGCGTCATCACCAAGACCGACCTGGCCACCAAGCAGCAGGTCGCCGAGCAGCTGCTCGCCCTGCAGCAGGTGATGGACTTCGCCGATCTGGTCCCGGTGTCCGCTGTGGACTCCTACCAGATGGACACCCTCGGTGACCTGCTGGTGGGCCACCTGCCGGAAGGCCCGCAGCTGTACCCGGACGGCGAGCTCACCGACGAGCCGGAGGAGACGCTGATCGCGGAGATGATCCGCGAGGCCGCGTTGGAAGGCGTGCGCGACGAGCTCCCGCACTCGCTGGCCGTCCGCATCGAGGAGATGAACCAGCGCAAGGACCGCGACGACCTGGTGGACGTGCACGCGATCGTCTACGTGGAGCGGCAGAGCCAGAAGTCGATCGTGATCGGCCGCAAGGGCGAGCGGCTGCGCGAGGTCGGGTCCAACGCTCGCCAGCACATCCAGAAGCTGCTGGGCAGCAAGATCTACCTGGACCTGCACGTGAAGGTCGCCAAGGACTGGCAGCGCGACCCGAAGCAGCTGCGGAGGCTGGGATTCTGATCCCGCGGAGTTCGACTTCGCAACGGACTGCGCAAGATTTCCCGGATCGGCCGCGGTGGCGAGTTGCGCTCGGGTAATTTCCTGCCCGGCCTCCTCAGAGCGCTGCCATTCCACCCGATCGAAGGATTGTCTCCGTGACCAACCCGTATGGCGGGCCGCCGTCCGGCCCGCAGCCGCAGCAGCCCTACGGGCAACAGCCGTACCCGCAGTCGGGAGGCCAGCCCCAGCAGCCCTATCCGCAGTCCGGCCCGATGCCGCAACAGCCCGCGCCCTACGGCCAGCAGCCGTACGGCCAGCAGCCGTACGGCCAGCAGCCGTACGGCCAGCCGGGCTACGGGCAGCAGCCCCAGCAGCCGTACGGGCAGCCGGGCTACGGCTACGGGCACCCCGGTCCGTTCTCCGAGTGGGGGACCCGGGTGCTGGGGTACCTGATCGACGGGGCGCTCGTCGGCGTGCCCTACTTGATCGTCTACGGGATCACCTTCGCGAGCGTCATGGGCTCCGCTTCGTCGATCACCACCGAAGCCGAAGCGCTGTCCATGATCAGCACCGTGTACACGGTCCTCGGAATCTTCGGGCTGATCGCGATGGCGTTCAACATCTGGAACCTCTGCTACAAGCGCGGGACCACCGGGCAGACCATCGGGCAGAAGATCGTCAAGATCAAGACCGTCAGCGAGGAGACCGGGCAGCCCCTCGGCTTCGGCGGCGCGTTCCTGCGCCAGCTCTGCCACATCCTGGACGGGCTGCCCTGCTCGATCGGCTTCCTCGCCCCGCTGTGGGAGCAGAAGAACCAGACCTGGGCCGACAAGATCGTCAAGTCCGTCGTCGTCCCGGCCGACCCCGCGCCGACCGGCGGCTACCCGCAGCAGCCCGGCTACCCGGCGCAGCCCGGTTACCCGCAGCAGGGCGGTTACCCCCAGCAGGGCGGTTACCCGGGCCAGCAGCAGCCCGGTTACCCGCAGCAGCAGCAGCCGCCGCAGCAGTGGTGAGCATCGAGTGAGCGGGCTGCTGCGAGCGGCCACCTCCCCGCTTCGTCGCGCGCCCCGGACGACCCGCCTCGCGGCGGGAGCCGGGGCGCTCGGCTTGGTGCTGAGCGCCGGACTCGTCCCGCTGCCCTGCCCGCTGCTGTTCCTCACCGGCTTCGACTGCCCGTTCTGCGGCGGCAGCCGGATGCTCGGCGCGCTGCTGCACGGCGACCTGGCGCGCGCCGTCGACCTGAACGCCTTCGCCCTGGTGGTCGTGCTGCCGGTGGCGGTGCTGTTCCTGATCGCCTCGGCGCGCCAGGAGGTCCGCGGCATCCCGTCGGCCTGGCTGGTCGGCCGCCCCGGCCGCTGGGCGGCGAACGCGGTGCTGGCCGCCGCCGTGGTGTGGGGCGTGGTGCGCAACCTCCCCGGTTTCGAGGCGCTGCGGGCCTGATCCCGCGGGCACCCGGCGTTCCGGCCGGACGCTCACCCGGAGCAGCCGGGTCGCCCGGTAGTGGGACGATGGCGGGGTGAGCCTCTACCGGGATACCGGCGTCGTGCTGCGGGTCCACAAGCTGGGTGAGGCCGACCGGATCATCACCCTGCTCACCCGCCGCTTCGGCAAGGTGCGCGCCGTCGCCAAGGGCGTGCGCCGCACCACCTCGCGCTTCGGGGCCCGCGTCGAACCCTTCTGCCACGTGGACGTGCAGCTGCACACCGGGCGCACCCTCGACGTGATCACCCAGGTGCAGACGCTGGACGCGTTCGGCGTGCACATCGTGGACGACTACCAGCGCTACACCGCGGGCTGCGCCGTGCTGGAGACCGTGGACCGGCTCGCCGCCGAGGAAGGCGAACCGGTGCTGCGGCTGTACCTGCTGGTCACCGGCGCGCTGCGGGCGCTGTCCGGGCGGGAGCGGGACCCGTCGCTGGTGCTCGACGCGTTCCTGCTGCGCGCCATGTCCTACGCGGGCTGGGCCCCCGCGCTCAGCGAGTGCGCGCGCTGCGGGGAGGCGGGCCCGCACGCCGCGTTCAACGTGCAGGGCGGCGGTGCGATGTGCGTGAACTGCCGCCCCACCGGCTCGGCGCGCCCCGCGCAGCAGACGCTGCCGCTGCTCGAAGCGCTCATGCACGGCGACTGGCCGGCCGCCGAGCGGACCACCGAGCAGGTGCGCCGGGAGGGCAGCGGGCTCGTCGCCGCGCACCTGCAGTGGCACCTGGAGCGGCAGCTGCGCTCGTTGCCGCTGGTGGAGCGCCAGGAACACCGCCCGGTGGTGCCCGAGCTCATCCGCGAACGCGCGGCGGTGGTGGAGGAGGAACCCACCGCCGAGGAAACGACCGCTGCCGGATCGGCCGCAGCGGAATCGGCCGGAGCGGAGTCGGCCGTCGGGGAACCGGTCGCTGGGGAGTCGGCCGCAGCGGATCCTGTCCACCGGGCCACCGCGATCCCGGGAACGGCGGACGGGGCCACCGGTTGATCGTGCGCAGCTGGCGCCCCCGGGACGCCGAAGCGGTGCACCGGATCTGCGTGGCCACCGGCGACGGCGGCGAACCCGTGCACCACATCCTGCGGGAGCCCGACCTGGTCGCCCACGTCTTCGCCGACCCCTACCTGCTGCTGCACCCCGAACTGGCCTTCGTCGTGGAAGGCCGCGGCACCGTGCTCGGCTACGTCGTCGCCGCGCTGCACACCGAGGAGTTCTACGCGCGCTGGCAGCTGGAGTGGGCACCGCGGTTCGCCGCCAGCCACCCCTCCTCGCGGGTGGTGGACGGCCGCGACGCGGACAGCCAGCTGCGCGCGTTTCTGCACCGGCCGCGGCTGATGCTGCCCGCGCAGCTGGACCGGTTCCCCTCGCACCTGCACATCAACCTGGTCGCCGGAGTCCGCGGGCAGGGCATGGGAAAGCGGTTGATGCAGGCGGTGTTCCAGCAGCTGGCGCGCGCCGGATCACCGGGCGTGCAGCTCGGCGTGAACCCGAGCAACACCCGGGCGCAAGCGTTCTACCAGCGAATCGGGATGGTCCGGCTGCCGTCGGACACCCGGCTCGAAGTCCGCTACGGGACACCACTGAACGGGTGACATGCGGGTCCGGGAGAATGGGCGCCCGGCCGCAGAGCAAAGGAGAAGGCACACATGCTGCGACGCCGTGGACGCGGTAGCGACGACCCGAGCGTGAAGGCGCCTGCCCCGCACGCTTCCGGTGCGACCCCGCCCGCCCTGCCGCCCGAGCTGGTGCCGCGGCACGTGGCCATCGTGATGGACGGCAACGGTCGCTGGGCCAACGAACGCGGACTGCCCCGGGTCGAGGGGCACAAGCGGGGCGAGCAGGTCGTGCTGGAGCTCGCCAGGGGGGCCATCGAGATCGGCGTGAAGTGGCTGTCGCTGTACGCCTTCTCCACCGAGAACTGGAAGCGCAGCCCGGAGGAGGTCAAGTTCCTCATGGGCTTCAACCGCGACGTCATCGCCCGGCGCGTCGACGAGCTCGACGAGCTCGGCGTGCGGGTGCGCTGGGCCGGTCGCAAGCCGCGGCTGTGGCGCAGCGTCGTGAACACGCTCCAGGCCGCGGAAGAGCGCACTCGTGGCAACGAAGTCATGAACTTGACCATGTGCGTGAACTATGGTGGCCGGGCCGAGGTGGGCGACGCCGCTCGTGAGATCGCCCGGCTGGCCGCCGCAGGCAAGATCAATCCAGAGAAGGTGGACGAGCGGACCGTGTCCCGGCACCTCTACCAATCGGAGATGCCCGACGTCGACCTGTTCATCCGGCCGTCCGGGGAGCAACGCACTTCCAACTTCCTGCTCTGGCAGTCCGCATACGCCGAATTGGTGTTCCAAGACACCCTGTTCCCCGACGTGGATCGTCGCCACCTGTGGCGCGCGTGCGAGCAGTACGCACGCCGAGACCGGCGCTTCGGCGGCGCCGTCGATCGTGCCGCGCAGGACGAGAGCACCACTGAAACCGCCCAGGAGGGCATCTCATGACCCAGGAGGCCGCCACTACCGCGGAACTGCTGACCGCGGCGAAAGAGGCGCTGGAGACCTACCACGAGGTGAACGTCGACGACGACGGCGCGTTGACGCTGCGGCACGGCGACGTGCCGTGCGCGGTGCAGGCGATGCAGCTCGCCGAGGGCCTGACCGTGCTGAGCCTGACCTGCGTCGTGGCGTGGGACCTGCCGCTGGACGAGAAGCTGGCGCAGTCGGCCGCGGAACGTGCCGGGCAGGGCCTGTTCGGCACGCTCGGCGTGGTGCGCACCGAGCGCGGCATGGACGTGACGCTGCGCTACGCGTTCCCCGCCGAGGGCATGGAGCAGCAGCCGCTGGGCACGCTGCTGATGCTGGTCGTGTCGACCGCGTCGCAGCTGCGCGGTGAGCTGCTCACCGAGGTCGAAGAGGACACCCCGGCCGCCGACTGAACCGCCGTACCGCGCACGCCCCACCTGGAACCGCGCCGGTTCCGGGTGGGGCGTCGTGCTGCGCGGGGCCGGTTCGGCCGACACGCGGGCGGCGAGTCGGCGCCGGGCGGCCCGGACTTCGCCGGATACGGCCGAACCCGGGTGATCCGGGGTGAACCGCGCCACCGGAGATCACCTCCGGTCGCCGATCCGCGGGCCGGAACGGGTGATCGGCCGCCCGAGCGGGTGGGAACCGGTGGCCCCGGGGCCAGGACAGGTGGCAACGATGGTCATGTGCGGCTGGCACGATGAGCCGGTGACCACGACCCTCCGCCCGGGGAGCGACCCGGGGAGTCCGAGCGGTGGTCCGGTGCGGCGCCGCCGGGTCACCTCGATGGAAGTGCTGTGCGTGCTGCTGCTGCTCGCGCTGCTGTTCCAGGCGCAGCTCAGCGCGCTGCTGGACGTGCCGGGGCTGCGCACCGGATCGACCGTGTTCGTCGCGGTGTGCGTGCAGGCGCTGCCGTTCCTGGTGCTCGGCGTGCTGATCAGCGGGGCGATCGCCGCGTTCGTGCCGCCGAGCGCGCTGCGCAGGATGCTGCCCGGGCGCCCCGGCGCCGCGGTGCCGGTCGCCGGGCTGGCCGGGGTGGCGCTGCCCGGGTGCGAGTGCGCCTCCGTGCCGGTGGCCCGCCGGTTGATGCAGCAGGGCATCGCACCCGCCGCGGCGCTGGCGTTCCTGCTCGCTGCGCCTGCGGTGAACCCCGTCGTGCTGGTCTCGACCGCGGTCGCGTTCCCCGGTGACCCGATGATGGTGCTCGCCCGGTTCCTCGGGTCGCTGCTGACCGCGTGCGCGATGGGCTGGCTGTGGCTGCGCGTGGGCAAGGCCGAGTGGATCGCCGACCGCGCGCTGCGGCGGGCCGAGCGGCGCGCACCGGGCGGTGCGGGCCGGTGGGCGCTGTTCGCCGAGACCGCCCGGCACGACCTGGTCGAAGCCGGCGGGTTCCTGGTGCTCGGCGGGCTCACCTCCGCGGTGTTCAACGTCCTGGTCCCGGCGGAGTGGACGAGCTCGCTGGGCGGGCAGCTGGTGCTCGGCGTGCTGGTGATGGCGGTGCTCGCGGTGGTGCTGGCGCTGTGCAGCGAGGCGGACGCGTTCGTCGCCGCCGCGATGGCCGGGATGCCGCTGATCCCGAAGCTGGTGTTCCTGGTCGTGGGGCCCGCCGTGGACATCAAGCTCATCGCCCTGCAGGCGGGCACCTTCGGCCGGTCCTTCGCCCTCCGGTTCGCCCCGCTGACGTTCGTGGTCGCCGTCGCCAGTTCGGTGCTGGTCGGCCTGCTGCTGCTGGGAGGCGCGTGATGCGGCGCGAAACGCAGAACCTGCTGCTGGTGCTGCTCGGCGGCGCCCTGCTCAAGATCGCGCTCACCGGAACCTACCTGCGGTACGTCAAACCGGCGCTGTTCCCGTGGCTGATCGGCACCGGGGTGGTGATGGTGCTGCTGGCCGCCGTCGCCATCGTGCGCGACATCCGGGCGGCGCGGGCCAGGGCGCGGGCGGACGACCCGTTCGCCGCCCCGCCCGAACCGCACGAGCACGAGCCGGCCGAGCACGCCGCGCACGAGCACCGCGGCCGGAGCCCGTGGATGCTGCTGCTCCCGGTGTTCGCGATCTTCCTGGTCGCCCCGCCCGCGCTGGGCGCCGACTCCATCGGCCGCGGCCAGCAGACCGCGGCACCCGAGCGGCCCACCGGGGCGAGCGCCCTGTTCGACGAGCTGCCGCCGGGGCCGGCACCGGAGCTGAGCGTCTCGGAGTTCATCACCCGCGTCGTGTGGGACGGCAGCGGTGCGCTGGAGCAGCGGGCCGTGCGGCTGCGCGGCTTCGTGGTGCACCCGGCGGACGGCCCGGCGCGGACCCAGCTCGCGCGGATGCGGATCAGCTGCTGCGCGGCCGACGCCTCACCGGTGCTGATCGACCTGGCCGGACCCGCCGCGGACGCGCTCGCGACCACCCCGCAGGACAGCTGGATCGAGGCGACCGGCACGCTGCGGGCGGGCAGCGCGACCGAGGCGAACGGCCAGGTGCCGACCTTCGACATCACCGGGGCCCGCGGCATCCCGGCGCCGGACGACCCCTACGAGTACTGAGCGGGGCTCACTCGGCGGCGCACTCCGGGCACACGCCGATGATCTCGACGGTGTGACCCACGTTCGAGAAGCCGTGCTCGCCCGCGATCCGCTCCGCCCACGCCTCCACCGGCGGGTCCGCGACCTCCACGGTCCGGCCGCAGTGCCGGCACACCAAGTGGTGGTGGTGCTCGGCGGAGCAGCGGCGGTAGATCGCCTCGCCCGAGTCGGTGCGCAGCACGTCGATCTCGCCGGCGTCGGCCAAGGTCTGCAGGGTGCGGTAGACGGTGGTCAAGCCGATGCCCTCGCCGCGGCGCCGCAACTGCTCGTGCAGGTCCTGCGCCGACCGGAAGTCGTCGACCTCGCTGAGCAGGCGGGAGACCGCCGCCCGCTGCTTGGTTGCCCGCAGGCCCGGCACGCCGGCCGCGGAACGCTCACCGGTGGTCACGCTGTCTCCGTTTCCTCGTTCTCGGGGGCCGGACGTGCGCCGCGTCCGCGCGGACGGGTTCCGGAGAGCTCCTCCGCGTGCGTGGCGGCGTCCACGACGATGTGCGCCAGGTGCTCGTCGACCAGGCGGTACACGACCTCGCGCCCGTGCCGCTCCCCGTGCACGACCCCCGCGGACTTCAGCACCCGCAGGTGCTGGCTGATCAGCGGCTGGGTGACGCCGAGCGCCTCCACCAGCTCGTGCACGCACCGCTCGGCCGTGCGCAGCTGCAGCACGATCGCGATGCGCACCGGCGCGGCCAGCGCCCGCAGCAGCTCCCCGGCTTCGACCAGGGTCTGCTGGTCGTGCACCGGGACCAGGCGCGGCGCCTCGCGCTCCGGCGAGTGCACGTGCTCCTCGGCGCGGTCCGGGTGGCCGCTCGCCGTCCCGGCCGCCGACGCGATCTCGACCGGCTCGGAGCCGGTCGATCCGGCGAGGGGATCGGGGCTGACGGCGGGCATGGTGTCCTTTCCGGCGTGCCTGGAGTGCTGCCGCACCGGCGGTCCGGTCGGCGGTGCTGCGGAGGACGCGTCCCGCGCGGGGCGCGGCGGTGCCCTCTGCCACGGCCCATCCTACGGGTCGGGCGAAACGGGTAGGCACCTCGCGGGAGCGGCCCGGGGCGGGCGCGATCGCGCCAGCGCAGCACCGCTGACCGCACCGGACGGGTGACCGGGACCGTCCCGCGGCGCGCGGGAGGCGGGTGGGGCCGCCGGTGCGAGCGACCTCATCGGTACGCTGGGAAACCCCAGGAACGGGACGCGTGCGCAGGTGCGGCCTGCGCAGCATCGGAGATCGTCGGAAGCCGGACTCCGATGCCGGGAGGACCTCACCGACCCCGGGGAGGTGCAGGCCCCGGAGCCCCCGACCGGAACGAGCGGCGGGGACCGGCGCAGCGCCGCCGGGCCCGCTCGCAGATGGAGCCCCCGCCGAGCCCGACCCGCGCGGTCGAGCCTCGGCCCGAAGCAATCGTCGAGTCCCTCGACCTGAGATTCCGGAGTGACCGTGCCCGCCGATCAGATCGACACGATCGTCAACCTGTGCAAGCGCCGTGGCTTCGTCTTCCCGTCCGGGGAGATCTACGGCGGTACGAAGTCGGCGTGGGACTACGGGCCGCTCGGCGTCGAGCTCAAGGACAACATCAAGCGCCAGTGGTGGAAGTCCATGGTGCAGGGCCGCGACGACGTCGTCGGCCTCGACTCCTCGGTGATCCTGCCCCGCGACGTGTGGGTCGCCTCCGGCCACGTCGGGGCGTTCCACGACCCGCTGGTCGAGTGCACCTCCTGCCACCACCGCTTCCGCGGCGACCACCTGGTGGAGGAGTTCGCCGAGCGCACCGGCAAGGAGATCGCCGAGGGCGACCTGTCCCAGATCCCCTGCCCGAACTGCGGCAACCGCGGCCAGTTCACCGAGCCGCGCGAGTTCAACATGATGCTCAAGACGTTCCTCGGCCCGGTCGAGAGCGACGAGGGCATGCACTACCTGCGCCCCGAGACGGCGCAGGGCATCTTCGTGAACTTCGCGAACGTGATGACGACCGCGCGCAAGAAGCCGCCGTTCGGCATCGGCCAGATCGGCAAGTCGTTCCGCAACGAGATCACGCCCGGCAACTTCGTGTTCCGCACCCGCGAGTTCGAGCAGATGGAGATGGAGTTCTTCGTCGAGCCGGGCGAGGACGAGCAGTGGCACCAGTACTGGATCGACGCGCGCACCGACTGGTACGTGGACCTCGGCGTGGACCGCGACAACCTGCGGCTCTTCGAGCACCCGAAGGACAAGCTGTCGCACTACTCGAAGCGCACCGTCGACATCGAGTACCGCTTCCGCTTCGCGGGCAGCGAGTGGGGTGAGCTGGAGGGCATCGCCAACCGCACCGACTTCGACCTCACCACGCACTCGAACCACTCGGGCGTGGACCTGTCGTACTTCGACCAGGCCAGCAACTCCCGCTACCGTCCCTACGTGATCGAACCGGCGGCGGGCGTGGGACGTCCGATGATGGCCTTCCTGGTGGACGCCTACCACGAGGACGAGGCGCCGAACGCCAAGGGCGGCGTGGACAAGCGCACCGTGCTGAAGCTGGACCGCAGGCTGGCGCCGGTGAAGGCCGCGGTGCTGCCGCTGTCCCGCAACGCCGAGCTGTCGCCGAAGGCGAAGGACCTGGCCGCGCAGCTGCGCCGGAACTGGAACATCGAGTTCGACGACGCCGGTGCGATCGGCCGCCGCTACCGCAGGCACGACGAGATCGGGACCCCGTTCTGCGTGACGGTGGACTTCGACTCGCTGTCCGACCACGCGGTGACGGTCCGCGAGCGCGACACCATGTCCCAGGAGCGGGTGGCGATGGACAAGCTGGAGGAGTACCTCGCCGTCCGCCTCGTCGGCTGCTGAGCGGCCCCGGCACCGGAACGAGCCCATGACTGAGACCGGTACCGCCCCCCGTGGTTCCAGCACCGGCCGGGTGCTGCGCCGCACCGTGCTCGGTGCGGCGCTGATGGTGCTGCTGCTGCTGGGCGGTACCGGTTTCCGCGTGTGGCAGGTGGCGCGCAGCGACGACCGCCGCCCGGTGGACATGATCGTGGTGCTGGGAGCGGCCCAGTACCACGGCAAGCCCACCCCGGTGCTGCGCGCGCGGCTGGAGCAGGCCCTGGAGCTCTACGAGCAGGGCCTGACCGAGCACGTGGTGACCGTCGGCGGCAGCCAGGTCGGCGACGAGTACACCGAGGCGGAGACGGGCCGGCTGTGGCTGGCCGAGCAGGGCGTGCCCGAGAACAAGATCACCGACGTGGAGACCGGGGCGGACACCCTGGGCAGCATGAAGGCGGTCGCGACCTTGGCGCGGGAACGCGGCTGGAGCTCGGCGCTGATCGTCAGCGACCCGTGGCACTCGTTGCGCGCCCGCACGATGGCCGGTGATTTCGGGTTGGACGCGTGGGCGTCGCCGACCCGTTCGGGGCCGATGGTGCAGACCCGGGCGACGCAGTTCCACTACATCTTCCGGGAGACCGGTGGCCTGCTGTACTACCGGCTGACGCACGCCCCGGCCGAGGTCCTCAGCGGCCGCTTGAGCTGACCCGGCGTTCACCGGCCGTTGCCGCCGCGTTCCGGCTGGCAGGGCGGGGGTAGGCCGTAAGCTGGGCGCGGTGAACGACTTGTGCCCCGGCTACGACGAGCACGACCTGGCCCGGTCGGCCCCCGAAGCGCCGAAGGCGGCCTTCCCCGGCGCGCACCGGGAGGCGCGCAGCCCGTTCGCCCGGGACCGGGCGCGGGTGCTGCACTCGGCCGCGCTGCGCAGGCTGGCCGGGAAGACGCAGGTGATGGGCCCGGAAGAGGGCGATGTGCCGCGCACCCGGCTGACGCATTCGCTGGAGGTCGCGCAGATCGGCCGCGGCATCGCGGTGACGCTGGGCGCGGACCCGGACCTGGTGGACACTGCCGGGTTGGCGCACGACATCGGTCATCCGCCGTTCGGGCACAACGGCGAGCAGGCGTTGGACGAGCTCGCGGGCGCCTGCGGCGGGTTCGAGGGCAACGCGCAGACCTTGCGGATCCTGACCAGGTTGGAGCCGAAGCTGCCGGGCGAGCCGGGTGCGGGCAGCGGGCTGAACCTGACCCGGGCCTGCTTGGACGCGGCGACGAAGTACCCGTGGCCGCGCCGGCCGGGGCAGGTGAAGTTCGGCGCCTACCCGGACGACCTGGCGGTGTTCGGCTGGATGCGGCAGGGCGCGGTGGGAGAACGCCGCTGCCTGGAGGCGCAGATCATGGACTGGGCCGACGACGTGGCCTATTCGGTGCACGACGTGGAGGACGGGGTGCACTCGGGCCGCATCTCGCTGCACGAGCTGTCCCGGCCGGAGGAGCGCTCGGAGATCGTGCGGCTGGCGGCGAAGCACTTCTGGGCGGACGGCGATGCGGGTGAGCTGGACGCGGCGGCGGGTGGGCTGGCGGTGCTGCCCGCGGTGGCCGCGGTCGCCGACTACGACGGCACCTTGGCCGCGCAGGTGGCGTTGAAGCGGTTGACCAGCGAACTCGTCGGCCGGTTCACCTCGGCGGCGGTGACGGGCACCGTGGAGGCGTTCGGTGCCGGGCCGTTGACCCGGTACGCGGCGGACGTGGTGGTGCCGCGCGAGGTGGCGGCCGAGGTGGCGGTGCTCAAGGCGGTGGCGGTGCACTTCGTGCTCAGCGATCCGCGCCGGTTGCGGATGCAGGAGCGGCAGCGGGAGCTGCTGGCGGAGCTGGTCGCGGTGCTGGCGGCGCGAGCCCCGGAGTCGCTGGACCCGGCGTTGGCCCCGGCGTGGTCGGCGGCGTCGGACGATGCGCAGCGGTTGCGGGTGGTGCTGGACCAGGTGGCGTCGTTGACCGATGCGCAGGCGGTGTCCTGGCATGCACGCCATGTACACAGAGACACCAAGTCTGTGTGAAATAGGTCCGATCGGGGGTGCGTACGCCCGGTCGTCCGGCATAGTGTTCACGCAGCGTGTCGGCCGTTCGGGACCCCCGACCCGAACGGCCGACTTGCTGTGCAGGTGGCGCGACCCCCGACCCGTCCCCGCGCCGCAAGGAGAGCCTCGATGCCGAACCGGCACTACATCCAGAAGCTCGTCGTCGACGGCGAGCCCTACGTGAACACCGACAACCTCGCGGACTGGGTGAACGACCTGCGCTGGCGCGACCCCGAAGCGCGCCGGGCGGCCGAGTACATCGCGCAGGAACTGCGCCTCATGGGCTTGTCGGACATCGAGGAATCCGTCAGCTAGCCGGACCCGCGAGGGCGGCCGAAGCGCGGCACCGCGCCGCGGCGATTCCGCCCGCGGTCGCGACGACGCCGTCCCGCGAGGGATCGCCGGCCGAGGTCGGTCACTCCGCCGTCGGCGAACGCGTTCGCAGCGGCGGGCGCTGGAAGTCGCCAGGACCGGCCCGCGGCCCGCGCGGAGTGGCAGACTCGGCGGGGGAGATCCTCCCCGAACCGCCGCCGCGCCGAACGGAGCCCACCCGGCCGTGACCGAGCACCTCGACTTCAGCCTGGCCCTGCACCACCGGCTCGCCCCCGCGCCGGACCGATCGTTCACCTGGTCCCCGTACTCGGTGGCCAGCGCGCTCGGCCTGGCCACCGCGGCCGCGGCGGGCGACACCCGGGACGAACTGCTGACCGCGCTGCGCGCCCCCGATCCGGAAGCCGTGCGCGGGGCGCTGTCCCCGGCCGCGGACCTGTCCGCGACCGGCTCGGCGGAAGCGCCGGTGCTGGCGGTCGCCAACACGCTGTGGGCGCACGACGGGCTCCCGGTGCGCGAGGAGTTCCTGCGCACCTTGGGGCAGTGGTCCGGCAGCGCCGTCCGCACCGCCCCGTTCCGCGACGACCCCGACGGCGCCCGGCGACTGATCAACGCCGACGTGGCGGAGACGACGCGCGACCTCATCCCGGAGCTGCTCGATCCGGGCGCCGTCGACCCCGAGACGGTCGCCGCCCTGGTCAACGCGCTCTACCTGAAGGTGTCCTGGCGGGAGGCCTTCGACGCGAAGCGGACCACCGAGCAGCCGTTCCACGCGCCCGGCGGGCAGCGGGCGGTACCGACGATGACCACCACTCGCAGCCTCGGGTACGCCGCGGCCGGCGGCTGGCAGGCGATCGCGCTGCCCGCCGCGGGCGGAGCGGAGGCCGTGCTCCTGCTGCCCGACGAGGACCTCGCCACCGCGGAACCGGAGCTGAGCGCCGCCGACCTGGACGCACTGCTGGCGCAGCGCCGCGACCAGCGAGTGGAGCTGTTCCTGCCGCGCTTCGACGTCACCGCGGAAGCGGAGCTCACCGAACCGCTCGGTGCGCTCGGCGTGCGCACCGCGTTCACCCCGGGCGCGGACTTCAGCGCGCTCACCGAGGCACCGCTGAAGATCTCGGCGATCGTGCACCAGGCGGTGCTGCGCGTGGACGAGGCCGGGCTGGAAGGCGCGGCGGCGACCGCGGCGATGATGCGGCTGACCGCGATCGTCCGCGAACCCGACCCGATCCGGGTGCGGGTGGACCGCCCGTTCCTGTTCCTGGTCCGCCACCGCGAATCCGGTGCGGTCTACTTCCTCGCCCGCGTCACCGACCCGTCCTGACCCGGAGGTGGACGGCGCTTCCGCTTCGGGGAGGCGCCGTTCCCCTGCGCGCTGTCACGTTCCGGGTCGCTCGCCCGTCCCGGTGGTGGATCGCCCGCATCCGGCGGGCGGGGACCACCGGGAGTGATCATGCCGCGGATCGAACGCCTGCCCGCTCGGCGGGCGGGACTGCTGACGAAGCTCGCCTACCGCTACGCCCGCCGCCGCTTCGGTGCGGTCCCGGACCCGATGGCGGTGCTCGGGCACCACCGAGGCCTGCTGCTGGCGTCCTGCACCGCGGAACTGGCGGTGGACCGGGCGGCGCGGGTGCTGCCGGCAAGCCTGCGGGAGCTGGCCGTGTTCCGGACCGCGACCCGCATCGGCTGCTCGTGGTGCGTGGACTTCGGCACGATGCTGCAGCGCGACGCGGGCCTGGACGTGGCGCGGCTGCGGGAGATCGACGACCACCGCACCTCCCCGCGGTTCACCGAGCTGGACCGGCTGGTCGTCGAGTACGCGGACGCGATGACCGAGCTGCCGGTGCGGGTGACCGACGAGCAGGTCGCGGAGCTGGACCGCAGGCTCGGCCACCGGGGCCTGCTGGAGCTGACCTACCTGATCGCGCTGGAGAACCAGCGGACCCGCATGAACCACGCGCTGGGCCTCACCGCGCAGGGCTTCGCCTCCGGCGAGGCGTGCCGGGTGCCGATGCCGTGAGGCGCGGGCCGCGTCCCCGTCCGGCGGGGCGCGGCCCTCGATCAGGAATCGAAGGCGGCCGGGTCGAGGTGCGCCAGCTTGTCCGGGCTCACCAGGTCGTGCAGCTCCGCGATCCGGTCACCGGCCACGGTGAACACCAGCACCCGCCGGAACGAGGTGCGTCCGGTCGGGTCGTCCGGGTCGCCCGGCACGAACACGCCGAGATCGCCGTTGACCAGCACCGGGAACGATCCGGCGAGCGAGGCGGTGCCGTACTTGGCCACCAGCCCCAGCAGGAACCGGGAGATCTTGTCCGCGCCCACGACGGGCCGCCGGGCGGTGGACGCCTGCCCGCCGCCGTCGCCGTAGAGCGCCGCCCGCGGGTGCAGCAGCCGGGTCAGCTCGGCCACGTCACCGCTGGTCACCGCGGCCATGAACCGGTCGACGACCTCCTGCTGCCGGGGCAGCGGCGCGCGCGGCGGGGTGCCCTCGGCCAGGGACCGCCGCGCCCGGGACGCGTACTGGCGGGCGGTGGCGGCCGGGCAGCCGAGCAGGTCGGCGATCTCGCCGAACGGCACCTGGAACCCGTCGTGCAGCACGAACGCGAACCGCTGCTCGGCGGGCAGTTCGTGCAGCAGCCGCAGCGCCGCCATCCGCAGTTCCTCGCGGCCGGTCACCACGTCCTGCGGATCGGGCGCGCCCAGCGGGCTCACCACCGGTTCGGGCAGCCACGGCCCCACGTACCGCTCCCGCCGGTGCGCGGCGGAGCGCACCTTGTCCAGGCAGAGCCGGCCGACGACGGTGCTCAGCCAGGCGCCGAGGTCGCGGATCTCACCGGGTTCGCGGGCCAGCCGCAGCCAGGCCTCCTGCACGGCGTCCTCGGCGTCGGCGAGCCCGCCGGTGAGCCGGTAGGCGAGCGCGACCAGCCGCGCGCGGTGGGCGTCGAACTCGGCGGCGAGTTCCGGACCGGCGTTGGCCATGCGCCGATTGTGCGCCCCGCGGGGACACCCGTCGGTGTGTCGTGCGCGACGCCTAGACTGGCGGGGTGGCTGGAAGGATCCGAGATAGCGATGTCGCCGAGGTTCGTGACCGCATCCGGATCGACGAGGTCGTCGGCGAGTACGTGGCGTTGCGCAACGCCGGCGGCGGTGCTCTGAAGGGCCTGTGCCCGTTCCACGACGAGAAGACCCCGTCGTTCAACGTGCGCCCGAGCCACGGCACCTTCCACTGCTTCGGCTGCGGTGAGGGCGGCGACGTCATCGCCTTCCTCATGAAGTCCGAGCACCTGGGTTTCGTCGAATCCGTGGAGCGGCTGGCCGACCGGGCCGGGGTGCAGCTCACCTACGAGGGCGGGACGCCGGGCCCGAAGCGGGACCGCGGCACCCGTGCGCGGATGGTGGAGGCGCACCGCCTCGCCGCCGAGTTCTACGCCGAGCACCTGCGTTCGCCGGAGGCGCTGCCGGGCCGCGAGTACCTCGCCGAGCGCGGTTTCGACGAGGCCGCCGCGACCCGCTTCGGCTGCGGTTTCGCCCCGTCCGGCTGGGACAAGCTGACCAAACACCTGCTGGCCAAGGGCTTCGAGCTCGACGAGCTGTACAAATGCGGCCTGTCGAAGGAGGGCAGGCGCGGCCCGCTGGACCGGTTCCACCGCAGGCTGCTGTGGCCGTTGAAGGACCTGGCCGGGGACGTGGTCGGTTTCGGTGCGCGCCGCATCCACGACGACGACCCGATCGAGGCGAAGTACGTCAACACCTCCGCCACCCCGATCTTCAACAAGTCGCAGGTGCTGTTCGGCATCGACCTGGCCAAGCGGGAGATCGCGAAGCGGCACCAGGCGGTGGTCGTCGAGGGCTACACCGACGTGATGGCGATGCACCTGGCGGGCGTGCCGACGGCGATCGCGTCCTGCGGTACGGCGTTCGGCGACGACCACATCTCGGTGCTGCGGCGGCTGATGATGGACGACAACGCGTTCCGCGGCGAGGTCATCTTCACCTTCGACGGGGACGCGGCCGGGCAGAAGGCGGCGCTGAAGGCCTTCGACGGCGAGCAGCAGTTCGCGACCCAGACCTACGTGGCGATCACTCCGGACGGCATGGACCCGTGCGAGCTGCGCCAGGCCAGCGGCGACACCGCGGTGCGGGACCTGGTGGCGCGGCGCAAGCCGCTGTTCGAGTTCGCGATCCGCAGCCTGCTCACCGAGTACGACCTCGATTCGGTGGACGGCCGGGTGGAGGCGCTCAAGCGCACCGTCCCGCTGGTGGCGCAGATCAAGGACGTGGAGCGCCGCGACGGCTACGCAGTGCAGCTGTCCGGCTGGGTCGGTTGGAACGACGAGAACCAGATCGTGCGCCGGGTCCGCGAGTCCGCGGGCGCGCCGGCCAAGCCGCAGCGCCGCCGCGCGCCGCGCAACCCCGACCAGGGGTCGCTGGGCATGGACGTGGAGCTGCCGCCGCGGCCGCGCCGGGACGACCCGCGCTGGTGCCAGCGGGAGACGTTGAAGCTGGCGCTGCAGGTGCCCGCGCTGTCCGGCCCGGTCTACGACTCGCTGCCGGAGGAGGCGTTCACCGAACCGGTCTACGCCGAGCTGCACCAGGCGATCGTCGCGGCGGGCGGCACCATGTCCGGCCTGTCCGGGGCGGGACTGGTGGACGCGGTGGGCCGCGAGTGCCAGGACGAGGTGACGCGGCGGCTGCTCACGCTGCTGGCGGTGGAGGCGCTGGACACGAAGTCGGAGGAGGACCCGCGCTACGTGGCGGGGGTGATCGCCCGGCTGCAGGAGATCATGGTGGGGCGCCAGATCGCGGACATCAAGTCGCGGGTGCAGCGCACCTCGCCGACGGAGAACCCGGACGAGTACAACTCGCTGTTCGGCGACATGCTGGCGCTGGAGCAGTACCGGCAGTCGTTGCTGCACCAGGCTTCGGGCGCGTTGTGATGACCTGGCTGCGCCGGTTCGCCGCCCGGTTGTCCGGCACCGCCGAGGTGCCCGCCGACTTCGCCGGTGCGCTCGGCGCCGACGAGCGGGTGCTGGCGGTGGCGCGCGCGGCGGACGGGCCGCTGGTCGCCACGCACCTCGGGCTGTGGCTGCCGGAGGGGAGGCTGCTGGGCTGGCACCTGGTGAGCAAGGCGACCTGGCGGGACGGCGTGCTGATCGTGGTCGAGGCGGTGGAGTGCGGGTCGGCGGGGGACGCGGTGCTGCTGCGGGACCTGCGCCCGCTGCGCCTGCGGCTCGCCGAACCGGGGACGCTGCCGGAGGTCGTGCACACGCGGGTGACCGGGTCGATCCGCAGCACCGAGCACCGCGAGCTGCCCGGCGGCGGCGCGCGGTTCGTGCAGCGGAAGGTGCCGGGCCGCAACGGGTTGGTGCTGCAGGTGCGCGCCGATCCGGGCACCGACGAGCGGTCGCTGGCGCCGGTGGCGGCGGAGGTGGCGGAGCGGCTGCACCGGTCGCGCTGAGAGCTCCGGGACCTGGACATCCTTGCAGTACAGTCGTACTGTTCGCGCCGTGTGGGATCCGCGGAAGTACCTGTCGTTCAGTGAACAGCGCGATCGCCCCGCGCACGACCTGCTGGCCCGCGTGCCGCAGCGACCCGCCCGCCGCGTCGTCGACCTGGGCTGCGGCGCTGGCAACCTCACCCGGCTGCTCACCGGACGCTGGCCGGACGCCGCGGTGGAGGCCACCGATTCCTCGCCGCAGATGGTCGAGGCCGCGCGCGGCAACGGCGTCGACGCCCGGCTGCAGGACGTGCGGGACTGGCGGCCCGCGCCGGACGTGGACGTGGTGCTGTGCAACGCGGTGCTGCAGTGGGTGCCCGAGCACGTCGACCTGCTGCGCGGCTGGCTGCCCGCGTTGCCCGACGGCGCCACGTTCGCCTTCCAGGTGCCCGGGAACTTCGAATCCCCGTCCTACCGCGCCATCCACGAGGTGCTCGCCGAGCAGGGGTGGGACGTCGACGGGATGCTGCGCGCCGATTCGGTGCGCGCGCCCGCGGAGTACGCGGACGTGCTCGCCGACCTCGGCGCCGAGGTCGACGCCTGGGAGACCACCTACGCGCACCGCCTCAGCGGCCCCGACCCCGTCCTGGAATGGGTGACCGGCACGGCGCTGCGCCCGGTGCGCGCCGCGCTGGACGAGCCGGACTGGCAGCGGTTCCGCGCCGCGCTCGCCGACCGGCTGCGCACCAGTTATCCCGCGCGTGCCGACGGCACCACGTGGTTCCCGTTCCGGCGGATCTTCGTCGTCGCCCACAAGCCCTGATCCCGGACCCGCTCACCTGCGATGTTCTTGAACGGAGGGGGGTGTGAACGGGCCCGGAACGATGCGCTAGAGTGGTTCCCGTCAGCACGAACGAGAGCTGATGGAAATCGAATATTCCTCCGTAGCTCAATTGGCAGAGCATTCGGCTGTTAACCGAAGGGTTACTGGTTCGAGTCCAGTCGGAGGAGCTTTCCGAGCGAAGCCCCAGGTCACAGGCCTGGGGCTTCGCTCTTTCGTCGTCCGGAGATCGCGCGGTGCGAATCGCTTCGTTCACTCGTTCGTGGATATCCGGTGAGCGGCTCCGCGCGTTCCCCCGGCGGGCTGCTGCCGGGTCGTCTGCCGGGCGCGGGTGGCCGGGCACCGGGGCGCCCGTCGTGCGACTTCCGGGCGAGGCGCACTTGCCCGGAAGTACGACCTCGCCGTGGACTTCGAGGTGATCTCGCGGCCGTCGCCGGGCCCTAGCTTTGCGGGTGATCGGAACACGGGACCACCCAGGAGGACCACATGGTCAAGCTCGGCAAGGCGGCGCTGCTCGGCACGGCGGGGGCGGTCGCGCTGACCGCGGCGTTCACCCCCGCGGCATCGGCGATCATCGGCGGGCACGACGCCACCGCGGGCTACCCGTTCATGGTGAGCGTGCAGAAGGACGGGCAGCACTACTGCGGCGGCTCGCTGATCGCGCCCGACTGGATCGTCACCGCCGGGCACTGCACGGTGAACCTCGAACCGCAGCAGCTCTCGGTGCGGATCGGCGACCACGACCGCACGAAGGGGGAGGCCGCGGAGGTCACCGAGGTGATCGCGCACCCCGACTTCTCCTACGAGCCGTTCCACGACGACGTGGCCGTGATGAAGCTCGACCACCCGGTGCGGGCCCAGCCGATCGAGCTGGCCGCCGACGCCGGACCGGCAGGCACTCCCACCCGCATCCTCGGCTGGGGCATGACCTGCGAGGACGGCAGCGAATGCCCGGACCTGCCGACCGTGCTGCAGGAGCTGGACACCGAGCTCGTCGCGGACGACCGGTGCAGTGAGAACTACGACCCGGCGAACGAGCTGTGCACCGACAGCCCCACCGAGGGCGCGCAGGCCTGCATCCTCGATTCCGGTGGCCCGCAGCTCAAGGGGCGGCCCGGCGCGTGGGAGCTGATCGGGGCGACCAGCCGCGACGGCGACGCCGACCCGAACTGCGCGAGCGGCCCCGGGATCTACACCGACCTCACCGCCCACCGAACCTGGATCGAGAACACCATCGCGACCCGTTGATCGCTCTTCCGCTCCACTCCTGTTCCGGAGGGGGCGGGTGGCGGAACCTCAGCGGCTTCGCCGCCGGCGGGAGGAGGACGCGGCCCGGCGGGGTTCCGCCGCTCGCCCCCGCCGGAAGCGGTGATCACGTGGCGGCCAGCAGGCCGACCGCGACGGCCGCGGTGCCGAGGCCCAGCAGCTGGCCGGGATGGACGCGTTCGGCGAGGACGCCGCGGGCCAGCAGCACCGTGCCCGCCGGGTACAGCGCGACGATCACGGCGACGACGGTGAGGTCGCCGCTGCGCGCGGCGAGCAGGAACAGCAGGTTCGCCACCGAGTCCAGCGCGCCCGCCGCGGCCGAGACCGCGTACGCCGGCCGCCGGGACCCGAGCCTGCGGTGCAGCAGTCCGGCCGCGGTCAGCGTGACCGCCGAGGACACGGCGCGGCCGACGATCAGCGGCGCCACCCCGCTGTCGGCGGGCGCCTGGTGCAGGAACACCAGCTGCAGCGCGATCGCGGCCCCCGCTCCGAACGCCAGCAGCAGCGCCCCGCGGGACGGCCGCCCGGCACCGGGCCCCGCGCTGACCAGCACCACGGCGATCAGCGCCAGCGCGAGACCGATCCCACCGGCGAGCGCCAGCCGCTCGCCCTGCAGCAGGCCCACCGCGACCGGCAGCCCGGCCGAGACGAGCGCGGTGACCGGGGAGAGCACGTTCATCGGCCCGATCGCCAGCGTCCGGTAGAGCAGCGCGAACGCGGCCGCCGACACGACGCCCGAGGCGGCGCCCCAGCCGAGGGCTCCGGGGCTGAAGGAGGCGCCGAGCAGCGGCCACAGCGCGAGTTCGACGGCGAGGCTGGCCGGGGCGGCGATCACCACGGTCCGCAGCACGTGGGCGCCGCGGGCGCCGACGCCGCCGAGGAAGTCGGCGCACCCGTACGCGAGCGAGCTGCCGAGGGCCAGCAGTAGAGCGAGCACAGCACATCCCTTACGGTTCAACGGAACGACCGCACCGTACAGCGAACAGTCCGCTTCCTGTCAACCGAACGACCTGTGAGTGCAATCAAACGACCGGAAGGTGAGCAGATGCCCGAGTCGGAGGCCGCGCTGCGCACGGTCGCGCAGAACGTCCGGGCCGCCCGCACCCGCGCCGGCCTGTCCCTGGAAGAACTCGGCCGCCGCGCCCAGGTCAGCAAGGGCGCGCTGGTGAGCCTGGAACGCGCGCAGGGCAACCCGAACCTGGGCACCCTGGTGCGCCTCGCCGACACCCTCGGCGTCCCGGTGTCCGACCTGGTCCAGGGCGCCGCGTCGAGCCGCGTGCGCGTGGTGGACGCCGCCTCCGTCGAACCGCTGTGGACCGGGGAGCGCGGCGGCGAGGCCCGCCTCGTGCTCACCGCGCGCGGCCCCGCGCCCACCGAGATCTGGCGCTGGCGGCTGGAACCCGGCGAGGACTACCCCAGCCACCCCCACCAGGCCGGTGTCGTGGAGACCGTCACCGTGCTCTCCGGCCGGATGCTCCTGGTCGTCGACGGCGCCGAGCACGAGGTGCCCGCCGGGTGCACCGCCACCTTCGACGCCGACGTCCCGCACGGCTACCGCGGCGCGGGCGAAGAGACCTGCGAACTGGTCATGACCGTGGTGCTGCCCTGACGATCAGCCGCGGGTGGACCCGAACCGCCTGCGGTAGTCCGTCGGCGTGGTGCCCAGGTGCCGGGTGAACGCGCGGCGCAGCGCCTCGTCCGAACCCAACCCGCTGTCCCGGGCCGCCGAGGTGACCGAGTGCCCGTCCAGCAGCAGCCGCTGCGCCCGGTCCAGCCGGACGCGTTCGACCCAGCGCGCCGGCGTCGTCCCCAGCTCCGCGCGGAACAACCTGCTCAGGTGCCGGGTGCTGACGGCCGCGGCCCGCGCCATCGGCGCCGGGCGGTGATCCCCGGCCGGGTCGCCGAGCACCGCGTCGAGCACCGCGCGCAGCTGCGCGGCCCGCGCCGGGGGCGGGGCGGTCGCCGTCGAGTACTGCGACTGGCCGCCCGGCCGGTGCAGGAACACGACCATCTCCCGCGCGATGTGCCGGGCGACCTCCGCCCCGTGGTCGTCCTCCACCAGCGCCAGCGCCAGATCGATGCCCGCGCTGATGCCCGCGGAGGTGGTGTAGCGCCCGTCGCGCACGTGGATGGCGTCCGGTTCGACGCGCACCGCGGGATGCCGCCGCGCCAGCGCGTCCGCGTGCCGCCAGTGGGTGGTGGCCCGGCGCCCGTCGAGCAGGCCCAGCTCCGCCAGCAGGAACGCTCCGGTGCACACCGACGCGACCCGCGGCGCGCCCGCGGTGAGGGTGCGCGCCGCCGACAGCAGTTCCTCGTCCACCGGAGCGGGCACGAGCCGCTCGCCACCGGCGATCACCGCCGTGTCCGCGGGTCCGGCGTCGGCGGCCGCGGTGGTCGGGCCCAGCGCCGGGCCGGTGGCGGTGGCGACCGGGCCGCCGCCGGGGGAGACCAGCACCACCTCGTACCGGTGGCCGAGCAGTCCCGCCTGGTGCAACACCTCGGCGGGCCCGATGACGTCGAGCATGGTCACCCCGTCGAACACCAGGAATGCGACGCGGTGCGTCATGTCCGGATCCGTGGTGTTCCGGGCTGCGAGGACATGGCGCCACGGTAGCCGCCGGGCGAACCTGGTCTCGTCGGGCACCGAGACGAGAGGCGGCATCGATGAGCGAGACCATCGCGGGCGTGGAGATCCCGGACGGCGCGCTGGCCCGGGCGGCCACCGAGCTGGTGCGGGACGTGGCATCGCCGCTGGTCTACGACCACTCGCGGCGGGTGTTCCTGTGGGGAGCGCTGCGCGGGCGGCAGGACGGGCTGCGGTTCGACCCGGAACTGCTCTACGTGGGGGCGATGTTCCACGACCTCGGACTCACCGAGCGGTTCCGCCGCGACGACCAGCGCTTCGAGATCGACGGCGCGGACGAGGCCCGCCGCTTCCTGCGCGCGCACGGCGTCGACGGGGAGCCGGCGGACCGGGTGTGGACGGCGATCGCCCTGCACACCACCCCGGAGATCCCGCTGCACATGGCGCCGGAGATCGCGCTGGTCACCCGCGGCGTGGAGCTGGACGTGCTGGGCCTCGGCTACCACGAGGTGGGGGAGGAGCAGCGGGCCGCGGTCGTCGGCGCGCACCCGCGCCCGGACTTCAAGAACGGGATCCTCGCCGCGTTCACCGACGGCATCCGGCACCGTCCGGAGACGACCTTCGGCAACGTCAAGGCGGACGTGCTGGCCCACTTCGTGCCCGGTTTCGTGCGCGGCGACTTCGTCGAGGTGATCCGGGATTCCCCGTGGCCGGAATGAGCCCCGGAGGAACGCGACGGGCCGGTGCGACACCAGGTCGCACCGGCCCGTCGGACGGTCGGGGTCAGTCCGTGCCGACCTCGATGGCCGCGTGGTCCAGCGCGTCGGACTCGACACCGCCGTCCTCGCCTTCGGCGCGCGCGGCGATCGCGCTCGCCCCGCCCGGCGCCAGCTCGCCGACGAGCTCGCCCCACGCGGTGAGCGCCCCGTGCCCGCCGCCCTCGTACAGCTCCAGCATGCTGCGCGAGTCGGCGATGTCCAGGTTCCGCATGGACAGCTGGCCGATGCGGTCGTTCGGCACGAACGCCTGGTCCTTGCTGCGCTCCATGGACAGCTTGTCCGGGTGGTAGCTCAGGTTCGGGCCCTCGGTGTTGAGCACCGTGTGGTCCCAGCCGCGGCGCAGCCGCACGGTGACGCTGCCGGTGACCGGGTAGCCGATCCAGCGCTGCATGGACTCCCGCAGCATCAGCGCCTGCGGGTCGAACCAGCGGCCCTCGTAGAGCAGCCTGCCGAGGCGGCGGCCCTCGGTGTGGTACATGGCCACCGAGTCCTCGTTGTGCACCGCGTTGAGCAGCCGCTCGTAGGTGATGTGCAGCAGCGCCATGCCCGGCGCCTCGTACACGCCGCGGCTCTTGGCCTCGATGATCCGGTTCTCGATCTGGTCGGACATGCCGAGCCCGTGCCTGCCGCCGATGGCGTTGGCCTCGTGCACCAGGTCCACGTCGGAGTCGAAGGACTTGCCGTTGATCCGCACCGGGCGGCCGTGCCGGAACTCGACGGTGACGTCCTCGGCCGGGATCTCCACGTCGGAGTCCCAGAACCGCACGCCCATGATCGGCTCGACGATCTCCAGCGGCGTGTCGAGGAATTCGAGCTTCTTGGCCTCGTGGGTGGCGCCCCAGATGTTGGCGTCGGTGGAGTACGCCTTCTCCGCGGAGTCGCGGTACGGCAGTTCCCGCTCGACCAGCCACGCGGACATCTCGTCCCGGCCGCCGAGTTCGCCGACGAAGGCCTCGTCCAGCCACGGCTTGTAGATGCGCAGGTCCGGGTTGGCCAGCAGGCCGTACCGGTAGAAGCGCTCGATGTCGTTGCCCTTGTAGGTGGAGCCGTCGCCCCAGATGGACACGTCGTCCTCGCGCATCGCGCGCACCAGCAGCGTGCCCACCACCGCGCGGCCCAGCGGCGTGGTGTTGAAGTACGCCTGCCCGCCGGAGCGGATGTGGAAGGCGCCGCAGGCCAGCGCGGCGAAGCCCTCCTCGACCAGTGCGGCGCGGCAGTCGATCAGCCGGGCGCGCTCGGCCCCGTAGACGCGCCCGCGCTCCGGCACGTCCGACAGGTCCGGCTCGTCGTACTGGCCGATGTCGGCGGTGTAGGTGTACGGCAGGGCGCCGCGCTCGCGCATCCACGCCACCGCGACCGAGGTGTCCAGCCCGCCGGAGAAGGCGATGCCGACGCGCTCACCCACTGGAAGATTATTCAGGACCTTCGACATGTATTCATCGTAACAGGCGTCGTTCCGGTCCTCGAAGGGCAGGGATTCCGCAGTGCCTGGACTGTCCGAGCGGCCACCTCCGGCGCTCGCGGGATGCGCGAGGCATGGCGCATAAATATGCAATTCCGAGGTCGTGGCTGCGCGCGGACGGAGCAGCGCGCGGTCCACCGGCCGGCGGCGTGCGCCACCCGGAAGGCGCGTTGATCCGGCCGGTGCGCGAACTAGGGTGGAGCGCGTGGTGATCCTCGTGAGCCTGCTGCGCCGCCTGCCGGAGCTCTCCCACGAGCAGTTCGTGCGGCACCACCGGGAGCGGCACGCCCCGCTGGTCGCCTCGCTGCCCGCCGCCGCCCGGTACGTGCGCCGCTACGTGGTGGAGCACCCGCGGCCGCTCGGGGTGCCGGGCGTCCCCGAGGCGACCGTGGACGCGGTGGTGCGGCAGTGGTTCGACTCGGCGGAGGACCTCGCGGCGCTGACGGCCTCGGCCGACTACCGGGACCTGATCCGGCCGGACGAGCAGCGCTTCATCGACATGTCCCGCAGCGAGTTCTACTTCACCCGCGAGCAGGTGTTCCTCGGCGATCAGTGATCGGCGAGCAGGGCGCGCAGCTCGGCGGCGTCCTCCCGCACGCAGCTCGCGAGGTCGGGTGCGCCGCCGGCGATCCAGCGCCCGAACGCGACCTGGAAGACGCTCATCGCGGCGTGCGCGGCGAGTTCGGCGTCCCGCGGGGGCGTCCCGCGCTCGCGCAGCGCCCTCGTGGCGGCCTCGGCCATGCCCGCGAGCTTGAGCAGCTCCCGCTCCCGCAGCACCGGGGTGGCGGCGATGATCTCCGCGCGGCGGGCGGCGTGCTCGCGGCGCGCTTCGAGCAGTGCGGTGCTCGCGGCGACCCCGAGCAGCGCGGCGTCCAGCGGTGGGACGTCGTCGGCGGCGGCCGCGATCCCGTCGTGCACGGCCTGCTCCATCGCGCGGCCGCCGTCGAAGAGGACTTCGCGCTTGTCGGCGAAGTGCCGGAAGAAGGTGCGTTCGGTGACCCCGGCGTGCTCGGCGATGTCGCCGGCGGTGGTCCGCTCGAAGCCGCGTTCGGCGAACAGCTCCACGGCGGCGCGCGTCATCCGGTCCCGTGCGCCCGGTTCCCAGCGGCTCATGACCGGTGAGTGTAGTGATGGCAGCGACTGACATCAGGTGCTACTGTCGATGACAGTTACTGACATCAAGGGAGAGGAGCACGCCATGCGCGTCTTCGTCACCGGCGCCTCCGGCTGGATCGGCTCGGCCGTCACCGCGGAACTGCTCGCGAACGGGCACGAGGTCCTCGGCCTGGCCCGCTCCGACCGGTCGGCCGCCGCCGTCGCGGCCGCGGGCGCCGACGTGGTCCGCGGCGACCTCGACGACCCCGAAGGCCTCGCCGCCGCGGCCGCGAAGGCCGATGCCGTGGTGCACCTGGCCTTCAAGCACGAGTTCGGCGCCTTCACCGCGGCGGGGCGCACCGAGGAGGCCGCCGTCCGGGGCATGCTCGACGCCCTCGCCGGGAGCGACCGGCCGTTCCTGCTCGCCTCCGGCCTGGCCGGGTTCGCGGCCGGTGGCGAACCGCCCACCGAGCTTGACCCGTCACCGCACGAGGGCGCCGGCTCGGCGCGCGGTGGCAGCGAGAACCTGGCGCTGTCCTACGTGGACCGCGGAGTCCGTGCGGTGGCGCTGCGCTTCGCGCCGACCGTGCACGGGGCGGGCGACCCCGGGTTCACCGCGCAGCTGGTGAAGGTCGCGAAAAAGCGCGGGGTCGCCGGCTACATCGGCGACGGCACGAACCGGTGGGCCGCGGTGCACCGCTCCGACGCCGCGCGGCTGGCCCGGCTCGCGCTGGACGGTGCGCCCGCCGGTACGCGGGTACACGCGGTCGCCGAGGAGGGCCTGCTCGCCAGGGACATCGCCGCCGCCATCGGCGACCACCTCGGCCTGCCGACCGCATCGATCGATCCGCGGGACGCCGCCGAGCACTTCGGCTGGATCGGCGGCTTCTTCGGGGCGGACGCGGCGGGGTCGAACGCCCGCACCCGCGAACTGCTCGGCTGGGCGCCGACCGGGCCCGGGTTGATCGCGGACATCGCGGCGGGCGGCTACTCGGGCTGAGCGCCGGTGGCGGGCCGGAAAGCCCTGCGGTGGCGGGAGAAACCGGTTCCTGAGGGGAGTGCCGCGGAGGAGGAGGCTGAATCGGTGCGGTCCGCGGCGGCTGCTATGCTGGCAGCGCGGTCTGAGGACCGGTCCCAGCAGGTCGAACAGGGTGCGTGACGCATGAGCAGATGTGGACATCGCGACCGGATCGACGCGCCACGACCGGAAATCAGATCGGTCGGCCTGCCGAAGGCCTGCTGAACCGCGAAGGGGCGCCGATTCGGTGCCCCTTTTCCGCGATCGCACTCTTTCGGGCGAACCAGTCTCGGATTGATCAGAGTCGGATAACGATTCTGTCGAGACCCGCGATCTGATTCGTGCAGCGCCGCGACACCCCGCTTCCCCCTGAGGTTTTCCCGCAGGTCATAGCGGGCGTGAACGATCTGGATCAGCCCGTGGTCCCGGCCACGTGGCATGAACCAAATCGATTCATGATGCGAGAGGACCAACGAAACTCCCACTGCTCTCCGTCCTCGGAGCAGTGGTGCAAGAACGGGGACGACTAAAGGACGGGGGAAATCGGGATGTCCGCTCCGGGGATCGGCAAGGAAAACCACTTCGCACTGCCCGATCTGGCCTCGGTGGCCCAGCTGCCGAAGCCGATCAGGGCTCTGGTCTACCTGGTCATGCTGTCGCTGCTGACGGTGGCCGGGATCAGCGCGCTGCTGGCCACCATCGTGATCATCGGTCAGCTGACCGGCGCGTTCAGCATCGCATCGTTCATGTGACGCCGCGACGAGCACGGGCCGGCACCTCCGGGTGCCGGCCCTTTCTGCTGCCACGGCCCGGAATTCCCGCTCCGGACAGCCCGCGACCGCCCGGTTTCGCCCGGTCGAGCGGGCAACCCAACGCGCCCCACACCGCCCAGCCTCGCTACGATCACCCAGAGGAGCGTTTCATCACGCCTTCGGGGGCAGTAGCTCAGTTGGTCAGAGCAGCGGACTCATAATCCGTCAGCCGTGGGTTCAAGTCCCACCTGCCCCACCACCTGACCAGCGGGCGAAGTTCGAAGCGAGATCGATCTCGTCGATTTCGGCGCGAGACCCCGGGTAGTGCGAGCGCGCCCGCCGGCGCTCGCGGTCGCTTCGAGGAGCAGGCACTCCGCGTGATCGAGTGCACCGATCGGCCTGCCGACGTACCTGAGCGGCGGTCTTTCCTGCATTCGGAGCAATTGCGGCTCGTTCGACGTTCCGGCCGAACCTGCGGCGCGATGGGGCGTCCTCCGGACGTGGGGGTTCACGAGTCGCCGGACGAGGGTCCGGGTCGGCCGTCCCCCGGTCTGAGGGGGGCCGATGAGGTTGGACGCGCGGAGGAGCATCTGGATCGCGGCGGTAGTGGTCGTGGTTCTGAGCGTGGTCGGCGGGCTCGTGGGCCTGGCGAATTCCTCTCGGTGGACGTCGTCGTGCAGCGGTGGTGTGTCACGGGGTTCCGGGACTGACGACGTGGCCCGGTCGGTGCGGGAAAAGCTGCCGTCGTTCGCCGAGAACACCTCGGTGGCGATCGAAGTGGTGGATCTGGATTCGTGCGCGGAGGTCGCTCGGCTCGACGCCGACAGCGGCTTCCCCACGGCGTCCGTGGTGAAGCTGCTGATCGCGATCGACGCGGTGGAGCGCCTCGGGGGCGCCACCACCGATGATGAGATCGAACGGATGCTCTCGGCCAGCGACGACGCTGTGGCGAGCCGGTTGTGGGTCGCCCACGGCGGTCCGGACATCGTCCGGCGCACGGCGGCGAAGCTGAAGCTGACGGGCACCGCGCCGCCGGATTCGTCCGGGCAGTGGGGGAGCACCCGGATGAGCGCGAGCGATGTCGCGCGGGTCTACCGGTACTTGGCGGCGCAGGCCGACGCGGGCACGCGAAAACTGCTGCTGGGCGCGATGGGAGGGGCTCCCGGCACCGCGGAGGACGGATTTCCGCAGTACTTCGGCATTCCCGGCGGTCTGCCCGGACACCGCTGGGCGATCAAGCAGGGGTGGGGGTCGACCGAGACCAACACCGTGCTGCACACCACCGGATTGGTCGGCGGGGATCGCGATCTCGTCGTCGTGCTGCTGAGCACTTGGCCGCCGGACACCGACTGGGCGGTGGCCAGGGCGGCGCTGACCGAGGCGGTCCGTTCGCTCGACCGGATCGTCTGATGCCGCCCCGGTCCTGATCCGGATGCCGAGGCGTCGAGCTCGGCGGGGTGCTCCACCGGAGCCGGCGACCAGCAGCCCCACCGCCCCGCCGGCTGGTCCTGGTCGGTGCCGGTGGGCTGCTGGTCAGGTCGCGCCGCCGCGGAGGAGTTCTTCGAACGGCACCGGATTCGCGAACGGGTCGGTGTCCTCCCGCTCCGGTCGTTGCCGCACGGCGGCGACGAGTTCGCGGGCGGCGCGGGTGATCCGCTGCCCGAGTTCGGTGCCGCCGCCCCAATCGGAGCCGGCCGCGTAGACGCCGGTGGGCACGATGTGCGCGCGGAGGTAGGCCAGCAGCGGGCGCAGCGCGTGCTCCAGTACGAGCGAATGCCGCTCGGTGCCGCCGGTCGCGGCGATCAGCACGGGCTTGTCCCGCAGCGCATCGGGTTCGACGACGTCCATGAACGACTTGAACAGGCCGCTGTAGGAGGCGCTGAACGTCGGGGTCACCAGGATCAGCCCGTCGGCGGCGGCGAGCCGTTCCAGGACTCCGCGCAGGCGAGTGCCGGGGAATCCGGTGAGCAGGTTGTCGGTGATGTCGTGGGCGTGCTCGCGCAGCTCCACCACCTCGACCTCGGCCTCCTCGCCGAGCTCGTGGCGGGTGGCCGCGACGAGCCGGTCGGCGAGCAGCCGGGTGGACGAGGGCTGGGAGAGACCGGCCGAGATCGCCAGGATGCGGGTCATGCGTCGCTCCTTCCGGCGCGCTGGGCGCGGGACTCGTGGGTGGGTGCGTCCGGCACGTGGTCCGGGGTGCGGTCGGCGAATTCCTTGCGCAGCACGGGGACGACTTCCTCGCCGAGCAGGTCGAGCTGTTCCAGCACGGTCTTCAGCGGCAGGCCCGCGTGGTCGATCAGGAACAGCTGGCGCTGGTAGTCGCCGACGTACTCGCGGAAGCCGAGGGTGCGGTCGATCACCTGCTGCGGAGAGCCCACGGTCAACGGGGTCTGCGCGGAGAAGTCCTCCAGCGAGGGACCGCCGCCGTAGACCGGGGCGTGGTCGAAGTAGGGCCGGAACTCGCGCACCGCGTCCTGGGAGTTGCGGCGCAGGAACACCTGCCCGCCGAGCCCGACGATCGCCTGCTCCGGCGTGCCGTGGCCGTAGTGGGCGAAGCGCTCCCGGTAGTACTGCACCATCCGCGCCGCGTGCTGCGGCGGCCAGAAGATGTGGTTGTGGAAGAAACCGTCACCGTAGTACGCGGCCTGCTCGGCGATCTCCGGGCTCCGGATCGACCCGTGCCACACGAACGGCGGTACCCCGTCGAGCGGTCGCGGAGTCGAGGTGAAGCCCTGCAACGGCGTGCGGAACCGGCCCTCCCAGTCCACCACGTCCTCCCGCCACAACCGGTGCAGCAACGCGTAGTTCTCCAGCGCCAGCGGAATCCCCTGCCGGATGTCCTGACCGAACCACGGATACACCGGCGGCGTGTTCCCACGACCCATCATCACGTCCACCCGGCCACCCGCCAGGTGCTGCAACATCGCGTAATCCTCAGCGATCTTCACCGGATCGTTCGTGGTGATCAGCGTCGTCGAGGTGGACAGGACCAACCGCTCGGTGCGAGCCGCCAGATAACCGAGCATCGTCGTCGGCGAACTCGGCACGAACGGCGGGTTGTGGTGCTCACCGGTGGCGAACACGTCCAGACCCACCTCCTCGGCCTTCTCGGCGATGGCGACCATCGCCCTGATCCGCTCGGCCTCCGTCGGCGTGCGCCCGGTCGTCGGGTCGGGGGTCACGTCCCCGACGGTGAACACTCCGAACTGCATCTCGACCACTTCCTTCAAATCTGAACTAATCGGTCGAACGACGGCCCGGCGCGAGGTATTCCGGCGAGGTCGAGGGGGTGACGAGCGCCATGCGCGGGCATCAGCGGCCCGCGGTTCCGCGCAGCCGGTCCTGGGTGCGGGTGAACACGCGCCGGAGCACGTCCAGCTCCTGCTCGTCCAAGTCGTCGGTGAACAGCCGCTGCACCGTCCGCACGTGGTGGGCGTCCGCCGCCCGCAGCGCCTCCAGCCCGGCCGCGGTCAGCACCGCGTGGTGCACGCGCCGGTCATCGGGCGACGGGTGCCGCACCACCCAGCCGCGGCGCTCCAGGACCTTCACCTGGTAGGTCAGCCGGCTCGGCGAGAACACCATCCGCGCGGCCAGCTCGCCCATCCGCTGGCGCTGCTCCGGGCACTCCGACAGGACGAGCAGCACGTGGTAGTCCATCAAGCTCATCCCGGCGGCCGCGCGCAGATCCTCGTCGAGGCGGGTCTCCAGCAGCAGGCTCGTCTCGATGTACGGCCGCCACGCACGTCGCTGCGGCGAGGTCTCCCAAGGCTCCACCCCGCCGATCCTACCGTCGTTTCAAGCGTTGAAATTCATGTCGCGGAGGTGGCCCGGCCACCTGCCCGCGCACCGATCGGCGCGCGGGCGGGCGGGTGGCTCACTTGACCTCGAGGAGCTCGACGTCGAAGTGCAGCGTGGAGTTCGGCGGGATGATCGGCGGGACGCCGCGCTCGCCGTAGGCCTGGGCGGGCGGGATCGTCAGGGTGCGGGTGCCGCCGACGCGCATGCCGACGACGCCGCTGTCCCAGCCCTCGATGACCTGGCCGGAACCCAGCACGAAGGTCAGGCCCTCGCCGCGGTCGTGCGACGAGTCGAACTTCGAGCCGTCGCTGAGCGTGCCCGTGTAGTGCAGGGTCACGACGTGGCCGGGCTGGGCCTCGGTTCCCTCGCCGACATTGGTGTCCTCGACCTTGAGATCGCTCACAGCATCCTCCTCCGTTGTGGACCGTTCAGTCTGCCTTGGCGCGTGGTCCCGAGACCGCGCGGGGCTCGGGCGGAAAACCGCCGCCCGTTTCCCCTCGCGGCAAAGCGGATCTCCTTTCCGCGTGGCCGCGGACCCCGTCGCCCGAGACTCGGGTGAGGGTGGACCGAGTCGGAGGGAGCACCGGGTCGGAGGGAGCACGATGAGCCGGTACGCGCGCCTGGCGTTCACCGCGGCGGTGCGCGCCATGCAGGTCGAGCAGGGCAGCCGTCCCGCGCACCGCGCCGAACTGGGCGCCGGTGTGGGGCTCGAACCCGATCCGCTGGGGGAGCGGGAACGCGCGTTCATCGCCGCCCGCGACGGCTGCTACCTGGGCTCGGTGGGGGAGACCGGCTGGCCCTACGTGCAGTTCCGCGGTGGCCCGCCCGGCTTCGTGCACGTCCTCGACGACCGCACCCTCGGCTACGCGGACGTGCGCGGGAACCGGCAGTACATCACCGGCGGGAACCTGCGCGGCGATCCGCGGGTCGCGCTGTTCTTCATGGACTACGCGACGCGGACCCGGTTGAAGCTGTTCGGGCGGGCCTCGGTGCGCGGGCTCGACGAGGATCCGCGGCTCACCGCGCGGCTGGACGCGCCGCGCGCCGGCGGCCGGGTCGAGCGGCTGGTGCTGATCGACGTCGAGGCGCACGACTGGAACTGCCCGAAGCACATCCCGCACCGCTACTCCGAAGCGGACCTGGCCCGCACGCACGCCCGCCTCGACGCGCTGGAAGCGGAGAACGCGGCCCTCCGCGCCCGCCTCACCGCCCGCGGCGAACCACCTCCGAGGTGAGTGATCGGAACGGGTGCGCGGTCCGCTCACTCCGCGAGGTAGGCCCGGCGGAGCGGTTCGAGGTCGAGCTTGTGCATGGTGAGCATCTGCCGCATCACGCGATCGGCGCGGGCCGGGTCGGGGTCGTGCAGCATGTCGGTGAGCTCGCGGGGCGCGATCTGCCAGGACAGGCCGTACCGGTCCTTCACCCAGCCGCACGGTCCCTGCTCGCCACCGGCGGTGAGCCGCGTCGTCATCCGGTCCACCTCGTCCTGCGAGGTGCAGTCGACGTGCAACGAGATGGCCTCGCTGAAGGTGAACTCGGGGCCGCCGTTGAGGCCGAGGAACTCCTGCCCGGCGAGCTCGAACGTCACGGTGAGCACGGTGCCCGCCGCACCGGGCCCGGCCTCGCCGTGGCGCAGGACCTCGGTGATCCGGGAGTCCGGGAAGATCGAGGTGTAGAACCGCGCGGCCTCTTCGGCCTGCCCGTCGAACCACAGGCACGTGGTGATCTTCTGCATGGCGTCCTCCAGCCGTCGGCTTGCATCCGACGGGGACGACGTTCCTCGGCCTGAGTGCCGCGCGCACCTCGGCGCCCGCTTTCCGGTCTCGCCCGGTAGATCCGCTCGTGCTCCGGCGGAGCCGCTGCGCGAGGAGGCGGAGCCGCTGCGCGGGGAGGCCGAGCCGCTGAACAGCTCGCACGCACCACCGCAGCCGTCTCCTCGCGAGGCCCGCGGAACCCGTCCTCCGCCCCCGAACAGCAGCGGTCAGCAGCAGCGCGAGCCGGGCTGGACGTCCCCGCGGTCCACGTGCCGCCGCCAGAACTCCCGCTCGCCCAGCGGCGGTGTGCCGGGGTGGTGCGCGCGGTGGTGCTCCAGGTAGCGCTCGTAGGCGGTTTCGCCGACGATGCCCCGGGCGATCTGCCAGGCCTCGCGGGCGGAGCGTCCCAGCCGGGACAGCACCGCCCGCGCGGCGGCGGACCGGGGGCTCACGTCCCCGCGCCCACTTCCTGCCGGTCCTCCGGCTCCCGCCGCTCCCGCATGATCCGCCGCTCCTCGGCGGTGGGGACCAGCCCGGACGGCGCCCACAGCGCCGACTCGGTGTGCGGGGTCTCGGTGTCGGGCAGCGGTGCGGTGCTGCGCAGCGCCTTGATCCACACCCGGATCGCGTCGGCGAGCACCACCAGGATGAGCACGGCGAACAGCACGCTGAGCACGCCGCACACGGTGGAGTTGGTGACGACCTGCCGCATCTCGTCGACGGTGGCCGCCGAGCCCTTGCTGGTCTCCCCGGCGTCGATCGCGGCCTGGTAGGCACTGCGCTGCGCGAAGAAGCCGAGCTTCGGGTCCGCGGAGAACACCTTCTGCCAGCTGGCGGTCAGCGTCACCACGGCGTCCCAGGCCAGCGGCACGATCGTCACCCACGCGTACTTCGCCCGGCCCGACTTGATCAGCACGGTGGTCGCGACGGCGAGGGCGACGGCCGCCAGCAGCTGGTTGGCGATGCCGAACAGCGGGAACAGCTGGTTGATGCCGCCCAGCGGGTCGTTCACCCCGGTCCACAGGAAGTAGCCCCAGCCGCCGACGATGGCCGCGCTGGAGATCCAGATGCCGGGCTTCCAGGTGACGTCGCCGAAGCGCTTCCACACGTTGCCGACGGTGTCCTGGAGCATGAACCGCCCCACCCGGGTGCCCGCGTCGACGGTGGTGAGGATGAACAGCGCCTCGAACATGACCGCGAAGTGGTACCAGAACGCCCGCATCGCGTCCCCGCCGAGGACCTGCGAGAACACCTCGGAGAGGCCGAGGGCGAGGGTCGGGGCGCCGCCGCTGCGGCCCACCAGCGTCTCCTCGTCCACGGCGGCGGCCGCGGCGGCGAGCTGCTCGGGGCTGATGGAGAACCCGACCCCGGCGACCGCGTCGGACGCGGACTGCAGGGTGTCGCCGAGCGCCGCGCTGGGCATGTTCATCGCGTAGTACATGCCCGGGTCGATGATGCAGGCCGCGGCCAGCGCCATGATCGCCACGAACGACTCGGTGAGCATCCCGCCGTAGCCGATGACCCGGACCTGGGATTCCTTCTCGATCAGCTTCGGCGTGGTGCCGGAGGACACCAGCGCGTGGAACCCGGACAGCGCACCGCAGGCGATCTGGATGAACACGAACGGGAACAGGGTGCCCGCGAACACCGGCCCCTGGCCGTTGAACGCGAACTCGGTGATCGCCTCGGTCTTCATCACCGGCATCGCGATGAGGATCGACACGGCCAGCATCACGATGACGCCGACCTTCATGAACGTGCTCAGGTAGTCCCGCGGCGCCAGCAGCATCCACACCGGCAGCACCGAGGCGATGAAGCCGTACACGACGAGCGCCAGCACCACTTCGTTGCCGGAGAGCGTGAACGTCCCGGCGAGCGCGGAGTCGGCGACCCAGCTGCCGCCGATGATGCTCAGCAGCAGCAGCGCGATCCCGATGATCGAGGTCTCGATGATCCGCCCCGGCCGCAGGAACCGCAGGTAGATGCCCATGAACAGGGCGATCGGGATGGTCATGCCGATGGAGAACGTGCCCCACGGCGAGCCCTTCAGCGCACCGACCACGACCAGCGCCAGCACCGCCAGCAGGATGATCATGATGGCGAGCACGGCGATGAGCGCGGCGATGCCGCCCACCGGCCCGATCTCCTCCCGCGCCATCTGCCCGAGGCTGCGCCCGTCGCGGCGGGTGGAGAAGAACAGCACCACCATGTCCTGCACGGCGCCCGCGAACACGACGCCGACGATGATCCAGATGGTGCCGGGCAGGTAGCCCATCTGCGCGGCCAGCACCGGCCCCACCAGCGGTCCGGCGCCCGCGATCGCCGCGAAGTGGTGCCCGAACAGCACCCTGCGGTCGGTGGGCTGGAAGTCGGCCGCGTTGTTCAGCCGCTCCGCCGGGGTGGCGCGGGTGTCGTCGGTCCGCAGCACCCGGTAGGCGATGAACCGCGCGTAGAACCGGTACCCGATCGCGTAGGAGGCCAGCGCGGCGAACACCAGCCAGGCCGCGGAGATCTCCTCGCCGCGGCTGAGCGCGATGACGCCCCAGGCGATGGCCCCCACCACTGCCACCAGCGTCCACACGAGGACCTGCCGGGGACTCCACTTCCGTCGTGGTGACGCCTCGTCCGTCGGCGTCGTTGTCGTCGTGTTCGCCACCGTCCCCGGTCTCCGTTTCCGCGATCAAGCAGTTGTGCACGCAACATGCCTCGTTGATCGCACCGATCTGCAAAGCAGTCGCAAGGATCTGCCTGCGGTGTCCCCCATGTCCAGTGCAAGACCGGGAAGTAACCAGGATGTAAGGGGCGGCCGCCGGCACCGGCCGCCCCCGCGCGGCTCAGCCGTGCCGGGCCACCACGCCGGCGAGCAGGTCGAGCCGTTCCAGCGTCGCGTCCCGCGGCTTCGTCGGCAGGTAGAACAGGACGCGGTCCACCCCGGCCGCCGCGTACTCCTCCAGCGGTGCGTCCTTCGGCGCGGCGTACAGCGACACCGGCACCCGCCACCCGGCGCGCTCGCGCACCTTCTCGACCAGTTCGCCCAGGTTCTCGGTGCCCGCCCGGGGCAGCCAGCCGCCGCCGTACTCGGCGACGCGGGCGAAGGAGCGCTCGCTCTCACCGCCGATGTAGATCGGCGGGTGCGGGCTCTGCACCGGCTTCGGCCACGAGTACACCGGGTCGAAGTCGACGTGCTCCCCGTGGAACTCGGCGAGCTCGTTGGTCCAGATCTCGCGCATCGCCCGGATCCGCTCGTCCATCAGCGCGCCGCGCCTGCCCGGATCCGTGCCGTGGTTGCGCATCTCGTCGCGGTTCCAGCCCGCGCCGATGCCGAACACCACCCGCCCGCCCGAGACGAGGTCCAGGCTGGCGACCTCCTTCGCCGTGGTGATCGGGTCGCGCTGCACCATCAGCGCGATCCCGGTGCCCAGCACCAGCTTCTCCGTCACGGCCGCGGCCGCGGTGAGGCTCACGAACGGGTCCAGGGTGCGGTAGTAGATGCGGGGCAGGTCGCCTCCGCCCGGGTAGGGCGTCTCGCGGCTCGCGGGGATGTGGGTGTGCTCGGCGAGGAACAGCGCGTCGAACCCGCGTTCCTCCAGAGCGCGGCCCAGTTCCGCGGGCCCGATGCCTTCGTCGGTGTTGAACGTCGAGATGCCGAACTTCATGTCGGTTCAGGCGGCCGGGAGGCCGCCTATCCTCCCATCGCATGCCGAACGCGGAACAGATCCCGTGTCGCCGCCGACGGTAGTCGAACGCGCACCCGGCGGCATCGGCTGCCAAACGGGCGAGTGAGCGCGGCGTTGATCGGCTGACCAGCGGTTACACCATCAGGACGATCTTGGATGTGTCGATTCCCACTCGTCGCCGCGTCCTGCTGGAGCCAGGTCGCGACCACTTCCGTCCGCTGTGGACCGAACGGTCGGCCGGATGCGGCGAACCCGGCGCGGCGGTGGCCCCGCAGGCCGCGAGGCCTGCGCGGACCGGCCTCCGCTGGTCCTGCGCGGTACCGGGACCGGCCGTCGCGTCCGAGGCGGACGATCACTCCGCGAGGCCGTTCGTGGCGGACGGTAAGCTGCGCCTCTCCGCCGGTCGGAGCCAACGGTGGAAATCCGGTCCGCGTCGGCTGCCAACCGCGAAGGGGGTCTCGGGCGTCGTGCAGAGATGTGACGGTTTCGATCGCATTGCCCGTGACCGCCTGGCCGGGCGACGGGCTGGCGGCCATGGATGAACTGACGACCAAACTCACCGAGCTCTACCAGGACAACTACCGGCAACTGCTGCGCATAGCCGTGCTGCTCGTCGATGATCGCGCCTCCGCGGAGGACATCGTGCAGGACGCCTACGTGCGGGTGTTCGACTCCAGGGCGCGGCTGCGCGATCCGGAGAAGGCGCTGGCGTTCCTGCGGCAGGCGGTGCTCAACCGGGCCCGGTCGGTGCTGCGGCGCCGGATGGTCGCCAAGCGGTACCAACCTCGGATCGCCACCGAGGACTCGCGTCCGGACGACACCGGGCGCGGACTGGACCGGGCGGTGCTCGCCGACGCGCTCACCCAGCTGCCGCGCAGGCAGCGGGAAGCGGTCGTGCTGCGCTACTACGCCGACTTCAGCGAAGCGCGCACCGCGCAGCTGATGGGCGTGAGCCAGGGTGCGGTGAAGTCGTACTGCTCGCGGGGAGTGGCACGGCTGTCGGATCTGCTGCGGGAGCGGGTGTGAGGGATCCAAACGACACGCAGGACGTCGACGAGCTGCGCAGCGCGCTGCACGCCATCGTCGACGACGTCGAGCCGCGCGGGGACACCCTGCCCAGGCTGCTGGCCGCCCGGCAGCGCCGGTCCCGCAGGCCCTCGCGACGCCCGCTGATCGCCGCGGGCGGGATCGCGGTCGCCGCGACCGCCGCGTTCCTGGTGGTCCTCGCGGTCGTGCCCACCGGCCCGCGGGCGCCGGAACCGGTCAGCATCGCCCCGAACAGCTACGTCGCCGCGCCCGCCACGTCGCTCGCCTCGTTCGACGTGCTCACCGGGAAGCGCAACGACGTGCTCGCCGACCTGCCCGCGCCGGTGCGCGGGTCGCTGGCCGCCGACGGGAACCGCGTGTACGCGACCGTCCCGGCCGACGGCGGCAGCGACATCGTCGTGCTCGGCCCGGACCGCATCGTGCGCCCGGTGGCGCACCGCACCGGCAGCGGCACCGCGCTGGCCGCGGGCGACGGGCTGTTCGCTTACTCCGACGACGACGAGATCGTCGTCGACGGAGCCGGTCCGGCACGCCGGATACCCGTTCCGGCCGGGCAGCAGGTGCACGACCTGGCGGTCGGCGGTGGTGGGCGGCTCGCGGTGCTCACCTCCGACTCCGCGATCCACGTGGTGGCGCCCGGCGCCGGCGAACTGGGGGCGCCGGTGCCGCAGCCCGCCGGGACCTGCGGGCCGCGTGCGCTCGCCTGGACCGAGCGGGACCTCGCGGTGCTCGCCGCCACCGACTGCGGCGGTGCGGAGCGGCTGCGGATCGCCACGCTCGACGCGGACAGCGGCCGGGCGATCGGCGGCGGTGTTCCGTTCGGCACCGGGGGCGACGTCCCCGCCGAGCAGGTGCAGCTGTCGGTGGACCGCGTCGGCCGGTACCTCGTGTCCGTCGGCGACGGCAGGCAGTGGCTCGTCGACGGCACCGACGTGCGCCCGGTCGCACCGGCCTGTTCGGACGACGGGTGCGCCGCCGCTCCCGCCACCTTCTGGGGCTGAACCGCCGCACCCGACGTGCTCGGCCGGTGCGGCGGAACCGCCGGCTGCTCCCGCCGCGGAGAGGACGTCCGCCGCGCGAGGGAGCAGCCGAGGACGCCCGGGCGGCCCGCGCGTGGATTCGCTCATCGGCGGGCGGAACGGGTGGCCGCTACGCCGGGGCGCGCAGGCGGAGGCCCCGTTCGGCGAGAGCGCGCAGCGCGACGTCGTCCGGATCCGACCGGCCCTCGGCCCACGCGGCCTGCACCACCCGCAGCCGCCCGCCGGTCTGCTGCACCGCCGCCGCGGCGTCCGCGAACTCCGGCGAGCTCGGCATCCCCGGCTCCGCGCCCGAGTCGGCGATGCCGCCGGAACCGGGCGTGTTCAGCAGCTCCCGCAGGTTCCGCGCCGGGGTCGCCGACCCCAGGTCCACCACCGCGACCGACACGACCGCCGAGCGGCCCGCCGTCTCCCCGTCGAAGACCTGCCGGGACAGCCCCTCGCACGGGTGCCGCTGGAACCACGACCGCACGTCCCCGAACGCGGCCTCGGTGCAGTCGCCGCCCTGCTCGGCGCTGGTCCGGGTGAACGCGACGCCGTCCACCTGCTGCGCCGCGACCTCCCGAGCCCCCTCCGAACCACCGGTCAGCACTAGCGCGGACACCGCACCGGCCAGCACCACCGCCACCGCGCCCAGCACCAGCAGCTTCGCGCGGCGCGGCACCGCGGCGAGCCGCTCCCGCAGGTCGTCCGGGCGCGCGGGCGGAGCGGGCGCCGGCTCGTCGGTCACCTTCGGGATGAGCAGCGTGCTCGCCACGGCGAGGTCGGGCGCCACCGAATCCGGGAAGCCCTCCTCGGTCAGCTCCGCCACCGAGATCCGGCGCGTGCGCTCGTCGAGGACGCCCAGCACCTTCCGGGCCGCCTCCACCCCGCACGCCCGCTCGTAGGTGGCGAGCTCGCGGGCCGCCGCGAGCATGCTCGTCGTGGACGGGTACAGCACCCGCACCCCGCGGTGCAGATCGCTCGTCGGCTGGATGATCCGCTCCGCGTAGGGACCGACGGCGATGATCGCGGCCACCGGCAGCGGTTCCGCGCCCCGGGACTGCAGCGCGCGGGCCAGCGCGGCGGCAGACTCCAGCGCGTCCAGCGCGGGGTTCATCGCCGAGTCCTGGCGCAGCAGCGGCCAGCCGTCCACCGTCCACGGCGTCTGCACCGGGGCCTCCAGCGAGAGCACCGACCCCGGCAGGTCCACGCCGACGACCACCACGATGCCGCGGGGCAGCACCAGCACCGCGTCCAGCGCCCGCGGCGCCCCCGGCGGCCGCACGCCGCACACCGCGACCCCGCCGTACACGCCGCTGCCCGGCCCCCAGGCCGTCACGGCCGCCCGGATGTCCGCGCCGATCTCGGTCGGCTCCTCGCCGAGCCGCACCACTCGCATGCTCGTCTCCCGTCCCCGAAGCTCGGGCCGGCCTGCCGCCGCCGGGCCCGGGTCGGCATTCTCGCCTACTCCGCGTACTCCCCCGTTCGAGTGGTATCGGCCACTCGTCCGCACCTGCTCCGTTGCGCCGTTCGGGGCGCCCGCTGCGTCGCGCGGGTGCGCCCGGAACTGCGACGACCCCGCGCCGGGTGGGCCGGGAAGCTCCGGCGAACCGTAGTCGAACCGCGTGACCCGTACGGGGAGTTCACCCACTTCATGTGGCGGTCGCGGTCGAGGCCCGTGCAGAATGACGCCGATCACCCGTGATCGGATCGCCGCAGGACGAGGTCGTAGGGGAAGACGTCCCTCGTCGAACAGCGGAGGTCAGCAGTGAGCACCCGTGGCAGCACAAGTGGCGTGATCTACGTCCACTCGTCGCCGTCTGCGGTCTGTCCGCACATCGAGTGGGCCGTTGCCGGCGCACTCGGCACGCGGGCGGAACTCCGCTGGACGGCGCAACCCGCGGCGCCTGGGCAGTTGCGCGCCGAACTCACCTGGACCGGCGAACCCGGTACCGGATCCAAACTCGTCACCGCGCTGCGCGCGTGGCCGATGCTGCGCTTCGAGATCACCGAGGACCCCAGCCCGGGGATCGACGGGCAGCGCTTCTGCCACGTGCCCGGGCTCGGCCTGTGGAACGCGCGCACCAGCGCCAACGGCGACATCGTCGTCAGCGAGGACCAGTTGCGCACGCTCGCCGCCAACAGCCGCGGCTCCGAATCGTTCACCCACCGCGTCGACCAGCTGCTCGGCGCCGCCTGGGACGCGGAGCTGGAGCTGTTCCGCCACGCGGGCGACGGCGCACCGGTCAGCTGGCTGCACCGGGTGGGCTGACCGAGGTCCGGTCCGCGCCCGGTGCGGTCGCGGGACGTGCGGCTGTGGGAAGCTGATCGGCGTGCAGTCGTATTCTCCGGCCGGTCGTTCGCAGCACTCCTGGTGGAAGTGGGGGGTGCCGATCGCCGCGCTCGTGCTGATCGCGGCGGGCGTCGGCGGGGTCGCGGCGCAGCAGTACTACCCCGACTCGGTGCCCGCGGGCATCGACCCGGGCGTGCCGGGGCAGCCGGAGAGCTCCGAGTACGCCAACATCGAGTTCACCCCGGACGCGGAGGCGCACCCGGACCACGCGGACATCCGCTGGACCCTCCAGATGCACTTCAACGCGATCAACACGCGCCGCTACGAGACCTGGAAGACCACGGTCGTCGCGGCCAAGCAGCAGCAGCTGCCCGAGGACAAGTGGCAGCGCGAGTACGCCACCACGCGCGACGCCGCCATCAAGGTCCACCGGATCGAACCGGGCCCGGAGGACTCGGTGCGGGTCCTGATGACCTTCGTCAGCACCCAGGACCCGAAGGACGCGCCCGCCGGGATGCAGTCGGCGTGCCTGCGGTGGCGCGTGGTCTACCCGATGGTCGTGGACGGCGGCGGGTTCCGGCTCGACACCAACAGCCTGCCGGGCAGCGCGCTCGCCGTCCCCTGCTGACGGCACCCGCACGACGAGGAGCGCCCCGCCCTCCGGTTCGCACCGGGAGGCGGGGCGCTCGCGCGAGCGGCCGGGAAATCAGGCCTTGGTGAAGGCCAATGCCACGTTGTGCCCGCCGAAACCGAAGGAGTTGTTCACCGCGGCCGACACCTCGACGTGCCGCGGCTTGTCCGTCACCACGTCCAGCTCCACCTTCGGGTCGAGCTCGTCGAGGTTGCGGGTGGGCGGGATCTGCCCGTGGTAGATCGACAGCAGCGTCACGATGCTCTCGACCGCACCGGCACCGCCCACGAGGTGCCCGAGCGCGCTCTTCGGCGCGGTCAGCGCGACCCCGTCGCCGAACGCCTTGCGGATCGCCGCCGCCTCCCCCACGTCACCGACCACGGTGGAGGTCGCGTGCGCGTTGACGTGCTCGATGTCGGAGGTGGACAGGCCCGCGGTGCGCACGGCCTGCGTCATCGCATTGACCTGGCCGACGCCGTCCGGGTGGCTGCCGGTGATGTGGTAGGCGTCGGAGGTGATGCCCACCCCGCCCAGCCGGCCGTAGATCCGCGCTCCGCGCGCCTTGGCGTGCTCGGCGCTCTCCAAGATCACCACGCCGGCGCCTTCGCCGAGGACGAAGCCGTCCCGGCCCGTGTCGAACGGGCGCGAGGCCAGCTCCGGCTCGTCGTTGCGGGTGCTCAGCGTCCGGGCCTGGCAGAACCCGGCCACGGTGATCTGGTGGATGCAGGACTCGGCGCCACCGGCCACGACCACGTCGGCCTGCCCGGAGCGGATCATGTCCCACCCGCGCGCCAGCCCCTCCGCACCGGAGGCGCAGGCGGAGGCGGGGGAGTGGACCCCGGCTCGCGCGCGCAGGTCGATGCCGACGTGCGCCGCGGGCCCGTTGGGCATGAGCATCGGCACGGTCAGCGGCGAGATCTTGCGCAGCCCGTGCTGCTCCAGCAGGTCGTCCTGGTCGAGCAGCGTCACCGGACCGCCGATCCCGGTGCCGAGCGCGACACCGAGCCGATCCGGATCCACCGACTGGTGCTCGTCGGTGGGCATGTCGTAACCGGCGTCGCTCCAGGCCTGGCGGGCCGCGATGATCGCGATCGCCTGGCAGCGGTCCAGCCGGCGCAGCTGCACGCGGGGCAGCACCTCGGCGGGCTCCACGACCAGCGGAGCGCCGATCTTGGCGGGCAGGTCGTACTTGTCGACCCATTCCGCCGTCAGCCTGCGCACCCCGCTGCGACCGGTCAGCAGACCGTCCCAGGTGGACGCGACGTCACCACCGAGTGGTGTCGTCGCGCCCATCCCGGTGATGACGACGTCGGTCGCCGTCATGCGTTCTTGGTGATGTAGTCCACCGCATCACCCACGGTCTTGAGGTTCGCCAGCTCGTCGTCGGGGATCTTGACGCCGAACTTGTCCTCCGCCTGCACGGCGATCTCGACCATCGACAGCGAGTCGATGTCGAGGTCGTCGACGAAGGACTTCTCGACGGTGACCTCGTCGGCGTCCACACCCGCGACCTCTTCGACGATGCCGGCGAGACCCTGCGCGATTTCCTCGTTCGCCACGATGGTTCCTTTCGTTGTTGCGGTGGTCACCGCGGACGTGCCCGCGGCGGTTCCGGTGAGCGCGGACGCGCTCAGGGGCAGATCACGACCTGGCCGGCGTAGGACAATCCCGCCCCGAAACCGACCAGGAGCAGCACATCGCCGCTGGAGAGCTCGCCCGCCGACCGCATGTGGTCGATCGCGAGCGGGATAGACGCGGCCGAGGTGTTGCCCGAGTAGACGATGTCACGCGCGACCACCAGGTCGTCGCGGGCACCCTGGCTCTGCAGCTTCTTGGCGATGCCCTCGACGATCCGCAGGTTCGCCTGGTGCGCGACCAGGGCGTCCACATCGGACAGCTCCAGGCCCGCGAGCTCCACGGCCCGCATCGCCACCGGCGCGATCTGGGTGGTCGCCCAGCGGAAGACCGACTGGCCCTCCTGGTAGATGTACTTGCCGTCGCGCAGGTAGATCGTGTCGACCAGGTCGCCCGCGCTGCCCAGCGCGGCCGGGGCGATGCCCGGCTCGTCGGCCGGTCCCACGACCGCCGCACCCGCGCCGTCGGCGAAGATGATGCAGTTCGCCCGGTCCTCCCAGTCGATCCACTCCTGGAACCGCTCCGCGCCGATCACCAGCACCCGGCGGGCCGAACCGGCCAGCACCATGTCCGATGCGGTGTTGAGCGCGTAGCAGAACCCGGCGCAGGCGGCGTTGAGGTCGAACGCGCCGGACGCCTTGATGCCGATCTTGTCGGCGACCTGCGCGGCCGCGTTGGGGATCCCGCCCGGCATCGTGCAGGTCGCGATGATCACCTGGTCGACGTCCGCCGGGGTCAGGCCCGCGTCGGCGATGGCCTTCGAACCGGCCTCCACGGCCATCGAGACCACGGTCTGGTCCTCGTCGCCGAGGCGGCGGTGCACGATGCCGACGCGCTGCTGGATCCACTCGTCGTTCGTGTCGACGATCTCGGCCAGGTCGTGGTTGGTCACGACCCGGTTGCCCTGGGTGCTACCGAAGCCGAGCAGCTTGGTCGCCGCCGGTCCGGTGGACTTGCGCAGGGTCGGTGTGCTCACGCATCGCTCCCAGAGGTGTTCGCGTCCTGGGCGGTCTCCTCGGAGTCCGCTGCCAGCAGGTCGGCGACCTTGTCGAGGTCTTCGGGCTTCTTCAGCGCCACGGTCTTGGTGCCCTTGAGCTCGCGGCGCACCAGGCCGGTCAGCGCACCGGCGGGCGGGAACTCGACCACCGCCGTCACCCCGCGCTCGGCGAGGGCGGTCATGCAGTGGTCCCAGCGCACCGGCCGGGTGATCTGCGCGACGAGCAGGCGCACGAACTCGTCGCCGGACTCGACGAACGAGCCGTCCGAGTTGGACAGCAGCGGGAACGCCGGGTCCTTCGCCGCCGCCTCCTGCGCCCGCGCGCCGAACGCGTCCTGCGCGGGAGCCATGAAGCGGGTGTGGAACGCCCCGGCCACGGCCAGCGGACGCACCTTCGTGCCCGGCAGCGGCTCCTCGGCCAGCGCCTCCAGCGCGGGCTTGCGGCCGGCCGCGACGATCTGGCCCGCACCGTTGCAGTTCGCCGGGTCCAGGCCCAGCGACTCCAGGTGGGAGATCACGGCGTCCCGGTCCCCGCCCATCACCGCGGACATCGCGGTCGGTTCCAGGGCGCACGCCGCCGCCATCTCCCGGCCGCGCACCGCGGCCAGCGCGACCGCGTCGTCGGGGGAGAGCGCGCCGGCGATCGCCGCCGCCGCCAGCTCGCCCACCGAATGACCAGCCACCGGGGTCTCCGCGGGCACGTCGAAGCGGGCGCGCAGCTGCTCGGCCGCCAGCAGGGACAGCGCCACCACCAGCGGCTGCGTGACCGCGGTGTCCTTGATCTCGTCCGCGTCGGCGGTGGTGCCCAACCGGACCAGGTCCAGGCCGGCGTGCTCCGACCAGGCCTCGACGCGCTCGCGGGCGCCGTCCGGTTCGAGCCACGGGGAGAGCATGCCGGGGGCCTGGGAGCCCTGTCCGGGAGCGAGGAGCGCGATCACCCTGCTACTACACATGGCCGACCGAGATCGGCGTGATGCCGGTACGGACGAAGTCCGAGGCACAATCTTGTGGAGTGTCTACAAGGGCAGCGACGATTCGGGCATCACGCACCGTGATTCGTTGTCGCTCGTGCCGGTCCGGTGCCGAAACGGGGCCGATCACCACAGGCCGCGGGCCCGCGCCAGCCGGCCCACGGACAACGCTACTCGCAGCACCAGGGCGTCCCGCGCGTTCGCCGGGGTGCGGCCGGTCAGCTCGGCGACCCGGCGCAGCCGGTACCGCACGGTGTTCGGGTGCACGTACAGCTGCCGGGCGCAGTTCTCCAGCACCCCGCCCAGCTCCAGGTAGGTGTCCACCGTCTCCAGCAGCGCACCGCCCGCGTCCACCAGCGGCAGCACGATGCCCTCGACCAGCTGGCGCTCCGCCTCCGGATCACCGGCCAGCGCGCGCTCCGGGAGCAGGTCCTCCGCCAGCACCGGGCGCGGCGCCGTCGGCCAGGCCACCACCGCCCGCAGGCCGGACATCGCGTCCGCCGCCGAGCGGTGCGCCTCGGACAGGCTCGCCACCGTCGGGCCGACCACCACGGGGCCGCTGTCGAAGGCCTCCGCCAGCTTGTCCGCCGCCGCCGGCGCGCCGTGGTCGTCGGACGGGCCGCCGAACACCACCACCAAGCGGGTGCCCTGCACGCCGAGCAGCACCGGACGTCCGGCGCGGGCCGCGCTCCGGCGCACCTGGTAGATGATCGTCGGCGGGTCGTCGGAGGGGGCCGTGCCGACCAGCACCGTCGCCTCCGAACCCGGCTCCCAGCCGAGGGCGGCGGCCCGCGACAGCAGCGACTCCTCGGGGTCGCCGCGCACGATGCCGTCCACGACGAGCGCCTCCAGCCGCGCGTCCCACGCACCGCGCGCCTCGGCCGCCGCCGCGTACGAGGTGGCCGCCGCGAACGCGATCTCCCGCGTGTAGCGCAGGATCGACTCGGTGAGCGCGGTGCGCTCCGCCTCCTGCTCGGCGAGCTCCGGCAACCGCTGCTCGAACACGTCGATCGCCGCGCGCACCAGGTCCAGCGTCTGCCGCAGGCTCACCCACCGCGACAGGTCCTTCGGAGCGGCGCGGAAGGCCTCCGCCGTCAACCGGATGGCCTCCGTCGGATCCTGCATCCAGGCCACGAAGTTCGACACCCCGGTCTGCGTCACCAGCAGCACGCTCGCCCGCTGATCGGCGGGCAGCCTGCGGAACCACGGCAACCGCTGCTCCATGGCGCCGACGCTCGCCGTCGCCAGGTCACCGGAAGCCCGCTCCAGTGCGCGCAGGGTGGTCGAGGAAATGCGTTCGCCTTGTTCACCTGCGCCTTCGGAATGCATGCCGCCAGAATCGCACGCCCCCGCGACGCCCGGTGCCGGGCACCGCGTGCACCGCGGACCGGGCGACCAGGTAGGCGGGACCGGAGTCCGGCGCGGCGTCGCCCGCTCGCCGCGCCCGGTTCGGCCCCCGGAAACCGGCAGCGCAGCGGCATTTCATCCGATCAGGCGTGGCCGGTGCGGCGCACCGCGGGACACGATGGGAGCAGGCGACGCGGCCACCGACGGCCGCCAGGGGAGTGATGGCGATGGCTCTGCCGCTGGTGTGGCTGGGAGACGTGCTGCGGGCGGCGGGGCTCACCGTCGTGGAGACGCCCGGCTGGCTGGAGCGCACCGCGAACTCGGGCGCGCAGCCCGAACCCGTCGGGGTGCTGGAGCACCACACCGCCACGGTCGCCTCCTACGAGGACCCGGCGCCGAGCCTGCAGCTCGTCGTCGACGGGCGGTCCGACCTGGCCGGGCCGCTGTGCCACGGGCTGATCGGCTTCGACGGCGTGGTGCACTTGATCTCCGCCGGGCGCGCCAACCACGCTGGGAAGGCGCGGGCCTCCGGGCCGGTGCCCGAAGGCGACGGCAACGTGCTCTACGTCGGCTTCGAATGGGACTACCAGGGCGTCGAGCAGGGGCCCAGCCCCGAGCAGTACGCCGCAGCGCTGACCGCGACCAGGGCCGTGCTCGACCACATCGGAGCACCTCCCGAGGCCGCGCGCGGGCACAAGGAGACCAGCGTGACCGGCAAGATCGACCCCGGCCACGTCGACCTGGACCGTTTCCGGGCCGAACTCGCCACGAGTGAACAGGAGAACGCCGACATGACGCCCGAACAGGACGCGATCCTGCGCCGCATCGAGAACGAGCTGCTGGGCCCGCGCGGGCCGGAAGGGCAGATCGCCGGCTGGAACACCGCGCTCGGACCGCGCACCCCGGTGGCGATGCTGGTGGACCTCGTCAACGGGCTGCTCGCCACGCAGACCCCCGCGCCGCAGCAGCAGGCCGCCCCGCAGCAGCAGGCGCCCGCCGTGCCGCAGCAGCAGGGTCCACCGGCTCCCGCGCAGACCGCGGGCGACGTCGAGTCGATCAAGGCCGCGTTCACCGCGCTGTCGCCGGCGCAGGCCGCGCCGCTGCTCGCGGACCTGGTGCGCATCCAGCAGGAGCGCCAGCTCACCCCGGAGCAGCAGGCCGCCGCGGACGCTTAGGCCACCGCTCGGCCGCTCATCGCCTGGGTGGGGGCGGAACCGCACGGCTCGTCCCCGCGCGCGGTGGTGCTTCGCCGGTTCCCCGGGGAGGGAGTCGCCGGAGTGCCCGAGACCGGGTCTCCGGGAGGAAGCCGCCGCGGTTCTGCTGCCCGAGTTCCCCGCGCCCGGAGCCGAGGGGCGGGCCGTGGGCGGTCGAACTCGGCGGAGGTCAGCGCCGGGGGGCCGCCGCTCGACGATCGGAGCGTTCGGCCCGCATCCGCAATAATCGCTTCACCAGGACCGGCTGCTGGGCCAGCGCCTCCGGCTCGTCCAGCAACCGGTTGAGCCGCTGGTAGTAGCGCGTCGGCGAGAGGCCGAACCGCTCCTGGATGACGCGGTCCTTGCTGCCCGGGTAGCGCCAGAACTCGCTCTCGAACGCCAGGATCGCCTGATCGACGTCGTTCACCCCGCCACCCCCTTCGCGTCGAGCGCTCGCCGCCCGGCCGATGAGATCCGTTCAACCGGAGATCGCCACTGTACCCCGCGACGCACGTCTGTTCGATCACTTGAGCGACGACTCACCCGTGGTGTGATCCGAGCCACCAGTTGGCGACGGAACAACTCCCGCGGTCGACGATGTTGGCAGGAGTACGAGAAGTCGTGCGCTCCGGGGCTCGGTGAGATTCCGAACCGGCGGTGACAGTCCGCGAACCGGCGCCTCCCGGCCGAACCCGGCCCGGGGAGCCCGGCCGATCCGGTGGAACTCCGGAACCGACGGTGACAGTCCGGATGGGAGGCGGCGCACGGGTACCTGACCGGAACCGGTCGCCGTCCGCGGCACCGGCGCCCGTCGCGTTCCCGACCATCCCCGGCGCCAGGACCGGCTGGGAGGAGTGGGTTGTGCGCGCTGCGGCGGAATGGTTGCTCGGCAACGGGATCACCGTGCTGGGCCAGCAGATCTCCTGGGCGGAGCTGGTGGGGCAGCTGTGCGCGCTCGCCGTGGTCTTCCTGGCGCAGCGCCGCACCTTGGCGACCTGGCCGGTGCAGGTGACGGCGACGGTGCTGCTGTTCGCGGTGTACGCGTCGGCGCAGCTCGGCGGGCTGGCCGTCCGGCAGATCGTGATCCTGCTGATCTCGGTGTACGGCTGGTGGGCGTGGAGCCGCCGCAGCGACCCGGTGTACGGGGTGGCGGTGCGCAAGGGGACCGCGCGCGAGCGGCTGGTGCTGCTGGGCGTGCTGGCGGCGGCCACCACCGGGTTCGCGCTGCTGCTGACGGCGCTGGACGCTTCCTGGGCGCCGTGGCCGGACGCCTGGATCTTCGTCGGTACCGCGGTCGCGTTCTGGGCGCAGGGCCGCGGTCTGGTCGAGTTCTGGCTGGTGTGGCTGGCCGTGGACGCGGTCGGGGTGCCGTTGCAGCTGGCGTCCGGGCTGCACTTCAGCGCCGCGATCTACGTAGTGTTCGCCGCGCTGGTGGTGCACGGCTGGTGGAGCTGGAACCGCACCGCCAAGTCGCAGCAGCTGGCCCCCGCCCGAGTCTGAAACGCCGAACGAGCCGTCCCCGCGGCGGGGACGGCCCGTTCAGCTGCCACTGCTCACCTCGCCCAGCGGGTCGGGTCGTTCTCCGGTCAGCGCGAAGCTGAGCGGATGGCCCGTCAAGCGTCACCCGGGTCGGAGGTCTGGGGGCCTGCTGCTCGCACATCGCCCAGCCGGTAGCGCTGCGCGGCCTCGGTGACCCGGGACCGGTCGACGAGTCCGCGGCGGGCCAGCGCGGCGAGCACGGCGACCACGGTGGACTCGGCGTCCACCAGGAACACCCGGCGCGCGGCCGGGCGGGTGTCGGAGAAGCCGAACCCGTCGGCGCCCAGGCTCACCATGTCGCCCGGCACCCACGAGCGGATCAGGTCCGGCACCGCCCGCATCCAGTCGCTGACCGCCACCACCGGCCCGTCGGTGTCCAGCAGCGCGCGCGTCACGTACGGCACCTTCGGCTCGGAGTCGGGGTGCAGCAGGTTGTGCCGGTCGACGGACTCGGCCTCGCGGCGCAGCTCGGTCCACGAGGTCGCCGACCACACGTCGGCCCGCACGTCCCACTCCTCGGCGAGCAGCTGCTGCGCGCGCAGCGCCTCCGGCATCGCCACCCCGGAGGCCAGCACCTGCGCGGGGACGGAGCCACCGGTGCCGCGGCGGAACAGGTACAGCCCGCGCAGCAGCCCGTCCACGTCCACGTCGTCCGGTTCGGCGGGCTGCCGGTACGGCTCGTTGTAGACGGTCAGGTAGTAGAAGACGTTCTCGGCGTCCGGCCCGTACATCCGCCGCAGCCCGTCCTTGACGATGTGCGCGACCTCGAACGCCCACGCCGGGTCGTAGGACACCACCGCGGGGTTCGTCGCCGCCAGCAGCAGCGAATGCCCGTCGGCGTGCTGCAGGCCCTCCCCGGTGAGCGTGGTGCGCCCGGCGGTGGCGCCGAGCAGGAACCCGCGCGCCATCTGGTCCCCGGCGGCCCACAGGCTGTCGCCGGTGCGCTGGAACCCGAACATCGAGTAGAAGATGTAGATCGGGATCATCGGTTCGCCGTGGGTGGCGTAGGCGGTGCCCGCGGCGGTGAACGAGGCGCTGGACCCGGCCTCGTTGATGCCTTCGTGCAGGATCTGGCCCTGTTCGCTCTCCCGGTAGGCGAGCATCAGCCGGTAGTCGACCGGCGTGTAGGACTGCCCGTTCGGGTTGTAGATCTTCTGCGACGGGAACATCGAGTCCATCCCGAAGGTCCGCGCCTCGTCCGGGATGATCGGCACGATCCGCGGTCCCACCTCGGGGTCCTTGGCGAGGTCCTTGAGCAGCCGGACGAACGCCATCGTGGTGGCGACCTCCTGCTTGCCGGAGCCGCGCCGGATCACGTCGTAGACGTCGTCGCCGGGCAGCACGAGCGACTTCGCCTTCACCCGCCGCTCCGGCAGGTAGCCGCCGAGCCGCTGTCGGCGTTCCCGCAGGTACTGGATCTCGGGAGCGTCCTCGCCGGGGTGGTAGTAGGGCGGCAGGTACGGGTCGGCTTCGAGCTGCTCGTCGCTGATCGGGATCCGCAGGCTGTCCCGGAACAGCTTGAGGTCGTCCAAGGTCATCTTCTTCATCTGGTGCGTGGCGTTGCGGCCCTCGAAGTGCGGGCCGAGCCCGTAGCCCTTGATCGTCTTGGCGAGGATGACGGTGGGCTGCCCGTGGTGCTCGGTGGCGGCCTTGTAGGCGGCGTGGACCTTCCGGTAGTCGTGGCCGCCGCGGCGCAGTGCCCACACCTCGTCGTCGGTGAGGTCCTTGACCATGTCCTTGGTGCGCGGGTCGCGGCCGAAGAAGTGCTCGCGGACGAAGGCGCCGTCGTTGGCCTTGTAGGTCTGGAAGTCGCCGTCGGGCGTGGTGTTCATCAGGTTGACCAGCGCGCCGTCCCGGTCGGCGTGCAGCAGCGAGTCCCACTCGCGGCCCCACACGACCTTGATGACGTTCCAGCCCGCGCCGCGGAAGAACGACTCCAACTCCTGGATGATCTTCCCGTTGCCGCGCACCGGCCCGTCGAGCTGCTGCAAGTTGCAGTTCACGACGAACGTCAGGTTGTCCAGCCCTTCGTTCGCCGCAACGTGCAGCAGTCCGCGCGATTCGGGCTCGTTCATCTCCCCGTCGCCGAGGAACGCCCACACGCGTTGCTGGCTGGTGTCCTTGATGCCGCGGTCGTGCAAGTAGCGGTCGAACCGGGCCTGGAAGATCGCGTTCATCGGGCCGAGGCCCATCGACACGGTGGGGAACTCCCAGAAGTCCGGCATCAGCCGCGGGTGCGGGTAGGACGGCAGCCCGCCACCGGGGCCCGCGTGCGAGTGCTCCTGGCGGAACCCGTCGAGCTGGTCGGTGGTCAGCCTGCCTTCGAGGAAGGCGCGGGCGTAGATGCCGGGGGAGGCGTGGCCCTGGATGTAGAGGTGGTCGCCCCCGCCGGGGTGGTCCTTGCCGCGGAAGAAGTGGTTGAACCCGACCTCGTAGAGGCTGGCGGACGAGGCGAACGAGGAGATGTGCCCGCCGACGCCGATCCCGGGCCGTTGTGCACGATGCACCATCATCGCAGCGTTCCACCGCATCCAGGCGCGGTAGCGCCGTTCGACCTCCTCATCGCCGGGGAACCACGGTTCCTGGTCGGTGGCGATGGTGTTCACGTAGTCGGTGCTGGTCAGGGCGGGAACGCCGACGCCGCCTTCGCGGGCGCGCTCCAGCAGGCGGAGCATCAGGTAGCGGGCACGCTGCTGGCCGTGCTCACCGAGCATCGTGTCGAACGACTGCAACCATTCTTCGGTCTCCTCCGGATCGATGTCCGGGAGATGCGAGGCGAGACCGTCTCGGATGACCCGCACCCGTTGCGGGGTGCCGCCGACGTCGTTGCTGTGCGCGGGCAAAGGAACTCCTCGACTGCTTGCGGTGCTTGTCGCGGGCTGGGGTGACGCCCGACACGTCCCATGGTCCCCCATCTTCACGGCCGCTGCGTGCACCGCGGTCATTACTTGGCGGTACCGTTCTAGCCTGACCTGGATGCGGGCGCCTACAGTCGAGTTCCACGCCGGATACCGGCGTGTCGTGCGCCCAGCAGTTGCGCCGGAAGCGGTTCGCAGTGTTCGCTATCGGCCAGATCTGCCCAACCTGGGTGCGGTGGAGGCACCGCACCACCGCATTGGAGGAGTGAGAACGCCGTGGTCGCCGCGGGAGACGCCGGCAAGAGCGAGGTCGACGTCGCCGACAGGCTCGACATCGAGCCGGAGATGGTCGTTCAGGAGATCGGTTGGGACGAGGACGTCGACGACGCCGTTCGTGCCGCGATCGAGGAGCGTTGCGGGAGCGAACTGCTCGATGAGGATGCCGACGAGGTCGTCGACGTCGTGCTGCTGTGGTGGCGGGACGATGACGGTGACCTGACGGACACGCTCCTCGACGTGATGACGCCTCTTGCCGACGAGGGGGTGATCTGGGTGCTGACGCCGAAGACCGGTCGGGACGGCTACGTGGAACCCAGTGACATCGCTGAGGCAGCGTCCACGTCCAACCTGGCCCAGACCTCGAACGCGAGTCTGGGGGAAGCCTGGATGGGTACCAGGCTCGCTTACCGCAAGGCCAAGTCCAAGCGCTGACGAGTTCGGCCCAGCGCCGAGCGGATCGCCGTACCCACCACCTGGGCACCGGTGGCGACCTGCCGCCGGTGCCCAGGTGTGCGTGATCGGTGTAGGTTCGGCGGCGTACGTGCACAGGCCGAACAGAAGGGTGCGCGCATGACGGTCGAGGTCGGCGCCGATGCTCCGGACTTCACGCTGCCGGACTACAACAAGGAGCAGGTCTCCCTGTCCGGCTTCAAGGGCGACAAGAACGTGCTGCTGGTGTTCTACCCCTTCGCGTTCAGCGGGGTCTGCCAGGGCGAGCTGTGCCAGGTCCGCGACGACCTGGCCGACTTCCAGAACGACCAGGTGCAGGTGCTGGGCGTCTCGGTGGACACCCCGTTCGCGCTGAAGGCGTGGTCGGAGCAGCAGGGCTACACCTTCCCGCTGCTGTCGGACTTCTGGCCGCACGGCGAGGTCGCCAAGGCCTACGGCGTGTTCCACGAACCGGCGGGCATGGCGCTGCGCGGCACCTTCCTCATCGACAAGGACGGCAAGGTCCGCTTCGCCGAGGTCAACCAGCCCGGCGAGGCCCGCGACCAGAACGTCTGGAAGAAGGCGCTGGCCGAACTGGCCGCGTGAGGCCCGGCGGTTCCCGGTCGGTACAGTGATCCGGCCGAAGCGCGGCCGATCTTCGGACGGCCGCGCCCGGGGCGCATAGCTCAGCGGAAGAGCACTTGCCTTACAAGCAAGGGGTCGCTGGTTCGAACCCAGCTGCGCCCACCTTGGTCGACTGACCAGCGAAAACGGGGTTTCCGTCGAGGGGTGCTCCGCTTGCGCAGCGAGCCCTCAATTATGACCCGTGCAGGAGCAGTGGGACGGCCTGATCCGGGACTACGGCAAGGCGCTGAAGTGCGAGAACAAGTCCTCCAAGACCATCGAGCTCTACGTCTCGACGGCGACCCGGTTCGCCGACTGGCTTGCGACGCAAGACCGCCTCGGCGACGTCGCTGCGGTCACTCGCGCCGACGTCGGTGACTGGATCACGGAACTGCTGGAGACCCGCAAACCCGCGACCGCCAACGGCCGATTCCGCGCCTTGCAGCAGTGGTTCCACTTCTTGGTCGACGAGGACGAGATCACTGTCTCGCCGATGCAACGGATGAAGCCCCCGCACGTTCCCGAGGTTCCGGTACCAGTAGTTCCGTTGGCGACGGTCAAGGCGCTGCTCAAGCAGTGCGACGGCAAGGATCTGATGAGTCGCCGCGACGCCGCGATCATCCGGCTGCTCATCGACACCGGCGGTCGCCTGGCGGAGATCACCGGCCTCAAGGTCGACGACCTCGACTTGGAACAGGACCAGGTGCTCGTGCTCGGCAAGGGCAGCCGGCCCCGGATGTTGCCGATCGGCTCCAACACGTCACTCGCGCTGTCGCGCTACCTCCGCGTGCGCAGTCGCGAGAAGTTCGCCAAGTCGTCCCAGCTCTGGCTCGGTGAGAAGAACCGCGGGCCGCTCGCTTCCAACGGCATCAAGATCATGCTCCGCCGCCGTGGCCGGGCACTCGATCCTCCGCTCGCCAACCTGCACGCCCACCAGTTCCGCCACACCAACGCACACGAGTGGCTTGCCGCCGGTGGTAATGAGTCCGACCTGATGAGGCTCATGGGCTGGCGCTCGCCGCAGATGCTGCGCCGCTACGGCGCATCGCTCGCCGACGAGCGCGCCCGGGACGCTCATCGACGGCTCTCGCTCGGCGATCGGATCTAGGTCCGCCCGGGAAGTGCGCTGAAGCCCAGTGAGGCAGTCGAGGATGCTCGCCGAATGCTGCCGCGGGCAGTCGATGTCCCGGACATCGCCGACCGCTCCCGACGCGTCCATCACCGCATACCCACCATCAGTGGCCTCCACCAGCGCGTCCACCGCCACTGAGCACCCGTCCGACCGCCGCCTGCCCTCCATGATCGCCGAACCGCGACCGGGCATCCGACCAGATGTCCGCGGTGCTGGATACCCTGCGAGGCATGGCTGACTACGCGCAAGTCGTGACGACAACAGACTCCGAAGAGGCCGCAGCTACGCTCGCTCGGAGCATCGTCGATGCTCGCGGGGGTGCGTGCGTCCAGGTCGTGCCGATCCGGAGCTTCTACAAGTGGGATGGGGCTGTTCAGGACGACCCCGAGTGGCAGCTGCAGGTGAAGACCTCATCGGCCCGCGTCGAGTTCCTGATCGAACACATCAAGAAGCACCACACGTATGACGTTCCCGAGATCATCGTTACGCCGATCGTCTCGGGACACGATGCCTACCTGAGCTGGCTCGACGAAGAGACTCAAGCTTGAGCTGGTAGCAGCTCCGCGGTGATGCGCTGCCGCAGTTGGCCCGACGTTCCTGTCGTCGACTGCGGGAGCGTCTCCGTGATCTCCAACAGCCGGTCGATGGCAAGCGATGCCTCATGGCGCGTCGCTAGCGGGAGTGCTTCGTCCACTAGTCCGCTCGCCCTATCAAGATCCAAGTGCCGGGCAGCCGACAGCGCCAGGTCTGAGATGACCAGAGCTCGAACTTTCGTGTCGGTCGGTGACAATGAGCCGAGCAATGAGCCCGCCAACGAGTCGGTTTCAGGGTGACTCAGCCGACCGTACGCGGAGACGGCGAGTGAACCCAGCCGGTTCGCTCCGAAGAACGCAGTCCACGACCGCTCTCCTTGCCTTGCTCGGCTGCTGCCTCGACGATCCGCTGCGCCGTGCACTCCGGGAGGTTCGACCCGTGCCCGTCGACGGTCGCTGCCTCCGGTGCGTGGTGCAGCAGGGCAGCGCGACGCGGTGAGTACACCGGGTTGGGGAAGTCGACCATCAACGCGCATCCGGCGAAACGCTCGGTCAGCAGGCCCGCCCTCACCGCAAGGCGCACCACCGCGTTGTCCTCCAGGGCGGGCTCGGGGAACAGGAAGGCGAAGTGCGTATCGCCGAGCCGTTCCCACCCCCGGTCATCTGCCAGCCGGGACCGGTGGTGGCTGAGTGCGCTCCGGTAGTGGCCGCCCGAAATCAGGGGGGCCCGCGCCGGGAGGTCCTGGCAGAGGGGTTCCAGCGCCTCCAGGTTGAACAAGAACGTCAGGGGCATCGCGAGCTCGGTCGAGTCCTCGAGTGCGGCGCTCTCCGTGTCCGTGGTGCGCAGGTTCACCGTGGTCGTGTCGAACAGGTGGCGCAGGAGACGAGCGGGGTGCTCGATGCGGCCGCGCTCGACGATCCGCTGGAGTCGGGCTTCGGTCCACCGCTCGACGCAGCGCTTGGTGACCTTCTCGAAGACGTCAGCGGCCTGCGGTCGCCGCCACAGCGGGTCGGTGCGCAGAGGGCTCGCCGGTGGGATGGCGTCGTGCACTCCCGCCCGCGAGGAGTGCCAGTTGTTCCACGGCTCGCGCAGCTCGCGCATCACCGGACCACCGTTGACGTGCGCCAGGAATGGTCCCCGCCCACGCGTGGCCGGGGTGAGGGCGTGGTCGGAGTCCCCGGCCCACGTCCAGGTGCCGGTGCCTTCGACGCGAAGGTAGTAGTTGAAGACCCGGCGGTCGGCATCCCAGGCGAGAACCTGCAGGAAGGCGGTCGGGGAGTCCGCGTCCGGTGAGGTGGTCACCAGCAGATCCGTGCGCTCCCGATCGGGGCCGCGGGTGACGGTGCACCGCAGCTGGCGCTCGAGCTCGCGGGTCGCTGCCGTCCACGGGATCTGACTGCCCTCACCGGTCAGGAAGGTCCGCTGCACGGGGATGGCCTGGGGACCGGTCGCGGAGTCCAGCGCGTGCAGCAGTTCACGCAACGTCACGGGGTAGAGCCCACGGTGGAAGACGAGGACGGCTAGGGGGTCTCGCAGCCTTGCCAGGTCCCGGTCGTCCAGCGGCGTCCCTTCGGGCGGATCAAGGCCCACCACCAACCGCCGGAGCCGAGGCTCCCCGGCAATGCCCTCCGCGATCAGTCCCGGTGGTCCCTCCGGGCGTGCGACGTCCATCCGCGGCATGCTGCCACCCCCACGAGATTCATCCGGCCTGCTCGTCCGCCCGTCGGCGGTGGGCCGTGGACGGATCTCCCCGGTGCTCTCAGCACGCGCCGGCCTGCTGCGGAATGCAGATCTTCTGCCCCGGACGAATGACGTCAGGATTGGCGAGGTGGTTGTAGTGCGCGAGCGTCTGCCACTGCACGCGGTACAGCTCACCGATTTCCGACAGGGTGTCGCCCTCGCGAACCGTGTAGACCGTGCACACTTGTTGATCGCGGGCCAAGCGGAGCTCCTGACCCGGATAGATCGAGTCCGGGTCTCGGATGTCGTTGAGGTACTGGAGCTCCTTCGACGGAACGTGGAACCACTCACCGATCTCCGAGAGCGTGTCGCCCCTCTGCACAGTGTAGGTGTCGCAATCCACCATGATGCCCTCCCCGTGCACCTTCTCGGGTGCGCTCTGCTGCGGACGTGCAGTCGATTTCAGTAGGGCGCACACCAGGCCCCGCGGGCAATGGACCGCTGGGTCCACCGGAGATTCATTCACTCCCCGTTGGGGGAGCGCCTGCACTTTTCCTAGGACGGTGCGCAAGCCGCTGCTTCACCGCAGATGACGTTGAGGCCGTTGAATCCACTCTGAACCCCCTGGCCCATTCCGCCCGCAGCTTCCCGGCGCGAATCATTGCGGGTGCTGCAGGTGCCGACCACGAGGCTGTCGAGTCCACTCCGCGGACGAGCGCTGAGGAGACGGGAACATGATCTTCGGCATGGACGTGAGCCGCTGGCAGGGCGGCAACGTCGACTTTCACCGGGCCCGCGTCGAAGGCGTCGAGTTCGCGATCATCCGCTGTTGGGACCGGGCTACCAACGCGGTCGACATGCATTTCCACCGCAACCTCCGCGTCGCACGTGAGGCGGGCATGGTGGTCGCGGCGTACCACTTCATCGCGCCGTGGGAAACGGGTGAGATCAACGCCGACCACGTGCTGCGAACCGTGCCCTCCTCCTGCCCGGTGATCCTCGATGTCGAGCGAGACAGGAACGGGCAAGGAGCGGACATCCACAAGACCTGGGACGTGACGAACCGGCTACGCACCAGTGGGCGCGTGCTGCCGTTGCTCTACCTTCCTCGCTGGTGGTGGGAACAGATCGGGAGGCCCGACCTGCGCGGGCTGGCACCGGCCCTGTGGTCCTCGCGCTACGTCAACGATCTTCCGGGTGCGCCTGGGCACATTTTCGGCCGCGTTCCCGCCGAATTCTGGAACGGATACGGCGGTCTCGACGTCGCCGTTCTCCAGTTCAGCGACGAGTCCACGATCGCGGGGCACACTCCCGTCGATGTCAATGCCTTCGGCGGCACGAGACCGGAACTCGAGCACACTCTCCAAGGAGACGACATGTTCACAGAACGCGATCAGCACAATTTGATCGACATCGCAGAGCAGTTCTCCGGCAGCAGACAACCCGGCCAGTTCCCAGGTTGGGAGAACCTCGTGAACGGCAACAAGGAGACGCTGACGGACTACATCCGCTTCGCCTCCAACTCGTGGAAGATCGAAGGCAAGGAAGCCGGGCAGGCAGCCGCGATCAGTGCGCTGGCCACCGCGTTGCGGTCGGGCTCGGTCAACTCCGACGAGGTCGTGACCAAGGCCCGGGAGGCCGTGCGCACGGCGATGACGGTGTCGGTTCCTTCTCAGCCTTCCGGCGAGAACGCCCCGGCGGAGCCCACGCCATGACGACCACGACGACTTTCCCGAGAGATCGGCGAATCCACAGCGGACTTCCAGGAATCGGTGGTTCGGGCGAACCTGTCGGCGTGCGTCGACCACGACGATGACGAGAGGCGTTTTGCCGACGAGGTGGAGATCGAGCACATCACCGATGCCGACGGACAGGTGGTCGAGGTGATCGGTCGACTCAACCGCGCACCGGAGGCTGCTTACCTGGACGAGAACTACGACCCTGCGGAGGCCGAGCCATGAGCGTCGCATTCGCCACCGAAGTGATCAGACGCCTCCGGGCGCGCGGTGTGGTCGTCAGTGACAACTGGACGGACTGGCGGCGCAACGGCAATGGGCAGACCAGTGCTTACGCGGGTGGCATCATGCACCACACCGCCACCGCGTACGGGGACGCCTTTCCCGCACTGGTCGCCGGGCGACCGGATCTTTCCGGTCCCTTGTGCAACAGCGCGGGGTGCTCGGACGGGTCGATCACCATCGTCGCCGCCCATCCCGCCAACCACGCGGGCGCCTCCGGAGGGCGGGGAACCAGGCCATTCCCCGACACCGGGGTGTTCAACCGGATGGTGTGGGGACACGAGATCGTCTACCCGGGCACGAATCCCATGACTGACGCGCAATGGCATTCGATGGTGCAGCTCGGTGCGGTCATCTGCGAGATCCTGAACCGTGGTCCCGAATGGATCAAGGGGCACTACGAGACGTCCGTGACCGGGAAGTGGGATCCGGGCTTCGCTCCTCCTGACAGATCGATCAGCATGAACGACGTGCGAGCGCAAATCCATGACGCCTTGGAGGGCGACATGTTCACCCCCGCCGACCGCCAATTCCTCGACGACATCAAAGAGCAGCTCACCGGGAGCCGAGAACCGGGTCAGTTCCCCGGATTCCCCTCTTTCGTGGATCCGACCGTCAAGCTGTCCGATGTGGACTTCTTGCGGCGAATCGACCAGCGCGTGAACACGCTGCTGGCGCACTCCGACACTCAGCAGGAGGCATTGCGCGATCTCACGCAGGCCGTGTCCGAGCAACACGGTATCGACGGCGACCAGTTGCTCTCCGCGATCACGACCGCGATCAACGAGGAGCTCGAACGGGCCTCGCTCGGCAGCTCGAAGTCTCCCCGTCCGGAGCAACCAGCCTGATCGTCACACCGCTGGCCCGAGAGCACCCGAGGCCGCGTCGCACCACGGGTGGCTTTCCTGCCGAGTAGCTGCTCGTCCGTGCGGACTGCGTTCCGGTGCTCCACGGGTTTCTCCGGAATGGAGGCCGCGCAGGCCTGCATCTCCGGCTTCGATCAGTCGTTCTGCTGGCCTGCGACGAATGCGGTCTCGTCGGACGCAGCGTCGGAGACGTCGCCTTCCGAGCGGCGGATACGTGCGATCTTCCACAGCACCGCGGCGAGGGCGACGACGGCGAGCGCCAGCAGCACGGTGGTGTTCGAGATTCTGCTGCTGGTCTGCTGCAACCACGCCTGCACCGCGAATTGGGTGTCCACATCGGTCAGTCCGCCGAGGTTCGCGGTGCCTTCGGTGAGCACGAACATCAGGCCGATGGTCGCGAACACGAGCCCGGAGATGATGTTGGTGGTGTGCAGGCGCATGCGGCCGATGGTGACTTCGCGCCCGCGCAACCACGCTCGCTCGCCGAGCCGGAGTCGCTCCCAGAGCAGTGCCAGCAGGAACAGCGGGAAGGCCATGCCGAGTGCGAACAGGGCGAGCAGGATCGCGCCGTAGAGCGTCTCGCCTCCGGCGGCCGAGACGGTGAGCACGCTGCCCAGCAGCGGTCCGGCGCAGAACCCGGCCAGTCCGTAGACCGTGCCGAGCGCGTACACGGACAGTCCGGAGGAGATGCGGATCCGGCCGGTCATGCGTTGCGCCGCGGCGAATCCGAAGCCCTTGCCGGAGATCTGCAGCAGCCCGAGCGCGATCAGCACCACGCCGCTGGCCACGGTGAGTGCCGTGCGGTGCTGGGTAAGCAGCGCGCCGAAGAATCCTGCGGCGGCCCCGAGCGGGACCAGGGTGGTGGTGAGTCCGAGGTAGAAGACCGCGCTCCGGGCGACCAGCTTGCCGAGGCCGTCGAAGGCGTAGGCGAAGAAGGACGGCAGCAGCATCGCCGAGCACGGGCTGATCAGGGTCAGCAGTCCGCCGAGGAACGCGCCGAGCAGTCCGATCTCGCTCACTCCGAGGTCGCCTTCGCCTGTTCGACGGCGCCGATGAACTGGTCGAGCGGCTGGGCGCCGAGGATCGGCTCGCCGTTGACCAGGAACGTCGGAGTGCTCGACACGCCGATTTGGGATCCTTCCGTCGCGTCTGCCTGGATGGCCGAGAGCGTGGCGGGATCGTTCATGGCCGCCTCGAATCCGGGGATGTCGGTGATCCCGACCTGCTTGGCGTAGTCGATGAGCTGGTCGTGCGGCAGCGACGCGTGTCCCCGTTCCGGAGCCGCCTGGTAGACCGCGCCCAGGTATTCCCAGAACTTGCCTTGGGCTGCTGCCGCACGCCCGGCCTTGGCGGCTTCGATCGACTCCTCCCCGAAGATCGGGTAATCCCGCCATTCGAGGCGCAGCACGCCGGCATCGACGTAGCGCTTGATTAATTCGGGCTCGATGTCGCGGGAGAACTTCGCGCAGAACGGGCACCGGTAGTCCGAGTAATTGAGCATGACGACCGGTGCGTCCGGCTTGCCGAGCGCCACCGGATCACCGGGGGTGCGACGTGCCAGTTTCGCCAGCGGGCTCTCCTGCTGCTCGTCGGTCTGCTGCGGAGCAGCCTGGTTCGACCCGACCTGCCCGGCCAGCATGTATCCCAGCAGGAACACGACCGCGACGGCGAGCGCCACCGCGGTCACGTTCAGCCATTTCCCCTTAGCGCCTGTGTCGCCCACCGGTCGCCACTCTCCTTCGCTCGGCTGCCACGAGCGTATCTACTACGAAACGTAGTAAATAGGCCGGGTGTCGAGGAACGGGGCGCCGCACGACGTTCGGTGTGGGCGAGCGGTGTCCGCTGCTGCCGAAGGCCGGGTCGGGGCATGGGGGCCGTTCAATCGTCCGCGCGATCGTCGCCCGTGCTCGCGGTCGTTCGTCCCGCCAGCGCGGTCAGAAGCCCCGGGCGCCGGAGCAGTACAACAGCACCAGGCACGCCACAGCGCCTATGGCGATGAGGGCGGGAGAGGTCGAGGCGGCCACGGCGGCCACGCAGCACACCCGGTGCCGGTTGGCCGGGGTCGCCGCCCGCAGCCACTGCAACCGCAGCTGCACCGACTCCCGCGACATCGCCAGCGACGTCGCCGGTGTCGTGTCGCCGGTCACCGCGTGCAGCGCGGCGCGCACCGATCTCGCGCCGCAGCGCCGGGCGGCTCCCGCGTCCGCGGCGAGTTCGACGAGCACGCGCACCGCCGGAGGGGCCGCGTGGAACAGCGGTACGAACGGCAACGCCTTGGCGAGCGCGGTGACGACCAGGACCAGCGCGTGGTGCCGTCCGGACAGGTGCGCCCGCTCGTGTGCAAGGACCGCGTCCCGGGTCTCGGCCTCGAGGTGCCGCACTCCGGTGGTCGCCACGATCGTGCCGCGTCGGCCGCCGACGCTGTAGGCCACCGGCGTGGCTTGGTCCAGCCACAGCACAGCGGAGTCGGGGTCCTCGCACGAGAGCAATCGCACTGCGCTCAGGTGGCGCCGCCGCAGCACGGCGTCCTGCTGGACGAGTCCGACGGTCACGACCAGCACGCGCAGTACTCCGGCTGCCACGAGCGCGGCACCGCCGAGCCGGATCACGTACTCCCAGGCCCACGCGTGGCCGTGCACCACGTTGACGCAGCTGCGAGCCATGCCGAGAACACCGTCGACGGATCCGCTGTCCGGGATCAGCAGCAGCGTCGCCCCGGCGACCGCCGCGCCGATCGCCACCAGCGGGGACGCGACCCACCCCGCCAGCGCAATGCCGGGGCGCACCCGAGGGTGGATCAGGCCGCGCAGGTAGGTCGGGCTGAAAGCGCCGATCAGGACCGCGCCGGTGAGTAGCCCGAGGGCCATCGTCATGGTGTTCCGCGTCCGTTCTTGAGGGCTCGCCGCAGCAGTTCCGACTCGCGCTCGGAGACGGAGGCGGCGAAGTGCAGCAGGACGGACTCGGCGTCACCGGAGGAGTCGAGCACCTCGCGGAGCACGTGGGCACCCGCTTCCTCTCGCGAGCGCACGGGCCAGTAGCTGAAGGCGCGCCCGACCCGGGTGCGCTGCACCCAACCCTTGTCGTGCAGGTGGTCGAGGACCGTCATGATCGTGGTGTAGGCGAAGGTCCGCTCGGCCGAGAGCCGTGCGAGCACGTCGCGCACGCGGAGCTGTTCATCGGCCGCCCACAGGGTGTTCATCACCTTGAGTTCCAGCTCACCGAGTCCCAGCATCGCACCTCCTGCGGCGGTCCAGTCTAAGACGTCCCGCTGGGGCGTTGCGCACAACCGTCCGCCGACGCCCTTGTCGGGTGGGCCCGAGGGCGTCGCCGGGCGCGCGAACGCCCCTCGGAGGGCGCCGAGAGCGCCCACGGCACCGACGATGCTCATCCACGATCTCCAAGCCGGAGGCGGAAGGATTGCGGGGGCAGGTCGGACGGGGCCCGGAAGAATATCTACTATGCTGCATAGTAGATGGTTCTCGTAGGAAGAGGGGATATGTGGCCTCTCGGCCCGTTCCGGGCAGGCAAGCGGAATTCGAGCGGACCGCGCCCCACCCGCAGCGCCGCAACCGGCGTTCTGCTCCTCGCGCTCACGGCGGGCTGCGGGACCCCGCCGGCCCAGGCACCTCCGCTGGCGGGCCCAGAGGCGCATCCTCTGCTGGACGAGCCGCCGAGCCCGGTGCCACCAGGGCCGTTGGACGGTCCGCCCGCGCAGCCGTTGTGGACGGCCCCGTTCTCGAGTTCGCCGTACTCGGCCGGTGACATGTTCATCGGTCTGGTGAACCCGACTCCGTCCGAACCGGACCTGACCGTCGCGGGGGTGGATGGCAACGGGACGACCCGATGGAAAGTGCGGACCAACCCCGCCTGCGCCGGGTTCGGGGTCACTCGCAGCGGCGACCGCTCGCTCGCCGTCGTACTGTTCAGCGACGCGGACGCCAGCGGAGGAAAGCTCGCAACCAGGACCACGGCGAGCGCTTTCGACGTGCACACCGGCCGGCGGGCGTGGGGTCCGGTCGAGGTATCCGGATCCCTCCGCGGGCCGGGGCTGACCTTCGGTGAGTCTCGAGGTGAGCGGATGGTGCTGTCTTCGCAGGACGGCCGGGTCGTCGCCCGGGAAGGCCGCGACGTGGTGCCGCACTACGAACACGACGGGACCGTGCTGATCGAAAGGCGCGGGGTGCTCGAAGCCGTGGACAGCGGTGACCGAAAACCGTTGTGGAACGCCCGAGACCTCGCGGCACCGGCATCCGTGGTGTCGAAGGCCGGTGATCGGCGTGTCGCACCTGCGTTCTCATCCGCGACGGGGGCCTCGGATGCGGACGTCGTAGCGCTCGACTGGAGCAGTGGTGATAGCCGGATGCTGGGGAGTTCGCTCCATGATCTGCGGACCGGACGACAAGTGGCTGATCTCGGTGACCGACGCGAAGTCACCACCCACGTCGACGAGGCGGAAGGCGTGATCGTCGCCGAGAGTCCGGGCGAGAACGGCCGCATCACCGCCATTGACCGGCGAACCGGTGCACAGCTGTGGCAGCAGCCCGCGCACCAGTCCGGATTGAGCCTGGCGAACACTTCCCGCGGCATCGGGTACGGCACCGACGACCTCGGCACCGTCCACATCGATCTCCGCACCGGCCGAGTTGTGGCCCGTGGCGACTGGACCGTGCCGGAAGCCGTGAACTCGACGGGGCAGATGCTCGTCGAGAGCGCCGCAGCAGAAGAGGCGGGCAGCCCCTACGTCGCCTTCCGAGCTTAGGGCCCGAGGGGGGCGAATCGTGCTGCTGGCGTCGGCCGGTGATAGGTCGGCGCCGTGCTTCCGCAGCAGCTCTCCATGGTTCCTGGTCCGATTCCGAGACGTGCGTGCCCGGACTCGGGTAAGACCGCGCAGCGGGCCGAATGTGCGCTAGGTGCGAGTTTTCAGGAGTTCGGTGTCGGCCCTCGCCCCGGCTCCCGCCCCGGCCCCACCGCCTCACGAGATGTCCGTCCGGCAGCAGGGCATGGCTGGAATTGTCGATCAGCGTCGTCACCCGCGCGCCGTCGACCGGTGGGCCTCTTTCGGCATTTTCGGTGACTTCGGCTGTCTGTCCTTTGTGGTCGTGAAGTGCTGCTGGGGTGCTGGCGGGAGGATCCGTTCATCGGTTTGCGCGGGCGGGGTTCCGTCGTCACGACCTGAACGTGTTGTCGCGGGTGTGGTTCTGGCGCTGCTGCCGAGTCCTCGCTCCCTTTCGGGACAGGCCGCGAAACGGATCCTGCTGGCGTCCGTAGATCCTGGGTCGATGAGGCCGCCCAAGCGGGCGGGCGGCGTAGGCGGCCGGTGGGAATCCGGCCGCAACGGCATGTTCGGTCGCCGAGTGGATGGCCCACAACCCTGATCAGCCGGGGTACTTCCACGGACCACCGCTGGCCGTGGCGTCCATCACGTCACATCCGGTGTTGAGTGTGCCGTTGCGGCATGGGTTCTTCTTTCAGCAGGCCGATCCGATCAAGAGGGGGACAGCTCCCCTTCGGGGCACCGCCAGTCGTCTTGTCGGCTCGTCCCGGACTGATTCGACATCGTCGGCCGAGGAGGAATCAGGATGCGGATGACCGCGTCAGCCCGTTGTCGTCGTCGCAGCGACGGCACCGGAGACGTTGAGCAGCAGGAACCGGCCGGAGGAAGCCGGCTCGCCGGGCCCGGATCGCGTGGGCCCCGGAGGCGTGCGGGCGCACGGAGCGGGGAAGTGGCGCGGGGCTGTTCCGGACTCGATGCCGCGGTGGTCGCGGTGGATGCGGAGTGATCACGTGCGAACGATTCGAATCGCCGACGTACGACAGGTAGCGCTGGGGCGAATGCCTCTCCAGTCGGACTCGGCCGCTGGGAGACCTGCCGCGGGGTTCGCCGACTCGCCGCGGCAGACCTCCGAGCGGACGACGCAGGCGGATCCGGCGGGAGGCACCCGCCCTTCCGCGGCGCAACACCGGATCCTGGTCATCGCGAGCGACTCCGCTGCGGCCCACGTGATCACCAGTTCGCTCCAGCAGGCGGGTTTCCTCCCGGTCGTCGTCATGGACGATGCCACGGGGTTGGAACTCGCCAGGCAGCTGATGCCGGACCTGGTCGTGCTCGACCTGGTGCTCCGGGGAGACGACGGCATCGGATTCTGCCGGGAACTGCGCGTCCGCAGCCAGGTGCCCGTGATCATGTTGACCTCGTGGGAACAGGAGGACGATCGGTTTCGCAGGTTCGACGCCGGTGTGGACGATTACCTGACCAAACCGTTCAGTCCGCGCGAACTGGTGTTGCGCGTCCGGGCGGTGCTCCGGCGTACGACCGTTCCGCAGCCTTCCGCCGCGCTGAGCGCCGGTGATCTTGTGGTGCATCCGTCGGCGCGGACGGTCACCAAGGGCGGGCGGTTGTTGAGCCTGCGGAACAAGGAGTTCGAGCTGCTGCTGTTCCTGCTGGCCAATCCCGGACGAGTCGTCCGGCGGGAGGAGTTGATGCGGGAGGTCTGGGCGCAGGACTTCGGTGACCCGTCCACCGTGACCGTCCACGTGCGGAGGCTGCGGGAGAAAATCGAGGATGAACCGTCGCGGCCCGAGCTCCTGATCACCGTGTGGGGTGTCGGGTACCGGTTCGACCCTCCTGCGGCGACTGGTGGGATGCGGTGAATCCGTTGCCGTGGTCCTGGCCGTTCGAGGAGAGCGCACCTCGGTGATCACGTGCTGTTCCGGGCGGGTCCGAGCCCGGTAGGCGGGCGAACGTGCCGGACGCTCGCGGACACCGCAAGAGTCCGGATCTTCGACGGGGACGGCTGCTGCCGCAACCCTGCAGGCGGCATCGTGGAAACGGTCCGCGCATCTTGCGACTGTTCTCGCGCAGTGTTTCCCGGCGTGCGAGTACGCCGAAACCGGAAACACTGATTTAAGATCGATGAAATGGCTTCTGCCGTCGCCGTCGTGATATTGGAATGCGCGATCGGGCAAGGTTCTTTCTCGTATGTGATCGGTTCGAAGTGCTGGCGCTCCGATTGTCGTTCCATCTGATTTACTTCGTGTGGGCAAGGGAAATCAGCAGAAAGGAAAATCCGATGAAGCAGGTCGCACGGCGCCGGATGGGGCGTGGAATGGCGCTGACGGCAGCAGTGGGTGCCGCGTTCGCCATGGCGACGGCGGGGACCGCGCAGGCCGCCACTCCGGGCGTCTTGACGTTGTGCTCGAAGGGTTCCTACGGTTCCTACGCGGTGTTCCCGGATCGCGGTGGCATGGCCACTGTCGTCGTCCCCAGTGGTAAGTGCACGGATGTCGAGTTCGGCGGCAACAAGCCGGAGCGAGTTGATATCCGCCAGAGCGGCGGCGCCGTGATCGGCTCCACCATCTACGACGGTCGCGCGGGCTTGAACATCGCCACGGTCGACGGGCCGAGCTTCTACCCGTTCTGATCCCACGCCGGTCCATGGCCGGAATGTGCCGTTGCCGTGAACCATGCGGCAACGGCACAGCCATGCCGGCGATGATTCCTCGGTCCCGGCGCGTCGGCGGGCGAGGATTCGCACGCTCTCGTCGACCGGTTCGAGCAGGTGCGCAGGTGCTCGGGCGCGGGAGCCGGTTTAAAGTGGGGGGAATCCCCGTTCACCGGAATGAATCCGGGATGGTCGGCGTCGACTGCCCACACTTGTGGTGGTCGCGCGTTGCCGCTGATTTCCCTCAAGAGGTGTGATTCGGAGGGGCTGCGCAACCGAACTGTTCGCATCGCGTGTTCGGAGGATGATCGCGGATGACTTCCCAGTCCGAATCAACAGAACCGTCGTCGGCTCTGCACGACGAGCAAGCGCCCGTGAAGCGCGTGCGGGTAGCGGCATGGGCGGCCGATCCCCTCACGCTGAACGGTTTGACCCAGGCGTTGATGGGACGCCTGGACGTGTTCGTCGCCGCGGGCGAGCTACCCGCGGACGTGGATGTCCTGGTGGTCGCGGCCGACCGGGTCACCTCGGAAGTCATGGTCAGCATGCGCCGGGCAGCCGCCCAGTGCTCGGCACCGATGGTGCTGGTGACCAACGAGCTCGACCGAACCCGGCTGCTGGGCGCGGTCGAGTGCCGCGTGGTCGCGGTGCTGCACCGCAGCGCGGCCACCGAGGAGCGGCTGATCAGCACGATCGACGTCGTGGCCGGAGGTGGCGGCCTGCTGCCGCCGAACCTGCTCGGTGATCTGCTGCGCCAGGTGCAGAATCTGCAAGAAGAGGTGCTGACCCCGCGTGGCCTGAACACTTCCGGCCTGACCAGCCGAGAGGTCGACGTGATCCGGTTGCTGGCCGAAGGGTGCGACACCGAGGAGATCGCGACTCGGATGTGCTACTCGGAACGCACCGTGAAGAACGTCATCTACGCCATGACGAGCCGCTTCAACCTGCGCAATCGTCCGCAGCTGGTCGCATACGCGATGCGAACCGGAATCATCTAGCAGCACACGAGGTGCGGATGGGCATGCGGTGGAGCCGGATCCCCTCGCGGCACTCCGAATCCGGTGCCGCGCGGGGATGGGCCGATCGCCACCGCCAGCCACGGCCGGCGACGTGAACCGCTCGGTGATCTCGTCGGGGCCGTGGCCGGTTTCGGCCATCCGCGCGAACGAAATCCGCGCCGCCGCCGCGCCGGGTCGTCAAGCGGACACGGACGTGCCGCCGCGCAACGTCGCGGTCGCCAGTTCGGCGCGCGACTGGTAACCGGCACGTTGGAAGAAGCGGGTCAGCCGTCCCTCCACGCTCTTCGCACTGGTTCCGAGGACGACGGCGACCTGCTGGTTGCTCAGCCCGTCCGTGATGAGGGTCGCGAGCAACCGCTCGTTCTCGGCGAGGGTCGCACTCCGGCCGGAGACCGCGATGGTGCGCGCGCGCATCAGCAGACGCAGCCGCGCTCGCGGAATCAGGGCGTCGAGCTCGCCGAACGTCCGGTAAGCCTCCCGCAGGAGGTTCGGGTCCCCGAGCCCGCTCTCGCCCACGACCAGAGCAATGCGGGCCAGCTCGACCGGTCGGCCGCCGGCACGGGAGAGTCCGATCACCTCGCTCGCGGCAGCCGGGTCGCGCTCGACGATCACTCGCGCGAGGAGGTGGTTGCGTCGCGCGGCGGTCGTTCCCGCGCGCTCGGCGATCCGCTCGATTCGCGCCGCGCATTCCCGCCCTGCCATCGGGTTCCCGTGCCGCGACTCCCATGCGGCCAGCCGCAACCACAGTTCGTCGGTGCCGATGACGAGCCCGTCGGCGGCGGCGCGAGCGAGCCCCTGCTCGATGATCGTTCGCGAGCGGTCGTGGGCGCCGAGCGTGTGCGCCAGGTCCGCGGCGGGCACCGCCAGCAGGTGCGGCAGCAGCAGGTGCTGCGAGCGGGCTTCGTCGAGCACGGCACGCGCCCTGTTCAGCAGGCCCCGGGCGGTCAGGATCGTCGCCATCTCGCGGTACATCGGTGTCCGCCCTGGAGCCTGGCCGTGGATCGTCGCCGCAGCGATCGTGGACCGCGCGATGTCGAGGGCCTCATCCCACCCCTCGTGCGCCCCGGCCCCACCGCGTTGCACCCCGCCGCGCAAGTGGAGCGCGTCTGCCAGCAACCGCGATACCTGACCAGCGACACCGCTCGCGTCGACCTCGGCCTGGTGCTGGCGGGACGGCAGCCCCAGCAACGACGCGGTCACCTGAGCGATGGCCCGGCCGCACGCGGCCGTGGCAGGGCCGGCTGACTGCCACCGCCCGGGTTCGGCGTTGAGCTGCTCGTGCGCTTCTCGCCATCGGTTGAGCAGGCCGAGCGCGACGGCTCGGGTCACGGTCCGGGCCGCTTCACCACCGGGAAGCGATCGCCAGCCGTCCAGGACGAACTCGTCCAACGCGGTCGCGTCGCCGTGGGAGGCCAAACCGGCCACGTAGCTGAGGTGCAGCTGCTGCGCGGAATCGGCCGAGAGCGCGTCCGGCAGCGTGCGCAGAGCGAGGTCGGCCGCCTCTGCGGCCGACCTGAACCGCTGCTGCACCGCGCACGACACGGCCTGCCGGTGCAGCGCCGCGGCCCGGCGGGTGGGATCGGTGATCAGCTTGGTCGCCGCCAGCAGCGATCGAGCCTCCCGGTCGTCGTTCGCGCCCGAGGCGCTGTGCGCCAGCAACTGCGCCGCGGCGCGTTCCGGGTCCACCAGCCTGCCCGCGTCCACCAGCCGCTCGGGCAGGTAATCAGGATCCGCGCAGGACGCGCCGTCGTTCCAGATGGCGTTCACGGCGAGCAGCGCTGCCCTGCGCCGTTCGAAGGGGCCCAGGCAGGAAGCGAGCACGGTGGCGAGCATCGGCACGCGGAAGCGCCAGGAATTCGGACGCGGGCCGGGCAGCAGCACGTCCCTTTCGGCCAGCGCCCGCAGGGTTTCGACGACCTCGTCCTCGCCGCGGCCGACTAAGCCGGCGATCAACGACAGGGCGGCTTCGCCCAGCGGGTGCAGTACCGCCAGCGACTTGAGAACGGACCAGGCCGGTGATTCCGGCTCGCACAGGTCCGCGAAGAGGGGATGGGTGCTAGGCAGGCGAGGAGACCGGTTCCCGACCAGATGCGCCCGGTGGTCGACCACCCGCACGCCGTCGGACGCCAGGTAACCCTCGACCGCGGCGTGCACGACGGAGGGGAGCCCGCGGCAGGAGTTCCGGATCGCGGCGGCGACGCCGGGTGCGGGTACGGCGTTGAGGAGGCCCGAGAGGAGCTGTTCCACCTCGGATTCGCCCAGCGGGCGGAGCCGTTCCTCGTGAACCAGCCCGCTTTCTCGCAGCGGATCGAGGCTCGCCCGGTCGTGGGCGCCGGTGCGTGCGGCGCAGACCACGGTGATCCGGGTGCCCGCCAGCGCCCGGAGGAAGGAGATCACGGAGTCGACGGGTTCCGCGTTGATCCGGTGCGCGTCGTCCAGGAAGACCACGAGCCGGTCGCGCCGTCCGGCCAAGGCGGTCAGCAGCCGCCGGAACGCGGCCGAGCCGTTGTCGCCGCGCGAGGGTGGCGCACCGAGTTCGTCGGCGATGCGGGCGGCGAGGTGCGCAGTGTCGTTCTCCCTGCGCGGCATCGGAACGGTCACCGCGGACGCGCGCTCGTCGGTGAGCCGTTGACGTGCTCGTGCGAGGACCGTGCTGCGGCCGATCCCTGCGGGGCCGGTGAGCACGACGAGCGGGACGTCCGGGCGGTGCAGGCAGATGTCGACGACTCGGTCGACGACCTCGCCGTGGACGGCTGAACGGGCACCCGTCGAGGGTTCTCGGGCAGTGATGCCCCGCAGAGGGGGGTGCGGGGCGGCCGCGTCAGGAAGTGTCGAGTTCTCCAGGCCGGCCGACCGGTGTGTGGGGTGAGTGATGAGCACAACCCCAGTATTGCCAGCGGTTCCGAGACCGGCTGCATTCGTGCGATGACAAGAGTCTTAAACACTTCTTGCTCGAATATTGGCTGAATGAAAATTGTTACACCGTTCTGAAATGTGTCATTCGTGCTTCTTGGATTCCTGCTGTTCAGGTGAGACCGGCGATAGCGTGCGCTCCGTTGGCAAATGCGCCGAAAGCGGCGCGACGACGTGGTGCAGGAGGACGGCGGTCATGGCGCGGGAACGGGTGTCGATCACGGGGCGGGACGAGGCGCTGGCGGAACTGCGGGCCGCGCTGCGGTCCGGTGCGGAACGCGGTCGGTTGATCGTCGTCCGCGGAGAGCAGGGCATCGGCAGGACCCGGCTGTTGGAGGCCGCTGCCCGGCGCTGGCTGTCCCGAGGTGTGCGGGTGACCCAGGTGCGTGCGGGTCGTGAGCGCTACGGGATCGACGCGGTGGTCGAAGCGCTCCGTGCGGACTTCGACCGGTCCGGGGGGCCCGAGCTGATCGACTGCATCAGTGCGTTGACCCGCCTGCACGAGCACGAGCCGGAAGAGCCGGGAGCGCGGTTCGTCACCGCCGTCGCCGAGTTGAACCGGGTGTTCGGCCGTATCGGGAGTACCGGGCCGAGGGCGGTGCTCGTCGACGACGTCCTGGAGATCACGGATCCCGTTCCCCTGCTGCTCGCCGCCCGCCGTCCGGGCAATCTGGTCGTCGCTTCCCTGCGCACCGGTGCCGAGTCCTCCGCTGGCGCTCGTGAACTGCTGGAGCTGGCCGACAAAGTGCTGGACCTGGAACCGTTGCGGAACGAGGACGTCGCGACGATCGCGGGCGGTGATCTGGACGAGAGCGTCCACGAGGCGCTGCGCGCCGCACTGGGGCCGTTCTACGGCAATCCGGGCGCCGTGCTGGCGACCGTGCGGGATCTGCGGGAGCACAGTCGGATCACCGACCACCGCTTGACCGTTCCGGAGGCGGACATCGCGCTTCCTGCAGACCACGCCCTGGTGCTGCGCGCCCGTCGGCTCGGCCCGCTCGCGCCGCGACTGCTCATCGCGGCGGCCGCGTTCGGAGCGCTCGACCTCGACGATCTGCCGCTGGTGGCCGACGTCCTGCGCGAAGACGTGGCCGGTTGCGAACGGGCGGTGGACCGGCTGGTCGAGAAGGGACTGCTGGTGGGGGACGAAGAAGGCCGGTTGCGCTGCGCCTGTCCGGCGCTGGCGGCGGCCGTCGCGCGCCAGGAGCGCGACGTGGTGCGGCGCCTGGCAGCACCGGAGGTGGTGGGCGCGCGGGTGGCCGCGCAGCCGCTGTCGTCGGTGGGCTCCGCCGGCTCGCTGCGATCCGCCGCGCGGGCGCAGTCCTGGTCCGCCGCGGACTCTCGGCTCGTCGGCCTGGTCGGTTCGGGGCTCACCAACCGGCAGATCGGATCGAAGCTGGGGCTGCGGGAGAAGACCGTGGAGAGCCAGTTGACCAGGCTGTTCGCCAAGACGGGCTGCCGGTCCCGCGTGGAGCTGGTGTCGGTGGCGAACGCGCCGCGGCCCGGATCCGGCGGTGTCACCGGCAGCCGGAGTTCCGCGTCCGCCTGGGCGACCCGGCGATCCGGCGCGGGCAAGGCCCTCGGCGGCTAGGAACTCCCCGCACCGGACGTTCGTGAGGTCGCGGAACGTTCGAGCACTTCGTGCCGCGCACCGGTCAGCGGCGACGCCGCCGAGGTCCCGCCGGCCGGGCTCGCCCGAGCCTCCTCAGCCGAGCTCGTCCGGGGCGCGGGGCGGGTCGAACCGGTAGCCCACGCCCCACACGGTCACCAGGATCTCCGGACGTGACGGGTCGAGCTCGACCTTCTCCCGCAACCGTCGTACATGGACGGTCACGGTCGACGCGTCGCCGGAGTCGCGACGCCACACCTCGCGCATCAGCTCATCGCGCCGGAACGCCCGGCCGGGGTTGTCCATGAAGAACACCAGCAGTGCGAACTCCCGGTTGGTCAACGCCAGCCGCCGTCGAGCCTTGTTGACGACTCGCGCGGATCGATCCACCACGAGGTCTCCTGCGCGCCGGACGTCGCGGAACGGCCTGGTCCGCGTCCTGTGGAGCACCGACTGGACTCGCATCACCAGCTCTCGCTGGTCGAACGGTTTGGTGAGGTAGTCGTCCGCGCCTGCCTCCAGCCCGCGCAGCCGATCCTCATCGGCGTCCAACGAGGTCAGCATGATCACCGGTACTCGGCTCCTGGTGCGCAGCTTCGCGCAGAACCGGATGCCGTCCAGGCCGGGCGACGTCACGTCCAGCACGATGAACTCGGGGCTCAGCTCGTGTGCCAGCTCCAGACCGAGCAGGCCGTCGGACGCGACGACCGCGGTGTAGCCGGCCCGGTGCAGGTGCTCGGCGATCAGCTGGGATATCGCGGGATCGTCCTCCAGAACCAGGATTCGTGGTCCGGGTGCGCGTGCGGGGTCGTGCCGGGCGCGATTCAGCGGGGTCATCTCATGAACCTGCTTCTTGATTTCGAGCTCATTTCTTCCACTTCGGGTCGAGCGACCGGGCGAGGGCGTCGCCGTTCCGCGCGGTGTCGAGCCTGGGGCCGGGGGCGGTTCGGATGTTCGCCGCCGAGCGGGGGATGACAATTCGGCCAGGTGCGGTGACGTCCGCGCGAAACGCCGGTCGGCCTGCGAGTGGTGTGTCCTGGCCATTATTCGCCACATTCCCTCGGTGGCCGGCCATGGCCGGATAAGGTCACGCGACGCCTGTGGCGGTAGCGGATTTGTACGTCGTTCGCGGTGTCGGCCGGGCGGCCAGGTGGCCGTTTCCACGCGGTTCGCCCGACGCCGCGGGGTGATCGCCGAGCGAAGCAATGCGCACACGTTCGTGCTGCGCAGAGCGGGTTTTGATGCCCTGCGCGTCTCGTGTCCGGCTGGTCGTCCGGAGCTAGGGCGTGATTCGTGCGCCTGTTCGCCGATTGGTGGATCGGTGAACTATCCCGGTTCGATGGTGCCTCTCCGGGCAATTCTGATTCCTGGACGCGCTATCCCGTCATGTCCGGCGCCAGATCGGTGGCGAGTGCGGGTACTTTGATCGGAGTGAGTTCGCTCGGGACGTGATCCCGGCTCGCGCGGACGGTCCGGTGTGGCGGACGATCGAAAGAAGTGAGAATGGCGAACAGTTTCCTGCCGTATTCCGACCACTTCGTCGACAACAATGATTGGAAGGTCCCTGCGCTCGGGAAGGAGTACGGCCCGGGCGAGGACGTTCCCGCGCCGGTGAAAGCTCGCCGCGGCGGCCCCGAAGCGAACTCGGACAAAGCCTTCCTCAACTGCGTTTTCAGCGAACGAGCGCACTTCCGCGACCTCTCGACCGCGCCCTGCTTCCGGTGTGCTGACCCGGGCCAGGCGCAGTCACGACGGCGCTGCGCGAAGTCTCGCCCGGGTGCTGCCCCGGTTGTCCAGGATGTTGATGATGCCTTGGTCCGCCTCGGACGAATGCCCGGGCCGCCTCGTGGGATCGCTCCGGGCGAACGCCGGGGCCGGCGCACGAGCGGCTTCGGCGCGGAACCGCGACCGGACACGGTGAGGGCGAGTTCGATGCCCCCTTGTGCGATCACCGATGAAGTGGCGCGGTCCGTCCCCGTCGGCGGTGGTTCGGCCGCGCGACGTGCCGACGCGCTGCTGGCGATCATGTCGGAGCAGGCGGCGGCGGTGGCGATGGTGCGGGCGAAGTGGATCGAGTCGGTCCGCGCGGTACCACCGGAGCCTGGGAACGAGGAGCCGAACGGGTTGGGCGTGGCGCCACTGGCCGACGCGCGGCGCGATCGGTGGTTCAGGGCCGAAGGCGTTCGCGAGATGTGGTTTTCGCGCTACGTCGGCTCGGTGGGGTGGTGGGTCGACACCGCGCAGCTCGCGTTGGAATCCGCCGCCGGTGAACCGGATGCCGAGCTGTGGAGGGTGGCCGCCACCAGTCCGTACCGGACGTGGCACGGGAGCATCGCCCCGGCGCGGCTGGTCCAGCAGGCCCGGATCCGGTGCTGGGGTGAGAACTGGATCAACGACTCGCTGCCTCGGCTGCTGGGCCGAGATGATCTGGAACGGTTGCTCGCGCTGACCGGCGATGCGAACTCCGCCCGCCCCGTGCGGCTCGCCCATCGATCCGTGCTGGACGCCCGGAACGCCGGTGACCTCGCCCTGGAGCAAGAGGAATCGGGTTCAGGTGCGCTGCGCGACGTGAACCGGAACTGGAACCTCTACGGCCGGCGGCACCACCTCGTGTGCGAGTACGCGCACGCGATCGCCGATCACCTGCGAAAGCGGGCCGCGGTGCAACGGTGAGCGGACTCGCGCTCGGCGCGGCTCAGTAGCCGAAGTTCTGCGTCCACCAGGGAATTCCGCGGCCGATGTGCAGTCCGACGCCGATCGCCCGGAATTCGCCGTTGAGGATGTTCTCCCGGTGCGGGATGCTCTGCATCCAGGCGCGCACCACGCTGGCCGGGGTTTCCTGGCCGACGGCGATGTTCTCCCCGGCGGGGTCCTCGAAACCCTCGGTCAGCATCCGCTCGAACGGCGACGGACCGCGAAACCCTTGGTGTGCGAAGAAATCCCGCTGCGCCATGTCGGCGCTGTGCCATCGCGCCGAGCGGCGCAGCCGCTCGTCGCCCACCAGCCGGTTCAGTCCTCGCTTGGTGCGCTCGGCGTTCACCAGCGACACGACCTTGTCCTCGGTTCGGGCTCGCACCGCGTCCCGGCCAGCTCCGAGCGCCATACGTCGTCATCCCTCCTCGGTCCGCGGGTTCCGAACTCGACGTCCGCCATCGGTATCTCTTATATCGCGAAGTCCGCCGCCGAATGCGGTGCGAGGAGGGATGTGCCCGAGTAGGCAACGTTGCCCGCGTTCGGGTAGGGGTTGCGCACGTCGGCTCCCAGATTCGAATTCGACGACGAGTATTGCGGGTGCCCGCGCACGCGCGCCGGTTCTCCGGTGCGGTACGCGGCGAGCACAGCGAGAGGAGCTTTCGAATGGCACAGCAGGTGCAGACCGCGACTCCGGGCATGCAGTCCGCGGGTCAGAAGTTCAGCGACACCGCCAGCGATTTCACCAGGGACATGCAGTCCGTCAACACCATGATGGCGACCCTGCAGACGAGTTGGCACGGCGACGCCTCCAGGAACTTCAACCAGGCGATGGACAACTGGGAGAAGTCGTTCAGCATCGTGATCAACAAGCTGATCGGCATGATGGAGGTCATGGGTATCAACTCCAAGGACTACGTGGCGGCAGAGGACGACGCGACCAGCCAGGCCGGTTCCTTCAGCTCCGCGCTCCCGTTGCCGGGAGTCTGAGCGAGCCCGTCGGTTTCCCCATTTATCGAGTCCGCTCGCTTGCGGATTGATGAGGAGTGCAGATGTCTGATTATCGTTTCAACTTCAGTGTCGCGGACGCGACTCTCTACGACATGGACGCGGTCAACAACAAGGTTCGATCGGCGCTGGCCGAAATGGAGCGGGCCGTCGAGTCCAGCCTTTCGGAATGGACCGGTGATGCGCAGAACGCCTACTGGGAGGCCAAGGCGGCTTGGAACCAGCAGGCCAATCTGATGCCGCAGTACCTGCAGGCGGGGCGTCAGACCCTGCTCAACATCTCTGACAACTACGGCACGACCGAGCAGCGCGCTCGGCAGATCTGGGACCAGACCCGGGGTTGAGCGATTCCGCGATCGCGATGCGGCTCGGCCGTCGGGGAGGTGACCCCGGCTTTCCTGACGGCCACCGCCGTGGCCATCGAGGCCACACCCGGAGAACGAGCTTGGAGAGGTTGTCATGAGCGATAAGCAAGGGATCGACTACTGGCGGGACAGCGACGCGTGGAAGGACACCGACTACGCCGACTGGAACAAGATCGACGCATTCGTCGAAGAGGGGTACATGACCGAGGATGAGCGAGATCTCATCCAGGCACGTGGCAGCGCCGCCGCGCTCGGGCAGATCAGCAGTCCGGGGGAGACCGACGACAGCTGGGAGAAGTACCTCGACCTGAAGGAGGAGTACAAGGACGACCCGCGGTTCGGTGAGAACGGCAATGCCGAGGACCTCCCCAAACCGGATGGGGAAGGGGAAGGTCCGAACGAGGACACCGACTACGTCGACCAGCTCGATTGGGGGCTGGGTGACGACGAGACGCCGCCGGGGGTGGAAGACCCGCCGAAGGTCCCGAAGTACGACAACGAGGGCAAGGAAGGCGACGAGGTCGTCGTGAGCACCGAGGCGCTCAAGACCTTCGCGCAGAACATGTTGAAGCTGAAAGCCATGATCACCCCGGCGAAGGACTACGTCAGCGACGTGGAAATCCTGCCGGGAGCTTTCGCCAACGCGTACCGGCTTCGCGACCGGGTCATGGGATCCTCCGGGGAGAACGGTTCCGCAGGGCTCAAGACCGCCATCTACGACTTCCTGCACAACACGGAAAGGGGATTCGACTTCTTAGAGGAAGACCTAGCGCGGGTGTTGAAGGAATACGCCGAAGCCGAAGACCTGAACAAGGTGGCCGGCAGCGATTTCGACGCCATCATGGCGAAGGCGTACTCCTACATCGGTGAAACGGAGTCCGGCAAGTAGCGCGAGTCGGGCACGCCGTAGTGGTGTGAGGTGCGAGAGGGAGCGGTCCGCGTACCCCCTTGGGGGCGGCCAATTCGAGATCTTCCCGAACCGGGTGATCTCATGTCATCAGCGGTTCAGAGGCGGTAGGAGCAGGCGTGGGTTCGCACCAGAAAAAGTACGACGACAACAGCAGCAACACCACTACGGATGATGACGACAAGCATTCCGTATTCGCCGATTCCGCCGGTACCGCTGAAGGGGACGACAACTTCAACGAGTGGGACTGGAAGCGGATCAAGGCCGCGTTGACCGGTGGCGCCGCCGTGATCGGGGGCCAGGACGACCGGCTGCGAGGACTGGTCGACCCGGTGACCTTGCAGCAGGCCGCCAACAACTTCGACTTCGCCCGGCAGACCATGGAGTCCGTCGCCACGAACCTCCGCGATCAGGCCCGTGCCACGGCGGGTCCGGACGGCATCTGGAAAGGGCCTGCCGCGCAAGCCTTCCTGGCGAAGATGGAGACGTTCGCCAACAACATCGACGCGCACGCCAGGCTGCTCAGCGACGGTGCGTTGGAGAGCGAGGCAGGTGGGTCGATCTCCGACACGCTGCGGATGAACGGCAACTACCTCGCTTGGGGCGGGCAGACCGTCGACTACTACGACCGCTACTACGCCGATCTGGCGTTGCAGCGCGGTGTCGCCCCGAAAATGGAAGACAACAAGGTCATGGTGAGCAAGGACGAGGAAGTCGTCAAAGCCATGACCGAGTCCATGCGCCAGGTCATCGTGCAGGTCTCGTCCAACTACGAATGGCGCAAGGACGACGTCGTCACCCCGGACCCGGTCAAGGGCGAGGGACCGGCTTCCCCGCCGCCGGATCCGCCGCCGGTCGATCCGCCGCCCGAGCCGCCGCCGGTCGAGCCCCCGCCCGAGCCGCCCCCGAACGAGCCCCCGCCGGACCCGCCGCCGGTCGAGCCGCCCCCGAACGAGCCCCCGCCGGTCGAGCCGCCTCCGGAACCGCCACCGGTGGGCGGTCCCGAAGGCACGCCCCCGCCGGTGGGTGATCCGCCGCCGGTGGGCGGTCCCGGAGGTACACCGCCGCCGGTGGGCGGCCCTGGAGGCACACCGCCGCCCGGGGGCGGTCCCGAGCAGCCACCCGTGAAGAGCGCGATTCCGCCGCCGCCGGTGGGCACACCGCCTCCAGTGGGGACTCCGCAGGGAGGAAACCCGCCCGCGGGAAATCCGCCGGTCGGCAACCCGCCAGTCGGAAACCCGCCGCCGGTGCGGATTCCGCCGGTCGGCAACCCGCCAGTCGGAAACCCGCCGCCGGTGCGGATTCCGCCGGTCGGAAACCCTCCGGTCGGCAACCTTCCGGGCGGTCGCTCCCCCAACGAACCTCGCCCCGGCCCGGGAATACTGGGGGCGGTCCCGGCGCGATTCCGCCGCCTGCCGGCGACACGCCTTCGGTGGGAGGTCCGCCTTCGGTCGGCGGCACGCCCCCGGTCGGCAGTCCACCTGAGGTCGGCGGCCCGCCCCCGGTCGGCGATGGGCCTCCAATGGGTCAACCGCCTGGGACTCCGCCGTCCGAGAGCTGGTCGCCCGGTGAGGGCCAGCAGCAGACGCCTGGGCAGGACCAGCGCGGTGGGATGCCGATGATGCCGCCGATGATGCCGCCGGGCGCCGGTGGCGGTGGTGGAAACGGTGGTGGTGAGCGTTCGGATGCTTCCGGTCTGCTCGATGCCGGGAGTGAGCCGTGGGCGGGCTCGGGTCCGCCCGTGGGCGATCCGGAGGCTCCGTTCGGCGCACCGCCGGTCGAGGCACCGCCGGTCGGCGACCAACCCGGAAGTGTCCCGTCGGAGAGCTGGTCGCCCGGTGAGGGCCAGCAGCAGACGCCTGGGCAGGACCAGCGCGGTGGGATGCCGATGATGCCGCCGATGATGCCGCCGGGCGCCGGTGGCGGTGGTGGAAACGGTGGTGGTGAGCGTTCGGATGCTTCCGGTCTGCTCGATGCCGGGAGTGAGCCGTGGGCGGGCTCGGGTCCGCCCGTGGGCGATCCGGAGGCTCCGTTCGGCGCTTCGCCGGTCGAGGCACCCTCGGTCGGGGAGGCTTCGCCGGTCGACGTGCCGGATGCGGGCGAGCAGCAGTCGCCCGGGGAACCGGTGCGCGGTGGAATGCCGATGATGCCGCCGATGATGCCGCCGGGCGCCAGTGGCGGTGGCGGCAACGAGCGTTCCGAGGCTTCCGGGTTGCTCGATGCCGGGAGCGAGCCGTGGGAGAGCGCGGGTTCGGTCGCCGGTGATCCGGAAGTCCCGGTCGCCGCGATCCAGGACGGCCCCGGTCTGGAAGCTCCGCACACCGAGGTGCCATCCGAGCCGCGGGAGCGGACCGCCGCGCCCGCTCCGGTGGGCGAATCCGGTCAGGTCGCAGGTGGTATGCCGGTGGTTCCCCTCGTGGTGCCACCGCTCGGCGGTCCCGGCCCGAACCGGGACCGCGAGCGACCCGTGGACTCGTCCGGAGCAGGCGGGTGGCCGCCGAGCGATCACGCACCCGCGGACGAGGTCGGCGGCCCCGCCCCGGCCGACACCACTGCTCAGGAGGTCGAACCCGTCTTCGCCGAGGGCGACCGGCCGGATCTGCCGGAGGACCACGTCCCGGTCGTGCGCCACGAGGACGTGGACAAGGACACCGGAGCGTGGGACAGCACTGGCGGCCTGCCCTGGCTGGTTCCGTTCCCGGTGGCCGGAGGTGCCGATCGGGAGCGCGAGCAGTCCACTTCGGACTACTCGATGCGGGACACCGCCCCGTGGGAGGCCGAATCCTCGGACGGTTCGGGCTACGCGGCCTGGCGGCGCGCGAGCCTGGGTGGTGGCGAGCGGGTCGCGGTGGAGGAGCAGCAGCCCCCGCGCTGCGGCGGACCGGACTTCACCCCGGAGGAGTTGGCGGCGATGAGGGAGCAGGAGCGGGCCGAAGCCGAGCGGCGGGCCGAAGCCGAGGCCAAAGCCGAAGCGGAAGCGCAGGACGAGGAGGAGAAGGAGCGCTCCAGCTCAGACCTCCTCGTGAGGGATAACTCTGCCTGGGGCGGAGGTTCCGCCAAACCGCCGCCCGGCGCGCTGGGATGAGGTCGATTTCCGCATCGGTCGACACGAACGAGGCACAACCATGAGCACCATCACGGTGAAGCGGCCACCGCGCGCCACGGGGCCGGACATGCCCGAGGGCACGGTCGAGCTGCAGGAACCTCCCGTCATGGAGGAACCGGCCGCGATGGACTTCCGATCGGTGGCCATGATCGTGCCGATGGGCATCGGCTCGATGGCGATGATCATGATGGTCTCGTCGCGGAGCAGCTCGCCCATGATGTACATCATGGGCGGCGGCATGGCGCTGGCGATGCTGGTCATGGTGCTGACCCAGCTCGGCCGCAACGGGGCCGAACGCAAGCGCAAGATGGCTTCCGAACGCCGTGACTTCCTGCGCTACATCGCGCAGTTGCGGGAGAAGGCCCGGGAGTCCGCGGATCAGCAGCGGCAGGCCGTGGTGTGGAACAACCCGGCGCCGTCCTGGTTGTGGTCGATCGCCGCGGGACCCCGGTTGTGGGAGCGGCGGGCGAACCAGGACGACTTCGGCCGGGCCCGGATCGGACTGGGCACCCAGGCCGCGGCGGTGGAGTACACGGCACCGTCGACCAAGCCGATCGAGGACCTGGAACCGCTGGCGGCGGTCTCGCTGCGGCGGTTCCAGGAGGCCTACGCCACGGTGTCGGGGATTCCGATGTCGGTGGGGCTGCGCAGCTTCACCAGCGTGGAGTTCGCCGGTGCGCAGGAAAGCGCGGTCGGTTTGGTGCGGTCCCTGCTGGGTCAGCTGGTCACCTTCCACTCGCCCGACGAGTTGCGGGTGGCGGTGCTGACCGGCGAGACGTGCCAGCCCGAGTGGGACTGGGTCAAGTGGCTGCCGCACAACGCCCACCCCACCGCGCACGACGCGGCGGGCCCGCTGCGCCTGTTCGCCTGCGACCACGACGAGTTGATGGACGTGCTCGGCGCGGACATCACCGATCGGCCCGACCACGATCCGGGCAGCCGCCCGGGCGTGGTCGAGCCGCTCGTGGTGGTGGTCGCGCACCTGACCGAGATCCCCGAGTCCTCGCGGCTGCTCGACACCGGGCTGCGCAACGTCGTGCTGCTGGACCTGTCCGGGCGGATGCCCGGCGGGGCCAAGGTCCTCCGGTTGACGGTGGAGGACGACGAGGTGAGCTTCCCCGTGGGGGACTCCACCGGCACCGCCCGGCGCGACCAGCTGAGCCTGGTCCAGGCCGAGGCGCTGGCCCGCTCGATGGCGCCCAAGCGCACCAGCGGTTCGGTCGACGTGGTCGACCAGCCGTTGGAGAGCGACTTCGAGCTGACCACGCTGCTCGGCATCCGCGATCCGCGCACGTTCGACGTGCCGGCGCAGTGGCGGCCCCGCGCCGCGCAGCGCTCGCGGTTGCAGGTGCCGATCGGCGTCACCACCGAGGGCGAGGTCGTCGAGCTGGACCTGAAGGAACCCGCCCAGGGCGGGATGGGCCCGCACGGCATGCTGATCGGCGCCACCGGCTCCGGCAAGAGCGAGCTGCTGCGCACCTTGGTGGCCGGGCTCGCGGCGACGCACTCGTCGGAGATCCTCAACCTGGTGCTGGTCGACTTCAAGGGCGGCGCGACGTTCCTGGGCATGGACGAGCTGCCGCACACCTCGGCGGTGATCACCAACCTCGCCGACGAACTGCCGCTGGTCGACCGGATGCAGGACGCGCTCAACGGCGAGCTGGTGCGGCGCCAGGAGTTGTTGCGCGCCAGCGGGCATTCGTCGTCGTTCGAGTACGAGAAGGCCAGGGCCGGGGGCGCGCAACTGGTGCCGTTCCCGGACCTGCTGCTGGTGGTCGACGAGTTCAGCGAGCTGCTGGCCAGCAAGGCCGAGTTCATGGACCTGTTCGTGTCCATCGGGCGGCTCGGCCGCAGCCTCGGGGTGCACCTGCTGCTGGCTTCGCAACGGCTGGACGAGGGCCGCATCCACCGCGTGGAGGGCCACCTGTCCTACCGGATCGCGCTGCGCACGTTCTCCTCGATGGAGTCGCGGGCCGTGATCGGTCAGGCCAAGGCCTACGAGCTGCCGTCCGACCCGGGCAACGGCTACCTGAAGATCGACACCACCACGCTGGTGCGGTTCAAGGGCGCCTACGTCTCCGGGCCCTGCCCGGAGCGCGACGGCGCGGCTCCGGCCACGTCGGAAGAGCGGGCGTTCTCCGAGGTCGTCCCCTTCCGCACGCAGCCCTACCCGAGCCTGCACCAGATCCGGCAGCGGGAGGAGCAGGACGCCTCGGAACCGGAGCCTAACCAGGAAGAGGAGCCCGGCGAGGACACCCCGTCGCTGATCGAGGTCCTCATCGGACGGTTGAAGGGATCCGGGCCGCCCGCCCGCCAGATCTGGCTGCCGCCGCTGTCGGCCGCGCCGAGCCTGGACGGCTTGCTGCCCAGCGTGGTGCCGGACCCGATCCGCGGCATGACCGTCGAGCCCACCGGTGGCCGTACCCCGCTGCGGGTTCCGGTGGCCGTCGTGGACCGGCCCTACGAGCAGTCGCGGGACCTTATGACCGCGGACCTGTCCGGTTCGGAGGGCCACGTCGGCATCGCCGGTGCACCGCAGAGCGGCAAGTCCACGTTGCTGCGGACCCTGGTGCTGGGGCTCGCGCTGCACAACACCCCGCGGGACGTCCAGTTCTACTGCATGGACTTCGGCGGTGGAGGCATCATGTCGCTCTCCGGGTTGCCGCACGTGGGTTCGGTGGCGACCCGGATGGAACGGGACCGGGTGGTGCGCACCATCGCCGAGCTGACCCAGCTGCTGGAGCGCCGGGAGTCCCTGTTCGCCGAGCACGGGTTCGAGTCGATCTCGGCGTACCTGCGGGCTCGGTCGCGCGGGGAGATCGACGATCCGCACGGGCACGTGTTCCTCGTGGTGGACGGCTGGTTCACGGTCAAGCAGGACTTCCAGGAGCTGGAGTCGAAGATCGGCGAGCTGGCGTCGCGCGGATTGTCGTTCGGCATCCACCTGGTGCTGGCCGCTACCAGGTGGTCGGAGATCCGCACCTGGCTCCGGGACCTGCTCGGCACCAAGCTCGAACTGCGCCTCGGCGACTCGATGGAATCGGAGTTCGGTTCGCGCAAGGCCGCGACCGTGCCGAACCAGGCCGGTCGTGGGATCACCTCGGACGGCTACCACTTCCTCACCGCGCTGCCCCGGTTGGACGGGCGCTCCGATGTGGACGACCTCTCCGAAGCGACCAAGACGGTCACCGAGGAGATCCGGGCGTTCTGGCCGGGAGATCCCGCCCCGCCGGTCCGGATGCTGCCGACCAAGCTGCCCGCGCGGCAGCTGCCGGCCCCGGAACGGGAGTTCCGGATGTGCATCGGCCACGACGAGCAGCGGTTGCAGCCGGTGTGGCACGACTTCCACGCGCAGCCGCACCTGATGGTCTTCGGCGACGGCGCGACCGGCAAGACCAACCTGCTGCGCCTGGCGCTGCGCTCGATCCAGCGGCGCTACGGTCCCGACGAAGCCAAGATCGTTCTCGGCGACGCGCGACGCGACCTCGACCAGGAGGTCCCCGCCGAGTACAACGTCGGTTTCGGCATCAACTCCGAAGCGCTGCACGGGCTCGCCGAGCAGATCGCCGCCTCGATGGTGAAGCGGGTGCCGGGCCCGGAGATCTCGTCGGAGCGCATGCGCAAGCGGGACTGGTGGGAGGGCCCGGAGCTGTTCCTGGTCGTCGACGACTACGAACTGCTCACCCGTGGCGGGATGGGGTCGGCGCTGGACCCGTTGCTGTCGATGATCCCGCAAGGTGTCCACATCGGACTCCACCTGGTGGTCGCCAGGAGCACTTCCGGTGCCATGCGGGCGATGATGGACCCGGTGCTGCGACGGCTCTGGGAACTCGGCACCCCCTCGCTGCTGCTCTCCTACCCCAAAGAAGAGGGCACCTTCATCGGGGAGGCGAAGCCGCGCAAGCTGCCGCCCGGCCGCGCCCAGCTGGTCACCCGGCGCGGCATCCAACTCATCCAGACCGGTTTGGTCGAAGACGAATTCGCCGCGGCCCAGCCGACGAGCACGATCAGGAAGGAGAACCGATGACCAGCGCCAGGGCCGCGGAGCTGTGCAGGGTCACGGTGTTCGGCCCGGACGGAAAGGCCGATTTGGCGGTGCCGGTGTCGACCTCGGTGGCCGACCTGCTGCCGGTGCTGCTCAGCCACACCCGGCGGCAGCCCGCGGAGGACGAGCCGGGCTCCTGGGTGCTGCAGCGGCTCGGCGAGTCGCCGCTGGACCCGGACGGCACCCCGGAGACGCTGGATTGGCTGGAAGGCGAGCGGCTGCACCTGCGCCCGGCCGCCGACCCGCTTCCGCAGCTGGACTTCGACGATCTCGCCGACGGGATCGCCACCAGCGTCGAGAAGCATCCGGACCGCTGGCAGCCGGAGTACGGGCCGCGCTTGTTCCAGGCGCTCTCGGGAGCGGTCGTGGGGGTGCTCGCGCTGATCCTGCTCGGCGCAGGGCCTACCGGGCTGCACGCCGGCTTCGCCGCCGGACTGGCCGTGCTCTTCACCTGCGGTGCGGTGCCGCTGGCCAAGAACGCCAAGGACGTCGCGCTGGTCCGGCTCACCGGTCTCGCCGGGTGCGGTTACGCCGGGATCGCCGGGTTGATCGCCGCCGACGGCGTCCCCGGCGGCATGGTGCCGACGCCGCCGGGCCTCCTCGTGGGCACCGGGTGCGCGGCGCTCGCGGCGGTCCTCCTGCTGGTGCTGCACCGCTTCGCCGATCGGTCCATCCCGGTCGGTCCGTTCCTGACCGCCCTGCTGCTGGCCGCGGTGGTCCACGGCGGGGTGTGGCTGGGCGTCGGCTTCGGCCTGAGCCCGGGGCAGACGGCCGGTGTGCTCGCCGGAATCGTGTTCGGAGTCGTGGTGTTCGCCCCCAAGGTGACCGTTCGCGCGGCGTTCCTGCGCGGACCGCAGCTGCCGCGCAACGCCACGGACCTCCAGCAGGACATCGACCCGGCCGAGGCCGAGGAGGTCACCTCCCGCACCGGCAACGCCGACCGGTACCTCAGCGCCGCGCTGGTCTGCGCCGCCGCCGTCCTCGTCGCCGCGTTTCCGCTGATCATGGCTGAGTCCGGGTGGGCGCCCTGGGCGCTGGTGAGCGTGCTCGCGTGCTCGGTGCTGCTGCGTTCGCGCGCGCTGTTCAGCGCCTGGCAGCGAGTGTCGCTGGTGGTGGCCGGGACCAGCGGGCTGGCCCTGGTGGTGCTGAACTTCGCGAGGGAGTTCACCCCTGGCTGGCGCGCGGTCCTCGTGATCGGCGTGCTCCTGGTGCTGTTGGCGCTGGTGCTGGGAGCGCTGCGCCCGCTGCACCGCCGGATGCTGCCGATCTGGGGACATCTGGCGAACATCTTCGACACCTGCACGGCCATCGCGGTGCTCCCGCTGCTGTTCCAGCTGCTGGAGCTCTACGCGTGGGCGCGCGGATTGGCCGGGTGAGCAGGTGCAGACCCAACGGGACCACGTCCACGCCTACCAGTTCCTGATGGGCAGGATGAGTTCGGCTCTGGTGCTCGCCGACCCGGCCAGCGCGGAGGTTCCTGCCAAACGGGCCAAGACCGGGCTGATCGTCGGTGTGGTGCTCGCGTTGCTGATCGCGGTCGGGTTCGGCGTCTACGGTCTCTTCGTCCCTGGCGGCAGCAAGAAGTGGCAGGCCCAGGGCGCGATCGTGGTGGAGAAGGAGACCGGGGCCAGGTTCGTCAATGCGGGCGGGGTGCTGCACCCGACGCTGAACTACGCCTCGGCGAAGTTGTTGCAGGGTGCGGGATCCGAGGTGCAGACGATCTCGCAGGCCTCCCTCGCGGGCGCCCCGCGCGGCGGCCCCATCGGCATCCCGGACGCGCCGCAGACGCTCCCCCCGGCCGAGGACCTGGCCGGTTCGCACTGGCTGGTCTGCCTGCCGGGGGCGAGCACCGGAGCCGCCCCCGGGCAGTTCAACCTCGACTTCGATCCGACGTCCACCGCCCGGCAGCTGCCCGCCGACCAGTACCTGCCGGTGCGTTCGGTCGACGGCACCGACTACCTGCTGTGGCAGGGCCGCAAGCACCGGCTCGCCGATCCGTCGGTCCAGATCGCGCTGGGCATGGCCAATGCGCGTCCGTCCACGGCTCCGCCGTGGTGGCTCGACGCGGTGCCGGACGGGCCGGTGCTGGAGCCGGCCCGGATCGACGGCGCCGGGTCCGCCGGGTCGCCCGTCGGCGGCATCCCGCGCCAGGTGGGGCAGCTGTTCGAACAGCATGCCGCCAACGGCGGGGTCCAGCGGTTCGTGCTCCGCGCGGACGGACTGGCACCGCTGAGCATGACCGAGTTCGCGCTGCTGGCCGCCCAGCCCGGAAACCCGGCGCCGGAGCGGATCGGCGCCGCCGCGGTGGCCGGGACGCCCCGCTCGGCGGACCGGTCGCTGTTCGACCGGATCCCCGACCTCAGCGGCGCGGGCTGGCAGGCCGGAGCGGACGGGCTCTGCCTGCGCCAAAGTCCGGCCGGAACTCAGATCCGCAGCCAGGTGGTGCTCGCCGCGCCCCGCCAGGCCGCCGCGCCCGGCGGCGCGGTCAACGTGCGGCCGGGAACCGGCTTGGTGGTCGGTGCGCTGCCGATTCCCCCCGGGCAGCGGGTGCCGGATCGGTACCTGATCACCGACCAGGGCACCAAGCACTTGGTGCCGGACGACGAATCGATGCAGGCCCTCGGTTTCGGCAGCGCGCCGGTGCGCCCGATCGCGAACGAACTGCTCGCCGCCCTCCCGACCGGACCGGTGCTCAGCCGGGCCGCGATGGGCGTGAGCGAGAAGGGATGAACAGCTGATGCCCGCACTGCCTCCGCTGACCAGGCGCCGTCGCGATGAACCGAACATGCCGCTGACCAAGCACACCGTGGGCAACGCGCTCGTGGTGTGCGCGGAGCGGCGGATGACCACCGAAGCCCAGGAGATGGCCCTGGCGGTGGCTCCGGACGCCGAACACGAGATGGTGGTCGTCGACCTGCCCAGCGGGATGCCCATCTCGACTTGGGACTCCGTCGCCGCGCTGCTGCCCAAGCGGCGCCGCGGGGTCCGGCTGGTCGTGGGCGGTCGGTCCCGGGAAGCCACCGCGCTGGCCGGGCAGTGGCTCTCGGAACGCCTCGGGCGCACCGTGGTGGCCCCGGACGGAGTGATCTTCCGGGGGACCGGCGGGACGCTGTTCGTGCATTCAGGGAAGGGCAGCGGCTGGGTCCGGTTCCGGCCGGGGAAGGCACCGGAGTGGGAGGCCAAGCGGTTCCCGCGGCCCCTCTGGGACTCCAGCCTGGTCGAGGCGTGGCCCACCAGCTCCGTCGGCGTCGCCGAGCCGGTGCCCGGCGGGGTGTGGATCCACCCCACGGTCCGCGACGCCGCCTTCAGCGGGCACTGGGAGCGGCTGGCGAGCGGGATGCCGTGCCAGCCGGAGGTGCTCACCGTGGTGCTGGGCTGCCCTGGTGCGCCCGCGCTCTCGCTCGACGACGTGGTGCGCTTCTGGCGGCGGCTGGACACCTCGGTGCGCGACCGGGTCCGCTTCGTGCAGTACGGCCCGGTGCACCTGCCCGAAGGCGACTCGCTGGGCCAGGCGCTCGCGGACCTCCTGCAGACCCGGGTCGCCTGCTACACCGGGATGCCGGTGGGTTCCCCGCACGCGCCGGAGATCTACACGATGTGCCCGGACGGTAACCTGGGCTGGCACGCCTTCGCCCGCGAGATCGGCTACGTGCCCCGAGGGCACGCGGCGCACGGGGAAGCCCCGGCGCTGCTGAGCCACCGCGCCCCGTTCGAGGGCTTGGAGCAGCTCTCCCCGGCGGTGTACTGGTACACCCCGGACGCGGTCGTGGAGGTCGTGCAGTCGGGCCTGTGGGTCCGGCCGCCCCAGGACGCGCAGAACGCCGTCGCGGTGCGTGCCGCGCCGGTCGACGCCGAGGTCAACGTCCTGGCCTTCGACGCGACCGACGAGCGACTGGCGGCCAGGATGCGGATGCTGGCCGAGGACGTGCTGGCGCGGCTGGACCCGGCCACCCGCGTTCGCTGCCGGCTGGTGGCCGCCTCGGAACTGGGACGCGACGTCGCGCGCGTCACCGGAGCGGCCCGCGGTGAGCTGGGCGCCGGGCCGGGCCAGGCGTTCGCGCCGAGCGGCGCCCTGCACGAGGCCCCCACCGACTTCCTCGCCCCGGTCGCCGGTGCCCAGCCGCCCGAGGTGGCCTCCCCGCCGCCTCCGGCCGGTCTGTCGACGGTCTCGGTGCCCGCGCCCGACTTCGTGGCGGCATCGGCCATGACGGGCCGGTCCGGCGGCGGACTCGCGCCCGCTCCGATCCCGGGGGTCGGTCCCGGCCCCGTGCCGGGGCCCGCGTTCGGTGACCCCGGGGAGGGCGCTTCCGCCCGGGAGATCCCCGCTCCCGCCCCGGTTCCCGCACCCGCCCTGAACCACGCCCCCGCTCCGGTTCCCGCCCCTGTCCCGGAGACCGGCGCCCCGAACCCCGTCCCCGGACCGGTTCCCGTCCCCGAGCCCGCCACGGCCGCTCCGGTTTCCACGGCGCAGTCCGACGCTCCCGGACCGGCCGTCGGCACACCGCTCAGGACCCCGGGTGGTGCCGAACCGGTCTCGGCGATGCCGATCCGGTTGGAGAGTTCACCCGCACCCGGCGTCGAGACGCCGGGTGGCCCGGAGCCCGCCGCCACGACCGAGGCGCCGGAATCCGTGGCTGAATCGGCACCGGAACCCCCGGCCCCGGACACGGCCCGGTCGACTCCGCCCGCGAAACCCCGCGCGCAACCCGTGCCGGAACCCAACGCTTCGGCGCTGCTGCCCGCCCAGGGCATCACCGAGGAGCGCGCTTGGCTGCGCCGGACGCTCAGCCGCGAATTCGACGCCATGGCCCACTCGGTCTCCCGGATCCTCTCCGAGCACCCGGGTTTCCAGGGAGACCCCCGCTCCTCGGCCGACGTGCTGACCGACACCGTGGCCGTGCGCCTCTACCTGAACGCGCGGGGCGAGGCGATCGACAGCTCGTTGCGGACCGCCGCGAACGGACCGCACGTCCCCTTCGCCCGATGCGTGGTCTCCGGGCTGAGCAAGCTGCCCTCGCACCGCGGAGCCACCGTGTTCAGCGGCACGCCGACACCGGGGCAGTGGGAGCTCTACCGGCAGCGCCGCCTGGTCACCGAGTGGGGCTTCACCCACGCGCTGACCGAGCCCAGCGCGGATCACGACGGTGAGATCGACGTGCTGGTGTGGTCGATGACCGCCCGGCGCACCAAGCTGCTCGAACCCGACGACGCCGACCGCGCGGACAACCGCGTGGTGTTCGTCCCCGGTACCAGCTTCAAGGTCCTGGAGACCGTCGAGCCCGCGGACGGGACCAGGGGACGGATCCTGATGCGCGAGCTCGCGAGCTCCGAAGTGGACGAACAGGGCCGGGTGGCCGAGCGCGCCTCGCTGGACGAGCTGGCGAGCACCTCGCTGCGGCGGTGCGTCGAGCGCTGGGCGAACGCCCGCCCCAGCGGCGCGGTCGGCGAGTCGGCGCGCGGCCGGTTCGGTGCGCTACCGGGACTGGTGTAGCGGTGCCGGGGCGGTCGCCGTTCCCCGACTCTCCTCGCACGGCGGTGCGATCACAGCCGTCGCCTCGTCCCGGGGACCGCTCCTGATGCCCCCGGCCGCGCGCGGCGTCGGGGTCGCCCGCGCGAGACGACCGCTGGGAGACCGCGGCGGTGCCGGCCGCGGGACCGGCTGCGGAGAAGACGGCACAGCGGTTTCCAGGACGGGTTGGCAGAGAGGGGAACGTCGATGAACCGCGAACTTCTGGTGGTGGGGGCAGATCGACCGGGCGCGTTCCCCTCGATCGGCGCCGCGCTCGCCGCGGCCCACGACGGAGCCACGATCAGCATCCGGCCCGGCAGGTACGAGGAGAACCTGGTCGTCGACCGGATGGTCAACCTGACCGCGGAGGACGGCGAGGGCACCGTCGAGGTGCACGCCGCCGAGAGCAGCGCACTGGTCGTCGACACCGAGGGCGCTCAGCTGCGCGGACTGGTGCTGGTCTGCGACGACGGCCGTTACCCCGCGGTCGACGTGCGGCGCGGCGAGGTCGCGCTGGACGGCTGCCAGGTCGCCGGTTCGTCGTGGTCGGCCCTGCTGACCAGGGGCAGCGGCTCGGTGGCCGCGCGCGGGTGCCGGATGACCAGCACCGGCGGCGCGGGCATCGTGATCACGTCCTCAGCCGCCAGCACGGTGGAGGACAGCGAGGTCTCCGACGTGGCCTCCTCGGCCGTGGTGGTCGGGGAGGACGGCGCGTTGACGTTGCGCCGCTTCGTCGTGCGACGTCCGGGTGGCAACGGGATCTGCGTCAACGGGCGGGGCCGGTGCGTGCTCGAAGGGGGCACGATCACCGAGGCCGCCAAGCCCGCGCTCGTGGTCGAGCAGCAGGGCACCCTCAAGGCGACCGAGCTCGACGTCCGCGACGGGGTCAACGTCGACCTCTACCTGACCGGCGGTGGCTCGGTCGAGATCTCGGATTCCCGGTTCTCCGGGGCCGCGGGCCAGGCCGCGTACGTCACCGAGACCGCGCGGCCGGTGCTGCGCGGGTGCACGTTCTCCTCCGCCCGTTGCGGCGTGCAGGTGACCGGGCGGGCCGCTCCCCGGTTCCTCGAGTGCGTCGTCGAGGACTCCCGGGTGGGGATCGTCGTGGAAGGTGAAGCCCAGCCCCGGTTCGACAAGTCCGCGGTGCGCGGGACGACCGACGCGATCGCCCGGCTGTCCTCCTCGGCACGCTCCCACTTCGCCGAGTTCCGGGCCACCGCCGACTCGGGTTCCGGCTTGCTGCTCACGGGCACCGGTGAAGTCGTCGTCGACAACGCGTCGATCGAGACCGGCACCTCCGCCGTCGTGGAGCTCGCCGAGTCCGCGCGGGCCGCGTTCACCGACACGCGCCTCACCACGGGAACCGACGCGGCGGTCGTGCTCACCGGTGGCCGGGCCGAGCTGACCTCGGCGCTGCTGCGCGGTGGTGGTCTGCGCGTCGGGGGCGCCCAGGTCGTGATGAGCGACAGCGAGATCGTCGAGGCGCTCGCCGACGGCGTGCTGATCACCGGCGGTGGTTCGGTGGAGGCGGGCAGCTGCCGCATCCGTTCGGCCGGAGGGCACGGCGTGCACGTGACCGCCGGGGGCGGTGCGCGACTGGACGAGTGCGAGGTGCTCGACAGCGCGGGCGACGGCGCGCACCTGGACACCGCGGAACCGGTCTCCCTGCACCGGTGCGTGGTCAAGGGCAGCGGCGGGGTCGCGGTCCGGCGCCCGGAGGACGACGGCCGGATCACCGTGCGGGACCTGGTGACCGAGGTCCCGACGGGCTCGCCCCGGTCTGCTCGCGGCACGCACGAGGCCGACCGCTCCGCGCCCGAACCCGGGGAGACCGCGGCCGACGACTCGCTGCTCGGGGCCAGCGGCGCCGAGCTGAACGGCCCGCTGTCCGAACTCGATTCGCTGATCGGCCTCCAAGGCGTCAAGCAAGAGGTCCGCGGACTGATCAACCTGATCCGAATGTCCCAGGTCCGCCAGGAGAAGGGCCTGCCGATGCCGCCGATCAGCAGGCACCTGGTCTTCGCCGGTCCACCCGGCACCGGCAAGACCACCGTGGCCCGGCTCTACGGCGCGGTCCTCGCCGAACTGGGCATCCTGTCCAAGGGCCACATGATCGAAGCGGCCCGCGCCGACCTGGTCGGCCAGTACATCGGCTCGACCGCGATCAAGACCACCGAGCTGGTGAACCAGGCCATCGGCGGCGTGCTGTTCATCGACGAGGCCTACACCCTCAACGCCCAGAGCGGTGGCGTCGGCCCGGACTTCGGCCAAGAGGCCATCGACGCGCTGATGAAGATGATGGAGGACCACCGCGACGAGCTGGTGGTCATCGTCGCCGGCTACTCCGAGCTGATGCAGGGGTTCCTCGAGTCCAACCCCGGCGTGGCCTCCCGGTTCACCCGGACCATCGAGTTCCCGAACTACAGCGTCGAGGAACTGGTGACCATCGCGAGCAACCTGTGCCGCAAGCACTACTACGAACTCACCGACGACGCGATCGACGAGCTGACCAACTACTTCACCCGCGTGCCGAAGGGGGAGACCTTCGGCAACGGCCGCGTGGCGCGCAAGCTCTTCGAGGAGATGATCAGTCTCCAGGCTTCGCGGCTCGCCCAGCGCCCACCGGCCCGGGATTCCGACCTGAGCCGCCTGACCGCCGCGGACATCGCCCCGCAGACCGCGATGCTGGAGCAGCTCCCGTCCCAGCAGTCGGCAGCACCGGACGCCGCCGACGACCCGCGCTCGGCGCTGCGCGCGACCCACGCGTGGCGACGGCTCTCCGAGCTCAGCGGGATGGACGGCACCCGGCAGGCGGTCGGCGCGGCGCTGGTCTCGCTGTGCGAGCGCAAGAACAGCCGTCGGGCGCTCGGTCAGCACGGCAACGCGGTGCTGGTCGGGCGGCGCGGCAGCGGTCGTTCCGAGCTCGCCCGGCTCTACGCCCAGGGGCTCGCCGAACTGCGGCTGGTCGGAACCGGCCAGCTGGTGCGGGTTTCGCTGGCAGGCGAGCTCTGTCCACAGTGGCCCGGACAGGCGGAGAGCCTGGTGGGCAAGGTGTTCGAGGACGCCCGCGGCGGGGTGCTGGTGGTCGACGCGGACGCGGCCGGGGAAGCCCAGCCGGAGGAGGCCGAAGCGCTCCAGGCGGCGCTGCGCGAGCACACCGCCGAGTCGGTGGTGGTGCTCACCGGCACCCGAGCGAGCCTGGACGTGGTGCTCGCGCGGGCGCCCAAGCTGGCGGAATGCTTCGGTCAGCGGTGGGAGATCGGCGCCTACTCCACCGCCGAACTGGCGGCGATCGCGGTCCGGTACCTGCGCGAGCGCGGCCACGAGGTGCCGGAGGAGGTGTGCGACGCGGTGCACGCACGCCTCGCGGAGTCGGGCGATCCGACGGTGCACGGCGCCCACCAGTTCTCCCGGCTGCTGGCCCGGACGGCCGCTTCCCGCACCTTGACCCTCGCCGACCTGGCCGGGCTGGGGCAGCAGGCCGAATCGGTGCGCGCCGGGCTCGCCTCGGTGGGGTGAGCCGCGCCCGTCGGGGCAGACCGGGTGCCCGGTGTTCCCGGATGGGTTCCGCGCCGCCCGGTGGCAGCGCGCGGGTCGGGTTCCATGTGAAGTAGTCGTATTCAGGAGGTCTTTGTGTCCGATGTGGATCGTCGCAGCATCGAGATGTTGCGCGAGGAGTACGAACGTGTCAGCGCCAACCTCGGCGACATGCAGCGGCGGATCACTGAGCTCTCGGCCACCGCGGTTTCGCCCCGGCGGGAGGTGTCGGTGACGGTGGGGAACCAGGGAGTGATCAAGGATCTGCACTTCCCCACCGCCGCTTATCGCAAGCTCCCCAAGAACGAGCTGGCCGAGCTGATCACGAAAACGATCGAAGCGGCCCGGGAGAAGGCGACCGAGCAGATGGCCGAGCTGATCGCTCCGATGATGCCCGGTGGCCTCAACGCCAAAGCCGTGCTCAGCGGGGACGTCAGCGCTGAATCCCTGGCCGCCGCCGAGCCCCAGCTTCCGCCGGTGGTCGCCGAGACGCAGCGGCGCCGGGCCGCGCGGATCGAGGAGATGCGCCGATGAACGACTCGTTCTGGGTGGATCCCGAGCGGCTGGGCCGCAGCGGGCAGGGCTACTACGACGAGCAGACCCTGCTGAACAACCTGCATTCCGGCGCCGGCGACATCATGCTCCGGTACTCCGACAGCTTCGGCAACGACAAGGAAGGCCAGGATTTCCGGCAGACCTTCAACGACGGGATGGCGTCCTACACCGGAGGTATCGAGGGACTCAGCGGTCTCATGGGGCACATCGGCATGGGGTTGCACCAGAACGGCCAGATGTACGGGGACTCCCGGGACAGCGCTGACGAGCTGACCTACAACTTGCAGAGCGAGACCGACGTGGCGCAGCCGCCGCCGGAGCAGCCCGTGTCACCGGAGCAGCCCGCGCCACCGGGCGGGGAGCCCGTGCCGCTCTCACCGGCCGTCCTGTTCAAGAACGAGCAGATGAACGTGACGAAGCCAGTCGGTTCGGGCGGCTCGGAGTTCGACGAGTCGGGTGATCCGGATGGTGCCGTGGGTGTGCTCGCCAACGGTGGTGAAGGGCTCGACGGTGAGGTCACCGAGCCGGGGGTGCAACCGGCCTCGGTGCCCTTCCACGAAGCATCCCAGTTCGTCAGGAGCGAGAAGCCGGGCGAGGCGGCCGAGTGGACACCTGCTCTCGTGACGGAGCCGTCGGCGCCCGGAGCGCCCGCCGAATCCAGTTTCCAGGTAGCGCACGAGCCGGATCCCGGTGTCGCCCCCGAAACTCGCTGACGGTGCGCGGAGCACCTGTCGAGGCGGATTCTTCCGCCCCCGTTGGACGAGTGGTGCGCCGTTCATCGGAGGCGCTCCGATGAACGGCGGTTCGTGATGGTTCTCCCCGGGTTGGCCGCCTGTCCGGTCGTCGCCGCCCGCACCTGCTGGACGGTGGACCGGCGTCGGTAGTCGTTGTTCGTTCGGAAGGAAGCTGAGCTGTGAGCCTTGACGTCTTCGCGTGGATCACGACCGGCATCGACCCGCTGGACGTCAAGTCGTCGCACATGTATTCGCTCTCGGACGAGCTTCGTTCGCACGCGGAGAGCTACCAGCAGCAGGCGAACGGCATCAACCAGCTCTCGGCGGGCGCGCTGGACAGCGTCGAGGGCGATACCGCCGAAGCGATCCGCAACTACAGCTCGAACCTGACCAACCAGGTCCCGAACCAGGTCCGCGCGGTGTACAACGCCGCCGACGGCGTCGACATGTTCGGCGTGAACGGCGAGGAGATCTGGTACGAGTTCTACACCACGGCCGCGTTCATCATGGCCGACATCGCCATGATCATGGCGTCGCCGTGGGGGCCCTTCCTGTTGCCCTCTCGCCTGATGGCCGGGCGCATGACGCTGAAGGCGATCGTCGACCAGGGCAAGGAGATGGCAGGGTCGCTCAACGGCTGGCTGCGCATGGCTTGGGAAGGGTTCGAGGAGGGCAACGAGGAGATCGTCCAGAGCGGCCTCCCGCAGGTCATCACGATCGCGCAGGAGAAGAAGGACAAGATCGACGGCGAGGCGCTCTACGTCTCCTGGGTGGCGGGATTCTCCGCGGGGCTCCTCATCAGCGGCCTCTACAAGGGCGCCAGCTACAACCAGTTCAGCAAGGAGCTCTCCCACACCTGGTACGGCGGGTCCCACCTCGAGTTCCTGGGCGAGCTCCCCGTCGAGATGGTCGTCGCGTCCTTGACGGGCGGTGCCGGAGATCCACTGGGGACCTACATCTCGAGCACCACCCTCGGCTCGATCACCAAGATCATGCAGAACTGGGCGGTCGAGAAGAAGCGCGAGCTGGGTTACGACCAGCACGGCAATTCTTTCCCGGACTCGCCTGACCTCGACACCGCGGTGGACCTCCCCGGCAAGCCGCTGCCCGAGGAACGGGGGGACGGCGGCCGGCCGCCCGCGGAGAAGCCCTCGCCGGGGCTCGTCGATCCGCCACCGGTCAAGTCGGAGAACCCGTCGCCTCAGCCTCCTCCGGAGAAGTCCGCCGGGCCGCCCCCGGCGTACATCGCGGCCCCTCAGCAGCCACCTGGGAAATCGGAGGCGCCGCAAGACCAATCGCCGGGGAAGTCGGAGAAGCCACCCGCGTATTCCCCGTCCACGGGGAAGGCGCAGGGGAAGGGGGAGGCTCCGGTCCCAGGGCAGTCGCCGGTGGGCGCGCAAGAACCGCCCCCGGCCTACACGCCGAAACCCGAGCAGGCGCCCGTGGCAGGGCAGGAGCCTCCTCCGGCCTACACCGCGGCTCCGCAGCAGTCGCCCGGCCAGGTGGAGCCGCCTGCGGCGCACGCCCCGCAAGGTGGCCAGGTGCCGATGGGCGGGCAGACGCCGCCTCCGGCGTTTGACTCGCCGGGTGGCCAGGAGCAGATCGGTGGCCAGACACCGCCGGTCGATCCCGCGCAGCACCCGTCCGGGGAGGGCGTTCCCGTTGCCGGAGAGGGCGCTGGGAAAGACCACTCCCCGGTCGACGCGCCGCGGCAGGAGAGCGGGCAGGGCCAGAGCGGCGCGACGCCGCACGACTCCGAGGCACCACCGCTCGGCGTGCCGGGCCGCTCGCCGGGCGAACAGCAGGTTCCCCAGCAGGAGGTCGGCACGCCGCCCCGAGGCGATGCGGATCCGTCGCGGCAACCGGGTGCCGAATCTCCGCCGGTCGGTTCCCAGCAGCCCGCCACTACCCACCAGCCGGTCGGCACCGCGCCGCAGCAGGGCACCGGCCCGGACGGCGGGCTGCTCGGGTTCAACACGTTCGTGCCGCGGTCCCAGGGGGACGTGACCGGCGAGCAGCAGCTCTCGCCGCAGGGCCAGCCCGTGCAGGGGACCGGCCCGGACTCGGGGGCCCGGCCGAGCTCGGTGGATCCGGACGTCGCCCGGCAGGATCCGGGCCAGCCGAACCCGGACCAGCGTCCGGCGGAACAGCCGGTTCGCGACCTGGAGCAGGATGCTCCGCGGCGCACCGAGTCCGAGAACGAGCAGCCCGGTGCGCGGAGCCCGGTGGCGGAGCAGCAGGACTCCGGTCGACAGGTCATGACCAGCCCGGCGATGCCTCCGGGTAGCCGCGGCGAGACGACCACCACGTCGGCTGCCCACCGGGATGCCGCGTCGGCACCGGCGAACAGCGCGACCCGCGGCGGGCCGGGCACCCGGCGCCAGGACTTGGCCAGGGGCGATTCGACGCAGGAGCAGGAGCAGGCGAGCGAATCGTCGCTCGCGGAGAACTCCGGTCCGGACCTGACCTTGGAGCGGGAGGCACCGCAGGAGCGCACCGATCCGCTGTCGGTCCCGGCTCCGGACCTGTCCGTTGCCGAGCCCCCGCGCACCGAAACCGAGGCTCCGGCGGGTCGCGAACAAGCTCGGCCCGAGTCCACGGTTCCGCAGCCGCAGCGCAACGACACCGACCAGGAACTCGCGCCGCCCCGGAGCGTCCCTCGGACCGACGAGCCAGGGCCCGTGCGGGACGACACCATGTCCCAGCGCACTCCGGTGAACTCGTTCGGAGGCGTCGGATCACAACGACCCGTCACCTCGGCGGCACTTCCCGGAGTGGTGTCGGCGGAGACCTTCGGGGGCGACCTGGTCGAGGATTTCAACTTCAAGGCTAAGCACTTCAAGCAATTCCTCCGGGTGAACAAGCAGAACTACAATCGTGATGCGAACGGTCAACTGGGGTTCCGGACCAATTGCCTCGCCACGTCGATCCAGTCGCTGAACACCGACCTCTACCCCGATCGGGCTGAGGAGTTCGTGGCCGGGCCGAGCGGTTTGGTGGATCTGAACCGAGTGCCGGAGTCCGGTTTGCCGCCGATGCGGTACCAGCCGAACGGGTACGCCGATGTTCAGGCGTACGCGTCGATCCTCAAGCAGAAGTTCGAGCACGACGGCGACCGCCGGGACCTCAGCTACCCGATCGGGTTGATCTTCATCGGTCGCGGGGAACAGCCCGGGCACTTCTCCTCGGTGCATCAACGCGGCGATGACGTGGTGCTCTTCGACGGACAGAACTGGAGCTTCCCGTCGAACGACTCTCCCGACGTGTGGTTCTCCAAGCTGGCCCCGAACCAGGAACAGCTGAAGCCCGTTTATTCACCGGTGGGAACCTCAGACGGAATTCCGCTCGACCAGTTTCCCCGTCTGATGCAGGAGCCGCACCGCAGCGTGCAGCACCTCGCGCGGACCGATCCCCGAACGACCGGGGAGTACGACCAGGTCCGGCCACCGAACCGGCCCGGGACCCCGCGGCCGGACCACCACGCCGACTCGATCCCCGCGTCGTCCAGGAGCACCCAGGACGCGCGAGTACCTGGACGGGTAGGCGGGACAGGCGATTTCGCGTCGTCCCGCGTCGTGGATCGGCACGGCGATGTCGATCACTCGACTGGCCGTGGCCTGGCGGCTGGGCCAGAACCGTCCCATGAGGACGGCGGCAACGTCGCAACGGACGTGCAGCCGACTCCGGCATTTGAGGGCACGACGACCGACGCCGCGCTCAACGCCCTCGCGAGCCGAACGCCCGAGGGCGACCTGACGGGACCAACGCCGTCACGAGCGCCGGCCTCGTTGGTCGCGGACCTGAATCGAGACGGCGCCGTCATCGCGGTGGCCGACGCCCGAAGCTTCGGTCATCAGGCCGCGGTGCGTGCCGAGTCGGCCGTGGCCGGTCGGATGGCGGACGTTCATCTGAGGCAGGTGGCCCGTGACCAAAATCTGTTCTTGTTCCTGGTCGACGTGGCCGGTGGCACGCCGTTCACCGGCCACCGCGGGGAGGGCGGACGCGTCGTTTCCCGTGGGCTGACGCTGAACGCTCTCCAACGTGACGTGGCGACCTTCTACGACTACGCCCGTGCTCTCCGGGCCGGGGAGACGGAACGGGGCCCGGTGACGTTGTACCGGGCGATCCAGATGGACGCGGGCAGTCGCGAGGCGAACACCTTCGTCGATCGGTTGCCTTCGTCGACGTCGTTCGACCCAGCGATGGTGCGGGAGTGGACGCGGCACCAAGGTGGCGGTTCGCGGTACGCGATCTTCGAGATCAGGACGCAGCCGTCGCACTTGATGATCGCGATGTCCTATCCGCCGGAGCTTCGGGGACGGCCCGACAACGCCCCGGAGGTCAACAGCGGGCAGTCGGAAGTGTTGCTGGCACCGAGCCGGTACACCGAGGTGGATCGTCGTGTCGAGGACGGGCTCACGATCATTTCGGTCGAGGCCCAGGAACTGGGCCAAGAGGAGACCAACGAGCTCATCCAGGACCAGCGCGCCGAGATGAGCGTGGCGGAGGCGTTCGAGGCGTTCGGACGCAGCTTCGAGCAGGATGTGATGCGCAGCGCCTATTACGAAGACTTCAGCGATGCCTCCGCCACCGTGCACGTCCGCGACGACGGACGAGTGCGGGAATTCGTCTACACCAGGCCGGGGTTGCGGGAAACGCACACGTTCACCGTGGAGATCGACGATTCCGGGCAGCAGGTGTCGGTGAGGATGACACCCAGCGACAAGACGGGAACGGTGGTCACCTTCCGCGAGGAGGATCTGAACGGGATCGCCTCCTACCTCCGTTCTCGGTCGCTGAACCAATCCGGTCGGTTCGATTCCCTCAGGTTGCCCACGGAGTGGTATCAGAACCCGCCCGGCTTGTCTTCATCGGAACCGGATGACACCGATTTCGACGGTGCCGAGGGCATCTCGCGGTACGGCGGCGCACGGCAGTCGCCTGTCCAGGACTCCGGCTCCTCCCGCGAGACGCCGGGTGAAGACGGTGGCGATGTAGCGGCGACGTCGTCGCGGTCGACCCCGAACCCCGCGCACGACGCCGTGCACGCGGATTCCACGCGCGGCGAGCGACGGGATCAGCGCGGTGAGCACGACGTTTCCGCGCGGCGGTCGGACGACACCGCTCACCCGAGCTCGCAAGCCGGGAACATCCCGACCACGTCGACGAGGGTGGTGTCGAGCACCGCCTTCGACGGCCCGGCGTCGGAGGCGCGCTACCTGCGCGAGCGCTATTCGGACGTGCTGTCGGTCAACAGCGCGGAGTTCGACGATCCGAGCGATACCAGGGTCGCTGCCGGCAGGCGGACCAACTGCCTCAACGCCGCGGTGCAGAGCATCAACACCCTCGCGCGAGGAGAGCTGGTCCGGGCCGATCCGAGCGGTCCGGTCAGCCGCTCCCGGATCGAGGGCGAGCTGGGACTCACCCTCCAGCGCGCCGGTAGCTGGAACGAGGTCAACGATCGGGTGCTCGCGGAGCAGCCGAACGATTCGTTCGGCCTGGTACTCGACGGACCGGAGGCCACGCTCTACCACAAGGATGGCGAGGGCCTTCTGCACCCGCTGGACACGTCGCAGGGGCTGAAGTTCAGCGACATGCCGTCCGGGCCGCGTGAGATCTTTTTCGCCCCGGTGCCGCAGGGACGGGTCCTGCCGCAGATCACCGCACCGCTCGACGCGTCGACCGAAGGTACCGATCTGGTTCATGGTCCGCGCAGCGACGGCGAGAGCAGCCATCGGCGCCCCCGCCACCACACCCCGGCACCGCGCCAACGCGACCAGCACACGCCGCCCACCGGGCAGCCACCACGCGCCCCGGCACGACCGGGTCCCAGTCGTGTGGTTCAGGTTCACTCGGACTTCGTGGATCCCGACGTGACCGTGGTGGCGTTGCGCGGTCCTCAGAAGGTCCGGGTCAAATTGGCAGAACTCGGCTACTCGTGGATGCGAGGCAGTCAACCCGGGACCGCGGGTATCGCGTTCACGCGTGAGAGCGATTTTGATCTCAGCAGCGGCCCATTCAGGACGATCAAGACGATGCCCGGGGAGACACCGGCTCACGCAGCGCAGCACTCCAGCCGCCCCCAGAACACCAGCGCGCACGGCAAGGTTTTCGTCCTCGACGACCTCGAGCCCGACGCTTCCGGCCGGTTCTCGACAGTGTGGCTGCGGGACGGCTCCGAGGTCAGCATTGACGGCGCCGGCATCGCGAAGTTCGTGAGGAACCTCAAGGCCCTCAACCACCTTTCGCAGGTTGATTTTGACTTCAAGTTCGTCTTCTTGCGCCCGAACAAGAAGCTTCTCGGCCAATTCAACCAGGGCATGGTGAAGACAGGTTCCTGGTACTCGTACGCGACTCCAGCGGGACCGGTGTCCCAACTTCCGGATGGCCGGTTCGGCGTGTCCGACAACCAGGGATGGATCGAACAACAATCCGTTGCCGTACCGAGTGCCACCCAGCAGTACTCGCCGGGCAACATCAACAACATTGCGTTCTTCGAGCACTTCCTCCCGGCTGCCTCCTCCATCCCGGATGCGGACGTGCCGCTGACCGGGCGATCACATCGCCGCGACGTCCAGTTCACCGTGGACGAAGGCAACCCCACGACGCTCACCACCCGCAGCGCCGGGTGGGAACGAGCCAACGGCATGACGCTGGTGGGCGACGGGCGCGCGGTTGACCAGGAGTTCGCCGAAGACGTCGACAACAAGCACCACGTGCTGCGAACCCGCCCGAACGAAGACACGCTCTGGAAGTACATCACCAGCGACAGCGTGCAGAAGCTCTACACGAGCGATCCGATCGGCCGGCTGGCTCCCAGTCCGTTCGCTCCGACCCCGACCACGCTCACCAACCCGCACACCGGCGCTCAGGTCCAGGCGATGGCGGGCCCGCTCGTCTTCAGCGGCCACGGTTGGAACTACGGCGGCAACAACCAAGTCGCTCAAATCTCGCTCCAGCGCGGCGGTCGCGCCATCACGGTGGACATGACCGGGGCGACCGCGATCAGCTACCTCTTCCAGCAAGAAGCGTTCCGCCGGATGTACGCGGCGAACCCGAACGGCAAACTGCTGTTCCTCTTCTGCCACGCGGCTCAGAACACCGAAACCGGGTTCGCCGACACGCAGCCCCCAGGCCCCGGGACAGTTCTCCGGGACGCCGCGGGACGAGCTCGTGAGCTTGGTTTCCTCAACCCCATCGTCGCCGCCCGGGACATGGTGGCGCCGAGCACCCTGGCGCACGCCGACAACAACGCCGGTTATGCCAGCAGTTACCTGAAGAACGGTCGCGAATTCATCGAGGTCCACGAAGAGACCCGATACAGCGATCAAGAGCTCAGGTCGATTCGCCCGTTCCAACCGAAACCGGCCGCTGGGACCAACCCGAACGCCCGCAGCGGGACGGATCGCCCCGCGGACATCGACAACGTTCAGCGAGACGAGTCATCGGCCGGTGACCCCGCGGATGCCCGGCGCGGACCCTCGAATGATGATGTAGCGCGCGCGCCGAGTGCTGCGGCACTGGGGAAGCGCAAGCGGTCGGCGGTATTGAGCAGGGAAAACAGCGATGTTGTTCCCAGGAAATCGCGTGGCCAGTACACGGTATCCGACGAGTACCCCACGGTCGTCAACTCCCGTTTCCGCGACATGGTGACGGCGAACCGGCCTGGTATGAGTCAGGATTTCCGTGAGGACTACCTCGGTGCGCTTCAGAAGAGCGTCGATGAGGACCGGCCGGTTTCCTTCGTGGTAAATGCCATCGTTCCGGCGCGCGATCTTGGCAAGCTGGCCGAGGTAGTCGCGAAGATCACCGAGAATGCTCAGAATATGGATGGTCGGATTGCGATCGTCTTAGGTGTAAACGGGATCAACAAAAACCGGAACGACCGTAGTGATGAGGAATCGCAGGTACGCGAGGCGATTCAGGCGGAGCAGGGTACCGTCGAACGGCTCAATGTTCCGATTGCTCTCGTTGCCATCGGTACTTTCGCTCCTGGCAAGAGCAATGCGGGCCTGGGTGTGCCGTACGGAGATCTGCGGAACAGGACGTTGGGCAGTGGGGCGACCGCGGACATCGTAGCCGCCATGGTCGATGACGGAAAGCATCCGTACATCTCGTTCCAGGATTTTGATACCGGGCGGCGATCCGCATTGAGCGGTGAGCATGTGTTCAACCACTTCGACGGTATCTTGCGTTCCGCCACGGCTGAATCGCTGACGGATGAGCGGGAACTACCATCGAGTCGTCCGCTGATGATGTCCGGTGGATATCGGATCGGTTCAGGCAATGTCTTCGATGATGTGGTTGAATCGTTCGAGGCTGATCTGAAAAAGGCATCAGAAGCATATCGTTCGTTGCGTCCCGAGGAGAATCGGGAGCGCGAAGAACTATCGCGCGATATGGATCGTATTACCAGGGTGATCGAGGATATCCGGCGTGATCGGGTAGCGTTGCACGAGGAATTCCGGAATCAGATCCTCGCCGACATGATGGCCAGAGATCGGCAAGCCGCCAACCATCCTTTGTTGCCGTATTCGCCAGAGCCGAACCTGTACGTCGATGCGACCGTGTTGCTGAAGAAGGGGCAGTCCGTCGGAAGTGCGGAAGAAGAGTTCGGTTTTGGTGACGGTTCGGGTGAGTTCGACAAGCTTGCCAGAAAGCTCAACCGGGAGAACGCGAAAGAGTTCTCCGAGTACTACGACAGCCGGTACGAACAGGCCTACGACACTGCTGAGCAGGCGGCGGCGGCCGATCGAGAGCAGGAGACGAGGGAAGCTCCGGAGATCAGGAACCGGACCAAGGAGGAGGTTGTCGAAGAGGCGAAGGTCAACGCCGCTGCCGGGCATCCGGTCCGGGATGTGCCGTTCTTGACCGGCTTCGTCAACAACGCCATCGAAACGGATATGACCAGGATTGCCCGTACCTGGTATGAGAATGGGCAGACCACGAGCAAGCTGCCGCAGACCCACATCGACACCAACGCGCTGCGGACCAGGTTCTGGCAGGCCAGCGTGGACAGCGGTGGGAAGTCTTCGACGCCCCGGGCTGCGACGAAGGACACGAGCATCAAGGGGTACCAGAAGGCCTACCAGGAACGCGGTGCGGACAACGCCGACCCGTGGGGGATCACGCCCAGCAAGGCCGACTTCAAGGCTTTGGGTGGGGCGAATCGGAACACGGTCCACGGTGCTCTCTCGATGCCGATGCGTTTCAGCGAGCATTCGGCGCTGCGGGGCGTCCGAATCGGGATGCCGATCGATCCCGAGGGCTCGGTCGGGCGTGACGGGAAGAGTTTCAACCCCAAGACGATCGTGGCGCACAACGCGGCACTATCCCCGCAGGCGCCGACCATGATGCGAAATCTTCAATTGTTCGCCGAGACCTACCTGGATACCAGGAAGCCGTCGATGGTAATCGGTGGGGACTCTTTTTATCGGCGGGTGGCGTCGGCTCTCGATACTGAGGTCACGGCTGAGCAGTTGCGGGAGGATTCGGTTCGCTCCGGAATTGAGTTGTTCGCGTCGGAGGCGAATGCGGAAACGCAGCCTAAGGGCGCTTCGTTCTCCGAGCAGCCGGCCACGAAGTTCACCCTCCAGAACCGGATCGACGGGGCCGTGGGGCTGTTGTCACAGGCTCTGTTGCAGGGGCCATCCGTGAATGGGAGGGCGGTTGACGAGCTGGTTGGCCGTTTGGTGGCGACTCACCTGAACCGCACGGTCCGAGCCGAGCGCCCTGACGGAACCACCGAGGTCTTCACTTCGTTCCCCCGTGATTCGGCCGGAGAACGTGGGCCCGATCTTAGCTTGCCGGCAAGCCGTTCTGTTCCTGTACATGGTGACGTATTGGCGCAGGGCGTCCCCGTCGCCCGGACCGGGGTGCGGGTGCTGTCGAGTGGGAGTCTCAACAGTGCGGAGCTCGGGCCGCTCCACGAGAGATACCGGGATGCGTTGTCGGTCAATAGCGCTGAGCACGATGATCCCGGTGATGTGCTGGCCGCTCGGGGCAGGCGGACCAACTGCCTCAACGTCGCACTACAGGGCATCAATACCATTGGGCAGGGCAAGAAATTCCGGGCGGAGCCGAGTGGTGCGGTCAGACGCGGCCATGCTCAACAGGAGCTCTGGCAGACGGCCGAGATGTCCTTCCGGAACGCTGATAGCTGGGACGAGCTCAACGATCGGCTCGCGGAACTGCCGAACGGTTCGACCGGCCTGGTGATCGATGGGTCGCAGGCGACGTTCTTCCACAAGGATGATGATGGTGTTCTCAACCATTTGAATCTGCCGGAAGAAAGGCTGCCGTCGGGCCCGCGTCCGATTTGGTTTGCCGTAGCACCGAAGAATCGGATACTGCCGCAGATCACCGCCCCGGTGGACGGGCCCACCGACGCCGATGACCTCGTCCACGGTCCGGATGGGGCCAATCCGCGTCGTTCTGGTGTGAATCCGCGGCGTTCGGGTGCTCGTGCTGTTCCTACGTTGCGTGCGGAATCGTCGCGGTCCGATGCGGAGCACACGAGAGCCCTGCTCGACCAGCTCAACGACGATCTGGCCCAAGCCCCGCCGAACACCACCGGACGGCCGAGGGTCATCTCCCGGGAGACCTTCGCGGACGATCCGGCTCGCCGGGACCGGTTCGTGCGGAGGTACTTCCCCGCGGAGTTGCAGGTGAACCGGGACAACTTCGAGCGCGACGTCACCGGACACCGGACGAATTGCGGTCCGGCCTCGATCAACACGCTGAATTCGAGGAACTTCCCGCATCGTGCGAGGCGGGGTGAGTTCCGCACCAGGCCGAGCGCTCCGGTGAACCGGGGCTTGCTCGCGGGGCTCGCGGGGTTGCGATTCGACGAGGCCCAAGGTTATGCGCACATCGAGGACTACCTCACGCGGCAGCGGCACTCCCCCCACGGGGTGGTCTTCCAGGAGCAGGCGGATGTCGGGCACTTCATCACGGCGCACGACCTGCACGGCTGGGTCGTGTACTTCGACGGGCAGGCCGGCGATCTGGGGGTCACGAGCACGCCTTCGGTGGCGGTCCGGTTCGCGCCGGCACCGACCGACCGGGTGATGGCGCCTGCCCACATGCCGGTGGAGCAAGGAGCGCGGGGCAGGGACGCGGGCGGATCCGACAGGCGCAACCCGCGTCGGTCCGCACCGGGGAGTTCGGGTGCTCGGACGGTTCCCACGTTGCGGACCGATGCGGCGCCGATCACGCGGGAGAGTGATCCGGATGCGGTGCGCGATGTCGAGCGGCAGCGGCAGCTGCGGCGTGTGCCGGATCCGGCAGCGGAGGACGTGACGGAAGCCCCGCGGGTTCTCGCGCGGGCTCTCGAGACGGAACCGCCGCATGAGACCGGGATGGGGCAGGAGGTCCGTGATCCGGTTCCGTCGTACGAGATGCCGGAGGGGCACGTCCAGGCGCCTCCCCTGTACGAGCCCGGAGACGCGCCTCCCACTTACGACGACGTCGTGCCCGCGGACTCCTCGCGCGGCGAGCGACGGGACCGGTCCGGCCACGGCGACCGCCCCACCGGCAGGGGTGGTGCGGCCGGTCCGGAGCGGGGCAGGCAGCACCTGATCGACCAGCAGCGCGTCATCGAAGCGACGAACGAGCTGGCGCGGCGCATCACCGACCAGTACCCGCCGGACCGGTTCTCCTACGTGGGCGTGGGACGCAGCCCGGCACCGGTGGTCACGGCCCTCGAATCGCGCGGGCACCAGGCCGTGTCGATCCCGCTGTCCGGCTTCCGGGCGGCGCCGGACCCGGATTCCGCCGCGTACGGCGCGTTCGACGGTCCGGGCACCCGAGCGCTCGGCGACTCGGAGCGGGAACTGCTCGGGCAGCACTTCGACGAGTTCCTGGGCGACATCCCGGCGGACAAGAACGTGCTGCTGGTCGACTACACGAGGTCCGGGCTGTCGCTGGTGGCGGCGCAGCACCACCTCCAGCGACACCTCGGCGGCCAGCGGGCTGTCCACGCCCTGGCGATGTACAACGGCGACGTCAAGAACTACGCCCCTCTGCTGCGGCAGGTCCGGGAGTCGATCCTGTCGACCGGGAACGGGCCTGAGCAGGACCTGTGGAACTCACGGTTCGACACGATGGCGCTCGACACCGGCGAGCCCCTGGTGCCGGAAGGGCCGTTCGCCTCGACCGGTCCGCTCGACTCCAGCGGCCCGCTGGGCGAGGGCGGGCGGTTGCTCGGCACGGCGCTCGAACAGGAGACGTTCGACGAGCTGTCCGAGCACGGTTCGTTCCGGTTCTTGTCCGCTGCCGTGGATTCGGAGGGCACGCCGGGGATGTTCGACATCTTCCGGCCGCGCCGAAGCGACCGCGACGGCTTCGCGGGCGAACGGGGGAGCGGCTACCAGGCGCTGGAATCGGCCGTGCGGTACGGCCGGGGCGGCGTGGAGTCGGTCGCGCCGACCGAGCCCGGTGAGCGGGGCGGGCGTGCGCTGCCGGACGTGGTGTCGGCGGAGACGTTCGCGAACGATCCCGTGTCCGGGGCGGACTTCCTGCGCGAGAACGCACCGAACTTCGGCCTGGCGAACCGGCGGAACTACCTCGACGGTGTTCCCGGCAGCGCCACGAACTGCATCCTCGCCACGATCCAGGGCGTGAACGCGGACAACCATCCGGAGCGGGCGGCCGAGTTCACGGCGCAGCCGAGCGGCCCGAGGTACGTGCGCGAGGTGGAGGCCGAGACGGGACTGGAGTTCTCCGAGCAGCCGGACGGTTATGCGGGCGCGGAGGAGTACGTCAAGGGCCTGCCGGAGGGTTCGCAGGCGGTGGTGTACCGGGACCAGGGCGATGGTGATGGCCACTTCTTCCGGGTCAAGAACATCGGCGGCCGGGCGGTGTTCCTGGACGACCAGATCGGGTGGTTCGCGGATCTCGGCACGAATCCGCTGGAGGTGTGGATCGCCCCGGTGACGTCGAAGGACGAGCTGCACCTGTCGCCGGCTCCGCTGGAGACCGGGGACGAACCTCTGCCCTCCGGTCCTACCGGCAGGGGTGCGGGGCCGTCCAGCCGTCGCAAGCGGCGGTCCTGGTTCAGAGCCGAGGACTCACGGGGGCGCCCGCTCGAGTTCCGGCGCAAGGACGTCGCAAGGGGGACCTTGCGCACCGCCGACAAGCATCCGATAGGGATCTCCCTGGAACCCGATCCGCGCCGGGCGGACTGGGTCCGGAAGTGGGCGAGGACCGCGGACCGCATCCGCGTGCTGCGGACGGTTCCCGGGCTGCCCACTCGTGCCGCGGCGGCCTTCCCGGGCAGCGAAGCGGACGTGTTCTTCGGCGAGCCCGTCGTGGTGGCGATCGGCAACGACGGAGGGAAGTTCGAGCTTCCGATCAAGCGTGGAAGCGGCACCAAGATCGGTCGGGTGAGCGGCAGCACCGTCGCGGAATACCTGGACAAGAGCGACAGGTTCCTAAAACTGCTGGCCGAATCGCAGAGTTCGGGCGGCAAGCCCGAGCTCCTGCTGCTGACCGATTCGATGGAGAACGACAAGCTCCTCGCGGACTTGACTCGGCGGTTGGCGCAACTCGGGCACAACGTCGACGTGTTCGTCGGCAGCAGCCGATCCTCGCCGCTGCCCGGTGGTGGATTCGCGGTGGCGGAGAACCGGGGCCTGGTGCGCTTCCGAGCGCGCAGGCGAGTGGAGACCGAGACCGTGGGCAGCTCTTTCCCCCGGACGGTCCGCAAGCCCCGATACGTGGTCGAGAAGACCACGCTCTCTTCCACCCGGTACTCGCCGGAAGAACTCGCGGAGATCGAGCGCGGAGGCGCCCCCCGGCCCGCACCGGCGGGCCGTGCTGACGGGCATCCCGAGGGGAGGTCGGATTCGCACGATTCCGAGAACATCGACGACGACCACAAGTCCGAGGTCGGTTCGGACTTCACCGTGGAGTCGGACGTCGACGACGACGGGTCCTCGAACTCCGGCTCCGACACCGATTCCGACGCCGAGGAAGTGCCTGGCGCGAGCAGGCCGGGGGCGCGGGCCGAAGGAAGTTCGAATCAGCAACCGGAAACCCGCCCTGAACCGGGGCCGGAGTCCCGGCCGCAGCAGCAATCCGAGCCGAAGCCGGAGTCGAAACCGGAGGCGGAGCAGTCGAAGCCGAAGCCTGCGGCCGAGCCGCGATCGAGCGCGGAGGGGTCGAAGCCGCGGTCGTCGGGTTCGGTTGACATGTATGACGAGTTGGGCGTTCAGCGGAATGCGCCGGTCTATCGGTTGGAGCGTGCGCTGGCGGGTCTGCTGTATTCGGACCGGATAGAGCCGGAGCGGGCTAATGAGATCGAGCGTGCTGTGGCGAAGTTGAGGTCTGCTGCGCAGGCTCAGTCCGCGGCCGAGACGAGCTCTGGTGCACGTCCCGAGTCCCGGCCGCAGGCCAAGGCGGAGCCGTCGAGGTACGACGCGAAGTCGCAGCCGAAGCAGCCGCAGGCCGAGGCCGAGCCCAAACCGCAGCCGAAGGCCGAACCTGGAACCGCGTCGAAGCCGCAGGCGGGATCGCGGCCATCTGATGGGCTTCATGCCGCGCTGAACGTGGATGTCGGTGCCTCCCTGCGGGAGTTGGAACAGGCGTGGCGCGGTTTCCAACTGCGTCATCCGCAGGACGGGCGGCGGGCTTCCCGGGAGGACCAGCAGCGCTACCAGGAGGCGAAGGTCGCGTTCGAGGTGTTGTCGGACCCGGCGGAGCGCGCGCGGTACGACAGGGAGCACTCGGGTCCGCGCGCCGGGGAGTCGGCGAAGCCCGATGCGCGGTCCAAGTCGGATCCCGAGCCGAAGCCCGAGCCGAAGCCGGATCCCGAGCCGAAGCCAGAGCCTGCGCCGAAGCCTGCGCCCGAGCCGGAGAAGCCCGAACCGAAGCGGGAGCTGAATCCCGACCTGTCGTCGAGCACGGACCACTACGCCGTGCTGGGAGGCGAGCGCGGCGAGGACATCACCGACATCAGGAAGAAGTGGCGCAAGCTGCTGCTGGCGAACCACCCGGACAAGAACCCCGGCAACAGGAAGGTCGCCGAGGCCAACACGATCGCGATCAACAAGGCATGGGAGGTCTTGTCGGATCCGGCGCAGCGCCAGGGGTACGACGACGAGCTCATGGAGCGTGAAACCCGGGCCCGGGCCCGGGCCAACGCGGAGTACGGTGCCGATGCCCGGCCTTCCCAGCGGCCTCCCAAGCGTCGGGGCACCGCCGCTGCGGGGGCGCGGCGCCAGCACGAGCGTCCCCGCCGCCGGAACACCGGGTTCGAGCAGGACACTCGGCCGGAACGCGAGGACACGCGCCCGAGCGCGGGGCCGGCTTTCTCACCGGAGCAGCTCGGCTTGGTGCAGGGCCGGTCGCGGTTCTCCTCCGGCCAGATGTCGTACTGGGAGGACGTGTGGTTCCGCCCGGATCTCCCCGCGCAGCGGCCGATCTTCAGCCAGGCCCGGTTCGATCCGCGCGGCCAGGTCGTGATCGGAGTGAGCTTCCTCTGGACTCCCAGCCCGCTGGCGAACTTCTACACCAGCGTCGGCATGCCGTTGATGGACCGGGTCGTGCGGACGACCCCGGTGGAGGACCTGGCGGACGCGCTGCGGCAGAACCGGCCCGGCGGCACCGTGCAGCCGCTCTGGGGTGACAAGTACCCGATCATCACCGATCTCCAGTTCGGCCCCGAGGGCGGGCACTTCAGCCTTCCCCCCGGGGCGGTGTTCCTGCGAGGCCAGGCGCTGGGCCAGTGGACGGAGGTCGTCGCGGACGGCCGTGGCACGGCCATCGTGCACGAGCACTCCCAGCACTTCCGGAACGCCTACGCGCTGAACCTGCAGGGCTCGCTGTTCGCGATGGCGTGCTCGATGACCGAGAACCAGCACTCGCTCCAGTTCATGAAGCAGCTGCGCGCGGCCAGGTACCCGTTCGCGGCGGACTTCCCCAGGGGCGCCTTGGGACTGCACATGAGTCTCGACGGAAACCACCTCGTGGTCGGTGTCTCGGGCAACCGCGGCTTCCGCAGCTATCCCCGGGCCGGTCGGAACCCGCTGCGTACTCCGTCCGCGGTGTGGGAGGGCTCCCAGTACGACGAGTACCAGCTGGAGCGGATCAGTCGCGAATACCCGGTGGACGTACGGCAACCGTGGCCGGTGACCGAGCACCGCGGTGCGGACGAACGGCCGTCCGATTCTGGTTCCGGTGAGCCGAAATCCGCGGCGTCGGACGAGCGGATCCGCTCGCGGGCCCGGTTCGCCCTGCTGGAGTTCGATCCGTTGAGCCCGTCGCCGATGGCCGAGCCGGAGGGCGAGGGAGGTCAGCGGCTCGAGTCGCCGTTGGGCATGGACGGGGTCGAGGCGTACGAGCTGACGACGCTCTCGACGGAGCCCGCCGAGCCGGAGACCGCTGACGAGACCACCGGTGGCCCGGAGCCCGAGTCGCCTTCGCTGGTGCTGTCCCAGGCGCGAGAGGCCCTGGCGGAGTCGGACTCGACGCGACCGGGCGGTGGTGGCGATCGCGTCGCCGCCGGGCGCGGTGCGGGCCAGGGCGGTTTGGAGACGATCGCCGAGGAGCCCGCCGACCACACCACGGAGCAGGACACCACCCAGCAGGACACGGCCCCGCAGGGCTCGATGGTCGAGCACGCCCTGCTCGAACGCCCCGAGGTCGACGGCGAGATCGACGGCACCCGCATCCGATCGGTGATCAAGGACCTGGTGCGCGACCAGAAGTCGGACGACACCGAGTTGGCCGAGCGGGTCGACATCGCGTTCTCGGACCAGAACCTGAAGGACGCCTTCCGCTCCGGCCTGGAAGGTCTGCACATCGTGGACCTCGGGGACAAGCCCGGCCGAGGTCCGCGCGTGGTCCTGGACGTGGCAGACCTTTCCGAGCCCGGGAATCCGCTGCCGGGCTCCGACGACGTCCGGACCTCCGGCGGCCGGGAGCGGGTGCTGCACCAGGTCTCCAGCAGCCGAGCCAAGGCGCGCACGGATTCCGCCGCGGTCCGAGTGCCGACTCCGTTCGTGGCGGTGTCGGGAAAGCTCGTCGGGTCCGCTCACCAGCGCGGATCCAACATGAGCTCCGCCGCGAAGCGCGGTACGTCGACCGAGATCACCGAACCGGACCTGCCGGTCATCGGCGCCGGTCACCAGGCCCGCTACCGGATCTCCACGACCTCCGCGGGACGTCATCCGCAGCATCACTCCAGCGATGCGCTGGTCGATCTGCGGCTGAAGTGGCCGCTGCGCTCGGAGCTGAACTCGGAGAGCGGCCCGCGGATGGGGCACCCGGAGGCGATCGAGCACGTCGATTTCTCCGGCGTCGGCGGCATCTACCGGGCTGTGCGCGACAAGCTCGGCAGCGACTTCCGCCCGAACGACCCGGCCGAGCTCGATTTCCGCACCGTGCTCGCCGAACTCGGTGACGAGGGCAAGTCGCTGCTCAGCGGTCAGGTGCTGCGCAAGACCTTCGACTTCGCCAACGCCCGCAAGCCGGTCGACGTCCTCATCGGCGTCGCCGATGTCCGGCCGCTGCGGGCCGCCACCTCCGAGGCGACGCTCACCCGCAAGGAGATGACCGGCGGGGAGATCTCCTCCGGGGAAGTGATCACGTTCAAGCACGGCGGTGGCGGTGGAATCGCGGGCGGGGATGTCACCGGACTGACCGGCCTGCTGTTCGGCCCCCAGGGCGAGGACGTCCGGGCCAAGATCCACAACGGTGCGGCGGTCGCGAGCCACGAGCACGAGACCACGGAGAACTACGAGGGTCCGCTCGACGAGCACCTGGCGAACCTGATGTTCGTGGTCGACGTCGCGCCACGCGAAGCGCGCGCCGCTTCGGGCGAGCCGACCTTGGTGGCCGGGACGGCGACCAGCCGCCTCAAGCCGCACAACGCCGAGCAGCACGGGTGGACCAACAGCGTCTCCACCACGCCGGCCGGGTCTCCCGAGCGGGAGGCCGACGCCGAGCAGTCCCGCAACGCCCCGGACCGGGTGGACGCGGTCCACCGGTTGCCGAGGGCCGCGGTCGATGCGCTCGTCGGTCCCGCGCTGTCCGAACTGGCCGTGCGGGGCGACGTGGCGGCCCGCGAGCTGCCGCGGGCCGCGCAACGGATGCGGCGCTTCGTCCAGGATCACGCGAGGGAGATCACTCGCGGGGACGGCGTCAGGTTCCCGCTGAGCGCGTTGTACAAGGACGCGCCGGACGTGTTCTTCCACGGGACCATGGACCTCGATCGGGCGAAGCCCGCCGTCGACGAGCCCGGCAAGACCATCGGCGGCAAGCTCGTGTCCGCCTACCAGCGCATCACGGGGCAGGACAAGGACCGGACCCGCGTCGGTGGGATCGGCGCGATGGGTTACGCCGACAACATCTGGCCCGGCCTGACCGGGTTGACCCTGGACCACGCCAACACCGCAGGCGACACCATCGCGCGCAAGGTCGCCCACGAGCAGCCGTACACCGGGAAGGGCCAGGTCCGGCGGTACGCGTATCCGGCGGAGTTCACCACGCGCCTCGGCGGCACCTGGTCGAACCCCGGGACGGCTCTGCCCGGCGTCAGCGGCGAAGTCCACGTGGAGGTGTCGGACTCGCCCGGCACCGCGCTCGGCGAGCCCGGCGGGGAAACCCGGCCTGAAGACGCCTGGCAGGACGGTGACGCGGAGCGCCACGGGCTCGACGGCGACCTGCCCTCCGGTTTCGAATTGGAGTCGCTGGCTCCGGTGCCCGGTTTGCGGCGCACCACGGCGGACATGCTGGGCGGAATTCCGTACCACCGCTGGCGGGAAGTGCTGAAGCGGCCGTTCATCGGGCGCGCGCCCGTCAAGTTCGACGAGCACCGGGGCCACCGGCTGCGCCTCAACGCGGGCCGGTCGAACGACCCGGGTGAGGATGCGTTGAACGAGCGCAACGCCGGCTTGGGAGGGCTGGAGGTCTTCAGCTCGCCGGAAGAGCGGATGGCAGGTTTCGGCGGGGCGGTGCTGCTCGGGGACCGCCGAGAGCTGAAAACCCACAACAACGGTGGAATCATCGGCAGCCGCGAGCTGCACGGGGACATCTCGCTGCGGACGCGGTTGAGCAATCCGACCCCGGTCCGGGTCGATGACCACCACTGGTTCGCGGACAAGAGCAACTCGGAGACCGACCGCGCCGTCAGCGAGCAGAAGTCCCGCATAGGCCGATTCCGGGCCGGGGTGTTCGCCTTCTTCCCGGTGAACAAGGAATTCAGCGTCGGCGCGGCGGCGGGCGGCGAACTCTCGTACACCCGCGGCTCCGGCACGGCCGAATCCGGCAACGCCAAGAGCACCGACGAGACGGGCCACTACGAGCGCGGATACCTGATCCGCTACGACGGAGCGCACACGGCGCGGACCTCGGTGCGGCGGCGCTGGGAGAGCGTCCTGCGCAAGTTGTACGACGGAACCGCGGTGCACGCGACGAAGTCGCTCCAGCAACCCGGCTACGTCAAGGTGTGGGTTCCGGCCAGCGTGATCGACCAAGTCGGCACGCTCGCCGAGGAGGACGTCGCGAAGCTCCGGCCGGAGGACGCCGAGCGCTACCGCCGGGGGCGCGACGCGCAGGCGGACGGCGCGCCGGAGGCCCCGTCTTCGGCGCCGGACCGGGAAGTGGAGCCGCAGGAGGACGAGGTCCGGGGCGAGTCGCCGCACGAGTCCCCAGAGGTCCGCCCCCCGGACGACGTCGGGCGTGGAAAGGGCGACATCGGCGCGCACCGCCTGAAAGTGGGCGGCGAGCTGGCGGAGGGGATCGCCCGGCAGCTGGCCCGCCGGTCGCGGGTCAACGGGCAGTCGGCCAGCGCGCGGTTCCAGACGTTGTCCGCCGTGCTGCGAGCGCTGCGCACGGCGGAGACGTCGATCTCCCCGCCGGCGGCGCAGCGCCTGTTCGACTCGCTCAACGAACGCATGATGCGGGACTCGGTGTGGCCGGTGCTCGGTTCGCTGAAGGGCGACCCGGTGCTGAGGGAGATCGTCAACGGGGGGTGGCCGCTGCTGGTGGTCACCGACCAGGCCTTCGGCCGGGTCGAGCAGCTCGTGGTGGTGCACGGCACCCCGCGGGGAGGCCGCTACCACCAGACGATCGGACGACCGTCGGACCCCGGCGCGCCCGAGCGTTCCTCGGGGCACGAGCTCACCCACCAGACGCGTCGGTACGACACGCGAGGCTTCCTGGGCAAGCTCACCGCGGCCGTCATCGCCTACCCGGCGGAGACCGGGGTTCCGGCGGCACTGATCGCCCCTGGCGGCGCGATCACCTACAACACGGTGACCCAGCCGGAGCACGTGCGCGAGCACACCACCGGTGCACTCGCCGGGCTGGAGGGACCGAGCCACCAGTTCGTCCACGACTTGGACGTCGAGATCGACGTGTACCCCTACGCGTCACCGGGCGCTTACCGCAAGCTCCTGCCGGACTGGATATCCACGCTGACTTCCCCGGTGCTGAGCGAGCCGTGGTCGGGCAGCTTCACCGTGCCCGACGCGATCCGTTCGACGGTGCCGGTCGAGGAGACCGTCACGCCCGGTTCCCCGGCCCCGGAACCGCTCGCGGAGCAGACCTGGTCCCTTCGGCACGATCAACGGCAACGGGGACTGCCGCTCGGGTTCTCGGCGAACGCTGTCGTGCACGTCGGTCGCTTCGACGCGCCGAAGCTCCGCGCGGCCGTGAAGAACCTCATCCTCGGGAGCGACGAGGGCCGTCCCCGGCTCCGCCCCGGCGACGCCTACTCCCTGCTGACCGAGGTGCACGTCGACAAGCTGCGCACCAACTTGGCCGCGGGAATGGCCGAGGCCGGCTACCGGGCCGAGCTGACCAGCGGCCCCCTCGCTCGAGTGGTGATCAAGGCGGGACTGACGCAGCGCAAGCTGCACCAGGTGCTGGACGGTTCGCTGAAGCCGAGCGAGGTCGAGGAACGGCTCGTGAAGTGGGCGGCCGACCAAGGCCTCGACTGGGGGCCCACCTTCACGCTCCAGTTCCGCGAGCCCAACATCCAGAACTCGAACTTCAGGCCCGTCCAGCAGGTCGCCGACTTCGAGAGGCCCCTCGGTCAGCGGAACCGGAAGCAGTCCACGGCGTTGTCCGCGAAGATCGAGGCCGCGGACACCGAGCACCGGACGATGTACCTGGTCTCGGCGGTTCCCAGGTGGCGGCTCGAACCGAGCTACCGGGGCGGGGGCAACCGGCCGGGGTGGGAACACCCGATCAGCACCGGCAGGGACAATCCCATTCCCCTCCTCGTCGATCGGCAGGGGCTCGTCGACCTCGGTTTCGAGATTCCGGGCTCCGACGGGGAAGACCAGAGCGGGCCGTTGCAGGCCCAAAGCCCGCCGATGCCGGATGAAGCGAGCGACCCGGTGGTCGAAGGGGACCTCGCACGAGGTTCCACGCCGGAGGCGGAACCGCAGTCGCGGGACGAGCGTTCCGGATCCGCTGGCCCCGGTGCGGAAGGTGAGCCGGGCGGATCGCCGCTGAGCGACCGCGAGATCGAAGTCCGCTTCGACGAGGGGCGCACGCTCCCGCTCGGCATGCGCAGCCGGGACCTGGACGACCTCGGGGACCCGGAGAACGAGAACCGCTGGATGGTGCCCGACGGCGCGGAAGTGGCGCGGCTCGCGCAGGCGCGCGACCCCGAATCGCCGAACTACCGGCAGGGCTGGGACCGGCTCACCCCGGCGCAGTCGTGGGCGCTGATGGCCGCCGAGCTGCGCGGTGCGCAATTCCACCAGCGCGATCGCGGCAGGGCCATCGCCCGCATCCGCCGGCTCAACCAGCGGTTCGGCGCGTCCTACCCGGACAGCGAACAAGCACGCGCCGAGATCGCCGCTGCCGCGCACGAGAAGCTCAAGTCCTGGCCCATCGCCCAGAACTTGTTCCCGCACGCGCTTGCGTCCGACGGCAACGGTGGGCCCGCCCCGCTGATGCGGTTGCTCGCCGAAGGACAGCCGGTCCAGAACGGGTGGGAGAGGGGCGTTCTGGAGGGCGCCGCCGCGAGTCATCGCGCCAACGTGGAATGGTGGTTCGGCTACTCCTCCGCTTTCCAGCAGGGCGACGGCACGACGGCCGCGGATCCGTCGGAGATGCCGCGCTACGGCGCGGTGATTCCGCCGAACCGGACTGAAGGCACCGCCGTCCAGTGGGGCACGGTCGTGCTGCACTGGAACGACGACGTCCGTGCTCGCACCACGTTCACGCCCGGAGACACCGGTCTCGCGCTCAGCGACGATGCGAACGCGAACGCGGTCAAGTACACCGACAAAGAGCACCTGTACACGTTGCTCGCTTACGGCGACGAGCAGTTGGTCCGGCACCTCGTGGCCGAGGCCACCGATTTCCGCTACGACCCCGAGCTGGCGGGTGCCTCGGGGCCGAGCACCCACGACTACCTGGAAGCGCAGATCCACGGCCCGTTGGATCTGTCCTTCGCGGAGAAGGTCGTGATCAATTGGGGACGCATCAGCGCCCATGAGGGCACTCAGCCGAGCCTCACTCGTGCCGAGGCCGAACAGCTGGCCGCGGACCTGCGATCCGCGCGCCCGGAGCTGGCCGTCGAGTTGGGCAAGGAGCTCGGGGAGCCGGGCGAGGCCGACGTGGCCGAGCAGGACCGGGTGCGGCGGTTGTACGGCCTGGCGCCCGACCGGAACCTGGACGAGCACGAGCTGGCGGTGGCGCGCGAGCTCGACCGGGCGGCGGGTGGCGGCCCGTTCGCCAGGCACGCCGTTCGCGAGGACTTGATCCGGTCGCTGACCGGAGACGACGGCTCCCACCTGGACGACGAGGCGGAGAACCGGGTGCTCTCGGAGCATTTCGACGCCGCCGTCCGGCGTGGTGTCCAGCCCCCGCTCGATCGTGCTGGGGAAGAGGCCCAGGAGGACCCGTTCGTCGGCGGGGGGCTCTCGCGAGGTGCCACGCCGACTGCGGCCGAGCATGTGTCCGGTCCGCAGGTGCCGTCGGTGCGGGACTCGGCGGCCGGGCTCGGCGATCGGGTGGTTCCGGATGTGCGGCCGTCGCCGGAGGATCCGGAATGGCGGTCGGCGAAGCCGCATCCGGTGTCGGCGGACGGGCTGAGCCCCATGTTCGAGGCGCGCCGGTTCGTCTCGGGTGGGGAGCGGTTCCTGTCCGCGACGGTGCGGTTGGGGTTGCGCCCTGGCGCTGGGGTGTCTGCGGAGCGGGTGGACGCGATGTACCGGTCGCTGCTGGAGGCGGCCGAACGGCGGGTCAACGACGTCGGGCGGGTGTTCCCGGAGGGTGCTTTCGGCGGTGCGCGCTTCGTGCTGGACCTGCAGCGCGACGATCGGACGGATGGTGCGGCGCACGCCGGGTTCACCGTCGTCGACGGTCCGGCGTCCGACGACCGGTGGTCGCTGGAGAGCACCGGCGATGAGCTGCTGGACGGCGTGTTGCGGCGGCTCGGTGCGAAGCCGGTCGAGGACGGCGCGGACGCGATCGGTCTTGAGCAGCTCACGGACATCGCCGGGGTCGTGGCGGGAACTTGGCCGATGCACCCGGATCCGCGGTTGCGGGAGGAGCATCCGGCGCGCAGTGCGGGACTCGACCTGGCGGAGTACGACGCGGCGCGCGAGCGGGCGTCGGTGACCACGGTGGACGTCGATCTGACGTTGCCGTTGCCGGCCGAAGATCGCGGCGGGACCCGCGCGTACTTCGACGCGCGTCGTTTCGAGGTGGGCGGTGAGCGGATCGTGGAGGGCACGCTGCGCCTCGACCTGGACCCGGTCCGGGGTGTCACCGATGAGCAGGTCGACGCGGTGTGGCGGTCGACGGTGTTCGGGGTGAACTACCTGGTCAACAGTCAGGGGTTGTCCTTCCCGGAGGGCGGGGATCTGGCCGGGGAGCGGCTGCTGGTGCGGGTCGAGCGCGCCGAGCACGACTCGGCGCACCGCCGGATGGAGGTGACCCCGCCGGGGTTGCGGGCGCTGGACGACCGCTTCCCGGTGGGCAAGTCCCCGCTGACCTACGGGCACGAGGTGTTGCACCGGCTCGGTTTGCGCGACGAGCACGAGGGCGAGCGGAAGCTGCCGGAGGACCTGCTCGAGCACATCCGGGAGTCCAAGCGCCCGGTGGCACGGCACCTGGCCGCGTGGGGCGGTGCGGTGCGGCACGTCCAGAACGCGGGAACGAACGTGATGGGCGGGGTCGCCGCCCACGACCTGACGGTGGTCCCGCACATCCGGTCGCGGCACCTGAGCCGGATCGGCCGGGTGGTCTCGGGTGCGCTGGCTTCCCCGACGTCCTATCGGGGGCCCGACCACGAGCCCACCGGCCAGCACGCCCCCGAACCGAGCTCAGCCGACGACCCCGTCACCCAGTTCAACGAACGCCGCTTGCAGCGGATCCTCGCCGAGATCAACGACTACCTCGCCGTCCGCGAACCGGACAGCACCCACGTCTGGCGCGGTGCGGACGGACTGGACCGCAGGGGGAGCGAGCGGGAATGGCGTGGCCTCCTCGACAGCGGCGCGGACCTGCTCAAGAGGTGGAACGCCGAGCACGGCAGGGAGAAGTCCCTTCGCGAGCCCTACGTGTTGGAGAACCGCGTTGAAACCCTGAAGAGGGAACTCGAACTGGGGCGGCGCGGCATCCGCGTGGTCCCGAAGATCAGCCATGGGCCGGATCACCCGAGCCAGCCCACGAGGAGAAGCCTCAACCGGCTGATCGATGACGTGCTGAACCACGCCATGAGGGCGAAGTCGAGGCTCGACCTGATGGGGGACACGCTCGGCGATCTCGGTGCCGACACCGAACATCGCGGAGCGCACCTGCGCGTCCAGCGCGGTTTCCGGCGCCTGTTCACCGAGCTGTACGCCTGGCGGGCGGAGGCGACTCCCGGGCAGCCGATCGACCGTGAGCGGTACGAATCGCTGGCTCAGCTCTACAACGGGTTGGTCAACCTGGAGGGGGCCTACGAATCCGATTTCGAGCAGGTGTCCACTCCGCTGGAGAGGTTCCTCGCGAAGAAGGCCGGCATTCGGGAGAAGGACCTGCTCTTCGGCAGCGATCAGGCCGAATACGACTCGCCGACGCGCCGGGTTTCGGCGATCCGGCCCGCGAACGCGCTCGACGCGGCGGTGCGGGCAGTGGACTCGTCGGAGTTGCGGTTGATCGAGCTCTCCGCTGGTCCGGGCGGGCTCATGTGGCGCGTGGACGACGAGGTGCTCCACCGGGAGGACAGCCGGGACAGGGAAACGGTCTTCCGGGTCGGCCTGGTCCCGTGGGAAGAGTCGGTGTCGCCGTCCTCGCTGGACGAGTACCAGATGACGATCGACCAGCGGACGTCTTTCGTCGCTTCCAGCCGGAGCAAGGACTTCGCGGTCGGCTGGGGCGATCATCGGTGGAACGACAGCTTCGGCGCGAACCAGCGAGAAGCCGACCACATCCAGGTGTTCGAGATCGACGCTCCCGGCGGGATCGACCTGGTGTCGTCGCTGAACCGGTATGCGCTGCCCAAGCAGCAGGAGGTGGTCTTCCCCGGGGGCGTCCGCCCGGAGTTCATCCGGGGCTGCGAGGTGCGGTACGACGGGGGCCGGATCGAGTACTTCCCGAATCCGGCCTACCGGCCGCGCCCGGCTGCCGCGCCGCCGCCGTCGTCGTCGGCTCCGGTGGTGTCGCGGGGGCAGGTGCCGGGCTCCGCGTTGGGGGTGGCCGGGGCTTCCTATCCCGGCCCCAGCCGGCCCGGCCTGCTCTCCGAGCCGGAGCCGGGAGGGGACCGTCCGCTTCCTCCGGTGGTGCATCGCGGTGAGTTCGAGGTGGAGGTCGTCGGCGGGGTGCCGCACGTGCGGTTGTACACGGTGGTCTCGGCGGTGCAGTTGCCGCAGCTGGACGTCCTGAGCGGGGAGCCGAGCGCGGCTTCGCTGGGCGATGTGCAGCAGGATCCGGTGAACGGGAAGATCACCGTGCTGAGTTCGCAGGCGGGCCGTCCGCTGTCGGTGATCGCGGGGCGTCCGCTCTCGGCGGTGCAGTTGCTGTCGGCTGCCGAGGACGTGCTGGCGGAGGTGCAGCCGTGGCGTGCGGCGAATCCGCCGGTGATCCGGTCGTACCTGGCGTCCCTGGAATTCGTCCGGAAGCTGAGCCTGGACGCGGCGGCGCGGGAGCAGTTCCCGCACCAGCACGACGGGCGGACGGTGAACGTGTGGCCGAAGGCGGGCCCGAACCTGTTCACCGTTGCGCGGGAATCGCTGCCCGAGCTCGTCGGCGAGCTCGTGCCGGGTTCGATGGTCACCTACACCTCGGGCATGGGGCAGGAAGGGCTGCTGCGCGGGGACTGGGCGGGTTCAGTCGAGCACGTGGACGGCTTGCGGGACCGGCTCGGCGTGCCGCGCACGGACCGGGAGCTCAGCCCGAACTGGCGGGCCTGGCCGACTTTGGACGAGATCGAGGCCGGTTCGACCTGGCAATCTCGCCGGATCGCGCGCGGCCTGCGGCAGCACTATTCGACCTGGCTGGAACTGGTGTCGCCGTCGCGGCGGAACGCGGCGGTCGAGCTGCGCGGGGGCGACTCGCTCGTGCCGATCGACCAGCGGACCGAGGAGCTGCGGGACTTCCTCGGCGAGCACGGGTTCGGCGAAAACCAGGTGGAGGACTGCGCCGGGCACCACCAGACCGCGTCGGAGCGCCCGTGCGTCCTGGACGATTTCATGGAACGCACGGTGCGACCGTGGGCCGATCAGGCCGAGATCGTGGTGGCCCTGGCGGAGGATCACGGCCGGATGCTGGGTGATCTGGGCATCACGGCGAAGGGCGCGGACAACGAGTTCGCCGCCTTCCGGGAAGAGTTGCCGGAGCAGCGTGCCCGGCAACGGAGGGCCGGTGCGGCGATCACCGCGCGGTGGCGCGACCGGATGGGCCCGGATCGAATCGTCGCGACGGTCGGCGAGCACCTTCCGGAGTTCCTGCACCGGGACGGGCCGCACTTCGGCGGCGAGCAGGCGAGCGCCCATCGGGAGCGGGTGCGGCGCGCTTTGGGGCGGTACCAGGAGCTGGCGGGGGCGGAGTCGGACTCCGGCCGGGTGATCCCGGTGGACGCGGTGGTCAAGGCGATCCTGTTCCGCGGCCTCGGATCCGACGGCGCGCAACGGCAGCAGGTCGCCCGGTACGAGCAGTACGAGGACGAATTCCCGCCCCAGGAGAACTACGCCGACGGCATACCGCCGGATCACGCCGAGGAGCGAGAGCTCATCGCGAACGAAGCCGCGGCGCACCAGCGGCGGCTCGACGTGGTCCCGCGCAACGCGGTGGCGGCCGACCTCGTCGGGCGCTACGGCGGCCTTTTCGCCGAGGGAGATCTGGACGTGGCCCGGACGCTGGTGGAGTCCGATCCGTTCGGGCAGTTCAGCGCGGGGGCGACCCGTGCGGATTCGGTCTTCGAGTTCGTCGCGCGGACGGCGTTGCGGTTGACCGGCCGGGACGGGGCCCGGGGTCGGCTCTCGGACGATGCGGTGCGGGACGTGCGGCGGGTGTTCGTGGAGTGGCACCAGTTGCACCAGGCGGAGCGCGACGAGGGGGACTTCGAGACCGACGCGGACGGCGAGCGGGCCACCACGTCCGAAGACCGGCTCTTCGCGTATTCCCCGCGAGTCCGGCGCGACTACGCCGAGCTGGCGGAGCTGTTCGCCGAACCGAGGGCCGTGCGCGGTGCCTACGCCCGGCTCTTCCCAGCTGAGCCGCGGAACTCGACCGACGACTCGTCGCGTCCCCGGGTGCCGAACCCGGACTCGTCGCGCGAATCCGGGGCGCACCGGCGGCCCTTGCTGCGGGACGAGAGTTCCGGGTCGGAGGGGTCGAGCGACGAGTCACCTCGTCGGCAGCGGCCGTTGCTGGAGGATTCGAGCTCTGATTCGGAGGGCGTCGAGAGTTCCGAGCCGGAGGACTTCGACTCCGGTTCGGCCGGTCGGGATTCGGTCGCGGGTGGCCCGGAGTTCTTGGCTCGCTATCCGGAGTTCGTGGGTGTGAACGCGCAGCGGTATGCGCGTGGCGAGCGGGGTCGCCGGGAGAATTGCGTGCCGTCGGTCTTGGCGGCGTGGCAGACGCGCGTTCGCGGTGAGCTGGTCGTCGCGCCGCCGGGTGGCGCGGAAACCGTGGGCCGGCTGGCGGCACGCGTGGGTGCGTGGCCGGTGGCGGCGACGCACGAGCAGGTGGCCGAGCACATCGAGGGGCAGCGCGCGGGGGCGCTGGGCGTGGTGCTGCTCAACGGCCAGGACGGAATGTTGCACGCGGTGCTGGGGGAACCTGGTGCCGACGGCCGATTCGCGGATCCCCAGCGCGGGGTGATGGTCGATTCCGTTGATGTGGTCGGATACGTGCCGCTGCCGGGGACGGGCGCGGTGCCGATCGTGGGCGAGCCGCTGGACTCGAAGCTGCTGATCGGGATGCAGAAGTACCCCGTGGACGGCGGGAGCGGCTCGCGCGATGGCGAGAACGATTCGCGGTCAACCCGTTCAGCGCTGGTCTCGCGATTGTTGGGGCGCTCGGTCCCGAGCGGGCCGGGATCGGCCGGTGCCTCGGGTTCGGCCGTCGGGGGTTTGCGATCGGTGCGGCGAGGGACCTTCGGGCGTTTCCTGGGGCGCTCGGTTCCGGACGCGTCCGGTCCGGCCGGTGAACCGGGTCCGGTCGAGGAGCCGGGTCCGGCCGACGAGGCGCTGGACGAACTCGTCGCGCCGCCCTATGCCCGGCCGCCGGGGTACGGCGAGCTTTCCGCCCCTCCGCCGGGAAGCGGGGGCGTGACGTTCCGGCGTCCCAAGGTGGCCAACTCCGCGCTCACGGCTTCGAGCTTCCACAGCACGGCGGACGCTGACGCGTTCTTCAGAGCGACCTTCCCGAACCTGCTCGGGATCAATCCGAGAGGCCGGCGGGCGAACAGGTGCGGAGCGTCGTTGGTCGCGACGATGCTGACGCTGGCCGGTGATGTGACGGTGGCTGTGGACGCGGGCGGCCCGATGACCGTCGGGCACTTGCAGCAGCGGGTTCTGGAGCTGCTCCTCCACCGGTCTCTCGCGGAGTTGGAGGCGCAGCTCTACGCCGGGAAACTCGGGAGGCATGAGCGGGCTCGCACCTTGCCCGTCCAAGACCGCATCGACGCGCTGCGGGCGCGGAACCACGAACTGCTGAGACAGGGCTTCGGCCTGTCGCAGGCGCAGCAGCGGAGAATCATGGAGTTGCCCGCGGACGAGCGGCAGCGGGAAGTCATGGCGCTGGACGACGCGTGGGAGGGCGTGCAGGCCAGCATCAACGAGCTCCAGCAGTTGCAGGATCATCCGCCGGAAGCGGTTGAAGCCTCGTTCGACGAGGTGATCACGCACATGCTGCAGCTGCCGAACGTGAAGGCACCGGTGTTCTTGCGCGGTTCCGCGGGCATGCTGCACGGCGTTGTCGCGGCGTGCTCGCCGGACGGGGTGGTCGTGTTCTTGGACGGTGACCGCGCGACGATGCCCGATGCCAGGCCGGAGAACGTGGTGGGAATCCTGCCGATGGTGCCGATGGTCAAGTCGGTGCTGCGGGAGTTCACCGGCCCGAAGCTGGATCCGGAATTGCTGGTCGGAGCACACGCCGGGCGAGCCGCAATCGGGGTGGAGGACTTCGTGCCCGCCGAGCTCACCGAAACCCCGGCGCAGCGGGAGATCCGTCCCGCGGCGGAGCGCGGAGCCGAGTTGCGGGCGCAGCCCACTGGGCGGGGTGGTGCGTCCGGTGCGGGGATACCGGCCATTGTCATCGGTCCCGAGGTGGAGGAGTCGTTCCCGTCGGCTCCTGAGCAGGAAGAAATGCTCATGGGGTGGGATGGGCACGAATGGGTTCCCTATTCGGCGAGTCGGGCGCTGATCAATTACTTGTCGAACCCGCTGGAGAAGAGCTCGCTCCTGTTCGCCATCCGGGACAACTTCGACCTGATCGGTATGACGATCTGGAACAGGAGGATCACTGCCGCTTCCCAGCAGACGTACAAGCGGCAGTGGCCGGACGGGAGCATCACATCGGAGCCGACGCCGTACGCTGATGATATTCCGGAATCTCCGCCGATCTACGTTGACGCGCATGGCAGTGATTCGGACTTCACCATCGGGCTCAGCAATGGGCAGTTGATTCCGGAGCGTTTGCTCAAAGTCGACGGCAAGACCATGGCCGACACGTTGTTCGCGAAACCGGCGTTCCGGCGCGCGCTCGCCGAGAATCCGAAGAGTGCGCTGGTGATGCTGAGCTGCCGAATCGGCAGGAATTTCGCCCCTGGTCATGCGGCGTACGACTTCGTCGAGCGGATTCGGGAACTCTTAGGCCGGCCTGACCTGCGCATACATTTCGCGACCGGGGTCGTGACGGTGGATACCGGGTCCGGTGGTCTCCTCGTGCGTGATGGTGGGGAGTTCAGGACCGCGCCCCCGTCCTCGATGGAGTCGCAGCCGCGGGGTGGTGCGGCTGCCGTCAATCGCGAAGCGGGTAGCGGCCTTCAGGCTTTGGAGTCGGCCGTTCGGTTCGGCAGGGGCGGTGTGGACTTGGCGGGGACGTTGACCGAGTCCGCCGGCGGACGTGCCCGACCGTTGCCTCCGCGGACCGGTGTGGTGTCGGCGAAGACGTTCGCCAGTGATCCCGCGACTGGTGCGGAGTTCCTGAGCCAGCACGTTCCGAACCTGGGCAACGCGAATCGGGACAACTACCTCAAGGGCGTTCCGGGGCATCGCACCAACTGCATGGAGGCCACGGCACGAGGGGTGAACGCGGACAACCATCCGGAGCGGGCGGGCAAGCTCAAGGCGCAGCCGAGCGGTCCGAAGTACCGGCACGAGGTGGAGGCCGAGACGGGGTTGCGGTTCTCGAAGCAGCGGGACGGGTATTTCGGCGCGGAGGGCCACGTCAAGGGACGGCCCGAGGGGTCGCAGGCGGTGGTGTACCGGGATCAGGGCGATGGCGAGGGCCACTTCTTCCGGGTCAAGAACATCGGTGGTCAGGCGGTGTTCCTGGACGATCAGATCGGGTGGTTCGCGGATCTCGACACGGACCCGCTGGAGGTGTGGGTCGCTCCGGTGACCTCCGGCGAGGTGCTGGAGCTGTCGCCGACGCCGTGGGAGACCGCGGATCTGCCCGCCCCCACCGGCCCCTCCGGGCGGGGCGGGCAGGCGTTCCTGGGCGGGGAGCCCGTGACGGTGCCTGATGTCGGGCGGGGCACCGCCGACACCGGCGCCCCCCTGCAGGGGGACGACGAGTCCGATGTCGATATGGATCTCGCTTACGGGGGTTCGCCGGAATCGAGCGGGGACTCGCCGGGTCCCCTGTTGGCGGGACGCGGAGCCACGTCCGAGTCCGATGTGGATGTAGATCTCGATTCCGATTCCGACGTAAATGAGCTGCTCGCAGCGCTCGATGATTCCGAAGACCTCCGATCCGATTCTGACGACGATGTTGATCGGGAGCACGGCGCACCGCCTGAGCTGCAAGTCGTCCTGCAGGAGCTCGAGCATCGCAGGGCTGAGTACGACCAGGAGGCCGCCAAGCATCGGAAGGCCCTTGAGCGAGACGATTTGCAGGGCGGTAGTCGGCCGGATCTGATCCTCAGCGAGTCGATCAAAACAATGGAGGTCTTCCAGAAGATCAACGATCTGAGGGCGTCGAGGGAGGATGTCGATCAGTGGTGCGTCAAGAATGAGGGATGGCTGCGTGCGAATCGCGAGTCGCTCGAGGCGGAACTCGAAATCAATCGTGAGAAGTGGAATAACTACGGTTACTTCCTGATGCACCATTTTGGTGCCGTATGGAGAGAGCCGTTCGTGAAGAAGGGGCCGTTCCGTGGATCCTATCTCGGCCACTTCAAGGATATTTCCGCAAAGAACCTGATGTCCTTGGGCCTCGAAACTAACGTTGCCGCGGCCGCACAGCGGGATTCGGCTGCGGTGTCGCAGGTGGGCGAGGGGAATTCCGGTGACGCGGCGGAATCGTGGATCGCCGGCATGCGGCGGAAGCTTGAGGCGAGCTTGCGGGAATGCGTGTTGCGGCACTATTCGCCAGCCGATCGTCTCAGGCGGACCCTCGGCCCGCAGGGCGCTTCTGGCGCCAGCAGCGTCCTCAAGTCCATGGCGATGCTGGAGAACGAGGGCACCTCGCTGGGGGGCAACACCGACGACGGGGACAAGGTAGCATTGGCCAACCACGGGTTCGTGTTTTTCTACATCGAACCGGCCGGCGACGGTTTTCGGAACAGTCGCTTCGGTGGGGATGACCCCGCTCGCGTCACGCTCCCGATCAACAAGCTCGAAGAGGGCGACGGGTGGTTAATGCTGAACGATTTCAACGACCAGGAATTTCCGACTATCCGTGCCGACGATGAGGGCGGGATCCTCTCTTATTCTCGTAAACCTCACCAGGACCTGTGGAAGCAGCTGGGTAGATTGGGGAGGTACGACCACTTCGACTCGGTGCCGGCGAAGTCCCCGGCGGGAAAGTTGAAGAAATCCGTGTACGACATCATGGGGATCTACGGCAAGGTGGAACCCCGCATCAAGTCGGTGGCCGTTCTGGCTGAAGCGGTACGCGTGCTGCTCAACGGGAGGGATCGCGACAACCTGGATTCTGTGATCCAGTGCATGCGGAAGCTCCGGGTCGCGGAGGAGGACCTGCAAGCGGAGATTTCGAAAATCGATTCGAAACGTCTCGCCGAATTGACGGAAGTTCGCCGCAAATCTTTGGCCGACGTCCGGCGTTACTCGCGCAAGGCGCGCATCTACCGGGAAGACCTGGACGAACATCTCCGCAGCGTGAACCGATACCATGGCGACCAGCGCACGAGGGACTACCGGGAACCACTCGGCGCGAACATCCTGGTCGGCGCCGATGCCATCCCGGGGTTGGCCCAGCGCTGCGTCGTCGAGGTCGCCCGCTTGCAGCGCCAACTCCCCGATGTCGCCGAGGTCCTGATCGGCATGTCGGGTGACGATCTAGTTCGGGTGCTCCTCAAGGACTTCGTACGCCCGCAGGCCATGCTGCAAAAAGAGGTCCCGTTCACGCGGGCGAACGTCGAGTTCAAGAACCCGTGAGGAGGACGAGTTGGTCATGACCGCCCTTCGTGCATGCCTCGCGCTTCGGGGCGAGTTCGCCATCCTGGAGGAGCTGCTCGTCCGTGCGGCAGACCATCCCCGGCTCTTTCACGGTGGCCGGGGATGGAACTACCGGTTCGCCGGGTTTCGCCCTCCGGTGGGGGGTTTCCCCGCCTCCCGTTCGCGACCCGGTTTCGTCGCGATCCGCACGGTCCACGATGGGGACAAGACGGTTGTCCCGCGCGACGAAGGCTCTCACGAGTGACTGAGGTGAAGATGAGTGACGATTCCGCCCGTCGGGCCGCGGAGTGGCTGGAGCGCACGTACGGCGGGCTGGTGACCCTCACCGGCGACGAGCCGCTGTTCGACGGCGAGCGCAACCTGCTGTTCGGGTGCGACTACGTGACCGGTTCCTCCGAGCCGTTGCTGGCCGCCACCATCGCCGTGCCCAAGGACGGCGGAGAGCCCTTCCCGGTTGCCAACGCGGAGCCGCTCAACGAAGAGGTCAACGGGGCCGGGACGGACACCGGTTCGTGGCGCTGGCGGAGCAACGCGCGGGGCTGCCTGATCGCGACGGACGCCGCGGTGGACCGCTACCCGGCCTCGGCCCTGCCGTGGGAGCCGATGGACGAGGCGCCGGGCTGGTGGGGCCGGATGCTGGCCGCGCACTTCCCGGACGCCGAGTTGAGCACCTGCTCGACCTGGCAGGACGCCACCTCCATGATCGTCGAAGGCGGACCGGGCACCAGGGGCGTGATGTGGCTGCGCAGGCAGCTCGGCGGGGTCGAGATCACCGGGCACCTGCTGTACGCGTTCCACGACGACGACCAGGTCATCGTGCTCGACGGCCAGCGGGGAACGCTGGCCCGGTTGGATGACGACGAGGTCGCGCAGATCGCGGTGGCCCGCTTCCACCGTCCCCTCCCCGGGGCGGTCGAGGTCCTCACAGCGCCGTGGGAGGGCGCCGCCGCTGACCTGGAGTCCGCGATCGGCAAGGCGGAGAGCTGGCTGGGCCACACCTACGGCGGCGAGGCGGTCCTCGTCGAGCCGGACGCCGCGGACGAGACGGAGCGGGGCTGGCTGTTCGCCTGCACCACGCCGCGGTTCCTGGAGTCCGGTGACTGGCGGGACCAGATGCTCGACGCCGCGCTGGTGGTGCCGAAGGAGAGCGGCGAGGCCCCGTTCGGACTGCCCAACGACGACCCGTGGGCCTACCTGTCCCAGTGGGACGAAGGACGCGATGACCTTCCCGAACCGCCGCTGCCCGCCCATGCGGCGTGGTACGAGCCCACGGTGCGCGAGCTCGGTGAACCGCTGAGCACCTCCGTGCACCAGCACTGGGGCGACGTCCTGTCGGAGCTGTCGGAGGCGCCGGAGGGCGCCAGGGCGATGGTGTGGGTTCGCCGCAAGGACGCCCGCGACCGCGAAACGGTGGGCAACCTGCTGGTGGCGACGCAGCGGGACGGCGGGGTGCGCGTGGTCGATTCGTTGGCCGAGCAGGGTTTCCCCGCCTTCGACCAGGAGCCGCTGGGACTGCACGTCGTGCGTTTCGAGTAGTCGGTGCGGACCGGAGACCGAGGAGACCGGGTGGGCGAACAGGCCAGGACCGACGAGCAGATCTGGGACGACGCGCTGGCCGACGCCGCCGAGCGGGCGGAGTTCGGGGAAGGCGATCGGTGGCATTTCCTGCTCGACCCCGCTTGGGCGGAGGAGGACGATCCGCCGACCACGGCCGTGGTCGGCGGCTGGTTAGTCGACGGAGGCGGCGAGACGGCCCTGTTCCGGGCCAATCCGAGCTATCGACCCTCCCGGCCGGGCCTGCCGACCGATCCGGCCGACGCCGCCCTCCAACTGGCGGTCGAGGACCGGATCGACGGCGCCGAAGTGCTGGAGCGGTTGTCGCAGGTGGTGCTGGCTTTAGCGGTCGATGAGGAGGGCAGGACGGTGGTGACCAAGTCCCCCGACGACGTGCTCTCGGTGCTGGTGGCCACCTCCCCGGCGCACCAGCGCCGGGTGCCGGAAGCCCGGTGGCTGGAGGTGACCGTCGACGAACTGGCCGATGAGCTGCCGGAGTCCGGCCTCGACGTGCTGCTGAACCCCGGCGCTCCGGCGTCGATGCGGATCGAGGCCGGAGCGCTTAAGGACGCGTTCGCGACCGGGGCCGGACGCAGCTCGGATGAACAGGAGCAGCCGATGCGCCCCGGCTGATGCGGGTGACGAAGTCATGGGTTCTGGGGTGCACGGGAAGGAACGGCACTCCACCCGGACCGCGACGGCACTCGGATCGCCTGGGCGGGACAGCGGAAGCTCCACTCGTGCCGAGGAGATCGCGCTGCCGGAGCAGTCGGCGTGGACCTCGGCGACTTCCGGGACGCCCGGAACGTCGTGGGCGCGGTGCGTGCCGAAGCTCAGCTGTTGGTGGTGACGTTGAGCTCGCCGCCGAGGTCCGCGTCCCACTCGTGCCACGGCCCGGTCGAGGGGCCGTCTTGGCGCGCGCGCGTCAGGCGCCCGTCCCCGCCGATCCCGTACACGACCATCTTCCCGGCGGAGTCCGTCACCGCGGCGGTCAGCTCGACGAGATCGCCCGCATGGGGTTGCCAGGTGAACCACCTGGTGCGTTCCCCCGCGGCCTGCCAGCTCTCGTGGACCCCTCCGCTCGCGTCGCGGGCGAACACCACCAGCCCGCCCTTGGCGTTCATGGCGACCACGGGCCGACCGGCGAAGGTGCCGGGTCCGCTGCGCCACTCGCGCCAGGTCCGCCAACCGGTCCAGGTATTGGTCGTGGGGGTGAGCTCGCTGCTCTGCATGAGCTCACCGTTCGGGCCCCCGGCGAACAACTGCAACCTGCCCTCGTGGTCGATGGCCACCGCCGGTGAGGTGGCCGCGATGCCAGGTACTTCCTGCGCCGGGTTCCAATCGTCCCCGCCGATGACGTTCTGCGCGTGCGTCCGCAGCACTCCGTCGCTGCCCAGCGCGAAGAGCTTCAACGCGTGCTCCGAATCGACGTGCACCACCGGATCGTCCGCGATCGGAGGTCCGGGCAGTTCGCGCAGTCCACTCCAGACGCCCTCGCCTGCCCGGTTCTCGTGGACCTCCCAGAGCCCTCCCGCGGTGGAACGGGCGAACACGTGCAGCCTGCCAGCGGCGTCCTGGGCCGCCGCGGGCGTGCCGGTCAGCTGCGCGCCGCCGAGGCTCTGCCACCTGCCGGGAGATTCGGAGTCCGCCTCGATCTGCGGGTTGTACGACAACGAGCCGTCGGCGCTGACCACGAACGCCGCCATCCGTTCGTGCAAGTCGGCCACGATCACCGGATTTCCAGCGGCACTCCCGCCGAGGTCGGTCCATCCGGCCATGGTGTCCTGCGCGGGCACGCGCTGGTGGTTCCGCACCACGGTGCCGTGCTTGCTCCTCGCCACGTGGGTCAGCCGCCACTTGCCGTCCAGGACCGCCCGCGCCGCCGGCTCCCTCGCGTAGTCGGGCCGGAATCCGCCGGCCATGGTGCCTTCGGAGAGCGGTCCGACCGGCGCGCTGGAGAGATCCGCGTTCACCATCTTCGGCACGAAGAGTCCGACCAGCGCGAACGGCGTCGCGATCAGAGCGGCTCCGATGAGGCAGACCGCCAGCAACCGCTTCCGATCACTGCGCCGGGAGCGAATCTTGGGCAGCGGGATGGTCGGAGCGTCGTCGGCCCCGAGCCACCGGGCAGGCTCGGAGGAATCGCGTCCGCGCAGAGAATTTCCGGACTGATCGTTGACCGAGAAAAGAGGCACTGGCCACCTCCACGACGCGCCATTAGGCCATTTGAGATGAAATTTACCACTGTTCGAGGCGGTCAATGGCGCAGGGTTGACGCTTTCTTGAACGGGCCGCCACTGAACGGGCAATGCGGTGCGTTGTCGGAGTATTCGCCTAGTGCGTGCCCGGCCTCGCGGGTGCTCCAGCTCGTGATCGAACCGTTGTGGATCGATGCAGCCGTCGCCGGTGGTGATGCTCCGCGACCGGTCGGATTCGGGGCCGTGGCAGCGAAGTGTGCCGAAGCGGCATTGTTCGTCGCCGCTACCGGACGTGTACAGATGTCCAGGTTGGACCGCGTCGCGGTGGCGCTCGGCCGAGGCGGGCCGGATCGTGGTCGCGGTGGATTCGCGATCGGCGAACATAGCGGTGCGATTTCTCCGGTGCCGCATTCGCGATTCGCGATGATGTGCGCTGATCGGTTCGAGTTCCAGTCGCCTCGACTGCTTCTTTGCGGCAATTCGAGAAATCGTTCACCGTCGAGCGGAGCATTCGAGGACTTGTGCGGAGACCGAGCGATCCGCCGCGCGGTATCGCCTCCCGCGGAATCCGCGGTACCGCCTCGTCGAGCGTGCTCAGCCGGCGCGCAGTGGCAACCGGACCTCGAACCGGCATCCGCCCGGCACATTCCGCACCGACACGTCGCCGCCGTGGGCCCGCACGACCCCTTGCGCGATGGACAGCCCGAGTCCGCCGCCCTTCTCGGTGCCGGGTGAGCGCCGCTCGCCCCGCCAGCCCACGTCGAACACCGAGTTGAGGCTCTCCGGCGGGATTCCGCCGCACTGGTCGGAGATCCAGACCAGCGCCCAACCGTGCTCCGCCCGCACGTCGAGGGACACCGTCGTATTCGCCGGCGCGTACTGTATCGCGTTCACCAGCAGGTTGTTCAACACCCGGGTCATCATCCGGTCGTCCACGGCGGCGGTCACCGGCTCAACGCGGTTCGGTCGCAGCCGGATCGAGCGCCGGTCGGCGAGCACGTCGAGACCGGACACCACATCGCTGACCAAGTCGTCGAGCGCCACCTCCCGCAGCGTCAGGCGCAAGGTGCCGGCCTGGAGCTGGGACAGCTCGAAGAGGTCGTCGACCATGCCGGTCAGCCGGTCGGCGTCGGCCCGGATCTTGCGGTGGTAGCCCGGTACGTCGTCGGCGACGCCGTCTTCGAGGGACTCGGTCATCGCCCGCAAGCGGGCCAGCGGGCTGCGCAGGTCGTGCGAGATCCACGCGACCAACTGCCGCCGGGACGCCTCCACCGCCTGCTCCCGGTTCCGGGACTCCGCGAGTTTGGCACTGGTCACGCGCAATTCCCGGGCCAGCTCGGCGAGTTCCGCGGTCGGCGGGTCGTCGGCCAGCTGGAACCGCTGGTCCTGACCGAACGCGCGCGCGGCTTCGGTCAGCTGCCGACTGCCCCGCACGACCGAGCGGCCGAGCGCCACTCCGATCCCGATGGACACCATCCCGGCCACGAAGTTCGCCGCCAGATTCGTTGATGCCGACAGCTGATCCGACCGCCCCACCAGCACGATGGTGAGCATGCTCGCGTTCAGCGCGCACACGGTGATCACGACGACGGCGACCAAGGACAGTTCGACCGAGTACCGCCTGAGCATGCGCAGCACCGCCGCGCCGATCAAACCGACCCCGACCGATTCGAAGATCGCGATCAGCGTGATCAGCACCGGGTTCACCGCGGTGCCCCGGATTCGCCGGGCGGGTCGAACCGGTACCCGACGCCCCAGACGGTCACCAGAGCCGTGGGCCGCGCGGGGTCGTCTTCGATCTTCGCCCGCAACCTGCGCACGTGGACCGTGACGGTGGAGGCATCGCCGAAGTCGTAGGACCACACCGCGCGCAGCAGCTCGTCCCGGCGGAACACCCGGCCGGGGTTGTCGAGCAGGAAGACCAGGAGCTCGAACTCCTTGTTCGTCATCGTCAGCTTCCGCCCGGCCTTGCTGACCATGCGCGCGGCCTGGTCCACCTCCAGGTCGCCCACCCGCACCACCTTGTTGGCCGCGGCGACCGGCATGGTGGCGGTCCGGCGCAGCACCGCCTGCACCCGCATCACCAGTTCGCGCGGGCTGAACGGCTTGGTCAGGTAGTCGTCCGCGCCGGCTTCCAGCCCCCGCAGCCGGTCGTCCTCGGCGCCCAGCGAGGTCAGCATGATCACCGGCACCTGACTGCGGGTGCGCAGCTGTTGCAAGACCTGGATGCCGTTCAAGCCGGGCAGCATCACGTCGAGGATCACCAGGTCGGGCGCCATCTGGTGGGCCAGTTCCAGGCCGACCGCGCCGTCCGGGACGACCACCGGGCTGTAACCCGCCCGATTCAGGTAATCGGAGATCACCTGGGCCACCGCGTGATCGTCCTCCACGACCAGCACGCGCAGCTGCCCAGCGCGTGAGCCGCCGTCCGTCGTGTGGTCCGGCTGCGTCATCTTCCAACCTGTTCTCGATCTTGAGCTCGCCGCGCCGCTCGTCGTCGCATCGAGGCGCGCACGATACGACGATCGAGCCACTGCATTGCTCAGATCTTCCCCCTATCGTGTTCCCCCACGCTGACCGGGTGGCGGCTGCGGGACGCCCCCCGGGGCGATTGAGCCTGGTGGCGCCCGTGCAGTGCAACGTTCGGCGGGACGTTGCCACCCCCCTGACCTGGCGAGCCCCTTGGCCAGGAACGACGGACAACGCAGCGCGGCGCGAGAGCTTCCTGGGGGTCCTCGGTCGCGGGCCTGGTGCTCGCCGGTGACCAGGCATCTCTCGGTCAGGTAACAGCAACGGGTAGCTGGTTCGCCCTCCCCGGCCTCGCCCACCGCGCGGGGATGGCCAGGTCGGTGCACCGAGTCCGCCTCGAGCGGCGTTCGAGGGCGCGGTGGGCGCCGAAGCGCGGTCTGCGCTCCTACCGCCTGACCGGGGTAGATGACGTGGTGTCATGCCCGCCGGTGACCTCGCGCCACTGCACGCGCGGTGGCCGGTGGGATGCGATGGGGGCATGACATTCGAGCCGACTCGCGTCGAGCAATCCGCGCACATCTCGTTCTGGCGGCGACCCTTCCGGCTCGTTCGCGAGAACAGGCGCGCTTATCTCCTCATCAACGTGGCCGCTTACGGCCTGTTCGTCATCGGGTTCGCGATCGGACTCGCCTTCCCGGAGCTCCAGGCGGCGCGGTCCGCGTCGCTGGAGGAGGACGGCACCGGTGATCTGGTGCGCTGGCTGGTGAGCACGCCGCCGTTGTTCGCGCTCACGATCCTCGGGGTCAACCTGTTCCGGCTCAGCCTGCTGACCATCGTGGTGCCGTCGCTCGTCGTGCCCTTCGCCGGACTCGCGTTCTTCGGCTATTGGGCGGTCGAGACCGGCATCACGATCGTTCCGGTCTCTCCCCAGGGGTGGGTGGCGCTCATCCCACACTCGCTGACCGTCGTCATCGAGCTCCAGGCCTACATCCTCTTCCTGCTCGGCGCGTACCTGTTGGGCAGGCACTGGCTGTTCCCGCACGCCGTCGGCGCGCGGAACCGGCGCCAGGGCTATGTCCGAGGCGTGCAGCGGATCGGCCTGCTGGCGTTGCCCGCGCTGGTGCTGCTGATCGTCGGCGCGGTGTGGGAGGCGTACTCGCTGCGGTACTTCGTGTACCCGCTCAGCCAGCTGCTGCTGTGATCCGGCCTCGGACGCTCACCGGCTAACCTCGGCCGCATGGGTGATCAGTGCTTGTTCTGCGGGATCGTGGCCGGTGACGTTCCGAGCGTGAAGGTGGCGGAGGACGCGACGACGTTCGCGTTCATGGACATCAACCCGGCCTCCGACGGCCACCTGCTCGTCGTTCCGAAGCGGCACAGCAAGGATCTGTTCGAGATCCCGGCCGATGACCTGGCCGCCGTCACGCTGACCGCCCAGCGCGTCGCGAAGGCGGCGGCCCGGGAATTCGGTGCCGACGGGGTGAACCTGCTCAACTGCTGCGGGGCCGACGCGTGGCAGTCGGTGTTCCACTTCCACCTGCACGTGATCCCCCGGTACACCGACAAGTCCAAGGACGGGCTCACGCTGCCCTGGGCACCCGTGCCCGGCGACGTGGACACGATCACCGAGCTGGGCGGCCGACTCGAAAAAGCCCTGAACTGACCTGGAATTCGCTCGAAGCGACCGTTCCCGGTCCAGAAGGTCGACCGGCCCGCGGTCCGGTAGGCGCGGACGATGGAGGGGGTCGGCCGTGGTCTGTCCGATGTGGATTGTTTTGGGGTGCGACATCTTCAAGGGCTACCCGGCTCGGTGTCGCTCCAGTCTCGTCCGGCTGACCGGGGGTTTCTGGCCTGGTCGGTCAAGAACGCGTACCATCGCGGTGTGCCACGACCCCGGGAGTTCGACGAGGATCGCGTCGTCGAGGCGATTCGCCAGGAGTTCTGGGACAAGGGCTACGCGGCGACGTCGCTCGACGACCTCATGCGCGTCAGCGGACTGGGCAAGGGCAGCTTGTACGGAGCCTTCGGTGACAAGCGCGCCTTGTTCCTGCGGGTCTTGCGCGAATACAACGACGCCAACGCTCGGATGCTCCAGGAGCGGTTGGCGTCCACGTCGCGCGGCGTCGACTTCGTGCGCGAGTTCGTGCGAGGTCCGAGCTGCGACTCCACCGGGGCCTCCGCTCAGCGCGGATGCCTGTTGGCCAACAGCACGGCCGAACTGGCGATGAGCATGCCGGATGTCGCGGCCGAAGCCCGGCGCAGCTACGACGCGACCGCCGAGGTCCTGGTGGAGGCGATCGAGCGTGCCCAGCGCGAAGGCGACGTGGATCCCGGCGCGGACGCCGAACCGGTCGCCTACGCGGTCCTCGCCGCCCAGCTCGGCGTGGTCGCGCTCGGTCGGACCGGTATGGGCGTCGACGTGCTCGCCTCCGTGGCCGAATCCGCGCTGGGGCGGTTGCTGCCCTCGTAGGGGACGGGGTGCTCCGGCGAACGTCGGCCCCGCTCCTGGAAGAACCCGCGCTGCGACTCGAGATCGCCACTGGTCGCGTGGCCTCTTTGCCATCCGCCGGGATTGTGATCCGACCACCGGTGAACGGCCAGGGCGCGAGCCTGGTGGCTGCGAGTGCGCGACTCTTCGTGGTGCTCGTGGTTCGAACGAAGGCGTGGGCTGGCGCGGGAGAGCGAAGCCCTCCCGCGCCAGCCCGGCCGGGCATCAAACCTGCGCTACTCCGCCGTCGACGGCGAGCTCGGAGCCGTTGACGTAGCTCGACGCGTCCGAGGCCAGGAAGACGGCTGCCGCGGCGATCTCCTCCGGTTCGCCGTGCCGGCCCAGCGGAATGATCTCCTTGGCCTGTTCCCGGATGTCCGCGTCGACGAGATCGAGCAGGCCCGGTGTGGGGACCATGCCCGGCGCGAGCACGTTGACCCGGAAGCCGTGCTGGCGCGAGCTGTGAGCCCAGCCGCGGGCCAGGTTGCGCACCGCGGCCTTCGTCGCGCCGTAGACCTCGAGGCCCTGTTGCGGGCGCGTCGCGGCGGACGAGCCGGTCAAGATGATGGACGCCCCTGGGCGCAGCAGCGGCAACGCCTTCTGGACGGTGAAGATCGTTCCCTTGACGTTGGTGGCGAACAGGGCGTCTACCTGCTCCTCGGTGACCTCGCCGAACGCGGCCTCGATGCCGATGCCGGCGTTGGCGACCACGACGTCCACGTGTCCGGCCTGCTCGCGGACGGTCTCGTAGAGCGCGTCGAGATCGGCGGGCACGGCGGAGTCGCAGACCACGGCGGTCACCTTCTCGCCGAGCTCGGCGAGCGCCGCGTCGAGCGCTTCCTCGCGGCGGCCGGTGATGAACACCCGGGCGCCTTCGTCGCGGTACGCCCGTGCGATCGCGAGCCCGATGCCGCTGCTGCCGCCGGTGACCACGGCGACCTTGTCCGTCAGGACGGCCACGCCGCCCACCTCCCTCGATTATGGACTGTAACGTCCATAACTTTGCCCGATCTGGACCGATCAGTCAACAAAGGTGGCGGGGGTTGCGATGACGTGCGATTCGGCGGGGCCGCGCTTTGGCGTGGCCGATCCGCGAAAAATTTTGTCGCAAGGATTGTTAACAATCGTGTTCGTCGTTTAGGTTACCGAGCAGGCCGGCGAGGGACGCCGCGCCGGGAGGACTTGGAGGGGTGCCATGCCCGTCGACGTCGACGGTGTCGCCGCGCGGTCGCGCCGCCGTGGTTCGCAGACCGCGGTCCCGTGCCTGTTCATGCGAGGTGGCACCTCGCGGGGGCCGTTCTTCGACGAGCGAGCGCTGCCCGCGGACGTCTCGACCCGCGATGCCGTGCTGCTCGCCGCGCTCGGGTCTCCCGACGAGCGGCAGATCGACGGGGTCGGGGGAGCGCACCCGCTGACGAGCAAGGTCGGGATGGTGCGGCCGGGCACGCGGCCCGGTGTCGACGTGGAGTGGACGTTCGGGCAGGTCCAGCCGGACGGGGACGCCGTGGACGTGACGGCGAACTGCGGGAACATGCTCGCCGCCGTGCTGCCGTTCGCCGTCGAGACCGGCATGGTGGTCCCGGCCGGTGATCGCACCACCGCTCGCGTGCTGACCCGCAACACCGGCATGGTCGCCGAGATCGCGATCCGCACGCCCGCCGGTCCGGACGGGACGAGGCACGTCGAGTACGCGGGTGACGCGCGCATCGACGGAGTGCGCGGGGGCGCCGCGCCGATCGAGATCGGCTTCCTCGACACCGCGGGTTCGGTGGCGGGTTCCCTGCTGCCGACGGGAAACGTGCGCGACACCGTCGAGGTCCCCGACGTCGGGCCGGTGGACGTGACGCTGATCGACAACGGGCAGCCGCTGGTGATCGTCGAGGCCGGGCGGCTCGGCGCCACCGGCTACGAGGACCCCGCCGAGATCGACGGCGACGACGCGCTCAAGGCGAAGGTGGAGGCCTTGCGCCTGATCTGCGGGCGCGCCATGGGGCTCGGCGACGTCGCGGCGAAGAACTACCCGAAGATGACCCTGGTGGCGTCGCCGCGGCACGGCGGCAGCCTGTCCACCCGGAGCCTCATCCCGCGGGTCGCGCACCGGTCCATCGGCGTGCTGGCGGCGGTCACGGCTGCGACGGCCTGCGTGCTGGAGGGCAGCGTCGCCCACGACGTCGCGAGCGGCGTGTCCGGGACCGAACCGGTCGTCTCGGTGGAGCACCCCTCCGGCGAGTTCAGCGTCACCCTCGTGCTCGACCCCGCCGACCCGCAGCGGGTCGTGCGCTCGGCGCTGCTGCGCACCGCGCGCCTGCTGATGTCCGGCGACGTGCTCGTCCCGTCGTCTGTCTGGAACCCCGTCGCGAAGGAGCGCTCCGCGTGATCATCGACGTCCACGGCCACTACACCACCGCCCCGGATCCGCTCGGCCGCTGGCGCGACGAGCAGGTCGCCGGGCTGACCGACCCGTCGCGGCGGCCCGATCCGGCCGGCCCGGTCATCGGCGACGACGAGATCCGCGAGTCGGTGGAGGCCCACCAGCTGCGCCAGATGGACGAGCGCGGCATCGACGTCACCGTGTTCTCGCCGCGAGCGTCGTTCATGGCCCACCACATCGGCGACTTCGAGATCTCCTCCGCCTGGGCGCGGATCTGCAACGACCTCTGCCACCGGGTCGCGGAGCTCTACCCGGAGCGGTTCGCGTTCGGGGCGATGCTCCCGCAGTCGCCGGGGGCGGATCCGGCCACCGCCGTTCCCGAGCTGGAACGGGCGGTGCGGGAACTGGGCGCGGTCGTGGTGAACGTCAACCCCGATCCCTCCGGCGGGCACTGGACTTCGCCGCCGTTGACCGACCGGCACTGGTACCCGGTGTGGGAGAAGCTCGTCGAGCTCGACGTCCCGGCCATGGTGCACGTCTCCACCAGCTGCAACCCGGCGTTCCACACCACGGGCGCGCACTACCTCAACGCCGACACGACCGCGTTCATGCAGCTGCTGCAGGGCGACCTGTTCGCCGATTTCCCCGGGCTGCGGTTGGTGATTCCGCACGGGGGCGGCGGGGTTCCCTACCACTGGGGCCGTTTCCGCGGCCTGGCGCAGGCGCTGGGCAAGCCGGAGCCGGAGGAAGCGTTGCTGGGCAACGTCTTCTTCGACACCTGCGTCTACCACCAGCCCGGCATCGACCTGCTGCTCGACGTGATCCCGCACTCGTCCGTGCTGTTCGCCTCGGAGATGGTCGGCGCGGTGCGCGGCATCGACCCCCGCACCGGGCACCACTTCGACGACACCCGCCGCTACGTCGAGAACGCCAGGCTCACCACCGAATCCCTGGACGCGGTCGAACAGCACAACGCGCGACGCGTCTACCCGCGCCTGGACGCGCGGTTGACCGCCCAGGGCCGCTGAACCACCACCCCGTCGGAGAGGAGTCCGCACCGTGCGCGAACTCGGAGTCGTCCACCAGCACATCAGGCGTGCCGATCGGGCCGCCGTCGAAGCCCTGTCGCAGTTCGGCGTGGCCACCGTGCACGAGGCCTTGGGCAGGGTCGGCTTGATGCGGCCCTACATCCGGCCCGTCTACCAGGGCGCGAAGGTCTGCGGCACGGCCGTCACGGTGCTGCTGCAGCCGGGGGACAACTGGATGCTGCACGTCGCCGCCGAGCAGGTCCAGGACGGCGACGTGGTCGTGGCCGGGTGCACGACGGAGTCCGAGGACGGCTTCTTCGGCGAACTGCTCGCCACCTCGTTGCGCGCTCGCGGTGCGAGGGGACTGGTCATCGACGGCGGCTGCCGCGACGTCGACGAGCTGCGCGCGATGGACTTCCCGGTGTTCTCCCGCGCCATCAACGCGAAAGGCACCGTGAAGGCCACGCTGGGCTCGGTCAACGTGCCCGTCGCGGTGGCCAACGCGCTGGTCGAGCCGGGCGATGTCATCGTCGCCGACACCGACGGCGTCGTCGTGGTGCCCGCGGCCAGAGCCGCCGACGTGGCGGAGGCCGCCGCGAAGCGCGAGGCCGGGGAGGCGGGCAAGCGCGCGCGGTTCCAGGACGGCGTGCTCGGCTTGGACCTCTACGGCATGCGCCCGAAGCTAGAGGACCTGGGGCTGACCTACCTCGACTGACGGCTGATCGCCTCAAGTGCAACGACGCATGCCGTCCGCCGGGCGGCAGGAGGAGACCCGATGAGCACCACACCCCACGTCACCCCCGGATGGCCGCCTTGGCACCCGGACCCCAGCCGTCCCGCGTTCGTCCCGCCCGCCGGATCCGTGGACGCCCACTGCCACGTCTTCGGCCCCGCCGCGCGGTTCCCGTTCGCCCCCGAGCGCAAGTACACCCCCGTGGACGGTGGCAAGGAGCAGTTGTTCGCGCTCCGCGACCACTTGGGCCTGTCCCGCAACGTCATCGTGCAGGCGACCTGTCACGGCAAGGACAACAGCGCCCTGGTCGACGCGTTGCGGGCAGCGGACGGCCGAGCCCGCGGAGTGGCCTCTGTGGACGCCGACGTGACGCCCGGCGAACTGGAGCGCCTGCATTCCGCGGGGGTGCGCGGCGTGCGGTTCAACTTCGTCAAGCGGCTGGTCGACGCGGCGCCGACGCGGACGTTGCGGACCATCGCCGAGAAGATCGCCCCGCTGGGCTGGCACGTCGTCCTCTACTTCGAGGCCGAGGACCTGCCCGCCCACGAGGAGTTCTTCCTGTCCCTGCCCGTGCCGATCGTGGTCGACCACCTGGGGCGCCCCGACGTCTCGAAGGACCCCGCAGGGCCGGAGTTCGCCGGATTCCTCGACTTCGTCGCCCGCAGCGGCGCGTGGGTCAAGGTCTCCTGCCCCGAACGCCTGTCGCGGACGGGCCCGCCCGCCCTCGACGGCGAGCGGCACGCCTACGCCGACGTCGTCCCCTTCGCGCGCCGGGTCGTCGAGGCGTTCCCCGACCGCGTCCTGTGGGGCACCGACTGGCCGCATCCGAACCTGACCGGCCACATGCCCGACGACGGGCTGCTCGTGGACCACGTCCCCCGGATCGCGGTCACCGCCGAGCAGCGGCAGGCGCTGCTCGTGGACAACCCGATGCGCCTGTACTGGCCCGACGAATCGGCCTGAGCCGCACCAGAGCGACGGCCGGGCAACGACGCCCGCCGCGAGGAGAACGCAATGCAGCACTCCGCCAATTCGGCCGACCGGGCCACCAACTCGGCCAACCGGCTCGACCGGTTGCCGATCTCCAGGTTCCACAAGACCACGATGGTCGCGCTGGCGTTCGCCTACTTCTTCGAGTTCGCCGACATCAACACGTTCGCGATCACCGCGCCCAAGGTGCGCGAGCTGTGGGGATCCGACGTCAGCCACATCGCCTACGTGACGTCGCTGTCGTTCGTGGGCATGTTCATCGGCTCGGTCGTGGCCGGTGCGATGGCCGACCGGCTCGGCCGGAAGCGGACCCTGACGCTGACCACGACGTGGTTCTCCGTGTGGTCGCTGGCGACGGTCTTCGCCTGGGACATGCCGTCGATGGGGTTGTTCCGCGTCCTGACCAGCGCCGGGCTGTCGGCGATGACCGTGGTCGCGGTCGTCTACATCAACGAGTTCTACCCGCGGGCCAAGCGCGGCAAGTTCCAGGCCTACGTGATCATGATCGGCATCTGCGGCACCCCGGTCACGAACCTCATCGCCGCGTTCGTGGTGCCGATGGGGGAGCAGACCTGGCGCCTGGTCTACCTGTGGGGCGCCATGGGCGTGTTCTTCCTGCTGTTCCTGCGCAAGCTCGTCGAATCCCCGCAGTGGCTGGAATCCCGGGGCCGCCACGACGAAGCGGAGGCGGTCCTGCGGGACCTGGAAGGCAGGGCCGCGGCCGAGCACGGCGAACTGCCGGTCGCCGGGGCACCGGTCGCCACGACCGCGACGAAGCCCGGGCTGGGCGTGCTCAAGGACAAGAAGTTCCTCGTGCCGACCATCCTGCTGTCGGTGCTGTGGATCACCCAGACCATCGGCTTCTTCGGCTTCTCGTCCTGGGCGCCCACGCTGCTGGCCGCCGAGGGCGTCAGCGTGGAGGACTCCATCTTCTTCGTCGCGCTGACCACCGTCGGAGCTCCGCTGGGCTCGTTCTTGGCGGCGCAGGTCACCGACCGGTTCGAGCGCAAGTGGTGCCTGGTCGTGTTCGGCCTGGTCATCGCGGGATCCGGGCTGCTGTACGGGTTGACCTTCGTCCCCGCGCTGGTCGTCGTGTTCGGCTTCACGGTCAACCTGTTCGAGCGCGGCTACACCTCGCTGGCCTACGCCTACTCGCCGGAGCTCTACGACACCCGAGGTCGCTCGCTGGGCACGTCGATCTCCTACGGCGTCGGCCGCCTGTCCAACGCCATCGGTCCGCTGATCATCGCCGGTCTGTACAGCGGCTACGGGTACCGGACCGTCTTCTACTTCATCGCCGGAACCTGGGTCGTGGGTGCGCTCGCGCTGGCGCTGTTCGGCCCGGCGACCCGCAAGATCCGGATGCAGGCCGCGTCGGAAGGCGGGACCCCCACCCCGGAATCCGCCTGAGCAGCACGTCATGACCGGCTCGCCCCTGCCCGTTAGGATTGGTGCACAAAATTGTTGCGAATAATCGGTACGGGGTAGGGCGAGTGACGACAGCGAAGCGCGACGCCGAGCAGCCGGCCCCGCGACAGCCGGTGGTCGATGTGATCCGCGAGGCCATCACCAGGGGCGAGTTCGCGCCGAACCAGCGCTTGGTGGAAGCCGAGCTCTCCGAGCAGTGCGACGCCAGCCGAGCGGCGGTGCGCAACGCGCTGGTGCAGCTGGCCACCGAAGGGCTGGTCGAGCGCGTCCAGAACCGCGGTGCACGGGTGCGCGCGGTCTCGCTCGAAGAGGCCATCGAGATCACCGAAGTCCGCATGGTCGTCGAGGGCCTGTGCGCGGCGCGGGCCGCCGAGCGGGTCGTCGACGAGGACAAGGCCGAGCTGCGCGAGATCGGCGAGCAGATGCGCACCGCGGTCTCCGGCGGGGACGTGTGGGGCTATTCCGAGCTGAACAAGCGGCTGCACTCGCTGGTCCTGCGCGTCAGCGGGCAGCAGACGGCGCACGAGGTGCTCAGCAGGCTGCGCGGCCAGAACGTGCGCCACCAGTTCCGGCTGGCCATGCACCCGGGCCGCCCCACCGTGTCGCTGCCGCAGCACCTGGCCATCATCGAGGCGATCTGCGCGGCCGACCCGACGGCCGCCGAGCAGGCGATGCGCGAGCACCTGCGCAGCGTCCTCGACGCCTTGCCCGAGGTGGGCGGGACGCGCTTCAACGCCGTCTGACCCCGTCTCCTGGGCTGTGCAAAGGAGTGCAGCGGGATCGCACCTTGTGTCTACCGGTGCAGGGTTATCGACGGCGTGGCGTCGGTCGTGACGAGTACCTCTCCCCAGTCGCCGCCGAGTCGCCAGGTGCCGCCCTCCTGCTTGAGGAAGTCGATGTTGCCGAGATCTTCTTCCCCCGCCGCGTCGGTGTTGGTGCGCAAGTGTCGGCTGATCCAGTCGATGCCTGCGGGGCGGTTGAAGACGAGTCTCCCGTCGGCGTAGCAGTACTGCTCGCCTGGTTTCGGAGGGCTGTAGTCGGGGTGCTTCTCGGTCAGCACGAGCTCGAGGTCGAACGTCAGGGATTGCTCGTTCTCCTCGATCGCCAGGACGAAGCTGTCTTCGAGGTAGTACGGGGCCAGGCCCGGGATCTCTGAGTAGTCCATGGTCACCAGTCCCATTCGATCGGTGTGTGATTGCCGAGGCTCTTCCTGGTCACGGGGTTGCCTTGCGGGTCGATCCGTTGCCCGTTCTCATCCTTGAGCTCGACGTGGGGGCTGTCGCTTCCGGGGGCGCGTCCGCTGCCTTCCTTGAGGGTCATGCGGGGTACGCCGTTGTCGTCGACGTACTTCGGAGGGCCGTTCTCGGTTTGAGCCTTGGTCCATCCCTGGGCTTCGGCGTACTTCTCGAGGTCGCTGGCGTTCGGCTTCGCCCCGTCAGTGAAGTACTCGTCGACGTTCGCCTTGACGCTGAGGTGATCTTTGTCTTTGTGGCCGAGGTCGTCGAGCTTCTTGAACTTGCGGACTTTCGACAGTGCCCCGGCGACAGGGATGAAGCCGAACGCGGTGTTTCCCAGTGCGCGGCCCGGTTCCGTCTTCCACTGGTCGTAGTTGATCATCTGCTTGCCGAACTCGACCGGGTGGTCGACCGCGAACGAGCACGCGGACGTCACTCCTGCCCAAAGGTCGGCGTAGTGGTCGGGATCATCGATCAGATGGGTAGGACTCAGTTCCCACAGGAAGCCAGCGGTGCCGCTCAGGCCGTCCCATAGGCCGAGGCCGACGTCACCGACGAAGCCGAGTGCCGCGCCGGCCCCGTCCTGGAAGGCGTCCCAGCCCGACTGCTCCGGCGCGAGGTCGCCCTCTGCGCGGATGCTGGCAGCGCTGCGATCTCCGGTTGATCCGAGCTGTTCCCGTGCGCGAGAGAGAGTGTCACGAGCTGCCTGTCGTTTGGCCTCGCCGGGGTCGGAGAACGGTCCTGGGTCGACGCGGCCGGGTGCGCCTGATTCCGCGTTGGCTCGGTTGTGGCGATCAGCCTCCGCGACCGATGCTTCGTGGGCTGCCTGCGCCTCGTGCGTTGCCGCTTCTCCCTCTTGCCAGACTGCGATCGCCTCGGTCGCCTGCGTCTGGGCCCAGCGAAGGACTTCCGCGTACTCCTCGAGGGCTGCCGCTGTGGCGGTGAACGAATCGGCTGCGTGCAACCACCGGGTCGGCTCGTAGCCGAACTGGTCGCGGAACGTGTTGCCCGCCGCGCCGGTCCACGCTCCGGTGTCGATCTTCTTCAGGCTGTCGGCGCCCTGCTCCATGGTCTGGCCGCGCCCGCGGATCGCGACGACGTTGTCGTCGATCGCGTCGGGATCACCTGGGACGAGCCCCGCCTCGGGTCGGACGTCTCGCCGAGTTCAGCCATCTGCGACCCCGGCTGCGGGGTCTTCGCCCCGGCCGACGGCGCGCATGGATTCTTCGCTGGCCGCGTCGGCTTCGACGTAGGTGTCGACGACCTTGTTGAGGACTTGCGTGATCGTGTCGCCGTCCTCGATCAGGACCTCGACGCCGTGCTGCCACCTGTCGCAGAAGTGCTCGAAGGCGTCGTGCAGACCGGCGTGCCCGTATTGCTGTTCGTCCCCGCAAATGTCTTCGACCTTGCAGGACTGCATGTCGTGCATCGTCTGCGCGACCGCTTCGCCCGCACTGTCCAGCACTTGCAGGTCCACGTCGAAGCCCTGGGTCATCGCACCCCTTCCATGAGGCCTTGCCGCCGATCTTGTTACCAGACGGGATGCGTTCCGGGAGGCCGTTCCGGCATATCGGCGGGTCTCGGAGGAAGGGAGGCGCCACCGAACCGTGCGCGACCGCCGTGCGGCTGGGGGAGCAGCGGAAGCCCGTGCGGGTCGTCGACATCCACGAGCACGCCGAGACCACGCGGTAGTTGATCAAGAAGGTCGGCGCCCGTAGTCGACAGCCAGGACACGTCGCCGGAATGGCGTGCCAGCCGAGCCAACGACGAGAAAGCGAGAACCCAGCGCCCCTTCCCCGGCAACTCCGCGGCCATCACGCCTACCCGATCCTGCGTGCGGCGGACGTACAACGCCGCCCCCGCGAACGCCGCGTCGAACTCGCCAGGGTCTCTCCGCCGTGCCCGCACATCGAGGGCGATCAGGACGAGGTCGGGTTCAGGCTGCTCACCGAGGTTCGGATACTTCATAGCGAGTGAAAGCTACCCGGAGAGCGAGTTGCAGACCGCTGGATCCACGTGCAAGCGGCGGTCGCTAGAGGGGATCTCGTTAGGCATCGGCCCACGCAAGGCTCGCCTGGGTAAGCGTCTATCGCGGCAGCCACTGGCGGGGAGGGGAGAGGCTTGGGTCGTGCGCCTCGTGGCTGGTCTGTTCGGGTGGGATTTCCGAGACGTTGAGCAAGATCGTTCTGCGACCCCTTAACTGTGGGTCGGACGCTCGCCGCTGACCAGGAATCTCCTGGTCACGCACACCGCTGGGGCGCGGATGCCTTACAAGCAAGGGGTCGCTGGTTCGAACCCAGCTGCGCCCACCGCACGAGAAGCCCGCCGATCTGGACCGAATGTCCAGGTCAGCGGGCTTTTTCTTACGGGGCGATGATCTTGCATTTATGTCCTTAGTGGACCCAAAGTGCTGTCCGGGCCGCTGGTGGGGGGATTTTGGGAGGATTCGTTTCGCGCGCCGGTGGCCGGCCGTGTCGGGCGCGTCGTCGGGTGGCGGCGGGGACACCTTCACCGCCACCGAAAACACGGTTCGTGCGATGAGCCCTACCGGAGTTGCATCGGCTCTTCGTCATCAGTCAGGTGGACGAGAAGCTTGGTGTCGTCCCACAGCTGAGCTGCGCGCCGTTCGTCGTAGGAGAGGCGCGCGGAGCGCACGGCCGAAAGGGACTTGTCCTGGGCCTGGAAGTATTTGCCTGATTCCTGCGCATAGCCGGGGTCGGCGGCGAGTGTTGCCAGCGCGGCTCCTGAAAAACTCCGCGTCCGATGTGACAGCGCCCATGCGCTTGGAAACCCATTTCATGGCTGCCGTGTTCGAAACCCATTGCACGGGCCGTGGCATGTCGCGGAGAAATCCGGTTTCGGGAACGGATCCCGGGTCGAAGGCGATCGACGAGACCGAACTGCGGGACCTGCGGAGCCGACGGTCCAACTCGTAGGCGTACATCACGGTGCACAGTTTCGAGGTGGAGTAGCGCTTGCCGGCGGACAGTGCCTTGCCGCCGTCCTTGCCGTTGGTGGCCAGTGCGGCGGCGTCTGGTTCCACGGTGGCCCCGACCAGTCGGCCGTCCGTCGAGTCCCAGTCGTGGGTACCGCTGGCGGTGTAGACGACCCGGCCCTTTTCGGAGAGGCTCGGGAACAATAGTTCGACGAGGAGGAAGTGGCCCAGGCAGTTGGTAGCGAAGGTCATCTCGTACCCGTCGGGACTGTAGGAGACGTCTCCGTCGAAACGACCGGCAGCGTTGCACACGATCGCGTCGAGCTCGGAAACCTCACGGGAGACGAGCATCGTACGGAACTGCGTGACGGCCGCCCTGACTGAGGCGAGCGACGAGGTGTCGAGTGTCAGTGTTGTCACCGACGCGCCGTACTGCGCGCTCAGCTCGTCGACGACCGGTTGCATGCGTTCCACGCTGCGACCCGCAGGACGAGCTCGATGCCTTGCGCGGCAAGCACCCGTGCCGCGGCGAGCCCGATTCCCGAGTTGCCACCAGTGATCAGAATCGAAGTCATGGGCGTTCCTTTCGTGTTTCTGGTTCTCGATGGTGCCGATGACGGGAACCGTCGTCCGAAGCGCCGCTCTTGATGAGGTGGGGCCCCGATCTAATGACGGCATCACGCGTGTGGCGGGGCAGTAGCAGGCAGAGAGGCGAAACGTCTCACCTCGATCAACGACGCACAGGAGTCGTCTGCCCTGTTCTCAGCACCCAGGCAGGTCACGAACCCGGGCCAGGCCAGGATCACCCAACGCGGGACCTTGCAGCCAGGGACGGCCTGTCCCTGGGTGCCGACTGTTCGGAAGAAGCGGGCGGGGGTGTACTGGAGGCATGATTGATCGTCCTGGACTTGCCGATTTCCTCCGACGTCGCCGGCAGCTGCTGCGACCGACCGACATAGGTCTGCCGGAGGGTGTGCGGCGGCGTACGCCGGGTCTGCGGCGCGACGAGGTGGCCCAGCTGGCCAATATCTCCACGGACTACTACGCCCGGCTGGAACAGTGCCGCGGCGCGAACCCCTCCCAGGCCATCGTGGCGTCGCTCGCCCGTGCTCTGCGATGCGATCCCGACGAGCGCGACCACCTGTACCACCTGGCCGGTTTCTCGGCCCCGCTCCGCTACTCGGGTGGCTATGTACGGCCCGGGGTGATGAGTCTGCTGGATCGGCTCGGTGATATTCCGGCATGTGTCGTCAGCGATCTGGGCGAAATGCTTTGGCAGAACGACGTTGCCGCGATCACTCTGGGCTGGACCACGAGGAGCGACTCCCATCGCTCGACGAACATCGTGTGGCGGTGGTTCACCGAACCTGACCTGCGCAACTGCTTTCCCGAGGAGGACTGGCCAAAGCACTCGCTCGCACACGTCAATGACCTCCGGGCGACCTCCGCGCGGCGCGGCGGCGATGCCGACGTCGCTGACCTGGTCGCAGGTCTGCTGGAGAAAAGCGAGGAGTTCCGCGACCTGTGGGCGCACCATGAAGTGGCAGTGCACCGCTTCGATCGCAAGAGGTTCTTGCACCGCGAGGTCGGCGTCCTGCACCTGACCTGCGAGGCCCTGCTATCGCCCGAAGCGGACACCAAGGTTCTCGCGTTCTTTCCGACAGAGGGCACTGACGCACGCGAGAAGATCGCACTATTGCGGACGATCGGAACGCAGGGCTTCCACCCGTACCCGCATTCCCACGCGTAGCGGGGGACAGAGCGGTCCTGGCTCCCCACGGACGGAGGCTTCACTCTGGTCAAGGACGCCGATCCCATGGATGACGCGGGGACACCGTTCCCGCTGACCTGCCGGGTTAGCGCATGACCTGACAAGGAGATGAAGATGACCGAAATGCGGTTACCGGTCTTTTCCACGATTGAACGCGACCGCCGATGGAACCTGGCGAGAGAATTCATGGCCCGCGAAGGACTTGATGCCTTGCTGGTCTTCGGCGAGCACGAGGACGCGGGTCCTGCGCCGGTTGCCTACGACACTTGGTTCACCAATGGCCGCGCCGGTACGACAGTGGTCTTCCCTCGGGCCGGTGAGCCGGTCGCCCTCCTCCCAGGGCCTATGTTCATCATGGACCACCTGGAATCCCACCGACGCGGCGACACCCCCTGGATCCCCGCGCAGCGCCTGCGTGGCACCCGGCATTCCTCAACGATCATCGAAACACTCAACGAGCTGGATTTGGCCGAGTCGGCCATTGGTGTCGTCGGCCTCGGTTCCCACATGCCGTGGCACCCCGAGGGAATCATCCCTTACAACCTCTGGAACAACGTGCTGTGTCGCTTCCCCGAAGCGGTCTTCCAAGCGGTCGACCTCCCTTTCGGCCAACTCATCATGCAGCTTGGGGAGGAGGAGATCGCCGTGCTGCGGCACTCGGCAAGCATCGGTGACGCCATGGTTCAGGCAATGGTGGCCACTGCTGCGCCCGGAGTCCCGGAGAGCCGCGTGTACGCAGCGGGTATGGCCGCCGGGTATAGCCTCGGGTCGTTGCCTCCTGCCATGCACCTGTGGTCGGGGGCGGATGTGGTGGCGGCAGGACCACCGGACTGGGGTCAGCGCGCGCGAACCCCGCGTGTGCTGCAAGACGGCGATGTCATCTATGCCGAGGTGTTCTCCAGGGAATGAGCTTCGCTTTCGAACCGAACTACGCGTTCGGCCGTCACTTGGCCCACCTCGGAGGCACGGTGATCGTCGGCGAGGACAAAGCGATCGAACTCAACCCGTACTCGGCACAACTCCTGCACGCGACAGGAACTGGTGACGGGACCATCGCTTGAACGGTGTTGTCGGCGGTGGTGGGTTGGTTCGACGTTGGATCGGCCGACTTCGCCGCATTGCCCGGCGGTGATCGGCAACGACACCGACCTCGGCCCCGGTTCACAGTGAGATGGTCCGTTGGCCACTACCTTGACGTGGTAGCGGTCACTCGACGTCATCGATCGACAGAGCTACGTTCGGCCGTGGCCCTGAAAGGCGATGCACGATGTTCTTTTGAGAACGGTCTAGGTCGGTCGCCCGGGTTGCGTGTTCGTTCTCGTGATGGCGGCCGACGGGGGAGATACCCCGCGTGCGCGGGCTCGACGGTGCTCTCCACGAAGAGCGTCGGATCGCCGGGGAACAATTCCCGCGTGCGCGGGGCCGACTACTGCATCGGGGGCGACCCCGCGACCAATCAGGAACGATCCCCGCGTGCGCGGGGCCGACACTTCTTGACCTGGTGTTCTATCGCGACAGGGTTGGTTTTCGTTCACTCCGGTTTACGGCGTGGCAGGGGATCTGATCGATGACGCGACATCAAAAAGCCCGCTGACCCAGCACTTTCGTGCTAGATCAGCGGGTGTGTTCGACGGGGTGGTCGGCGCCGGGTGTGCGGACGGCGGTGGCGGCGGCCGGGGCCGGAGCCGCTCAGCGGACGCAGGGGTGCTGCGGCGCCGGCTCCGCCCCGGCTTGTCCGTCAGGCCGAGCCCACGCGCTCGATCGCGATTCCCCGCAGTGACTTGAGCTCGGAAACGAGCTCGGTGCACACCTTCACCGGCCAAGCCGGCAGTTCGAGTCGAGTCGCACCCAAGTGGACGTGCACCGGGGTTTCGCCACGATAGGTCCCGAGCGTGTTGCGGAGTTCTCCGATGAGTTCCTTGTCGATCTTCTTGGCATCGGCGCGGAGCACGAACGGCGGCGCTGATCCGGGCGAGTGCTCGGCCGCGGCGATGTCCACCGGTACGGCGTCCGAGGCGAACACGCTGATCTCGCCTTCACGTTCGTTGACCCGGCCCTTGACGGCGAGCGCGGTGTCTTCGGCCAAGCAGTCGGAGAACAGCTCGTAGGACTTCGGGAAGAACAGCACTTCCACGCTGGCGTCGAAGTCCTCCAGCGTGACGATGGCCCAGGGCTGCCCGTTCTTGTTGAGCCGCCGCTGGATCGCCGAGATCATTCCAGCGATCTTGGCCTCTTCCTTGCCGTTGGGGCCGGGCTCGCGTTCTCCACCGACGAGTTCTGCGATGGTGGTGTCCTGGTACGGCCGCAACAACCGCTCGGCGCCGTCCAGGGGGTGCGCGGAGACGTAGAGGCCGAGCATCTCCCGCTCGTACGCCAGGAGCTGTTTGCGCGGCCATTCCTCCTGGGTGAACTGGAGGTGCGCCAGCGGGGAGGAATCGGGGCTGGTGGCGGTGTCGTCACCTCCGCCGAACAGGTCGAACTGCCCCATCGCCTCTTGGCGTTTGAGGCCGATCACGGCGTCGACCGCCGCCTCGTGGTGTTGGGTCAGGGCCATGCGAGTGGCTCCGAGCGAGTCGAAGGCGCCTGCCTTGATCAGCGACTCGATGACCCGCTTGTTGCACGCGGTGATCTCGACCTTGTCGAGGAAATCGGTGAACGAGGAGTAGCGGCCCTTGGTCTCACGCGTTTTGGTGATCGACTCGACCACGTTCGTGCCGACGTTGCGGATGGCTCCCATCCCGAAACGGATTCGACCGTCCACGGCCGCGTGCCCGACGACGGATTCGTTCACGTCCGGCGGTAGCACGCGGATTCCCATTCGGCGGCACTCGGACAGGTAGATGCCGGTCTTGTCCTTGTTGTGCGCGTTGGCGGTCAGCAGTGCCGCCATGTATTCGGCCGGGTAGTGCGCTTTCAGGTAGGCGGTCCAGTAGGTCACCAAGCCGTAGGCGGCCGCGTGGGACTTGTTGAACGCGTATCCGGCGAAGGGCAGCACGGTCGCCCAGAGCTGGTCGATGGCCTCTTTGCTGTACTCCCGTTCGGCCATCCCGGCTTCGAACCGGGCGAACTGCTCGTCCATCACCTCCTTCTTCTTCTTGCCCATCGCACGTCGGAGCAAGTCGGCTTGTCCGAGCGTGTATCCCGCCACTCGCTGGGCGATGGCCATGATCTGCTCTTGGTAGACGATCAGGCCGTACGTTTCACCGAGCACGTCTTCGAGCGGTTTGTCGAGTTCGGCGTGGATCGGCTCGACGGGCTTCTTGCCGTTCTTGCGGTCGGCGTAGTCGAGGTGGGCGTTGACGTCCATCGGGCCCGGCCGGTACAGGGCGACGCAGGCGACGATGTCGCCGAACCGGGTGGGGGCCATGCGCTTGAGCAGCGATTGCATTCCGCCACCTTCAAGCTGGAACACGCCCAAGCTCTCGCCCCTGCTCAGCATCTCGAAGGTGGGGGCGTCATCGAGAGGGATCTCGAGCGGTTCGATCTCAACACCGTGATTGGCCTTCACCATGCGCACGGTGTCGTCGATCGTGGTCATGTTGACGAGGCCGAGAATATCGATCTTGAGCAGGCCCACGTCTTCGCACTGCGGCCCGTCCCAGCCGGTGATGATCTCACCGTCATCGCGTTTCCACAGCGGCAGCACGTCGAGCAGTGGTTCGCGGGAGATGATGTGGGCGCAGGCGTGCACGCCTGCGTTCCGGATCAAGCCTTCCAGTCCGCGTGCGGTATCGAAGATCTTGCCGATCTGCGCGTCGTTCTCGATCAGCGAGCGAACTTCGGCGGCCTCGGTGTAGCGCTCGTGCTGTGGATCGACGATCCCGGACAGCGGGATGTCCTTCGCCGCGATCGGCGCCGGTAGTGCTTTGCTGAACTGGTCGGCGAGCTGGAATCCAGGTTGCCCGAGGTGCACGCGGGCGGCGTCCTTGAACGCCGCTTTCGTTTTAATCGTGCCGTAGGTGATGACCTTGGCGAAGTATTCTTCGCCGTACTTCTCCTTCGCGTAGGCGATGACCTCATCGCGCCTGCGCTCGTCGAAGTCGATGTCGATGTCGGGTGGCGAGTCGCGCTCGGGGTTGAGGAACCGCTCGAACAGGAGCCCGTGTTGCAAGGGGTCGATGTCGATGATGTGCAGCACATAGGACAGCAGCGCGCCCGCGGCCGAGCCACGTCCCGGCCCTACGCGAATGCCGTTGTTCTTGGCCCACCGGATCATGTCACCGACGACCAGGAAGTACGAGCTGTACCCCTTCTCGGTGATGACCTTCAGCTCCCATTCGAGCTGGTCGCGGTAGTCTTGGGTGAAGCTGTCGCCTGGGAATCGGGTCGGGATGAATTCCTCGACCTCTTCGCGCAGCACTTCGACATCGGTGCTGCCGGGCTTGATCTTGGCCTGCGGCATCCGGTTCGTGGGTGCGAATGCCTCGTCGTAACCCTCGACCATGTCGGTGATCAGCAAGGTGCTATCGGCGGCACCGGGAACCTCGGTGTCCCAGTACTCGCGCATCTCCGCCGATGATTTGATGTGGTAGCCGTCGCCGTTGAACTTGAACCTGTCGGTGTCGGCGAGCGTTGAGCGGGTTTGCAGGCAGAGCAGAGCGTCGTGGTGGCCGGCCTGATCCGCGGTCACGTAGTGACTGTCGTTCGTGGCCACGGTCCGGAGGTCGAGTTGGCGGGCGATGTCCAGCAGCTCTGCGCGGATGTTGCGCTCCATCTGGATGCCGTGGTCCATGACCTCGATGAAGAAGCGGTCCGGCCCGAAGATGTCCTTGTAGTCGGAGGCGGCCTGCACGGCCTCCTGCTTCTGGCCCAGGCGGAGGCGGGTGAGGATTTCGCCGGCGAGGCAGCCGCTCGTGGCGATGATCCCGTCCGCGTGCTCGGCGATCAGCTCCTTGTCCATGCGCGGTTTGCGGAAGAACCCTTGCATGGACGCGAGCGAGGACAGTTTGAACAGGTTGCGCAGCCCGGTCGAGTTCTGCGCGAGCATGGTCATGTGCGTGTACGCGCCGGCGCCGGAGACATCGCCGCTCTCGCCGTACTCGTCGACCTCTTTTTTGCCGGTTCGTGCTCGTTCGCCCCAGAACACCGGTTTCTTGTGGTAGCGGCTCGCCGGAGCGACGTACGCCTCGATGCCGATGATCGGCTTGATGCCGGACTTCTTGGCCTGCGCGTTGAAGGAGTGCGCGCCGAACATGTTGCCGTGGTCGGTCATCGCCACCGCGGGTTGTTCGAGCCGAGAGACCTCGGCGAACAGTGCGTTGTGCTTGGCGGCACCGTCGAGCATCGAGAACTCGGTGTGCACGTGCAGGTGAACGAACCGATCAGACACGCGGGCATCTCCGGGAGCGTCGGGTAGGGGCTGGGTCGGTGGCGGGTCAACTCTAGTCGTCCTACCCGGTGTAGCCGGGCTGCGTCGAGCGAGTGTTGCCGCCCCGCCGCACCGGGCCTGTGGAGCGGTCGGATCGGTGGCAGGCGCCGCCCACCACTTTCCACTTGCAGAAGTGGAAAGCGATCGAATATGTTTTCCACCATGGAAAGTGATTTCACGCCGCGGCGCGCCTTGGCTGAGGCCGAGCGCGGCGCCGTTGCCACCTGGATCGACTACCCGCCGACCCGCTGGTGGTACTACCCCGCGGCCGGGGCCTGGGCCTGCGCGCTCGTCCTCGCGGTGACCGAGCTGCACGGGTTGTGGAGCGCCGCGGCGCTGCTGGCGCTGGTGGCCGTCGCGTTGATCGCCCAGGTCCGGTACCGCCGGGTGCGCGGTGCATGGCCGGACGTCGCTGGTGCACCGGCGGAGTTCAAGCCCGCCATCAGGGCCTACCTGATCGGCGCGGCGGTACTGACGGCCACCATCGCGCTGCTCGCCGTGTTCGCCGGTGGTGTCGTGGCGGCGGCCGTGACGTTCGTGGGCGTCACGGGAGGACTGCTGTGGTACGAGAAGGCGTACGAACACGCAGCGGCGCGGACCCGCCGACGCGTCGAGGGCGAGGGATGAATCTCTCCGACCTCGATGCCGTCATCCACGCTCCCAAGCGCCTGGCGGCGATGTCGGTCCTGGCCGGCGGTGAGCACGCCGACTTCGGCTTCCTGCGTGACCACCTCGGCATCAGCGACTCGGACCTCTCGAAGCAGATGAACACGCTGGAGCACGCCGGCTACGTCAAGGTCAAGAAGACCGGGCGAGGCAGAGGCGGCGCCACCTGGTACCGCATCACCCCGGCTGGGCGGCAGGCGTACCGGCGCCACATCGCCGCCCTCAACGCCATCGTCGCCGACCCCGCGCGTCATTCCTGGCGGAATGAGGATGAAGGGCGCTAGGCGTCCGGGTCGCGCCGCGAGAGCGCTGCGGCAGATCCGGGTCGGGGCGCGGGTGATCTCGGCGGCCGTTCGCCCGCGCCCCGACCCTGCGGGCCGCCTCCGGACGGCCTCGCGGGTTCCTGCTCCGGCGTGGCTTCATCGGACCGTGCGAGCGCCGTGGGCTGGGAGGAGCGCGGCATCCGCACGAGCGCGGGGCGTCGGTTCGAAGCCGGTCTGCGGCCACCTCGCGGCGGTTGCGCCCCTCAGGGGAGGTCGACGACGACCTTGCCGTGCACGTGCCGTCCCGCCTGCAGCTCGACGGCGGCGCGGACCTCCTCGACGGGGAAGGTCGCCGCGATGGGCACGCGCAGCAGGCCTTCCGCGGCCAGGCGGGCGATCTCCTCGATGGCGCCGGGAGCGGCGTTGGCACCGTTCGCCGGGAGAACGCCGTCCACGACGGCGGCGATCGTGGTCAGCCGGGAGTCGGGTGCGCCGAGCTCGCGCGCCACCGCGATCACGTCCGTGCCGTGCAGGTCCACGGCCGCGGTGATGCCGTCGGGAGCCAGCTCGCGGACCCGGTCGGCCAGGCCGTCGCCGTAGGTGACGGGCTCGGCGCCCAGTGCCCGCAGGGCGTCGGCCGAGGTCGCTGATCCCGTCCCGATGACCCGCGCGCCGGTGCGGCGGGCGAGCTGGACGGCGAACACGCCGACCCCGCCTCCCGCGCCACCGACCAGCAGCGTGTCGGACGGGCCGGGGTCGACCACCGCGAGCGCGGCGGCGGCCGTGCACCCCGCGATGGACAGGGCGCTTGCGGTGCGGTCGTCGAGTCCGTCCGGTGTGCGGTGGACGTCGCCGCCCTCGCCGATGCGGCCGGGCGCGTTCACGACCACGTGCTCGGCGACGCTGCGCGAGAAAGCGGCTCCGAACACCCGGTCGCCGACCTCGAACCGGACGCCGTTCCCGTCGCGGGCCCCGTCGCCCACCTCGTCCACGACGCCCGCGTAGTCGTTCCCGAACCCGCACGGCAAGCTCAGCCCGAAGCGGGCGGCGGCGTCCGCGTCCGAGGTCATGAACCAGTCCATCGGGTTCAGCCCGGCCGCGCTGACGCGGACGCGGACCTGTCCCGCTGCCACCTCCGGGACGGGCACCTCGCGCAGGTCGAGGGCCGCGGGCCCTCCGAAGGATTCGACGAACTGGACGGCTCTGCTGGTCCTGGTGGACGTGCTCATGCTGATCGGACTCCGGGGAGGGATGCGGATGGGAAGCGGACTATGCTCCGTTTCGACGAACCGTAGCACAACCGGAGCGTGTTCCGTTTTGAAGAGGTCAGACACCCGCGCGCCGCGAGCGGACGCGTCCCGCAACCGCAGGCAGCTCCTCGAGGTCGCCACCCGCGTCTTCGCGTCCGCCGAGACCGAGCCGTCGCTGCGCGAGGTCGCGCGCGAAGCCGGGGTCGGCATCGCCACCCTCTACCGGCACTTCCCCACCCGCGAGGACCTGGTCGCCGCGGTCTACGGCGATCAGGTCCAGCGGCTCACCGACGGCGCCCGCCGGCTGCTCGCGGAGCTGCCCCCGGCCGAGGCGTTGCGGCGCTGGATGGACCTGTTCGGGGACTGGATCGCGACCAAGAACGGCATGCTGGGCACGCTGCTCACCATGATCGAGTCCGGTGAGATCGCGCACGCCCGGACCCACGCCGACCTGATCGCGGCGATCGAGGAGGTGCTTCGCGCCGGCGACGCGGCAGGTGAGCTGCGCGGCGACGTCGCGGCCGAGGACGTGGCCGCCGGCCTCATCGGCATCTTCACCGTGGCACCCCTCCCCGAGCACGGTGCCAGGGCCGGCCGGTTGCTCGACCTGCTGATGCGCGGTCTGCGACCCGAGCCCTGAGCCGCTCGGGCCGGGTTCGTGCCGACGGCGTGCACTCGTGGCCGGAGCCGTCCGCCGGGGACCGGTCCCACGCGGCGATCTGGTCGAGCGCCGCGGCGTTGGCACCGCGGCTGGGGAAGCCGAACCAGCCGATCCGGTCGTCGGACGACCCGACGAGGCCGCCGCGCGGGAACGTTCCAACCCGAACGCGACCTCCGGGTCGGGCTCCCCGCGCCGACCGACCGCGCGTGGTCCAGCCGCGGTTCGCGGATTCCGTCCCTTGTGGACGTTGTCGTGCCGCCGAGTGCGAGCCGTGCGGAAAGCTGACCGCCTCGACGGTCGGCGCGATGTGAGCGGGACGAATCCTCGGTGGTTCAGCTGCCCGCGTCCGCGGCCCGGTCGAGGTTCGGATCGGGTCGGGCGGCGCGGGCGTAGCGGCCGGGCGGGATCCCCACCTCCCGCTTGAAGGCCGCGTTGAAGGCGTGCTCGGAGTGGTAGCCCAGGGAGCTCGCGATCCGGGCGATCGTGTCCTCGCCGGTGCGCAGCTTCTCGCCGGCCAGGATCATGCGCCACCGGGTCAGGTACGCGATCGGGGTCTCACCCGCGCGGGCCCGGAAGTGCTCGGCGAACGTCGTGCGGGACATGCCGGCCCGGGCGGCGAGCTTCTGCACGCTCCACGGGTGGGCGGGGTCGGCGTGCACGGCCTCCAGTGCGGTGCTCAACCGGGGATCGGCCAGGGCGGCGAACCAGCCGACGTCGTCCGGGGCCCGAGTGGCCATGTGCAGCCGCAGCGCCTGGACCAGCATCAGGTGGGCCAGTTGCTGCGCGACCAGGTGCGAACCCGGGCGTGCCTCGCGGACCTCCTCGGCCATGAGCTCGATCGCGCCCCGCAGCCGGGCGCGATCACGGGACGCGTCGACCCGCATGAGGGTCGGCATCGACCGCAGCAGCACCGGCGCGTTCGGACTGTCGAACTCGAACCGCGTGCCGATCACGCGAGCGTCACCGCCGCCCTGGTACGTGATGACCTTCCCGCTGCGGGCCGGGCCGAGCAGTTCGGAGGCCAGTGCCGGTTCGACGTCCGGTCCGCTGCCGATGACGGCGCCGCGGCCGGTCGGCATGACGAAGCAGGAGCCTTCGGACAGCTCTGCGGATCTGCCCTCGACCATCAGCCGGCACGAGCCCTCGACGACGGCGTAGCACTTGATCTGCCCGGCGAGGTCGTCGAGCTCGATCGCCCACGCGCCGCCCGCGTCGACCTCGGCCGTCCTGGGACTCCGCGGCCGGAGCAGCGACAGCACCTCGCTCAGCGGATCCATCGGCCCTCCGGACGATCGCGAACAGAAGTCGGTTCTTCGAGCATAGGCGGCGCATCCGCGCCCGCTTAGAGTTTCGATCATGACGGCGAGGGGCCGCCCACGACCTGCGGACCCGGTTCCCCTCCCTCCGGACATTCGTCCACCCGTTCCTGACTCTGGAAGGACTTCCGAGAATGAAAGCTGCAGTGGTCACGGCGTACGGCACCGGCCCGCGGTACGCGGACACGCCCTCCCCGCGAGCGACCGAGGAGCACGAGATCGTGGTCGACGTCCTGGCCGCCGGGCTCCATCCGCGAGTCCGGATGCAGGCCGACGGCTCGCACTACACGAGCTCCCCCGACGAGCTGCCTCTGGTGCCGGGCCTCGACGGCGTGGGGCGCGGTCCGGACGGCCGGCTCTGGTTCTTCGCGACCTTCGGGGGCCGGAGCGGTTCGATGGCCGAACAAGCGGTCATCGACACCCGGCGCAGCATCGTCCTCCCCGACGGGGCCGACCCGGTGGCGGTGGCGGCGACGATGAACTGCGTGATCGCGTCCTGGCTCGCGTTGACGCGGCGGATCGCGCTGGAACCGGGCAAGAACGTCCTGGTGCTCGGCGCCACCGGCGGCACCGGGCGGATGGCCGTGGCGGTGGCCCGGCTGTTCGGCGCCGCGCAGGTGACCGCCGTGGGGCGCGACCCGGAACGGCTGGCCGCGGTGCGCGGCGCCACCGGGACGGCCTTGATCGGCGACCCGCCGCCCCCGGACGTCGACGTGGTCCTCGACTTCCTCTGGGGTGAACCGGCGGCCACGACGCTGGGAGCGCTGGTCTCCGCCCGGCCCGAACCGGCACGTCCGCTGACCTGGATCAACCTCGGTGAGATGGCCGGATCTCGGGCGGCGCTGCCCGCCGGGGCGCTGCGGTCCTCGCGGATCGACGTGATCGGCAGCGGGCAGGGCTCGCTGAGCGGAGCGGAGATGGCGGCCGCGGCGCCGGAGGTGCTGGCGGAGATCGCCCGCGGCACCTTCGCCGTGGACGCCGACCCGATCCCGCTCACCGACGTCGAACGCGCCTGGGCGCAGCCGGCCGACAGCAGCAAGCGCATCGTCCTGACCCGGCCCTGAACCGGGATTCCCGCCGCCGTACCGGAGCGGAGCAGGAGACCCTGGTCGAACTCGTCGGGAGCGCTGTGCAGGGCGTGCTGGCGCCGGGGCCGACGAGCGGGCCGGTCGATTCCGGCGGGTGAACGCGGTTCCCCGGCCGAGGGCGAAGCCCGGCCTGCTCGGCGGCGTGCCGTGGCGGTGGCGGGGCCGGCGGCCGGAGGGGACGTGCGGATCCGCAGCGGGTGGGCGCCGGTCAGGCGTCGGCGAGCAGGGCGGCCGTGGCCTTCGGGGATTCGACGTGGAAGTGGTGGCTGCCCAGGTCGACGGGCACGATGCGGAGGCGGTCGCCGTAGCGGTCGACGGCGTCCCGCGCGAGGATCTCGCGGACCGCGAACACCGTGATCGGCTGGTGGGCGTCGCGCAGCGCGGAATCCATGTCCCAGCGCACCAGGCCTTCGATCGCGTCCAGGCCCACCTGCCGGGGCACGGCCACCATGCGCTCGAAGTAGGCCTCCTGCGCCGCGGGATCGGTGCCTTCGGGGGAGCCGCTGGCGACCATCGCCCGCGTGGCCGCGGCGAAGTCCTCGTGGAACGCGCGCACGACCGCGTCGACCTGCTGCTCCTGCTGGGCGGGGAACAACGACAGGTAGTGCAGCGCGTCGAGCGCGACCACGCGGGTGACGACGGCGGGCAGCAGCCGGGCGGTCTCGACGGCCACCGCGCCGCCCATCGAGTGCCCGGCCACGACGCAGGTGTCCACGGATTCGGCGGCGAGCACGGCCGCGACGTCGCGGGCGAACTCCGCCATCGTCCAGTCCTCCCGCGCGGACCGGGATTCGCCGTGCCCGGCGAGGTCGACGGCGAGGACGCGGTGGTGGCCGGGGAGGAAGCCGATCAGGGCGTCGAAATCGGTACGGTCGCAGCCCCAGCCGTGCACGAGGACCAGGACCGGTCCGTCGGCCGGGCCGGTGGCCGCGTACCGGATCGTCGTGTCGTTCGGCCGCTGGACCTCCCGGTTCGCGGTCGGGCACGTCGTCGTCATCTCAGGGTCCTCTCGTGTTCCGCCGCGCGGGACGAGCCCGGCCGCGGCGGGGTCTGCACGCCGAATTCCCCGCGCTGGCAGCGGAATCCGGTCCCGGCGAGCTCCGGCCCGCACCTGTCGCCGATCGTACCGGGACGGGTGCCGGTGGCGGCCGTCGTCCGTCCACCTGGTGGGACGGTCGGCGGCAGCCGTCCGTCCGATGTGGACTCGAATCCGCCGCGAGGCCATATGTCCGAAGTGGACGGCCGGTTCGCGGACCAGACGGCGGCGACGACGGTCGCGCACCCCGCGAGCTGCACCGCGGTCGGCGACTCGCGCAGCACCAGCACGCCCAGCCCGACCGCGAGGACCGGCTGCAGCAGCAACAACGACGCCGACGTGCCCGGCGCGAGCCCGCGACCGCCCGCTGCCAGCAGCAGCCACGCGGCGACCTGTCCCACCAGCGCCAGCAGCACGAGCCACAGCCAGGACGTCGCCGGGAGGTCCACGGTGATCCCCGTGGTCACCGCCCCGGCCCCACCGGTGACCACCGCGGCGGCCGCCGTCGCCAGGCACACCGGCGTCACCACGTGCCGCGGGCTGCGGTGCCCGGAGAGCCGGTTGAGGTGCAGGTAGCCGGCGTAGGCGACCCCGGACGCCACGCCCAGCAGCACCCCGCGCCCCTGGTGCGCCGCCTGCGCGCCCGGCGCGAGCAGGCCGCTGGTCAGCGCGATCCCCGCGAGCATCACCGGGCAGGCGAACAGGAACCGCCGCGCCATCGGCGTGCCGCCGAACACCAGCGCCAGCAGCGGGAACGCGAGCACCTGCACGTTGTTCAGCACCGTCGCGATCCCCGCGCCCACGTCGAGGATGCTCTGCGTCCACAGCACGTAGTCCAGCCCGAGCAGGACGCCCGAGGCCACCGCCCAGCGCCGCAGCGCGGGCTCCAGCGGGCCGTGCCCGCGGTGCTCGCGCACCGCCAACGGCACCAGCGCGACGAGCGCGATCGCGCAGCGCAGGAACGCCGCGGTGCCCGACCCGGCCTCGGCGAGCTTCACGAACAGCGCCGACCCGGACAGGCAGCCCGCGCCCGCCACGACCAGCAGCACCGGGGCGGCGACCGGCCGGGCGGCCGGGCTGCGGACGGGGGAGGGTGCCGTGCGATCGGTGACCATGGCTTCCACGGTCGCAGCCGAGACCGAGTAGCACCATTGACCAGTTCTTACCCGCACGCGTTAGCCTCGCTGACGTGATGAGCTGGGAACGGCTGCGGGTGTTCGCCGCGGTCGCCGAACACGTGTCGATCACCGCCGCGGCGGAGGCGCTGCACCTCACGCGGCCCGCGGTGTCGCAGCACGTGCGCAAGCTGGAGCGGGAGATCGACTGCAGGCTGGTGGAACCCGATGGCCGCGGCATCCGGCTCACCGCCGCCGGGCACGTGCTCGCCGCCGCCGCGCGCACGGCCTCGACCGCGGTGCGGGACGCGGAGCGGGACCTCGCCGACTTCCACGAGCAGCTCATCGGGCCGCTGCGCGTCGGAGCGGTCCCCAGTGCGCTGCGCTCGTTCGTGCACGACGCGCTGCGCGCGCTCACCGGGCAGCACCCGCGGGTGAGTCCGAGCGTGCGCGACGGCGAGGTCATCGAGCTGATCCCCGCGCTGCGGGCCGGACGGCTGGACGCCGTGGTGCTGGAGAGCTGGACGAGCCTGCCCGCCCGGATGCCGCCCGGCGTCGCGCTCACCGAACTGCTCGCCGAGGACGTCCGGCTCGCCGTGCCCGACGGCCATCCGCTGGCGCAGCGGCCCGCCGTGCACCTCGGCGAACTGCGCGGGCAGCGGTGGGCCAGTTCGCCGCCGGGCACCGAAGCGCACGAAGCGCTGGTGCAGACGCTGCGCGCGCACTCCATCGACGCCGAGGTGCCCTACTGCGCGACCGACTACGCGACGCAGCTGTCCGCGGTCGCCGCGGGCCTCGCCGTCGCGCTCATCCCGCGCATCGCCCGGACGCCCTGCCCGCCCGGAGTGCGGCACGTGCCGTGCACCCCGGCGCTGACCCGCAGCATCGCCGTCGCCACCGCGGAGAACGCCTCCGCGCCCGCGGTGGAGTTCGTCGCCGAACTGCGCCGCGGCACCCGCGACCGGTAGCTCCGCGGCAGGTCGGTGCGGTGGGGGCGCCCGCCGAACGGCCTGCTCCGCGGTGGCGTCGCCGCGCGGCCGCCACGTCGGTCGGTCGGGCACCGCTTGCGCCGGGCTCCGCCACGTGGTGTGACTGGTGGGTCAGCGAACTGGGGACGACCGGCGAGGAGGCGGCATGCTCGACGACGTGCGCGTGGTGGCGTTCGACATCTTCGGCACCGCGGTGGACTGGTACAGCGGCATCACCGAGCAGGTCGGCGCGGTCTTCGCCGATCGCGGGGTCGAGCTCGATCCCGCCGCGTTCGCCGAGAGCTGGCGGGGGCGCTACCTGCCCGCGATGGCGCGGGTCGACCGCGGGGAACGCGAGTGGGCCTACCTGGACGCGCTGCACCGCGAATCGCTGGACGACCTGCTCGCCGAGCACGGGGTCGCCGGCGCGATGGGCGAGGACGACCGGGCCCGGCTGGTGCGCGCCTGGCACCGGCTGCCCGCCTGGCCGGACAGCGCGGACCTGGTGGCGCGGTTGCGGGCCCGCTACACCGTGGTGGTGCTGTCCAACGGCGGTTTCCGGTTGCTGACCGACCTGGTCAAGGCGGCGGGGCTGACCTTCGACGCGATCACCTCCGCCGAGCTCGCCCGCAGCTACAAGCCGTCCCCGGCCGCCTACCTGACGACCGCCCGCCTGCTGGACGTCGCACCGCACCAGCTGCTGCTGGTCGCCGCGCACCGCTGGGACGTCGACGGGGCGCGGGCCGCCGGGCTGCGCACCGCGTTCCTGGAACGGCCCGGCGAGAAGGGGCCGCACCGCGAGGCGGACCGCGCGGCCGACGTCACCTGCGACATCGCCGCCACCTCGGCCGCCGAGCTCGCGACCCGCCTCGGCTGCTGACCCGGCCGCGCCCGGCCTAGCCGCCGGCGGTCGAGGTGCGGATCACCGCATCGACCTCGGCGGCGGTGGGCGCGGTGGCGGGACCGGAGCGGGTGACCGCGATCGCGGCCGCGACGCTCGCCCGGCGGACCGCGCATTCGAGGTCCGCTCCGGCGGCCAGCCGCGCCGCCATCACCCCGGCGTGCGCGTCGCCCGCACCGTTGGTGTCCACCGCGTCGACCGCGGGGGAGGGGCACAGCAGTACGTCACCACCGGGGCGGGCCAGCAGCGCGCCGCGCGGCCCGGCGCGCAGCACGACGGTGCGGCCCGTGGTGGTGGCCAGCGCCGCCGCCACTCCGGCCGCGTCGTCCGCGGACTCGGATCCCAAGCGCCGCAGCAGGATCCGCGCCTCCCGCTCGTTCGTGGTCCACACGTCGGCGCGGTCCAGCAGCACGCGCACCGCGTCGAGGTCGGCGTCGCCGATCACGGGGGCGGGATCGACGACGACGCGGCCAGGGGCGGTGGGCAACCACTCCAGCAGCGCGGCGCGGTTGGCGTCGTGCACCAGGGAGTAGCCGGACGCGTAGACGACGTCCGCGTCGTCCGGTGCGGTGCGGCGCAGCTGCTCGGCGTCCACTTCGGACTCCGCTCCGGCGGTGGAGACGAACGTCCGCTCCGCGCCGTCGTCGACGAGCGCGACGCTGAACCCGGTGTCCCGGCGCGGATCGGCCGGTGCGGTGAGCTCGACCCCTTCGGCGGTGAGCGCCGCGCGCACCACGTCCCCGAACGGCCCGGTCCCGTGCCCGCCCGCGTACACGACGCGGGCCCCGTCGCGCGCGGCGGCGAGCATGACGTTCACCCCGCCACCGGCGAGGAACTCGTGCCCGGAGGCGAACACGTCACCGCCGGGCGCGGGCACCGCGGGCACCCGCAGCACCAGGTCCACGACGCCCTGCCCGGTGTGGATGACGCGGCCGCTCATCGCGGACCCGCCGCGGAGCGCAGGCCGAACGCGGCGTACAGCAGCCCGCCGACGACGGCGGCCGCCAGCCACGCCATGCCGTTCACGCCGATCCAGGTCTCGTGCAGCGGCCCGGTGTACCACGGCACATCACCCGGCGTGACCTGCATGAACAGTGCGGCGAAGACGATGGCGGCCAGCCACGGGCCGAACGCGGCCCACCGCACCCCGCCGCGGTAGTGGTAGGCGCTGCGCGGGGTCAGGTCCAGCAGCGCCACCGGGTCGTACTCGCGGCGCCGCAGCATGTCGACGAGGAAAATCCCCACCCACGCCGAGATCGGCACCGCCAGCAGCGAGATGAACGTGGTGAACGGCCCGTAGAACCCGTCCGCGACCAGCAGGAACAGCAGCGAGGCGACCGTCGTGACCACCACGTCCACGATCACCGCGTACACCCGCTTCACCCGCAGCCCGAGGGTGAGCGTGGTCAGCCCCGCCGAGTACACCGACAGGTGGTTCGACAGCAGCAGCCCGACGAACGAGATCAGCATGTAGCCCACGGCGACCGGCAGCGGCAGCGTGTCCCGGATCGCGTCCAGCGGGTTCGCGGACGCGGCGATCGCCGGATCGGACGAGCCGAGCACCGACCCCATGCCGATCATGATCACCAGCGGGATGCCGGCACCGGCCGACGCGGACATCACCAGCGGCACCGCGCGCACGCTCGGCGCCTGGTAGCGCGCCATGTCGGCCCCGGAGTTCGCCCAGCCGATGCCGGTGCCCGCGACGATGGTCCCGATGCCGGTCAGGACCGCGGCGAGGTCCCCGCCCGGGGCGCGGCCGACCTCGGCCCAGTCGATGTTGACGACCAGGAAGCCGAGGATCGCCAGGTTCGCGGCCCCGAAGACCCAGGTCGACCACTTCTGCACCACGAGGATCGCGGCGTGGCCCATCCCGGAGACGGCGACGGTGAAGCCGACGAACAGCGCGACGCCCACGACCGCGACGACCGGCGCGGACTTCGCGTCGCCGCCGGTGCCCGCGAGCAGCGAGACGATGGTGACGATCGCGAGCGCGGCCGTGGACGTGTTCACCGTCTCCCAGCCGAGCCGCGACACCAGCGCGACCGCCGTCGGCCCCGCGTTGCCCCGGGTGCCGAACACGGCGCGGGACAGGGTGAGGCTCGGCGCCCCGCCGCGTCGCCCGGCGACGGAGATCAGGCCGACGACGGCGAAGGAGCCGAACGAGCCGAGGAACGCGACGACGACCGCCTGCCACGCGGACAGGCCGAGGGCGACGAGGCTGACGCCGAGGGGCATGCCGACCACGGAGATGTTCGCCGCGAACCACACCCAGAACAGCTGCAGCGGGTTCCCGGTGCGTTCGGCGGCGGGCACCGGTTCGATGCCGCGCTGCTCCACCGCTCCGAGCGCGCCGGCCGGGGGTGCTTCCGGCGCGCTCGCCGCCGGGGATCTGGTCTCGGACACAGGGGTCATCTCATCATCTCCGTTGACGATCGCCGCACGGCGAGGAGCCGCCGCGCGAGTGGTGCCGGTTCCAGGGCGTTGACCGCCAGGACCCGGTGGACCGCCGCTGCGGGGAAGGCGGCGGCGCCGTGCACGGCACCCAGCACCGCTCCGGCCATGGCGGCGACGGTGTCGGTGTCGCCGCCGAGGGAAGCAGCGGTGCACAGCGCCGCGAACGGGTCGTCGGCGCCGCGTTCGACGAGCAGGAGGGCCGCGACGACCGATTCCTGCGACTGCACCGAGGTGCCGACCACCTCGTAGAGGAAGGTCGCGAACTCCGCGGTGCCGAGCCGCCGCGCCTGCGCGCGGAAGGACTCCAGCCGGGCGGCGATCGAACCGCCCGCCACCCAGTGCCCGCGCGATTCGCCGTCGCGGGCCGCGGTGGCGGCGGCCGCGAGGGCGCCGGGGACGTCCGCGCCGTCGACGCCCGCGGACACGGCGGCGGCGATCGCGGCGGCCGCGGAGATGCCGAGCCCGGTGTTGTGGGTGACGCGGCTGGCTTCGACGACCGCGTCGAGCAGGCGCTCGCCCGGGGTGTGCGCGATGCCGACGGGGGCGATGCGCATCGCCGCGCCGTTCGTGGTCCCGTAGCGGCCGGTCTCCTCGATGGGGGCGCCCGCCTGCAGCTTCGCCAGGGCGGCGTTGGTGGAGGGGCCGAGCAGGTCCAGCGAGCCGCGCTCGACCATCACCTGCTCCCAGGCGATGAGCTCCGCGGCGAAGGCGTGCGGATCGATGCCCCCGTCGCCGTCCGCGACCAGCCGCGCGACGATCATCGCCTGGTCGGTGTCGTCGGTGACCGATCCCGCGGCCATGCCGGGCGCGATCGGCTGGTCGGCGGCGCCGTCGACGAAGTCCTCGATCCGGCCGTAGCGCGCCCGCACCAGGTCCCGCGGCATCGACTGGGTGGGCATGCCGAGGGCGTCGCCGATGGCGAGGCCGAGCAGGGCGCCGTGCGCGCGGTCGAACGCCGGGTCGTGCTCGGCGTTCATCGCTGGTCGCCGAAGTTCAGCGCGAGGGTGAAGTACCGCGGGTCGAGCAGCGAGACGACGTGTTCGGCGAACCGGCCGTCGTCGGTGAACGAGGTGCGGGCGGTGCGCAGGAACGCGCTGCCCGCTTCGCGGTGCAGGATCCCGGCTTCCCGCTCGTCCAGCCAGTGCACGTCCGCGCGCTGGGTGCCGCGGGTCAGCAGGTACCCGGCTTGCGCGAGGGTCTGGGAGATCGAGCCTTTCACCAGTCCGGTCTCCGGCAGCTGGTCGAGGGTGCCTTCGGCGGGCACGGTGGAGCGCTCGAAGGAGATCGGTTCGACGCCGTCCGCGGAGCGGAGGATGCGGACGCGGCGGATCGCGATGCCCCGGTCGAGCCGCACTTCGGGCGGCAGCAGCGGCACGTCGGCGCGCGCCACGCGTTCGAGGCCGAGGACGGCGACGGTGATCTCGCTGCCGGTGTCGGCGAGCGATTGGGCCCAGCCGCGGTCCTGGCTGAGCTGGTGCCCGTTGAAGATGACGAACGAGCCGCGCCCGCTCTCGGTGGCGATGAGCCGCAGGTGCTGGAGCTCGTTGAGCGCCTGCCGGACGGTGCCGCGCGAGACGTCGAACTCCTCGGCGAGCCGCAGTTCCCCGTCCAGCTTCTCGCCGAGCCGGTAGTGGCCGTCGCGGATGCGCTGCGCGAGGGTGTCGACGATCTGCTGCCGCTTCCCCGGCGAGACCTGTTTATACATGTAGGTACATGTACAGCATGCCGGAGGTGCCGGCAACCGCGAGTCCGACGACCTGGGACGCCGGGCCGATGGCTCCCGGCGGCGGCCCGTCCGCAGTGGACACCGCTTGCAACTTTCGATGGCAGGGCCCGGGTTCGACCTTCCGGGACTCGAAGCGGGCGGGGCTCCGCTGGTTGGCTCCAGTACGTGACCACGACGGACATCACCACGCGGGAGACCGCGGAACCGACGAAGGGGCTGCGCGGACTGATCCGGCGCCGCCCGATGCTGAGCTTCTTCCTGCTCGCCAACGGCCTGAGCTGGTCGGCCTGGGTGCCCTACATCCTGTCCCGCAACGGGATCGGGGTGTGGGACTTCCGCTTCCCCGAGGTGCTGGGCACCAGCCAGCTCCTCGGCATGCTGCCCGGCGCCTACCTCGGACCGATCGGGTCCGCGCTGCTGGTGACGGCGATCGCGGACGGGCGCCCCGGGCTGCGCCGCTGGGTCGGCCGGATGTGGCGGTGGCGGGTGCGCTGGCACTGGTACGCGATCACGCTGCTGGGCGTGCCGGTGACGATGCTGGCCGCCGGGTACGCCTTCTCCGGCGGGCAGGTGCACGCGCCGTCGATGATGGTGGTCGCCGCCTACGTGCCCGGACTGCTCATCCAGATGATCACGACGGGGTTGGCGGAGGAACCGGGCTGGCGGGACTTCGCGCTGCCCCGCCTCCAACGCCGGTTCGGGCCGCTGGCCGGCTCGATGGTGCTCGGCCCGCTGTGGACCGTGTGGCACCTGCCGCTGTTCTTCACCGAATGGGGCCGCTGGCCGCACGCGCACTGGACCCTGCCGGTGGCGTTCGCCGTCTTCTGCATCTCGTTCAACATCGTCATGACCTGGGTGTTCAACCGCACCGGGGAGAGCCTGCCGCTGTCGATGCTGCTGCACGTGAGCGCGAACAACTTCTCCACGCTCGTGTGGTCGGAGATGTTCCCGACGATCGACGTGGACCTCGCGATGATCGCGATGGCCTCCGGGACGGTCGTCGCCTCCCTGCTCGTGCTGGTCGGCACCAAGGGCAGGCTCGGTTACCGGGGTTGACCCGGGCCGACGGGTGCTCGCTGCGCCCCAGCGGGTCCTCGGCGGCGTTCCCGCGCGGACGCCGCCGAGGACCTGTCCCGGCCCGCGACCGGGGAGCCGGTCACGGGACCGCGACCACGTGGTTCTGGTACGCCCACACCACCGCCTGCAACCGGGACCGCACGCCGAGCTTCGGCAGCATCCGCGCCAGGTGCGACTTCACCGTGGACACCTCGACGACGAGGGCGCGGGCGATGTCCTCGTTCGACATGCCCTGCGCGAGCAGCAGCAGGATCTCGTGCTCCCGCGGGGTGAGCAGGTCCCCGGCCCGGCGCGCGGTCACCGGTTGCAGGCGGCGGCGGTGCACGAACTCGCGCAGGATCCGCCGGGTCAGGCTCTGGTCGATGGTGCCCTGCCCGGCGGCGACCTGGCGGACCGCGCCGACGATCGCGTCCGGCTCCGCGTCCTTGAGCAGGAACCCGGAGGCGCCGGCCTCCAACGCGCCGAACACGTAGTCGTCCAGGTCGAACGTGGTCAGCACCAGCACCGCCACCTGCGGGTCGGCGTCCGCGGCGCACAGCTCGGCCGCCACCTCGATGCCGCTGCGACCCGGCATCCGGACGTCCAGGCACGCCACGTCGGGCACCAGTTCGCGGGCCATCGCCAGCGCCTCGGTGCCGTCGCGGGCCAGGCCCACCACCTCGATGTCGGGTTCGCCGCCCAGCAGCGCCGACAGCCCGGCGCGGGTCAGGTGCTGGTCGTCGGCGACGAGGACGCGGATCACGCCGTTGCCTCCGGGATCGGCGGCGCGGACGCCGCGAGGGACGGGTCTTCGCGGGGCAGCAGCAGGCGCACTTCCCAGCCGCCGCCCGCAGTGGGGCCGTAGTCCAGGTCGGCGCCGACGAGCTGGGCGCGCTCGGCCATGCCGAGCAGGCCGTACCCGCCGCCCGGGCCCGCACCCGCGGCGGTGGGGGAGCCGTTGCGGACGACGACCTGCACGCGGTCCCGGTCCCGGGCGCCGATCTCCACCGCGCAGCGCGCGCCCGGCGCGTGCGCCGCCGCGTTGGCCAGCGCCTCCTGGACGGCGCGGTAGGCGACGAGCTGGGCGAGCGGGCCGACGCCGTCGGTCCCCGACTCGGGCAGCACCAGGTCGATCTCCGCACCGGTGGCCCGGCGCTGGGCGACGAGCTCCGGCACCGCTTCCAGCGCTGCGACCGGCGACTCCGCGCCCGGATCCTCCCGCAGCAGCCCGACGAGCCGCCGCAGGTCGTCGAGGACCGCGGTGCTCTGCTGCCGGATCTCGCGGGCCGCCTCCTTCGCCGCCGCCGGGTCCGAGTCGATCCGGCGGTCGATCACCGCCGCCATCAGCGCGATCCCGGACAGGTGGTGCGCGGCGATGTCGTGCAGCTCCCGGGACATCGCGGCGCGCTGCTGCGACACCGCGGCCTCCAGCAGCGCGCCCTGCTCGCGCCGCAGCGCCCGCGCCTCCTGCTCGCGGGCGTCGCGGGCGTCCCGCTGCGCCGCGACCACGGACCCGGCCAGCAGCGGCAGCCCGACGACGACCAGCGCCTGCGCCGGGCCGGCCAGCAGCGCCTCCGGCAACGCCAGCGCTCCGCCGCGCACCTCGTTGCAGGCCTGGGCGGTCGCCACCAGCAGCCACGCGGCGGGCAGCACGACCCGCGGCCGCCGCATCCGGGCCACGACCGCGAGGTACACCGACGCGATCAAGGTCACCGCGGTGGTGCTGAACGCCGCGTTCGGACCGAACCAGGCCGCCACCAGCGGAACCCCGGCGACCAGCGGCAGCACCACCTCGGGGCGGCGGTTCACCTGCACCGCGGTGACCGCCTGCACCAGCAGCACCGCGCCCAGCAGCCACCACCGGCCCTCGCCGGGCGAAGGCAGGTCGCCGAGCGTCGGGTCCGCGGCACCGGCCAGCGGGATCGCGAGGAACAGGGCCAGCGAGACCACTCCGCACCCGGCGGCGGCCATCGGGTTCAGCGGCCGCGGCGCGCTCGGCGGGATGCGCATCCGTGCTCCTTCCGCGCCGCGGCGGACGATCCGCGGCCCGGCGTCCGCGCCGATCGGCGGCACGCGGCGATCTTAGCGGGGGCCCGAGCCGCCCGGGGGAGCGCGGATCGCGGCTCGGCGGGCGGTGTTCTCCGCCACGATCGGGGGTTCGCCACGGGCTGAATCCGCAGCGGAGACCGGCCTCCGCCTGGTGCGCGGCGCGGGCGGGGCCGTCGAGGGCTCGGACCTCCGCGGGCCGACGTGTATTCTCGATGGCGGTCGTTGTTTCTGGGTTCGTGTTTTTCGCACGCTCGCAGGAGTGCTGATGCGGGCGAGCTGCTGTCTTGGGAGTAGCTGGAGTAGTCGCCGTCTGAGATCCGCGACCCCGGTGCCGGACCTGGCACCGGAACCGACCAGCTACCAGGATGGAGCAGGAACATGGCACAGGGCACCGTGAAGTGGTTCAACTCGGAGAAGGGCTTCGGCTTCATCGAGCCGTCCGAGGGTGGACCCGACGTCTTCGTCCACTACTCGGCCATCGACGCCGCCGGCTTCCGCACCCTGGAGGAGAACCAGACGGTCTCCTTCGAGGTCACGCAGGGCCCGAAGGGCCCGCAGGCCGAGTCCGTGCGCGTGGTCTGATCTTCGCCTTCCAGGCGATGTGAACCCGGGCCGGGGACTCCCCGCGATCCGGGGGTGATCACAACTGAGGCCGACCGTCCAGCTGGACGGTCGGCCTCAGTGCTTTTCGGGCCCGGTCGATCACCGGGCGGCGCCGCTCACGCGAACAGCTGCGCCGCCTTGATCACGAGCTGGTAGACGCCGATCGCGAACGGGACGCCCACCCACAGCCAGGACACGGTGAGGAGGGCCTTGACCCCGATCCCGCCTTCGGGTGCGGTTTTCTGCTCGGTCATCTCTCGCCCCTCAGCTGCTCTGCTCGCCGGACGTGCTGGACGCCTTCGCGGTGTCCGTCGACTCGTCCGTCGACTCGTCGGCCTTCTCCGCCGCGGAGTCGTCCGCGTCGGCCTGCTCGGACTTCGCGGAGTCCGCGGACTCGGACTCGGCGGTCTCCGCCGCGTCGCCGGAACCGGACTCGGCCTCCGCCGCGGCCTGCTCCGGCTCGTAGAACCGGGAGTGCACCGGACGGATCAGCTCGTTCGCCACGAACCCGATCACCAGCGCGCCGGTCATCAGGTAGAACGACACCGTGTACAGGTCCGCACCGGACTTGCCCGCGGCCTCGCCGGAGTCGGCGAGCGCGTCCACGATGGCCGGCCCGAGCACGCCCGCCACCGACCAGGCGGTGAGCAGCCTGCCGTGGATGGCGCCGACCTCGAAGGTGCCGAACAGGTCCTTCAGGTAGGCGGGGATCGTCGCGAAGCCCGCCCCGTAGAACGACATGATCAGCATGGCGGCGACGACGAACAGCGCGACGCTGCTGTCTCCCGCGAACAGCAGCAGCAGGTACGCGAGCGCACCCACTCCGAGGTAGACCCGATAGATGTTCTTGCGCCCGGTGCGGTCGGACAGCGCCGACCACGCGAAGCGGCCACCCATGTTGGCCAGGGACAGCAGGGACACGAACCCGGTCGCCGCGGCGACGGCCACCGGAGTGCTGGTCCCCGCGAAGAAGTCCTGGATCATCGGGGAGGCCTTCTGCAGGATCCCGATGCCCGCGGTCACGTTCAGGCACAGCACGATCCACAGCAGCCAGAACTGCGGCGTGCGGAGCGCGTTGTTGGCCGAGACCTTGATGGGGTTGGTGCTCTTGGCCGCGGCGGCAGGGGTCCAGCCCGGCGGGGTCCAGCCCGGCGGGGGAACCCGGACCAGCAGGATGCCGAGCGTCATGAACACGGCGTAGACGATGCCGTGCACCAGGAACGTGCTGCCGATGCCGCTGGTGGTCTTGCCGAAGGCGTCGAGCATCGCGGTCGACCACGGCGAGGCGATGATCGCGCCGCCGCCGAAGCCCATGATGGCGATGCCCGTGGCCAGACCTGGGCGGTCCGGGAACCACTTCATCAGCGTCGACACCGGTGCGATGTACCCGATCCCGAGGCCGATGCCACCGACCACGCCGTACCCGACGACGACGAGCCAGTACTGCCCCAGGTACATGCCCAGGGCGGAGATCAGGAAGCCCGAGGCGAAGGCGATGGTGGAGACCAGCATGGCCCAGCGCGGGCCGCGGGACTCCACGAACTTGCCGCCGAACGCCGCCGACAGCCCGAGGAAGAAGATGGCCACCTGGAACGGCAGCGCGCTACCGGTCCCGGAAATCTGGAGGCTCGATTCCAGCGGGCTTTTGAAAACGCTCCACGCGTAGGCCTGCCCGATGGAAAGATGGATGGCCAGCGCGGCGGGTGGGACTAGCCAACGGTTCCAGGTCGGTGGCGCAACGACCGAGAATCCGTCACGCACTGTCACAAGTAAACCTCCTTGGTGCAAGGGTTCCGGTGGCTGGTACCGGAAACGCGCCCCGGCACGTGAGGGGCGCACGAATTCGAGATGCTACCTGCCTGGTCAAACGGGAAATTGGCGAACAATCGAGGCGGGGTGCGCTGCGGTCCGGATCACCCGTCACGATTCGTGATCGCTGCTGGTGGGCGGGAAGGGCCTTGCTACGCACGGGAAAGTGCCCGTTCGAGTCGGGCGAAACGTACGTATTAATTACAAAACGCCTCAGTCTCGGTTACGCCGTGTAGCGCATCGTGTTGGTCCCGTGACCAATGTTGTGACCATTTCGAGACCAATTATTTGCGCTGATGTAGCTGGAAGTTCGGATAGTGCCCGCGCGTGTTTCTTTGGCCCCGAGGGGATAGACTCCGGATTCCTTGACGCGCGAGCAAGCCCGAAGGATCCACAGCATGCCCCGAACGTCGGAGAACCGAAGCCGAGACCGGCTTGACGGTCAGTACGCCGAGCCACGATTCGGCAACATCTCGAAACACAGCCTCCGGCGCCCCGCGAACTCGGGTGGAACCGATTTCGCCGCAATTCAGGAAAGCGACGATTTCGTCGCGGTCCGGCGTCGATTCCGGTGGTTCGTGTTCCCGGTGACGCTGCTCGTCCTCGCTTGGTACTTCACCTACGTCGCGCTCGGCGCCTACGCCGAGGACTTCATGAGCCGGCAGGTGTACGGCTACGTGAACATGGGCATCGTGCTGGGCCTGCTCCAGTTCGTCACCACCGCGATCGTCACCGTGCTCTACGGGCGGTACGTGCGCAGGCGCATCGATCCGCTGGTGGACCAGCTGCGCGAGCAGGAAGGGGCCGACCGCTGATGACGACCACCATCGCGGCCGGGGCCGTCGGCGACCCGACGACCACCGTCAGCGTCTTCGCCGGATTCGTGCTGCTGACGCTGTTCGTGGTGTACCGGGTGTCGAACCGGAACACGACCGCCTCCGACTACTACGTGGCGGGCGGCAACCTCACCGGTGCGCAGAACGGCATCGCGCTGGCCGGTGACTGGCTCTCCGCCGCCTCGTTCCTCGGCGTCGCCGGGGCCATCGCCGTGCACGGGTACGACGGGTTCCTCTACTCCGTCGGGTTCCTCGTGGCGTGGCTGATCGAACTGATGCTCATCGCCGAACTGGTGCGCAACACCGGGCGGTTCACGATGGGCGACGTGATCGGTTACCGGATGCGGCAACGGCCCGTCCGCGCGGCCGCCGCGAACACGACGCTGGTCATCTCGTTCTTCTACATGGTCGCGCAGATGGCGAGCGCCGGTGGTCTCGTCGCGCTGCTGCTGGACGTGCAGAGCAAGTTCGGGCAGGCGATGGTCGTCGTCGCCGTCGGCCTCATCATGATCTTCTACGTGCTGGTCGGCGGCATGAAGGGCACCACCTGGGTGCAGATCATCAAGGCCACGCTGTTGCTGATCTGCGTGTCGCTGATGGCCGTGTTCCTGATCGGCCGCTTCTCCTACGACCTCTCCGGCCTGCTGGAGCAGGCGGCGGCCAACAGCCCGCTCGGCCAGGCGCTGCTGGAGCCGGGCGCTCAGTACGGCCAGACCTCGCTGTCGCGGATCGACTTCATCTCGCTGGCGATGGCGATCGTGCTGGGCATCTCCTGCCTGCCGCACATCATGATGCGGTTCTACACGGTGCCCAGCGCCCGCGAGGCGCGCCGCTCGGTCGTGTGGATCACCTGGACGATGATCGTGTTCTACCTGGCGACGATGCTGCTCGGCTTCGGCGCGACCGCGCTGGTCGGTTCAGACGCGATCACCAACGCGCCCGGCGGGGAGAACTCGGCGGCGCTGCTGCTGGCCCACCGCATCGGCGGTTCCTGGCTGCTGGGCGTGGTCGCCGCGATCGCGTTCGCCACGATCCTCGCGGTCGTCGCGGGCCTCACGCTCACCGCGTCCGCCTCGTTCGCGCACGACGTCTACGCGAACATCATCAAGCGCGGCAAGGCCGACACCGGCTCCGAGATCCGGGTCGCCCGCCTCACCGCGCTCGTGGTCGGCGTGCTCTCCACCGTCGGCGGCATCGCGGCCATCGGGCAGAACGCGGCGTTCATGGTGTCGCTGGCGCTGGCGCTGGCCGCCTCGGCGAACCTGCCGACGATGCTGTACTCGCTGTTCTGGCGGCGCTTCAACACCACCGGGACGTTGTGGTCGATGTACACCGGCCTCGTGTCGTGCATCGTGCTCATCGCGTTCTCGCCCGCGGTGTCGGGACGGCCTTCGGCGATGTTCCCCAGCGCCGACTTCGACCTGTTCCCGCTCACCAACCCGGGCATCGTGTCCATCCCGCTGGGCTTCCTGGCCGGTTTCCTCGGCACCCTGCTCGGCAAGAAAGACCAGGACCCGGTCAAGCAGGCCGAGATGGAGGTCCGCTCCCTCACCGGGATCGGCTCCGGCCTCAAGGAGCCGCAACGCGCCTGACGCCCGACGCGCGCGACGAGGGCCGCACCGGTGTTCCGGTGCGGCCCTCGTCGTACTAGGTCAGGCGCGGGCGGAGTCGGCCAGCAGCGCGCGCAGGTTCTCGGCCGGGGCCGGGTGGGCGAACAGGAAACCCTGGTAGGCGTCCACGCCGAGGTGGTCGAGCAGGTCGTGCTGGGTGGTGTTCTCCACGCCTTCCGCGATGCACATCCGGCCCATCGCGTGCGACAGCTCGATGACCGCGCGGGTGATGCCCAGGTCCACCGGATCGGTGCCCATCCCGGAGACGAACCGGCGGTCCAGCTTCACGATCTGGGTGGGCAGGTCCTTGAGCCGCGCCAGCGACGAGTAGCCGGTCCCGAAGTCGTCCATCGCGAACCGCACCCCGTCGCGGGCGAGCCCGCTCATCACGCCCCGCGGCCGCGCGGGCAGCTCCACCAGCACCGTCTCCACCATCTCCAGCACGACCCGGCCCGGTTCGATGCCGCTGGCGGCGATCTCCGAGGTGATCTCCTCGTGGAAGCCGTCGTCCTCCGGCGAGAGCCCGGAGAGGTTCACCGCGACACCGGGTGCGCGGCCGCCGATGCGCTGCCAGCCCGTCGCCTCGCGCAGCGCCGCCCGCAGCACCCAGCGGTCCAGGTCCGCGAGCATCCCGCCCTGGGTGGCGACCGGCAGGATCGTGTCCGGCCGCAGCAGGCCGCGCTCCGGGTGCGGCCAGCGCACCAGCGCCTCGGCGAGCGTGATGGAGCCGTCGCGGCGGAACACCGGCTGGAAGTGCAGCTCCAGGCCGTCGTGGGCCAACGCCTCCCGCAGTTCCTCCTCCAGCGCCAGCCGCGCGGGCGCGCTCGCGGGCGCGGTGCGGCCGTGCCCGCGCCGCTTCGCCTGCAACATCGCCGCGTCCGCCGACCGGATGAGCTCCGCCGGGGTGATGCCGTCCTGCGCGGTCGCCGCGCCGAAGGTGGCCGTGACGCTGAGCAGCCTGCCGCGCAGCGGCGTCGTCGCGCACAGGATGTCCGAGACCGTGCGGTGCAGCGCCTCCATGCCGCCGCAGCCCGGCAGGTTCGAGCAGATGACGAGGAATTCGTCGCCGTACAGCCGGGCCGGCGTGCACGACTCGGGCAGCTCGTCGACCAGCCGCCGCGCGAGCGTCGCCATCAGCTCGTCCCCCGCGTCGTGGCCCAGCGAATCGTTGAACCGCTTGAAGTTGTCCAGGTCGCAGAACAGCACCCCGACCCGGCCCGCGGTGTCGGCGGACAGCAACGGCGCGAGCACTTCGTTGACGCCGCGCCGGTTCAGCAGGCCGGTCGGCTGGTCGTGGGTCGCCTGGAAGTGCAAGGTCTCGGTGCGCCGCACCTGCTCGGTGAGGTCCTGGAACACGGCCAGCCAGAACCGGTTCCCGTCGTGGTCCACCGACGCCGCGCACCGCACCTCGCACCACATCGGCTGCCCGCCCGCCTGCGCCAGCCGCCGCTGCGCCACCGACCCGGGCGCCCGGTCGTGGCCCGGCGGCACCGCGCGCGGCACCAGCCCCGCCACCCCGTCCAGCGGGTGCATCAGCTCGGCGGCCGCCAGGCCGTGCGGGCGGTACCCGAGCAGTTCGCACAGCGCGCCGTTGGCGTCGAGGACCCGGTCCCGCTCGTCGAGCAGCGCGATGCCCGTCGGCGCCAGCTGGAACAGGTCGGTGAAGCGGCGGTCCGAGCGCTCGCGCTGGGCGAACGCCTCCGATTCGTCCCTGGTCACCTTGATGAACCCGTCGAGGGTGCCGTCGGTGGTGCGCTGCGCGGTGATCACCACGTGTGCCCAGAACGCGGAACCGTCCTTGCGCAGCCGCCAGCCGCGGTCGATGAAGAAGCCGTGCGCGGCCGCCTGCTCCAACTCCCAGGTCGGGTAGCCGGATTCGACGTACTCCGCCGGGTAGAACGTGGAGAAGTGCCTGCCGATGATCTCCTCGCTGGTGTACTGCTTGATCAGCTGGGCATCGCGGTTCCAGGTGGTGACCCGGCCGTCCGCGTCGAGGGCGAAGATGGCGTACTCGCGCATGTCGGCGGCCAGCGCCCCCAGCAGCCGTTCCGTCTCCACCTGGGCTCCGGTGCGGTGGAAGCCGGTGCCGGGCAGGGGAGGGAATGCGTTCACCAGATCTCCGTTCCGCGGCGCTGCGCGGGAGTGCCGAGCCGACCGCGACCGCGGCGCGCGGGGCCTGATCCGGGCGCTCGACCAGGGCCGAGGTTGCTCACGGTACCGCCGAACCGGTGACACCGGCAAGAAATCGGAATGGGGCTTTCGGCCCTGGGTTCGCGCTGCCGGGCGGGGCAGCGTGGTGATCGGAGGTCCCGCCTCGGAGGTCGTCATGGCTACGCTCGTCCCGCATCCCCGGCAGCGCCCCACCGGTTGGGTGGGCTGGGTGTACTTCGCCGCGTTCATGCTGGTGCTGACCGGAGTCGTGCAGATCGTCAACGGCCTGTTCGCGCTGGCCCGCTCGGGCACCACCTACCTCACGCCCGGCGGCGAGTGGGTGCGGCTCGACCTCTACGGCGTCGGCCTCGGTTTCCTGCTGCTGGGCGTGGTGCTGGCCGCCGTGGGGATGGGCCTGTTCGGCGGCCGGACCTGGGCGCGGGTGGTCGCGGTCGTGCTGGCGGTGCTGAGCGTGCTGGCGAACGTCGTGCTGTTCGCCGCCTCGCCGCTGTGGTCCTCGGTGGCGATCGTGGTGGACGTGCTGGTGGTCTACGCGTTGGTGATGCACGGCAGGGAGGCGTGGCGGAGCTGATCCGGTACCGGTCACCGCCCGTCCACTTCGGATTTCGCGGGGCGCTCGGTAATGCGCCGTGATGCGTTCGAAATGGGTTGCTGGACAACTCCGAATGTTGTGGTTAAAGTGGCGGTCGCCGGAACTCGTGACATAGCACCGCGTTCCGGTGGCCACCGCGTCGTGCAGCGGCAGTTTCGTTCGCAGGGGTAGCGCTGTGCGGTGGTTCGTCCGGTCGCTGACCGGGCGGTTCTCGGAATTCATTTCGCTCCGCGATGAGTCGTCGCACCGTCGCGTGAGCCCCTCTTTCAGCCGGATCGGGTGGTTCGGGGCTTCGCCCGGTCCGGCGCACGAGATGCCGAACAGGAGAAGAGTTGCTGGGCCGGAATCAGGTGCCCGACCGCCCGCGGTGGCGGCCGGTCGAATCCCGCCGTCCGCTGCCCCGCCCCGGGCTGCGCGGATCCGGGACGACCGGCGCGCCGAACGCCCCGGACAATGCGCTGAGCTGCGGTGATGTGACCTCCGGTCGCTGTCGCGCCGGCGCGCGGAGACCGGTGCCGACGCGCGCTTAGCGTCGCTGCGCCGCTCCGTTTTCCGCCGCTTCCGCCGGGCGAGTCCGCCCCGCGATTCCGCGGCGCATCCGAACTTCCGCTCGATCCCGCGCGGCCTCTCGCCGTGCCTCGGATCGCCCCTCGGGAAGAAGTGAATATGAACGAAGCCGTGCGCTGGTGGCCTGGTCTTCTGCAGAAGGTGCTGCACCACGTGCCCGCTGATGCCCGCCAAGTCCGCATAGGCGGAGTGGACGGCCGAGTGGCCTTGTGCGGATGCGTGACCGTTCCCGCATTCGGCAGCAAGCTCGACGAGTGGTCCCGCTGCGAAACGTGCGTGCGCGACCTGGCCGGTCCCGGCCGCTGAACACGAGCAATTCCGACCCGTGCTGATCCGCACGAATGAGAGGTACGAATGATCAAGATCATCGACGCGATCACCGCCCCGACCGGTGCGGCCGACTGGTACCAGTCGGCGCTGTGCGCCCAGTCCGACCCGGACGCGTTCTTCCCGGAGAAGGGTCAGTCCGGGAAGATGGCCAAGCGCATCTGCGGTTCCTGCGAGGTGCGCGAGGAATGCCTGCGCTACGCGCTCGGCAACGCGGACCTGTCCGGGATCTGGGGCGGCCTCAGCGAAAGCGAGCGCCGCGAACTCCGCGTCGCCGCCCGCGCCGCCGAACTCGCCGCCGACGCGGCCTGACTTCCGTCCACTGCGGACTGCACGTGTTCCACCGCGCAGAACCGCCACCGACGCGTTCCGCTCGAACCACGGCCCCCACCCGGCCGTCGAGCTAGACCTCCGCCGGGGAGCACGACGCCCGCCCCGCCGCTCGATGCCCTCGCCCTCATCGCCGAGGCCCCCGAAGACCTCCCGCGCGGGAAGCTCGTACCGAGGATCCCGAAGAGTCCCGGGCGCCGAGTGCACCCGGGATGGGTGTCACTCCGGGGAACGCGACGCCCGCGGGCCGGCCACCTCCACGCGGCGGCCGCGGACGGCTCGTTCGACCCGGGCCGCCCCGTCGTCCGGGGCCTCGTGCTCCCAGATGCGGATGACGGACCATCCCGCCTCCGCCAACAAGCGGTCCGTCTCCCGGTCGCGTTCCCGGTTGCGCCGCACCTTCTCCGCCCAGAACGCCGCGTTCGTCGCGGATTTGGTGTGGTGCTCGGGGCAGCCGTGCCAGAAGCAGCCGTCCAGGAACACGGCGACCTTGGCGCGGGTGAACGTCAGATCAGCGGTCCGCCGCAGCTCGGCGAGCGGGCGGGTGGAGACCCGGTAGCGCAACCCCAGCGCGTGCACCGCTCTGCGCAGCGCGAGCTCCGGTTTCGTGTCCCGCCCCTTGTTGGCGCGCATGCTCTTGCGCACGCCCGCACTGGACGCCACCGCCGGCCGCTCGACAGCCATGCCGACGACCGTACGGCACGCTTCCCGGACGGCCGCACCGCGGCGAACGCGCGTGCGCCGAGCGCTCTGCGGCGCGCGTTCGGCCGCGACGCCCCTCACCCTGGCGGGGGAGCTCTTTCGGGGAGGGGACGTCGATGGAGATCGCTTGGTCGGTGGACGGGGTGCGGTGCGGGCTCGAGGTGGAGCCTCGGGTGACCGTGCTGGACGGGTTGCGCGAGCACTTGGGGGTGGTCTCGCTGAAGAAGGGCTGCGACCACGGGCAGTGCGGGGCGTGCACGGCGCTGGTGGACGGGCGGCGGGTGCTGACCTGCCTGTTGCTGGCGGTGGCCGCTGATGGCGCGGAGATCATCACCGCTGCCGGGCTGGGGGTGGTCGGACCTGCCGCTGGTGGGCCTGGAGCCGGTGGACCCGCCGGGGGCGGGCGGGGTGCCGCCGAACCTGGACCGGGTGCCGCCGAACCTGGCGGGGTCGCCCCGGGTGTCGGCGGATCTGCTGCCGGGCCGGGAGCCGGAGGCGCTGCGGCGGAATCCGGCACGGGGCGGCTCGCGGGAAGCGGTACTTCGGAGTCCGCTGAGGCGGGAACGGGCCCGGGCGGGCCCGCCGGTGCCGCGGCGGGGGACTCCGGCGGTCGGGACGCCCGGTCGGTGGACGGTGAACCGACGTGGGAGGTCGTTCCCGGGTCCGGCGGCGCGGGTGCCGCCGGTCTCGTGGCGGCGCCGGGACGACCGCCGGCCGGGCGGGAGGTGCACCCGGTCGCTCAGGCGTTCCTGGAGCACGACGCGTTCCAGTGCGGGTACTGCACCCCGGGCCAGGTGTGCTCGGCGGTGGGGATGCTCGCCGAGGCCGCCGACGGCAGGCCGAGCCACGCGACCGCGGACGTCGCCGCCGGGTTCGAGGAGCTCGACGACGCGGAGATCCGGGAGCGGATGAGCGGGAACCTGTGCCGCTGCGGCGCCTACGTGAACATCGTCGCCGCGATCCGCGACGCGGCCCGGCGGGAGGGATCGCGATGAACCCGTTCGACTACGTGCGCCCGGACGACGCGGCGGGCGCGGTGGCGACCGTGGCGCGGAACCCGGGAGCGGTGTTCCTCGCGGGCGGCACGAACCTCGTCGACCACCTGAAATTGGGGGTGAGTGCGCCGGAGCTGCTGGTGGACGTGTCGCGGCTGCCGCTGGACGAGGTGCGGGAGCTCCCGGACGGCGGGTTGCGGGTGGGGGCGGGGGTGCGCAACAGCGACCTCGCGGCCCACCCGCTGGTGCGCAGCCGGTTCCCGGCGTTGGCGCAGGCGCTGCTGGCGGGCGCCTCGGGGCAGCTGCGCAACGCCGCCACCACCGGCGGGAACCTGCTGCAGCGCACCCGGTGCCCGTACTTCCAGGACGTGACGACCCCGTGCAACAAGCGCGATCCGGGGGCGGGGTGCTCGGCGATCGGCGGGCACCACCGCGACGCGGCGATCTTCGGCGCCTCCCCGGAGTGCGTGGCCACGCACCCCTCCGACATGGCGGTGGCGATGGCGGCGCTGGACGCGCAGGTGCGGGTGCAGGGCCCGGAGGGAGAACGCGCGGTGCCGGTCGTCGAGTTCCACCGGCTGCCGGGTGACGAGCCGCAGCGGGACTCGGTGCTGCGCCACGGCGAGTTGATCACCGCGGTCGACCTGCCGGGCAGCGCGCCGCGCTCGGTCTACCGGAAGGTGCGGGAGCGGGCGTCGTACGCGTTCGCGCTCGTCTCGGTCGCCGCCGACCTGGACGTCGCGGACGGCCGGGTGCGCAACGCGCGGATCGCGCTCGGCGGGGTCGCGCACAAGCCGTGGCGGGCCACCCGCGCCGAAGGGGCCCTGCGCGGCGCGCCCGTCGGCGAGCAGGCGTTCCGCGCGGCCGCGGACGCCGAACTGGCCGCGGCCGAACCGCTCAGCGGCAACGCGTACAAGGTACCGATGACCCGCGGGACGCTCGTCGCCGTGCTGCGGGACCTGGTGGAGGAGGCGCGATGACGGACCTGCTGCGGCCACGGGCGATCGGCGCCCCGCTGGAACGGCTGGACGGCCCGGACAAGATCAACGGCACCGCGCGCTACGCGTTCGAGCACCCCGTGCCCGACCCGCTGTACGTGCATCCGGTGCAGGCGACGATCGCGCGCGGCCGGATCGAGGACATCGACGTGCACGCCGCCGAAGACCTCGACGGCGTCGCGACGGTGCTCACCCACGAGAACGCGCCCCGGCTGGCGACCGACTCCGACGCCGAGCTGTGGGTGCTGCAATCCCCGGAGGTCGCGTTCCGGGGCCAGCTCATCGGCGCGGTGCTCGCCGAGACCCCCGAGATCGCGCGGCAGGCCGCGGACCTGGTGCGCGTCGACTACCGGCGGGAACCGCACCACGTGGTGCTGCGCGGCGACGACGACGCGCTCTACGCGCCGGAGGTGGTCAACCCGTCGTTCGCCGCCGACACGCGCGACGGCGACCCGGACGGCGCGGAACCGGCGGTCGTGGTGGACGCGACCTACACGACGCCGATGGAGCACAACAACCCGATGGAACCGCACGCCACCATCGCGACCTGGCGCGGCGGCGTGCTCACGATGTACGACTCGACGCAGGGCGTGCACCAGATGCGGTCGCGGCTCGCGCCGGTGCTCGGGCTCGACCCGGAACGGATCCGGGTGCTCGCCCCGCACGTCGGCGGCGGCTTCGGCTCCAAGGGCACCGCGCACGCGCACAACGCGCTCGCCGCGCTCGCCGCCCGGGTCGCGGGCGGGCGGCCGGTGAAGCTCGCGCTGACCCGGCAGCAGATGTTCGCGCTCGTCGGCTACCGCACGCCCACCATCCAGCACGTGCGGCTCGGCGCGGACCGCGACGGGAAGCTGGAGCTCGTCACCCACGACGTCGTCGAGCAGACCTCCACCGTGCAGGAGTTCGCCGAACAGACCGCCGTCGGCACCCGCACCGTCTACGCCGCGCCGAACCGCCGCACCACGCACCGGCTCGCGGCGCTCGACGTCCCCGTCCCGTTCTGGATGCGCGCACCCGGCGAAGCACCCGGCATGTTCGCCACCGAGTCCGCAGTGGACGAACTCGCCGAAGCCTGCGGGATCGACCCGATCGACCTGCGCTGCCGCAACGAACCCGCCGTCGATCCCGCCACCGGGCTGCCGCACTCCGCGCGGCACCTCGCCGAATGCCTGCGCGAAGGCGCCGAACGGTTCGGCTGGGCCGGCCGCGACCCGGCGCCGCGGTCCGCGCGGGACGGGGACTGGCTGGTCGGCACCGGCGTCGCGAGCGCCACCTATCCCGGCTACAAGATGCCCGGCTCCACCGCCACCGTCCGGTACCGCGACGGGCGCTACGAGGTGCGCATCGGCGCCGCCGACATCGGCACCGGCACCCGGACCGCGCTCACCCAGATCGCCGCCGACGCGCTGGACCGCCCGGTGTCCGATGTGGACTTGGAGCTCGGCGACACCGCGCTGCCCACCGCCACCGTCGAAGGCGGCTCCTCCGGGCTCACCTCCTGGGGGACGACCGTCGTCGAAGCGGCCCGGCGGTTCCGGGAGAAGTTCGGCCACGACCCCGCCGACGGCGACGAAGCCGACGGCGCGATGCCCGAGGAGCCGGACGAGCAGCGGTACGCCATCCACTCGTTCGGCGCGCACTTCGCCGAAGTCCGCGTCAACGCCGACACCGGTGAGGTGCGGGTGCCGCGGCTGCTCGGCGTGTTCTCCGTGGGGCGGGTCGTGAACCCGCGGCTCGTGCGGTCGCAGCTGCTCGGCGGCATCACCATGGGCATGTCCATGGCGCTGTTCGAGCACAGCGTCCTCGACCCGCAGTTCGGGCACGTCATCAACCACGACCTCGCGCAGTACCACGTCGCCGCGCACGCCGACGTCGCCGACATCGAGGTCAGCTGGCTCGACGAGCACGACCCGCATTCGAACCCGATGGGCAGCCGCGGCGTCGGCGAGATCGGCATCGTGGGTTCGCCCGCTGCCATCGCGAACGCGGTGCACCACGCCACCGGCATCCGGGTCCGGGACCTGCCGATCACGCCGGACAAGCTGCTGGGCGGCTGACCCGGCACACCGCTGGAGGAGTGAACGGACCGTTCGTCCCATCTCGTTGGACGGACGGTCCGTTCACTCGTGTTCCGCGGAGGGTGAACGGACCGTTCGTCCGGTGTGGTTGGTCGGACGGTCCGTTGACTCGTGTTCGGGGAGGTGAACGGACCGTTCGTCCCGTCCCGTTGGTCGGACGGTCCGTTCACTCCGGTGCGGTTCGCGGGTGGGCGCTGGTGGGTGGGGCGGCTACTGGTCGGAACGGTGCACTGATCGTGACCGTCGGAGGTAGTCCTTTCATGAACAACACCTGGTCAGGGCCTTGCGAACCTTGCTCGTCACCCGAAAGAGGGGCACTCTGGGTGTTCGAGTGAGGGGTGGGCGATGGTGCGGAACCGCGGATTTCTCGGACGAGCGGTGGTGCTGCTCGCGGTGCTGGTGACCGTGCTGGCGGGTGGTCTCGCCTGCCAGCCCGCGCGGACGCAGCGCGCCCCGGACGCCCCGCAGGGCGCGGCTCCGCCCACCGCCGAACCGGCGCCCGCCGGAGGAGCTCCCGGCAGCGACGACCCGGTGCTCGCGGTGAAGATCGACAACGCCCCGGAAGCCCGGCCGCCGACCGGCATCGGCGCCGCGGACGTGGTCGTCGTCGAACCGGTCGAAGGTGGCCTGAGCAGGCTCGTCGCCGTGTTCGGGAAGCAGCGGCCGCCCGTCGTCGGGCCGGTGCGCAGCGCCCGCGAGACCGACCTGGAACTGCTCGCCCAGTACGGCAGGCCGACGCTGGCGTTCTCCGGCGCGGCCCCGGAACTGCTGCCGGCGCTGAACGCCGCGCCGCTCGAAGCGGTCCAGCCGGAGCAGGCGCCCCGTGCGTTCTTCCGCGGGACCGGCAAGCCGGTGCCGCACAACCTCTACGTCCGCCCCGGCGAGCTGCCCGCGGGCGCCGGCTGGTCGCCGAAGGCGCCGCTGGCGTTCGGGCCCGCCCCGGCGGGAGGTGCGCCGCGCACCTCCGCGCAGGTCGACTACCGGGCGGCCTCCACCGGTTTCACCTGGTCGCCGGAGCAGCGGCGCTGGCTGGTGTCGATGGACGGCGCGCCCGCGACGGCGGCGGACAGCGGGCGGCTCGGCGCGGGCACCGTCGTGCTGCAGCAGGTCGAGGTGCGGGACTCGGCGATGAAGGACGTGGCGGGCAGCGCCTCGCCGCACGCCGCGACGGTGGGCTCCGGCCGGGCCGTGGTGCTGCGCGACGGGAAGGCCTTCGACGCGCGCTGGTCCCGGCCCTCCGCCGACGTGGGCACCACGTACACGACGGCGTCCGGCGAACCGCTGCCGTTCGCGTCCGGTCCGGTGTGGGTGGTGCTGTCGGACCGGCTGTGACGGCCGGCCGGCGGGCGGGCGGCGGACTCCGCCGCCCTGGTCGGTGGAGTTGGCTACTCTCGAAAGCATGAGCGACCGCCGCTTGCTACTGGTCCACGCCCACCCCGACGACGAAGCCACCGCCACCGGCGCCACCATGGCCCGCTACGCGGCGGACGGCACCACCGTGACCCTGGTGACCTGCACCAGCGGAGAACTCGGCGAGGTCGTCGCCGACGACCTCGCCCATCTGCGGGGCGCTCCGGACGCGCTCGGCGAGCACCGCCGCGGCGAGATCGCGACCGCGCTCACCGAGCTCGGCGACATCCGCCACCACTGGCTGGGCGGCCCCGGCCGCTGGCGCGACAGCGGCATGGCCGGGCTGGACAGCAACCACGAGGACGGGGTGTTCGCCGCCGCCGACCCGGTGGAGGTCACCCGGCAGATGGTCGCGCTGCTGCGCGCCGAACGTCCGCACGTCGCGATCACCTACGACGACTTCGGCGGCTACGGCCACCCCGACCACATCGCCGCGCACCGGGCGCTGATGAACGCGCTCGACCCGGCCGCCGACCCCGAGTTCGCCCCGGAGCTCGGCGCGGCCTGGCAGGTGCCGAAGGTGTACTGGACGGTGCTGCCCGACTCGTTCGCGGAACGGGTGCGGGAGGCCGGGATCACCGAGTTCAAGCCGAACACCATGCCCGACGAGGAGATCACCGCGGTGCTGGACGGCGCCGCGCACCACGAGGCGAAGCTGGCGGCGTTGCGCCACTACCGCAGCCAGGTGAACATCGACGAAGACGGCTTCTTCGGCCAGGTGGTGCGCCGCCCCGAGTTCGCCGTCGAGCACTTCCTGCTGGTGCGCGGCGAACGCGGTCCGGGCACCGGACCGCACGGCGCCGAGCAGGACCTGTTCGCCGGGCTCGCCTAGCGGTCCGCGGGGCGGCGGCCCTGCCAGGAGGTACGAGCCGCCGCCGGGATCGCCGCGCCGCGCGGCGATCTCCGCGGTTGCGCCGGTCGGCCGGGCCGCGTCGGTACGGTTGGCGGAGTCCACGGGCCACCTGGGGGGAACGCGCATGACCGCACGGCAGCGTGTCGCGACGAGGACGTCATCCGCGCTGGCGCTGCGCGGCGTGGTGAAGCGCTACGGCGAGATCACCGCCGTGGACGGCCTCGACCTGACCGTCACCGCCGGGACCTGCCTGGGACTGCTCGGGCCCAACGGTGCGGGCAAGTCCACCACGATGCGCCTGATCACCGCGCAGACCAGGGCGGACGCCGGGGAGATCGAGGTGCTCGGCTTCCGGGTCCCGCGCGAGTCGAAGCGGGCGCGCACCGCGATGGGCGTGGTGCCGCAGCTGGACAACCTGGACGAGGAGCTCACCGCCCGGCAGAACCTGGAGGTCTTCGCGCACCTGTACCGGGTGCCGCGGGCCGACCGGGCGGCGGCGGTGCTGCGCGCGCTGGACCTCGCGCAGCTGCGCAAGCGGGCCGACACCAAGACCGACGAGCTCTCCGGCGGGATGCGCCGCAGGTTGCTCATCGCCCGCGGCCTGGTGCACTCGCCGCGGCTGGTGCTGCTCGACGAGCCGACCGTGGGCCTGGACCCGCAGGTGCGCCAGGAGCTGTGGGCGCTGATCGACGCGCTGCGCTCGGACGGCGTCACGGTGCTCATGTCGACGCACTACATCGAGGAGGCCGAGCGCCTCGCCGACGACGTGGCGGTGATGTCCGGGGGCCGCGTCATCGCCACCGGCACCCCCGACGAGTTGCGCCTGCAGCACGCGGGGCAGGACGTCGTCGAGTACTACGGCCCGCCCGCGCGGCTCGTCGAAGTGGAGACGATCACCCGCGAGGCCGGGCTCAGCACCCGGCGCACCGGGCCCGCCGTCTCGGTGCTGCGCGCCGAGCTGATGCCGGAGCCGGTGGCGGCGCGGCTCGGCACCGGGCACCGCCGGGTGAGCAACCTGGAGGACGTGTTCGTCTCGCTCACCGGGGAGGCCGTGGAATGAGCACCACGCCGCAGCGGCTGCGCACCTTCGAACTGGCCGCGTTCGCCGGGGTGTGGCGGCGGGAGCTGACGCTGTACCGGCGGTACTGGTTGTCCAGCACGTTCTCCTCGGTGGTGGAGCCGACGATCTACCTGCTGGCGTTCGGCTTCGGGCTCGGCTCGCTGATCGCGACCATCCGCGGGCTGCCCTACATCGAGTTCCTCGGCACCGGGGTGGTGGCGACGTCGGTGCTGTTCACCAGCGCGTTCGCCGGGATGTTCACCACGTTCGTGCGGCGCAAGTTCCAGCACTCCTACGACGCGATGCTGGCCGCGCCGGTCGACGTGCACGAGCTCGTCGCGGCCGAGGCGCTGTGGATCGCCACCAAGTCCGGGGTGTACGGGTGCGCGCCGCTGCTGGTGGCGATGGTGTTCGGGCTCGACCCGGCGCCGGGCATGCTGCTGGTGCCGCTGGTCGGGTTGATCACGGGGCTGGGGTTCGCGCTGTTCGGCATCTGGTGCTCGGCGGTGGTGCCGTCGATCGACTCGTTCAACTACATCGTGAGCGCGGTGATCACGCCGCTGTTCCTGGTGGCGGGCACGTTCTTCCCGATCGACCAGCTGCCGGGCTGGGCGGGGACGGTGGCCGCGTTCAACCCGCTGTACCACTGCGTGGAGCTGGTGCGGGACGCCTCGTTCGGCCTGCGCCCGGGCGTTGACCTGCTGCACGTGGGTGCGCTGCTGCTGTTCGCGGCGCTGATGTGGCTGCTGGCCTACACCGCGATGCGCCGCAGGCTCGTCGACTGAGTCCTGCCGCTCGGTCAGGTGCGTTCCGCGTAGGCGGTGATCAGCTGGGTTTCGGCGTCGGCGAGGTAGGTCTCCAGCGCGGAGGCCGCGGCCTCCAGCTCGCCCGCGGCGACCTGGTCGGCGATGGCGCGATTGCGCTCCACGTAGCTCTCGTAGAAGCCGCGGGTGCGCTGCGGGTCGAGCCCGCCCCGCTCGTCGGTGGACATCACGTGGAACGCGAGCCGCAGCTCGGCGAGCAGCCCGGCCATCGCGTCGTTGATCCGGGGGCTGTCGGCGAGCCCGACGAGCGCTTCGTGGAACCGCATGTTGGCGGTGCCGACCTCGCTCCAGTCGCCGTCGGCGGCGGCCTGCTCGCCGGCGCGCACCGCGCGGGCCACCGCGGCGACCAGTTCGCGCTTGGTGGTGGCGGCGTGGCGCACAGCGCCGACCTCGATGATGCGGCGCAGCCGGTACAGGTCGGCGACGTCGGCGCTGCTGGGTTTGCGCACCGCGACGCCCTTGTGCATCTCGTGCACCAGCAGCCGTTCGTGGCCGAGCAGCCGGAACGCCTCGCGCAGCGTGTTGCGGGAGACGCCGAGCGCGTCCTTCGCGCTGACCTCGGAGAGCTGGGTGCCGGGCGGCAGTTCGCCTTGGATGATGCGTTGCCGCAGCAGGTCGGTGACGCGCTCGACGGTGCTGGTCCGTTCGAGCAGGGACCGGTCCGCTGCCAGCCGGTCGACCCACTGCGCGCTGGTCATGCCTCTCCCGGGGTTGATCGGAAACCGCAGTGTATCCGCGGCGGCCCGCGGGCACGTCCGACGATCCGACGACACGCTACCGCAGGATTGTTGAACGATCGAACGTTGAACATGGGGAATGTAGGAACGCACTATTGATCCCTCGCCGAACGGCCCCTATCGTGGCGACACCGCGCGGCCGGCGACCCGGCCGGCGGGGAAACCCCAGCGCTGCGGACGGCGGCGCGGCAGGCCGGAGGCCGGGAGGACACTGCATGAGCGGCACCACCACCAAGACCGGCGCCCACCGCGGCGCGCTGATCGGGGCGGTCTTCCTGATGGCCACCAGCGCCATCGGCCCCGGGTTCATCACCCAGACCACCGACTTCACCGTGCGGCTCGGCGCCGCGTTCGCCTTCGTGATCGTGCTGTCCGTGCTCATCGACATCGCGGTGCAGCTCAACGTGTGGCGCATCATCGGCGTCTCCGGCATGCGCGCCCAAGACCTCGGCAACGCGGTGCTGCCCGGGTTGGGCTACGCGATCGCCGCGCTCGTCGTGTTCGGCGGGCTCGTGTTCAACATCGCCAACGTCTCCGGCACCGCGCTCGGCCTGGACGCCATGGTCGGGATGGACGCGAAGCTCGGCGGCGGGCTCTCCGCGCTGCTGGCCATCGGGATCTTCCTGAGCAAGCGGGCCGGGGTCGCGATGGACCGGATCGTGGTCGTGCTCGGCGTGCTCATGATCGCGCTGACCTGCTACGTCGCCGTCGTGTCCGACCCGCCGGTGGGGGAGGCGCTGAAGCAGGCGGTGCTGCCGGACCGGGTCGACTTCCTCGCCGTCACCACCCTCATCGGCGGCACCGTCGGCGGCTACATCACCTACGCGGGCGCGCACCGGCTCGTCGACGCCGGAGTCACCGGGCCGGAGCGCATCGTCGAGGTCAGCCGCGGATCGGTGCTGTCGCTGCTGGTCACCGGCGTGATGCGGGCGGTGCTGTTCCTCGCGGTGCTCGGCGTGGTCGCCGCGGGCGCCACGCTCGGTTCCGGCAACCCGACCGCGGAGGCGTTCCAGCACGCGGCCGGGGAGATCGGGCTCCGGCTGTTCGGGCTGATCATGTGGGCGGCGGCGATCACCTCGGTCGTCGGTGCCGCCTACACCTCGGTGTCGTTCGTGGTGACCTTCTCCCCGGCGCTGCAGCGGGCCCGCAGCTGGCTGGTCGTCGGGTTCATCGCGCTGTCCACCGTCGTGTTCCTGCTGCTGGACCAGGCGCCGACGACGCTGCTGGTGCTGGCGGGCGCGCTCAACGGGCTGATCCTGCCGGTCGGGTTCGGCGTGCTGCTGTGGGTCGGGGCGCGGCGCCGGGACCTGCTCGGCGGGTACCGGTACCCGCGGTGGCTGCTGGTGATCGGCGTGCTGGCCTGGCTGCTGTCGTTGTACTTCGGGGTGAACTCGCTCGGCGCGATGGCGCAGCTGTGGCAGTGAATGGAGGGGACGTGCGCATCGACCTGAACTCGGACCTCGCCGAAGGTTTCGGCCGCTGGGAGCTCGGCGACGACGACGCGCTGCTGGGCGTGGTGACCAGCGCGAACGTGGCATGCGGGTTCCACGCGGGGGACCCGGGGGTGATCCGCCGCGCCTGCGCGCGGGCCGCGGCCGGGAACGTGTCGGTCGGCGCCCAGGTCGGCTACCGGGACCTCGCCGGGTTCGGCCGCCGGTTCATCGACGTGCCGCCGCGCGAGCTCACCGACGAGGTGCTGTACCAGCTGGCCGCCCTCGACGGCCTCGCCCGCGTCGAAGGCACCGCGGTGCGGTACGTGAAACCGCACGGGGCGCTGTACAACGCCATCGTGCGCCACGAGGAGCAGGCCGCGGCCGTCGTCGAGGCCGTGACCGCCTACGATCCGCGGCTCGCGGTGCTCGGCCTGCCCGGCTCCAGCTTCCTGTCCCGCGCCGCCGAGGCCGGGCTGACCACGTACCGGGAGGCGTTCGCCGACCGCGCCTACACGCCGGAGGGGACCCTGGTCTCCCGCCGCGAACCGGGCGCGGTGCTGCACGACCCGGAACTGATCGCGCGGCGCTGCCTGCGCATCGCCGGCGGCGAACCGATCGAGGCGATCGACGGCAGCGAGATCACCGTGGCCGCCGACTCGATCTGCGTGCACGGCGACAGCCCCGGCGCGGTCGCCATCGCCGAGACCGTGCGGGACCGGTTGCGGGACGCCGGGATCGACCTCGCCCCCTTCGCCGCCGGCGGTGCGCGATGAGCGGACCGCGGGTGCTGCGCTGCGCCGACTCCGGGCTGCTGGTGGAACTGGACGACCTGCCCGCGGTGCAGGCGCTGCACGCCGCGCTGCGCGCCGACACCCCGCCCGGCGTCGTCGACCTGGTGCCCGCCGCCCGCACGCTGCTGCTGGCGCTCGACCCGGAGCGGGCCGACCCGGACGCCGTCGAGCGCGCCGTCCGCGAGGCCCGGCCCGGCGAACGCGGCGGCGGCGAGGGCGGGCTGCTGCGGGTGCCGGTGGTCTACGACGGCGCCGACCTCGCCGCCGTCGCCGAGCTGACCGGGCTCACCGAACGCGACGTGGTGCGCGAGCACACCGGCAGCACCTGGACCGTCGCCTTCGGCGGGTTCGCCCCCGGGTTCGGCTACCTCACCGGGGGTTCCCCGAAGCTCGCCGTCCCGCGGCGGGGCGAATCGCGCACCAGGGTGCCCGCGGGCGCGGTCGGGCTCGCCGGGGAGTTCAGCGGTGTCTACCCGCGGGAATCGCCGGGCGGCTGGCAGCTCATCGGCCGCACCGACCTGGAGGTCTGGCGCACCGACCGGGAACCGCCCGCGCTGCTGCGGCCCGGGGTGCGCGTCCGGTTCGAGGAGGTCTCGTGATCGAGGTCGTCGCGCCGGGTCCGCTGGCGACCGTGCAGGACCTGGGCCGCCCCGGCCACGCGGGCATCGGGGTCGGCGTCTCCGGTGCCGCCGACCGGGGTGCGTTGCGGCTGGCGAACCGGCTCGTCGGCAACCCCGAGGGCGCCGCGGGCATCGAGACCACCTTCGGCGGGCTGGTGCTGCGGCCCGAACGGGACGTGACCGTCGCGGTCACCGGCGCGGACGGGCCGATCACCGTCGACGGGCGGGCCGAACCGGTGAACACCGTGCTGCGGGTCCGCGCGGGAGCGCTGCTGCGGCTCGGGACACCGGCGCGCGGGCTCCGCGGCTACGTGGCGGTGCGCGGTGGCATCGCCGTCGAACCGGTGCTGGGGTCCCGCGCCACCGACGTGCTCTCCGGGCTCGGGCCGCCGCGGCTGGCCGCGGGCACCCGGCTCCCGGTCGGGCCCGCGCCGCGGGAGTTCCCGGTGATCGACCAGGCCCCGGTGCGCGCCCGCGACGGGCAGCTGGTGCTCGACGTCGTGCCGGGGCCGCGGGCGGACTGGTTCACCGACTACGCGCTCGCGGCGCTACTCGGCGCGGAGTTCGAGGTCAGCGCCGAGATCGACCGGGTCGGCATGCGCCTCGACGGTCCCGAGCTGACCCGGTGCCGCGACGACGAGCTGCCCAGCGAGGGCATGGCGCTCGGCTCGCTGCAGGTGCCGCCGTCCGGGCGCCCCACGCTGTTCCTCGCCGACCACCCGGTGACCGGCGGGTACCCGGTGATCGCGGTGCTGCTCGCCGCCGAGGTGGACCGCGCCGCTCAAGCCCGTCCCGGGCAGCGCATCCGATTCCGCCGAACCGAGAGGTGATCCCGATGCGACCAGCCGAGCTGACCCCGAGCCAGGCCAGGGCCGAGTTCCGCGCCGGCCTGCGCACCCCCACCGCGGGGTGTTCCGCCGGGTGGACGCAGGCCAACCTGCTGGTGCTTCCCCGGGCGCAGGCCTACGACTTCCTGCTGTTCGCCCAGCGCAACCCGCGGTCCTGCCCGGTGCTGGACGTCACCGAGCCCGGCGAGACCGCGGCGTCGATCTTCGACGGCGACCTGCGCACCGACCTGCCCGCCTACCGGGTGTACCGGGACGGCGCGCTCGTCGAGGAGCTCGGCGACATCACCGGGTTGTGGCGGGACGACCTGGTGTCGTTCCTCATCGGCTGCAGCTTCACCTTCGAGGCCGCGCTGCTGGAGGCCGGCGTGCCCGTCCGGCACCTCGAACAGGGGCGCAACGTGCCGATGTACCGGACGAACCGCGAATGCCGCCCCGCCGGGAAGCTCTCCGGGCCGCTGGTGGTGTCGATGCGGCCGATCCCCGCCGAGCAGGTCGCGACCGCGGTCCGGGTGACGTCCCGCTACCCGGCGGTGCACGGGGCACCGGTGCACGTCGGCTCGCCCGGTGAACTGGGGGTGCGGGACCTGGACGCGCCGGACTTCGGGGAAGCGGTGGAGGTGCGGCCGGGAGAGGTCCCGGTGTTCTGGGCCTGCGGGGTGACGCCGCAGGCGGCGGTGATGCGGTCCGCGCCGCCGCTGGCGATCGGCCACGCACCCGGGCACATGGCCATCACCGACGCGCGGGACTCCGACCACCTCGTGCCGTGATCTCCCCCGCCCGAGGAGAGGAGCGGGGGAGCACCGCGTGCTGCAACGCCGCCGCGGCCGCCGGTTGTTCCCCCGACGCCCGGTGACCCGGCCCACGCGCGCCGATTCCCTGTCGGGGCGTGCCCCGACGATCTAGGCTGGGGAGGTTCGCGAACCTGGGGGTGGGCGATGGGCACGCGTTGCGACGCGGACGGGCGACGAGGGCTGGCGGGGCCGGGCGGACCCGAGCTGCCGTCGATGGCGCGCGTGTGCGATCACCTGCTCGGCGGCACCGCGCACTTCGAGCTGGACCGCGAGTTCGCCGCGGACCTCGCACCGGTGCTGCCGAACCTCCCCGAGCACATCCGCGTGCTGCACGCGTTCCTCGGCCGCGCGGTGCGCCACCTCGCCGAGCGCGGCATCGACCAGTTCCTCGACCTCGGCACCGGGCTGCCCACCGTCGGTGACGTGCACGGCACCGCCCAGCGCGTCGACCCGGACGCGCGCGTCGCCTACGTCGACGCCGACCCGTTCACGGTGCGGCTGGCGGAGGCGCAGCTCGCCGGGGCGCGCGGGGTGACGGTGACCCGGGCCGACCTGTGCGAACCGGCGAGCGTGCTCACCGCGCCCGGCGTCACCGGCCTGCTCGACTTCACCCGGCCGGTGGCGGTGCTGGCGATGGCGGCGCTGCCGTTCATCACCGACGACGACGAGCTGTCCGGGGTGGTCGCCGCCTACCGGGACGCCTGCTCGGTGGGCAGCGCGCTCGTCGTCTCGCACCTGTCCGCGGTCACCGCCACGCCCGAGCAGGTCGACCGCTTCGGCGACGTGGCCGCCCGCATCGGTTGCCGGCCGGCCTGGCGCAGCGCCGACGCCTTCCGCGGCGTGTTCAACGGCTACGACCTCGCCGAGCCGGGCCTGGTGCAGACCGCCCGGTGGCGCCCCGAGCTCGGCGTCGAGGGCACCGGGCCCGGCGCGCAGGACGTGGACACCGTCTCGGCGGTGGGGCTGCTGGTGTCCCGGCCGGTGCCGACCGAACTGGCGCTGGTGCGCTGAACTCCTTTTCCGGCATTCCGCCGGAATGGTTTTCGGTTCGCCGAAACGTGTTTTCAGCCGGGGAGGCCGGTTGAATTCGCGTCCGCGATCTACCGGTGATGTGTTGATTGTTCCGGTGGAATGGGTAATCTGTGCACCGGAAGGGGAGTAGCCCTCAATTCGCGATCGACATGCTGGCGCGACGACGCGCCCGGTCGCGGAGCCTCTCGAAGCGCAGGCGGGCGAGACCTTCGATCCGAAAGCACATCGGGTCGAGGCCGCGACGTGCCTGATCCCAGCCCCAGGAGAGGTGCATCCACCGTGTTCGCCAGTTTCGCCATCAGTTCCGCCGCCATCTTCGTGGCCGAACTCGGCGACAAGTCCCAGTTGATGGCGATGACGTTCGCCACCCGATTCCGGGCCTGGCAGGTGCTGCTCGGAATCACCATCGCCACGACCGTCGTGCACGCCGCTTCCGTCGCGCTCGGATTCGGCATGGGCGCATTGCTGCCGACCGAGTGGATCGGGCTCGTCGCCGGAATCGCGTTCCTCGGCTTCGCCGCTTGGACGTTGCGCGGTGACCACCTCACCGAGGCGGAGAAGAGCAAGGCAGGCCGCACCGCCCGCTCCGCGGTGATCGCGGTGACCCTCGCGTTCTTCCTCGCCGAGCTCGGCGACAAGACGATGCTGGCGACCGTCACGCTCGCCTCGCAGCACGACTGGCTGGGCACCTGGATCGGTTCGACGGTCGGCATGGTGCTGGCGGACGCGCTGGCCATCGGCGTCGGGCTGCTGCTCGGCAAGCACCTGCCCGAGCGCTTCATCCGCTACGGGGCGGCCGCCCTGTTCGCCGTCTTCGGCGTCTGGATGGTCGTCGAATCCACCTTCGGCCTGCTCTGACCGACCACGTGACCGGACCGCCCGTCCCGTTCCGGACGGGCGGTCCGGTCGTTCCCGCGGGTCAGCGGGCGGGCTCGATGATCCGGACCCCGTGCAGGCGGCGGACGAAGTCGGGGCCGAACGCGGTGGACGGGGTGTGCGCGCCGGGGCGGACCCCGCCCGCGAGCAGGGCGGCGACCGTGCGCAGCACCGAGTCGACGGTGAACTCGTAGGTGTCCGGTCCGATCAGCGCCGCCGAGACCGAACGCCCGGCGTCGTCGGTGGCTTCCGCGTACACCTCCACCCAGTTCCGCGCCCGCTGCGCCGTGCCGGGGCCGCGCACCAGCGCACCGATCGCCGCCTTGCCGAGGCGCTGCGCCACCGGGTTCCCCAGCGCGATGCGGCCGACGGCCGTCGCCCGCGGTCCCAGCCGGTTCAGGCCGGGCAGCCGGGTGTAGGTGGTGATGTTCGGGATGCCGGTGCTGCGGAACGCGGTGCTCACGTCGCCCCAGGGCAGCGAGGTCACGGCGTGGCGACCGGACGGGAACGGCACTTCCCGGTGCCGCCAGCCCATCGGGACGGTGCGCAGCTCGCCGTCGATGCGGGCCCGCCCGCCGAGCGCGGCGCCCTCCAGCGCGCTCTTGAGCGTGCCGCCGCTGATCCCGCCGCTGGCCTGGAACGCGAGGTCCAGGGTGGTCGCGGTGGGCAGCTCGGCGGCGACCAGCGCGGCCAGGCAGTCGGTGGGCACCACGTCGAACCCGGATCCGGGCAGCAGCACCACGCCGGCCTTCGCCGCGTCCTCGTGCCGGGCGGCCACCGACTCGAACACGTCGATCTCGCCGGTGATGTCCACGTAGTGCGTCCCGGTGGCCAGGCACGCCGAGACCATCGGCGCGGAGGTCGCCGAGAACGGGCCCGCGCAGTGCGCCACCAGGTCGACGTCGGCGAGCGCGGTCGTGGCGGCCCGCTCGTCGCGCAGGTCGAACACGCGGTAGGGCAGGCCGAGCGGCGTGGCGGCGCGCGCCACCTTCGCCGGGTCCCGCCCGGCCAGCACCGGGCGCTGTCCCCGGTCGACGGCGCGCTCCGCGATGAGCCGCCCCGTGTAGCCGGTCGCACCGTAGATCATCCAGGTCACGCGAGCCTCCCGAGCGTCGTCCCCGTACAACGAGAACTGTCCGGTCCTGTAACGGGTTGCCTCCCCATCCTGACGGTCCCCGGTCCGCCGAGTGCACGGCACCTCCGCTGGACCGGCCGGGTGCACGGCCCGTTCGTCCAACGGGGTCGGGCGAACGGGCCGGGGAGGAACCCGCGGCGGCTCGCGGAGCCCGGCACCGGGAACGCCGGGACGTCGCGGCGACGGGTTGTCATCGCGGCGGTCGGCGTGGTCGATTGATCGGAGCCGAGCAGGAGGTGGCGCCGGTGGCCGAGCGCAGACCGACGATCTACGACGTGGCGCGGCGCTGCGGCGTCGCCGCGTCCACCGTGTCCCGCGCGTTCGACAATCCGTCGCGGGTCAGCGCCACGACCCGCAACCTGGTCCGGGCCGCGGCGGCGGAGATCGGGTACGAGCCGCGCCCGCTGGCCAGGGCCGAAGCGCCCGGCCGGTCCCGCACGTTGATGCTGGTCGTCACGGACATCGCCAACCCCTGCTACGCCGGGTTGATCAAGGCCGCGCAGTCCCGCGCCATCGAGCGGCACTACGCGCTGGCGCTCACCGACAGCGACGAGTCGCCGCAGGTGGAGGCCGGGAACCTGCGGCACCTGCTGGCGAATTCGACCGGCGGGATCCTCGCCACCTCCCGGCTCGCCGACGACTCGGTGCGGCAGCTGGCGCGGCACCGGCCGCTGGTGATGGTGAACCGGGTGATCGAGGGCCTGCCGAGCCTGGTGGTGGACACCGCGGCCGGGATGCGCACCGCGGTCCGCCACCTCGCCGCGTTCGGGCACCGGCGCATCGCCTACCTGTCCGGCCCGCGCAATTCGTGGATCAACGGGCAGCGCTGGGGGGCGGTGCACGCCGAAGCCGCGTCCTTGGGCTTGCGGTCGTCGTTCCTCGGGCCGCGCCCGCCGACCAGGGAGGGCGGCCGGGACGCGGCGGAGGCGTTCGTCCTGGACGGGGCCACCGCGGCCATCGCCTACAACGACCTCGTCGCCATCGGTGCGATGCAACGCCTGCAGGTCATGGGTCTGCGGTTGCCGGAGGACCGCAGCGTCGTCGGGTGCGACGACATCTTCGGCGCCGACCTGGTGGTGCCCGGGTTGACCACCATCGCGGGGCCCGCCGAGCAGGTCGGCGGTTGCGCGGTCGACGCGGTGCACGCCGAGCTGACCGGCGGCGGCACCAGGTCCAGGACGTTCGACGCGCACCTCGTGGTCCGCGGGTCCACCGGCCCGGCAACCGATGGCAACTAGTTGTCCGGGGCGCGGCCCGCGGCCGATCCTGCGGGCATGTCCAGTGGTTCCACCTCGTCGGCGGCGATGCCGCTCGCGCCGCACCCCGATCGGCTGCTGCCGAGCGATCCGGTGCAACGGCCCATCGCCCGGCGCCTCTACGAGCACGTCCGCGACCTGCCGCTGATCAGCCCGCACGGGCACGTCGATCCCGAGCTGCTCGCGGCGGACCGGCCGTTCGCCGATCCGGCGGAGCTGCTGGTCACGCCCGATCACTACGTGACGCGGCTGCTGCACGCCCACGGCGTCCCGCTGCACGAGTGCGGGCTCCCCGGTGGTCCGGAGGAACCGGCGCCACCGCGCGAGGTGTGGCGGGCGTTCTGCTCGCACTGGCACCTGTTCCTCGGCACCGCGTCCCGGCAGTGGCTGGAAGCGGAGCTGCACGACGTGCTGGGCGTGGCGGTCCAGCCCGCGGCGGAGACCGCCGACGCGCTGTTCGACGAGCTCACCGAACGACTGGCCCGCCCCGAGCTGCGGCCGCGCGCGCTGTACCGCTCGTTCGGCATCGAGGTGCTGGCCACCACCGACGATCCCGCCGACGATCTGCGCCACCACCGCGCGCTCGCCGAGGACCCGAGCTGGCAGGGGCGGGTGGTGCCGACGTTCCGCCCGGACCGCTACCTCGACGCGACCCGCCCGGACTGGTCCGCGGCGCTGGACCGGCTGGCCGAGGTCAGCGGCATCGACACCGGCGACTACCGCGGCCTGGTCCGGGCATTGGAGGCGCGGCGCGAGTTCTTCCGCGCGCACGGCGCCACCGCGACCGACCACGGCGCCCCGGACCCGCGCATGGAGTTCCTGCCGGAGCACGAGGCTTCCCGGCTGTTCGGCGAGGTGCGCGCCGGCCGCGGCGACGCGGCGCTGCTGTCGCGCCAGCTGCTCGGCGAGATGGCCCGGATGTCCAGCGAGGACGGCCTGGTGCTGGCGCTGCACACCGGGAGCCTGCGCAACCACCACCCGGAGACCTTCGCCCGCTACGGCCCCGACACCGGCCACGACATCCCCACCCGTGCGGAGTTCACCGAGTCGCTGCGCCCGATGCTGCGGCGGTTCGGCACCGATCCGCGGTTCCGGACCGTGCTGTGCACGCTCGACGAGACGGTGTTCTCCCGCGAGCTCGCGCCGATCGCCGGGTTCTACCCGTCGGTGTACCTGGGCGCGCCGTGGTGGTTCCTGGACGCGCCGCGCGCGATGCGGCGGTTCCGGGACGCCGTCACCGAGACGGCCGGTTTCCACCGCACCGCCGGATTCATCGACGACACACGGGGTTTCTGCTCCATCCCCGCCCGGCACGACACCGCGCGCCGGGTGGACGCCGGGCACCTCGCCTCGCTCGTCGCGGAGCACGTGCTCGGCGAGGACGACGCCGCGCAGGTCCTGCGCGACCTCAACGACCGCCAGCCCCGGACCGCCTTCCGGTTGTGATCATGCTGCTGGACCGGGAGGCCGAGCCCGCCCCCGTCCGCGCCGTGCACCTGGGGCTCGGCGGGTTCCACCGCGCGCACCAGGCCTGGTACACCGCCGCCGATCCGGAGTGGGGCATCGCGGCGTACACGTTCCGCAGCACCGAGCTGCCCGCGGCGCTCACGGCGCAGGGCGGGATGTACTCGCTGCTGGTGCGCGGTGCGGACGATCCGGTGCGCACCGTCGGCTCGCTCAGCCGCGCGCACGCGGGTGCGGAGGCGGACCAGTGGCTCGCCGACCTCGCCGCGCCCGAGGTGGCGGTGGTGACGCTCACCGCGACGGAGGCGGCCTACCGGGTGCCGCCGCCGGGGCGGGACTCCGCGATCTCCCGGCTGGTGGCGGGATTGCGGGCGCGGTTCCGGGCGTCCGCCGCACCGATCACCCTGGTGCCCTGCGACAACGTGCCGGACAACGGCGCGGTGCTGCGTTCGGTGTTGCGCGAGGCGGCGGCGGATGGCGACGCGGCGTTCGCGGCGTGGCTGGAAGCCGGGGTGTTGGTCGTGAGCACCGTGGTGGACCGGATCACGCCCGCCACCACACCCGCCGACGTGCGGGTCGTGCACGAGCTGAGCGGGATCCGCGACGCGGTGCCGGTGGTGACCGAGCCGTACGCGGAATGGCTCCTGGCGGGCGACTTCCCCGGCGGGCGGCCGCGCTGGGAGCGGGCGGGCGCGCGGCTGGTCGACTCCGTCGACGACTACCAGCGGCGGAAGTTGTGGCTGCTCAACGGCGCGCACAGCCTGCTCGCCTACGCCGGGCCGGGCCGCGGCCGGGGCACGGTGCGGGAGGCGATGGACGATCCGGTGCTCGCGGGGCTGGTCGAGTCGTGGTGGGACACCGCCGCGCGGCACCTGCCGCTGCCCGCGGCGGAACTCGACGAGTACCGGGCCGCGCTGCGGCGGCGCTTCGCGGCACCGGGCGTCGAGCACCGGTTGCGGCAGATCGCGGTGGACGGTTCGCAGAAGATCCCGGCGCGCGTGCTGCCGGTGCTGCACCGCGAACGCGGCGCCGGTCGGCTGCCGGAGGCCGCGGTGGTGGTGCTCGCCGCGTGGATCGCCCACTTCCGCGGCGGTGACGTCCACGATCCGAGGTCCGCGGACCTCGTACCGGCGGCGCGTTCCGGCGCCCGCGCGGTGCTCGCGGCCCTCGACGCGGACCTGGCCTCGGACGACGAGCTGATCGCGGCGATCGACGCCGAGGTCCCGGGCACCGCCGGCGACGAGCCCTAGCGGCGTGCGCGCCGGCGGACCGCCGCCCGCGACCCCGTGGCAAGTAGTGGCAACCGATTGCCGCGGATGTCCCGCCTCCCTAGCTTGAACGCACTCCGCACCGCCCGAGAGCCGCGCCGGCGGCGAACCCCCACAACGACGTGAGAGCCGGATTCCTCCGGCCAGGGAAGGGACACCACATGCACCCGTTGGACTGGGTGATCATCGCAGGGTACCTGCTGATCATGCTGGCGATCGGTGTCTGGGCGCATCGCCAGGTCGCCGACACCGCGGACTTCTTCACGGCGGGCGGCCGGATGCCGTGGTGGCTGGCCGGGATCTCGCACCACATGTCCGGCTACAGCGCCGTCGTGTTCGTCGCCTACGCCGGGGTCGCCTACGACCAGGGCATCGTGTCCTACGTCGTGTTCATGTTCCCGCTGGCCGTCGCCACCGGAATCGGGGCCTTCCTGTTCGCCCCCAAGTGGAACCGGCTGCGCACGCACTACCGCATCGCCTCCCCGCTGGAGTACCTCGCCCGGCGGTTCGACGTGCCGACCCAGCAGGTGCTGGCGTGGAGCGGTTCGCTGCTGAAGGTGTTCGACGTGGCGGCCAAGTGGTCGGCGATCGCGTTGCTGCTCAACGAGTTCGTCGGCATCCCGCTCGGCTGGGGCATCGTGATCACCGCGGCGGTGACGCTGGTGTACTGCACCGCGGGCGGGTTGTGGGCCGACGCGCTCACCGAGCTGGGGCAGTTCGTGATCCAGGGGGTCGCGGCGTTCGCGATGATCGGTGCGGTCGGCATCGCCTTGGCGGACCGGGGATTCAGCTACGCGAACTTCTGGTCCGCGTTACCGGCGGGCCACACCGCGCCGACCACGAGCAGCTATCCGGCGTACTTCCTGCTGGTGTACGTGCTGGTGAAGACGTTCGAGTACAACGGCGGCATGTGGAACCTGGCGCAGCGCTACATCGCCACCCCCACCTCGGCGGCGGCGCGGCGCACGGCGCTGCTGTCCAGCGCGCTCTACCTGGTGTGGCCCATCGTGCTGATGCTGCCGATGTTCGCGGCACCGCTGCTGGTGCGGGTGGAGAACTCCGAGGACGTCTACGCCCAGATGGCCTTGCAGTTCCTGCCCGCGGGGCTGCTGGGGCTGGTGCTGGTCGGCGTCTTCTCGCACACGATGGCGATGGCCGCGTCCGACGCCACCGCGATCTCGGCGGTGATGACCCGCGACGTGCTGCCGCGGGTGTGGCGCCGTGCCGGGGAGTTCACCGACGAGCAGTTCCTGCGGGCGGGCCGGGTGCTCACGGTGGTGTTCGTGTTCCTCAGCGTGGTGCTCGCGCTGAACGCGGAGAACCTCGGCGGCGTGCTGGGCATCATCGTCGCCTGGGTGGGCGCGCTGATCGGGCCGATCTCGATCCCGATGATGCTGGGGATGCTGCGGCCGTTCCGGCACGTCGGGCCCACCGCCGCGCTGATCTCCTGGGCGGGCGGACTGCTCACCTTCGCGCTCGCGAAGTACGCGCTGGGACTGTCCGAGGCGATCACGGTGGTCTCGCCGGTGCTCGTGTCGTTGCTGCTGTTCGTGGCGGTCGGCGCCTGGTACCGGGATGCTCCGCCCGCGGCGGAGGAGATCGCCGAGGCGCTCACCCGCGATCCGGATCCGGAGCTCGCCGCGACGTGAGCCCGCCGCGACGTGAGCCCGCCGCGGCCGTGCGGGGCCGCGTTCGCGCTGGGTCGGTTCGAACGCGGGTCACGGGAGCGCTCGGGGCCGGGAGCGCGCGCCCCGGCCCCATCCTGGCCCGACACCGGTGCGAGCGCACCGATCGACGGCGGCGCACCCACCCGGAGGGGCACCGGGCGACGTAGCCGTCCACCCGCGAGGCGGCCGGTGGCTCAGGCGGCGCCGGGGCCGCTCGCGCGGTGCGGGCGGCGGGTGCGGGCGCTGATCGTCTCGACGTGCCCGTCGGTGCCGGTGACGTGCGCGGGGCCGGTGACGGCGTCGCCGAGCGAGGTGCGCAGCGCCCGCGCGGCGAGCTGCCTGCGCACCGAGCGCGGCGAGAGCTCCGCCAGCAACCAGGCGATGGCGGGCGGCAGCACTCGCGGCAGCCGTTCCCGCGCGCAGTGCCCGGTGCCGGGCACCAGCCACACCTCCGCCTCCGGCCGGTCGGCGAGCGCGATGGTGTCCCGCAGCGGCACGTACGGGTCGCCGGTGCCGTTGATCGCCAGCAGCGGGGCCGCGGACCGGGTGCTGAGCAGGCCCTGCCTGCGCAGCGAGAACTCCAGGGAGAACCGGTCGGCTTCGGCCCGCCCGGGCGGCTCGGCCAGGTGCAGCGCGTTGCCGACGGACCCGGCCATGCCGTGCGGCAGCCCGAGCACGTCGACGGCGGAGCCGCACGCCCCGATCGGCCCGCCGAGGTCGATGGCGGCGTCGACCCTGCCGGTGAGCGCGAGCTTCGCCGCCCAGTGCCCGCCGAAGCTCAGGCCGAGCACCGCGGTCTTCGCGCACCGGGTGCGGTCGGCGAGCTGCCGGGTGGTGCCCGCGAGCAGCAGGTCGGCGTCGGCGGCCAGCGGCACCCGGGATTCGCCGGTGCCGGGCATGTCGACGGCGGCGACGGTGAGCCCGCTGACCAGCGAGATGCGCAGCGCCATCCGGTGCAGTTCGACCTTCCAGGTGTCGACGCCGCCGCAGAGCAGCAGCAGCTGGTCGCTCACGCCGCGGCGCCGCCGGTAGACGTGCGCGGTGACGCGGGTGGACCGCTGCCGGTAGGGGACGTCGAGCTGGTAGCGCCGGAACGCGACGGGCAGGTTCGCGGTGGCGTGCCGGAAGCAGTCGAGCTGGCGGGCGTAGGCCTCCCGCCGGTCCGCGGTGGCGAGGCAGGGGAACCGGGCGGCGCCCCAGCAGGCGGCGGCGCGCGCCCAGTCCTGCTCGATCTCGGCGCGCCGGGCCTCCTCCGCCCAGACCGGGACCCAGCCGGTGCGGCCGCGCCCCCACACGTCGTCGACGCGGTGCCGGACGCGGGCGATCACCGCCGTCGGCACGCCCCAGCTCCGGAAGTTCCGAGCACGCTCGGTGAACAGGTCCGCTGGTTCCACGGGAAAGGTGAACATGGCCGCCTCCGTCGGCTCCGGGTGGGCTTGTCCGGTCCAGGAGGGTGGGTGGACCGGTGCCGCGAGCCTTGCTCCGATGGTCCCGCGCCAGGTGGGACCGTCCAAGCGCCGCGGCCGCACACTACCCGAAAGAACGTGCGCGAACGTGCGTCGATCTTGAAAACCCGCGCGTCCTCCCCCGTTCGAGAGCCCTTCCCGCCGCCAAGAATCGATTACGCAACGTTACGTAAGCACCGCAAAGCCGATCACCACCCCCATCTCTTTCCTGTCGGCGGCGAAGCCGCTGAGCAGCGACCACCCGAGCAACGGGACCACCCGCGGGTTCTCAGCGGCCTCCGCGCGAGGACGGCTTCTTCTCCTGTGGCGGAGCCACCGGTGAAAAAGATCCCGCAGCGAGGAGGCCGCTGAGGTTCCGCCACCCGCTCAGCAAGCAGCAGAAGGCGGATCAGCCTTCCGGGTAATGCCAGTTCGAGCCGGTGCCGCGGTACTGCTCCACCGGGATCGGCGCCACGTCCGGCGGCAGGTGGTCGCTGCACAGCACCCCGTAGAGATGGTCCACCTCGTGCGCCACCAGCCGCGCCACGCCCCGCTCGAAGATCGTGATCCGGCGTTCCCCGGTGATGTCCTGGTGCTCCACGTGCACCACCGCCGGGCGCGGCACGAGGCAGCGCACGTCGAAGAAGCTCAAGCACCCCTCGTACTGCTCGTCGCCCTGCTCGCCGGATTCGATGACGCGCGGGTTCAGCAACGTGATCAGGTCGTCGCTGCCGGGCGGGCGGACGATGGCCGCGGCCCGCTCGATGCCGATCTGCGGCGCCGCGATGCCCATGCCCTTGCCGAAGGTGTGCGCCTTCGAGATGCGCTGCGTCGCCGAGTGCAGCTCGTTGATCACGCGGCGGGCGTCCTCGGCCTCGGCAGGCAGCGTGAACGGCCGTGCCGAGCGGCGCAGCATCGGATCGCCCTCCTGCACGATGCCGAGCGCGGTCATGGTCTCGCTGGGTTTCGGCGGCCCGGACGGCGCGGTGGGGGAGTCGTTGCGGAAGTGCCACTCCAGCCGGTACCGCGCGTGCAGCGGCGGATCTTCGGTGGACCACGCGTAGATCGTGCGGCCCTGCTCGTGGCGGGTTTCGATCGCGGTGTGGAACGGCATGGATTCCGCGGTCATCGAGGTGTGCAGGCCCCACACCGCGGGGTCCAGCTCGGTGGGGAAGTTCAACGTCACCGATAACCGCGTCGTGGGCAGCCGCACGGCCCGCCGGAACCAGTGGCCCCACTTGTCGTCGCTGACGGTGTAGGTGTACTCGATCCACGCGCTTTCCCCGGGATACAAGGGAAATCGGCCCGAGTCGTTCGCGAAGAGCAGCCACACCTCCTTGAACGCGTCCCGGTCGTGCTGCACGCTCCAGCGCATCGGTTCCTGGCGCTTCTCCCCGTGCCAGGCCTGGAGGTCGATCTCCTCCCACGTCAGCGGATTGTCCCGGTACAGCCGGTTGGAGCGTTCCGGGTCGCCGGGGAACCGGTCCACCGAGACCCGGATCAGGTAGCGCGTGATCGGCTCGGTGCCGTTGTTGACCAGATGTCGCCGCATGGTGGCGCGGTAGGAACCGTTGACGTAGAACAGTTCCGCGTGATCGTGCTCGACCACCAGCCCGCCCGCGGGTTCGATGGCCGGGGCGGCGTGCTGGGGCGGGCTGGGCTTGCGCGGAGCGGGAACCGCGTTCTGCTCCCGCCAGGCGCGTCGCAGCGAGCCGCCTGCGTTCAACGCGCCGTCGGCGGCCTGCGCGAACTCGCGGGATGCGTGCTCCCCGCCGCTCTCGACCTTCGACACGTACGACCGGCTGTAGCCCATCTCCCGGGCCAGCGCTGATCTGGACAGGCCGCGAACGTCGCGCCACCGCCGGAATTCGGCGACGAAGGCGTCTTGTTCGGCTGCGGCGTCCAGGTCCGCTTTCGCCTGGCCGGTCATGGTCACCATCCCCATCGCGTCCGGCGTGCGTGTGCGTGAGCTCACCGTGAGCAGGCGCTCAGCCTACGCACACTCCCGGGGCGTGCGATCCCCTTGAGTCGAGGTTCTCCGACGGCGACGGCACGTTTCACACAGATGGCGGGTAGCTGAGCGAAAAATGTCCCCAGAAGTCTTCACACGCACAACGATTTCGCGCCTTCCGGCTCCGTTCCCGCGGCGCGGACCCGAAGGATCTGATCATGTGAGCAGCCCCTTGGCGATCCACGGCGGTCCACCCGTGGTGCGGACCGCAGGACCGCAGATCTCCTGGCCGCCGGTGGACATCAACACCGCGGTCGCGGTCACCGCGCAGCTCTACAGCGCGGTGTCGCTGCCCGGCCGCACCGGGATCGTCGCCGAGCTGGAGGGGAAGCTGGCCGAGTTCTTCGGCGTGCGGCACGCGATCGCCACCTCGTCCGGGACGGCAGCGCTGCACGCCGCGTACTCGGCGCTGGGGCTGGCCGAGGGCGACGAGGTGATCGTGCCCGCCTACACCGCGCACCCCACCGCGACGCCGCTGTTCCACCTGCGGGTCAAACCGGTGCTGGTCGACTGCGACGAGCTGGGCAACATCGATCCGCTGCAGGTGGAAGCGGCGATCACGCCGTTCACCAAGGCGATCGTGGCCACCCACCTGTGGGGCGTGCCCGCCCGGATCGAGGCGCTCGCGGAGATCGCCGAGCGGCGCGGGCTGCGGCTGGTGGAGGACGGCTCGCACGCGCACGGTGCCGCGGTCGGCGGGCGGCGCGTCGGCACCTTCGGGGACGTGGCGGCGTTCAGCATGGGCGGGTCGAAGCCGCTGTCGGCGGGGGAGGGCGGGTTCGTGCTCACCGACGACGACGACCTGCACCACCGGGTGCTGCTGCACGGCCAGGACGGCGCCAGGTGCCGCGGCGAGATCCCCATCGACCACCCGCTGCGCCGCTACGTCGTCACCGGGACCGGGCTGGCGCAGCGGATCCACCCGCTGGCGGCGGCGCTCGCGCTGGGCCAGCTCGACGAGCTGGACCGCAGGCTCGGCGGGCGGCGGCAGCTGGCCGCGCACATGATCGCGGAGCTGCGCGGGTTGCCCGGCATCGGTGTGCCGGAGGTGCCGGCGCGGGTGGCGCCCGCCTGGTACGCGCTGGCGCTGGTGCACCGGCCGGAGGAGCTGGGCGGGCTGCCGGTGGACGCGCTCGTCGCCGCGCTGCGCGCCGAGGGCTGCCTGGAGGTGGACCACCCGCGGGCGCCGCGACCGCTGAACGAGCACCCGCTGTTCGACGCGCCGAACCGGATGTTCCCGAACCTGCCGGAGGGGTGGCCGCGCTACCGCGCCGGGCAGTACCCCCGGGCCGAGCGCAGGCACCGCAACACCCTCACCGTCACCGTCCCGCACGACGACCCGGCCTTGGCGGAGGGCTACGTCCGCGCGTTCCGGAAGGTCGTCACCCACCACCGCACGCTGATCGAACCCACCTGATCGCCGGCGTCCGCTCCCGTGGCTCGGGCGCGGGCATTGCCCCGCCCCCACTTCCGCCGCGCCGCACCGGGTGGCGGAACCTCAGCGGCTCGCCCGCCCCGCGGTGGGACGGGACAGGCCGATCAGGGGAGCGTCCCGGTGCGGAGGTCGTCCAGGAGGGTGGACAGGAACGTCTCCTCCTCCACCGCGCGGGACGCGGTGGACATGAGCTCCGCCAGCTCCGGGTCCCACGGCGTCTCGACCGGGGTGCCGACGAGGTTCGGCAGGTCCAGCCGCTCCCGCGCGGCCCGGTCCACCGCGGCCCGGTAGTCGGCCGCCGACATGCGCCACAACCCCACCTGGCGCTCCGACCACAGCGAGCGGGCGACCGCGATGCCCGGCCAGTCGAAGTCCCCGTGGTGGCGCAGCAGCGCGCCGTCCGCCCGCAGCCGGTCCAGCAGCGCCAGCGCCACCGTCGACGGGGTGCCCGACACGCACACCAGCGGATGCCGGATCCCCGCCCGCACCGACGCCTCCACGAGCCGCGGCCGCTCGCACACCGCCACCACCGCGCCGGGTTCGACGAGCCGTTCCGGGGCGGCCGCCAGGTCGCGGTGGGTGAGGTGCGTGGGCAGGCCCAGCTCGGTGCGGCCGGTGATCGACCGGGACCAGGCGTCCGCGCCGCGCAGCGGCAGCGCCCAGCTCAGCACCGTGCCCGCCACGTCGTCCACGGTCACCCCGCAGCGCTCCCACAACGACCGGCGCTCCCGTTCGCCGGCGGGCGGGTCCACGTGGTGGGCGAGCGCGGCGGCGCGCAGCACGATGCGGCTCAGCGCGCCGCCGTCGTCGAGCTCGGTCGGCTCGTCCGGCGTGGCGAGGTCGGCGCGGGACACCCACACCGCCGGGGCCGCGCCCGGGTCCAGGGCGAGCGCGGCCAGCACCGACCCGGCCCGGTCGGTGAGCCGCGGCAGCTCGGCCTCGGCGACGCGGCCGTACTGGTGCAGCCAGCGCGCCCACGCCTCCGCCCACGGCGAGCGGTCCAGGCCGTGCGCGGCGAGGGCCGCGTGCGCCTGCGCGATCGCGGCGGATCCCGGTTCCGGCGCACCGGAACCGGCGGTGGCGACGGGCTCGCCGTGCAGCACCTCCAGCACCTGCGCCAGCCCGAGCCCGAACCGGCCGTCGGCGCGCAGCACCTGGTCCAGCTTCGCCACCATGATCCGGGAGTGCCCGAGGTACAGCTCCCGGCCGTAGATCTCGCTGACCGCGGCGCGGGTCGTCTCGTCGGGCAGCGCGACGGAGAACCGGTCCGGCCGCTTCGCCGATTCCAGCGCTTCCCGGGCCTGCGCCCAGAACTCGCGCAGCACCGCACCGCCCCACGCGGCGCGGACCTGCTCGCGGACCCGCGCGGACACCTCAGCCATCAGTGCGCTCCATGTCCCGACCGTCCCACGTCGTGTGGGTGCAGGCGATGCCGTGCCCGCTGCGCGGCCGCAGCACGTCGTAGATGTGCATCTTCGGGATCTTCGGCGACACGCCCCACCCGCTGGGCCAGGTGATCAGCCAGTCCATGTCCAGGTCCACCAGCAGCCCCAGCATCCGCGCGATCGTCGGATCGTCCAGCCGCTCGAACGCCTCGTCCAGCAGCACCAGCCGCAGCGGCCCGCGCCCGCCGGAGGACACGCTCACCGCGTCGTAGAACGCGGCGGCCGCGGCGAACAGCGTCACGTAGGAGATCAGCCGCGTCTCGCCGGAGGACAGCTGCCGCAACCGGCGCACCCGCGGCTTGCCCTCGGGGCCGGTGTCGCGGACGCGCACGGTGAACGCGAACCAGGAGCGGTAGTCCAGCGCCCGGGACAGGATCTCCGCGTAGCCGCCGGAGGCGCTGTCCCGCTCGGCCTCGATGAGGTCGGTGAACACCTTGCGCAGCAACGAGTCCTGGTCGTCGCTGCGGTCGGCGAACGGGGTGCGCACCAGGTCGACGGCCTGCTTGATGTCGTCGCCCAGCGACGGCGCCGGTTCCCACTCCAGCTGGACGTGCACGCCCTGGCTGGAGCGGGCGCCGTCGAGGACCTCGTTCATCCGCTTGCACAGGTCCTCGGCCACCGTCACCTGGCCGCGCAGGCGTTCGGCGAGGTCGCGGATCAGGTAGTCGGCGAAGATCGACCGGTAGCGCTCGTTGAGGAACCCGCGCTGCTCGGCGAGGCGTTCGGCGACGCGGCGGGCGGCGTCCGCGACCGGCTGCGGCCCCTCCTCGCCGGTGACGGTGACGGTGAGCAGGCCCTGCTGGTCGCCCGCGGTGATGTCGTAGCCGCCGCTGAGCGACTGCTGCAACGCCTGGAACCGGTTGAGCACGGCCGTTTCGCCCGCGGTCTTGCGGTCGCCCGCCGCGGCGAGCAGCTCGGCGGCCTCCGCCGGGTCGGCGGGCGGTTCCGCGTTCCGGTCCGCGTCGTCCTCGGCGGGCACCACCTCGGCCGCAGCCCACGCGCCCGGCACCCGCAGCGCGGCGGTGAACGCGGTGGACGCGGCCTCGGCGTCGGCTTCGCGGCCGGCGAGCTGGGCGTGCTTGGTCTCCTGCTGGGTCTCCAGCCGCACCACCTGCTCGCGGGCGGTGCTGATCCGCTCCCGCGCGGCGGGCAGGTCCTCGCGCAGCCGGGCGCGTTCCCGCTCCAGCTCGCCGACCTTCCCGGAGATCTCCTGCGCCTGCCCGCCGACGGCGTCGTTGAGCTCGGTGAGCCCGGCGGCCTGCTCGGTGTGCTCGGCGCAGCGCTGCTCGGCCTGCGATTCGGCTTCCATCCGGTCGGCGACCGCGGCGTCGTGGTGCAGCGCGATGTCGCGCAGGTCCGCCAGCGTCGCCAGGCAGCGCGATTCGAGCACCTCGTGCAGCGCGTCGATGGCGGTGCGGGCCTCGGTCGCGGCCCGGTTGGCCTGCTCCAGCGCCTGCGTCTCCGGCGGCAGGTCCGCTTCGCCCGCGGCGCGCACCAGTTCGGCGCGGGTCGCCTGCCAGCGCTGGTCGGTCTCGTCGAGTTCGCCGCGGGCCTGCTTGGCGTGCCGGTCGGCGTCCTCGGCGGCGTCGGTGGCGGTGGCGACCTGGGCGTGCGCGGTCACCAGGTCGGCGTCGTCGGGGAAGGATTCGAGGTGGCGTTCGAGCGCGTCGCCGTGCTCGGTGGCCTCGCGGTGCCGCTTCTCCACGTCACCGATCTGCTCGCGCAGCGCGGCCAGCTGCTCCTCCAGTTCGGCGATGCGCCGGGCGCGGGACTCCTCGCGGGCGCCCGCGCCCACGTACTCGGCGGAGTCCTTGTGCCACGTCCCGGCGAGCACACCGGCGCGCCAGCGGCCCGCGGTGTCCACCGACAGGCCCTGGCCGTCCACCGACAAACCCTGTGAGTCCACTGTGGACACCGAGGCGAGCAGGGCGGCGACCTGCTCCGCGGGCACCGGGCAACCCGGCTCCGGCGCGGGCACCAGCAGCTCCGCCAGCGTCCCGGCCGAACCCGGCTCACCCGGCACCGCCAGCACGTCCTCGAAACCGGCGACGGTGCCCCGCGCGGACACCCACGCGTTGAGCAGGCCGGACGCCTGCAGCGCGGCCTCCAGCCCGGCCCGCTGGGCGTCGTCGAGGGACGGCTGGAAGTCCACCAGCCGGTAGAACGCGCGCCCGTCCTGCTCGGCGCGCTCCGCGGCCGCCCAGTCCGGGCGGGCCGGGGTGCGCTCGACCCCGGAGCGCAGTTCGGCGAGCTCCTGCTCCCCGGTGCGGACCTGGGCGCGCACCTCGCCGAGTTCCCGCTCCACCGCGGAGATCCGCTGCCGCGCCTCCTGCAGCCGCGGCCGCGCCCACTGCCGCGCGCGTTCCTGCGCGGCGCGCGCCGCGGACCGGTCCGCCAGCAGCCGTTCCTGCGCGGGCGGCTCCGGCACCGGATCGTCCACGATGGACTCCGGATGCTCGGATCCCCAGCGCTGCGCCCGGTTCCGCCAGTCCGCCGCCGCCTCCTGCAGCCGCTGCTGCGCCTGGTTGCGCCTGCCGACGGACTCGGTGGCGATCAGCTGCGCCTGCCGAGCCTGCTGCTGCAGCTTGCCGACCTGCTCGCGCTGCCGGTCCAGCTCCACGGCCTGCTGGTGCAAGGTCAACGTCCACGCGCCGCGGCGCTGCGCCTCCGCGCTCGCCTGCGCGGACCGGTCGGCGACGGTGCGGAACCGGCGCGCCAGGTCGTCGGTGTCCACCTCGGGTGCGCTGCGCCGGTCCACCTCCAGCAGCTCCGCGTCCGGTTCCGGCGCGGCCCGCACCCGTTCCGGCACGCTGATCGGCTCCGCCTTCGGCACCTCCGGCGGGCGCGGCACCAGGTTCCCGTCCAGACCGGCCGCGGCCAGCTGCCGGTTGGCGCGCTGCGCCGCCTGCTCCGCGGATTCCGCGTCGCCCACCAGCCTGCGCAGCGTGCCCAGCACCGACTCCGCCGACCGCTCCTCCTGCGCGCGGTGCCGGGCCGCGGTCTCCAGCGCCGCGACCGCCGCCGACCGCGCGCCCTCCACGACGCGTTCGCGGTCCCGCAGGTTCTGCAGCTCCGCGTACGCCGGGTGCGAGCGCAGCGCCTCGATGCTCGACTCCAGCGTGCCCTCGCGCTGCTCCAGCTCGGCGACGGTGCGCTGCGCGGTGTCCCGCTCCTCGCGGTGCGCGGTGACCTGGCGGTCCAGCTTCGCGAGCTCCTTGCGCAGCACCGCCAGCCGGTCCTGCGCCGAGCGCATCGACTCGGCCCGCTCCCGCAGCGCCCCCAGCGCATAACCCGAGTAGGTGGACAGGAACGCGCCGAGCGCCTTGTCGGCGCCGGTGAGCCGGACGATGTTCTCCCGGATCGACTCCAGGTCGTCGAACGAGCTCGCCAGCCGCTCGATCAGCGCCGGTTCCAGCGGCGGCAGCGCGTCGGAGAGGATCTGCTCCAGCTGCCCTTCCAGCACCTTCAGCCCCACGTCCGGGTTCCGCAGCGTGCGCTGCAGGTGCAGCAGGTCGCCGTAGCGCGCCGCGGGCACCCCGTAGACCTGCGCGGCGACCTTCGCGCGGAAGCCTTGGTCGTCGAGCACGCAGTCCGCGCCCAGCAGGTCCCGCAGCTGCGCGGGACCCAGCGGCACCCGCTCCGGGCCCACCAGGTGCAGGTTGATCCCCACCCGCCGCGAGGTGACGAACCGCCATGAGTCGCTGACCGCCTGCGAGGTCTTCGAGGCCTTCACCCCGACTCCGCAGGTCAAGAATTCCTCGCCGCCGTCGGGGGATTCGCGGCGCAGCTCCACCCACGCGTAGCCGATCCGGTTCGGCCCGCCCGGGTACTCGTCCAGCATGAGGCGCCGGATGCTGACCGTGTCGAAGCCCTTCGAACCCAGCTGCCGCAGGTCCCCGTCCAGGCACAGCGGCAGCAGCAGCTCCAGCGTCCGGGACTTCCCGGAACCGTTGGTGCCCTGGAAGATCGCCCGCCCGCCGGAGAGGTCGAAGGTGTGCTCGGCGTACTGCCAGATGTTCACGATGCCGCCGCGGTGCAGCCGCCAGCGGTGCACCGGACCCGCGGAGAGCGTCGCGTCGCCCGGGCGGGGGGCGGTGGCGTCCACCGCTGCGGTCGCGTCGTCGGGGCTCACCGTGCACCGTCCTCTTCCAGGTCGTCGAACAGGGACAGGCCCGGCGGTTCCGGGGCCGGCGGGGGTTCCGGTTCCCGGCCGGGCGCGGGCGTCGCGTCGGGCTCCGGCAGCCACCGGTGCGCGGCCGGGCTCAGCCACCAGGTGAGCTCGCCATGATCCTCCCCGGTGGTGGCGGTGCCGTCGGCGGCCTCGCCGCGCAGCACGCCGAGGCGGCGCAGCAGGTCGGCGACCGAGCGGACCAGCTCCGCCGGTTCTTCGGTGGCCTGGCGGGACCACGCGGCCGGGTAGGACTCGACCAGGTCCGCGCACACCTCGGCGAGCTGGTCCCGGGTCACCGGGTGCCTGCCGTCGGACTCGCGGGGTTCGCCGAGCTCCAGCAGCCGCGGCAGCGCCAGCAGCGCCACCCGGGCGACCGTGCCGGTGCCGGGGAACGGGGTGTCGGTCAGGTAGTCCTCGGGGTCGCTGACCACGACGCCCTCGGAGCGGACCTCGGTGACCAGGCCGAAGAACCGCTCCAGCAGCCGGGATTCCACGCCGAAGTTCTTCAGCAGCCAGTCGCGCTGCTCGGCGGGCAGGTCGGCGTAGAGCACCACCGGGTCCTCCACCAGCCGCCGCCGCACCACGTGCTCGACGCTGCGCGGCCCGGCCTGCGCCGCGGCCGCCACCAGCTCGGCCGGGCCGTCCGCGGTCCCGATCGGGCCCGCGGGCAGCTGGCCCAGCAGGTCGGTGTCGATGGTGATCAGCGCTTCGGCCGTGGAGTCGGTCGCGGTCACGGTGCCCTCGGTCTCGCTGATCACGCCGAGCGCCACCAGGTGCCGCAGCGCCGCGGTCAGCGCCCGCCGGTCCGCCGGGTCGTCCACGACCGGCACGCCCGCCTCCACCGCGGCGGCCCGCACGTCGGTGACCAGCCGGGACAGCAGCACCTGCCGCCCGATGCCGGTGAGCGTGGCCAGCGTCAGCGCCAGGTAGGCGTAGCCGCGCGGCGTCAGCGAGGGTTCGCCGCGGGTGGCGTCCGCGCCCGGCCCGGACTTGTAGAGCCGCGCGAACCGGCGCTCCACCACCAGCCGGTAGCCCAGCAGCGCCGAGAACACCTCGTGCAGCGCCGCCCGCTGCCGGTAGATCATCGGCAGCAGGTCGCCGTCCGGGGTGCCCTCCCGCAGCAGCGGGCGGCGCAGCAGCGCCCGGGCGCAGCGCACCACGTTCGAGGCGTCAATGGACGACAGCTCGTCGAAGGTCCTCGTCGCCGCCGTCATCGGGTCGCCTCCGCCGGGATCGCGCCGTCGCCGCGCACGTCGAGCACGGCGTCGTTGAGGGTCAGCGCGCCCGCGCTGCTGCGGATGCGGGTGTGCGTGCCCGGTTCGGGCCGCACCGTGACCCGCAGCCGGTGCACCGGGTCGAGGGCGGTGCCCGGGTCGTCGGCGCTGTCGCGCTGCGCCATCGCCAGCGTCAGCAGCTCGCACAGCACGTCCAGCGCCTCCCCGGACAGCCGCGTCTCGGCCAGCGACCCGCCCGCCGCGGCGAGTTCGGCGACGGCCCGGCCGCGCCGCGCGTCCTCCTCGCGGGCCTCCGCGAGCAGCGTCTCCTCGGTCATCGGGTCGTCCAGCACCCGCGAGGTGCGGCCGCGCGCCCCGCGATCACCGCGGCTGCGCACGCTCACCACCACGTCCTGCACCGGGCCGTCCCGCCACGGCACGTCGTGGTTGTCGCTGTCGTAGTCCGGGGCGGGCAGCAGGTGCCGCGCCGAGTGCAGCCCGAACGCCGCCGCGTACAGCCGGTGCGCCTCGTGCGGTTCGGCCTCGTCGAACCAGCGGGCCAGCTTCAGCAGCTCCCCGCGGCGGCCCGGCAGCAGCCCGCCACCGGAGGTCGCGCGCTTCACGCTCGCCAGCAGCGAACCGATGGCGCGCGCCGTCGCCTCGCGCAGCGCCGCGACCTGGCTGGGGCGGCCGGGCGCGTCCACGAACCAGTCGGTGAGCTCCTGCCAGTCCGCCGAGGTCCGGCCGCGCGCCCGCTCCACGTCGGTGCCCAGCTGGTCGGCCGGGCCCAGCAGCCGCAGCAGCTCGCCGCGCGCCCCGGCCAGCCCGGCCAGCGAGCCCGCGATCGTCTCGGTGTGCCGCAGCACGTCCTCCACGACCATCTGGATGTACTCGACCAGCAGGTTCCGGAACCCGGAGATCTCGTCCGGCGCCAGGTGGTGGCGGGTGACGATCTCGCCGAGGTAGGCGTAGAAGTCGCGGACGGTGGCGGCGAGCTCGGCGTGCTGCAGGAACACGGTGGTGACGTGCTCGGCGAGCCGTTCCCTGGTCTGCCGGGCGCGCTTCGAGCCCGGTTCGCGGTGCTCGGCGGTGAGCGCGGCGGACAGCGCCGACCCGATCTCGCCGAGGCCGCGCTCGATGGCGGGCAGCAGTTCCCGGGACACCTCGCGGGCGCCCTCGGGGACCCGCAGCAGGGCGTCGATGTCCCGCTGAACCCGCACGGCGAGCTTGCTGACCTGGTAGCGGACGCTGCCGTGCTGGAACTCGGCGATGCTGGCCGCGATCGTCTCCCGGCGGCCCAGCACCAGGTTCCCCCAGCTGCGCAGCTGCTTGAGCCGCTCCACCACGGTGTCCACATCGGACTCGCCGGGGTCGATGCGGCCTTCGCGCTCGGCGGCGGCCAGCGCGGCGGTCACCTCGCCGATCGACAGGTCGGCGAGCAGCGTCGAGGTGAACAACCGCATGATCGCCAGGTAGGTGCGGTGCTCGCGCGCGCTCAGGTAGGCGAACAGCCGCAACCGCTGCTGGTCCGCCCGAACGTCGTCCGGTGCCTGCGCGGGGGCGGCGGAGTCGGCTTCGGTGCCCGCCACCCCCGCGCGCAGCACGTCAGCTTCGTGATCCGGGGCCGTCACGGTCGGCCACGATAACCCGTGGTGCCGGTGCTCCCGGTCGACAGCCCGGCCGAACGCTCACCCTGCGTGCGTGCCGCCCGCCGCGGTGGTCCGGGACAGCGGTAGCGTTCTGTGCTGCCCGGACGGGCGAACGAAGGGGGAGACTCGGCGGTGAGAGCGGGACGAGCGGTCGGATTGCTACTCGGAGTCGCGGCGGACGCTGCACTCGGTGACCCACGGCGGGGGCATCCCGTCGCCGGCTTCGGTCGCCTCGCCCAGACCGCGGAGCGGGTGCTGCACCGCGACGAACGCGCCGCGGGGGTGCTCTACAGCGGGCTCCTCGTCGGCGGGACCGCCGCGCTGGGCGTGCTCGCCGACCGCGCCGCGCGCCGCGGCGGCCCGGCCGCGGAGGCCGCGGTGACGGCGCTGGCGACCTGGGCGGTGCTCGGCGGCGCCTCGCTGGCCGACGAGGGCACCGCGATGGGCAGGCTGCTCGACGCGGGCGACCTGGACGGCGCGCGCGGGCGCCTCGCGCACCTGTGCGGGCGGGAAGCGGCGCACCTCGACGAGCAGGGGCTCGCCCGGGCCACCGTCGAATCGCTCGCGGAGAACACCTCCGATGCCGTGGTCGCCCCGCTGGTGTGGGGCGCGGTCTTCGGCGTCCCCGGCCTGCTCGGCTACCGGGCGGCGAACACCCTGGACGCGATGGTCGGGCACCGCAGCCCGCACTACCTGCGGTTCGGCTGGGCCTCGGCCCGCCTGGACGACGCGCTGAACCTGGGGCCCGCGCGGCTGGCCGCCGTGCTGACCGCGCTGTGCGCGCCCGTGGTCGGCGGTTCCGCGGGCGGTGCCTGGCGCACCTGGCGGCGGGACGCCTCCGCGCACCCGAGCCCGAACGCCGGGCAGATCGAGGCCGCGTTCGCAGGCGCGTTGCAGATCCGCCTCGGCGGGCGCACCGTCTACGGCCACACCACCGAGCAGCGGCCGATCATGGGGGAGGGCCGCACCGCCGACGCGGGCGACGTGCGGCGCAGCGTGGAGCTGTCCCGGGTGATCGGCTCGGTCACCGGCGCGCTGGCCGCGGTCGCGGTGGTCGCGCTCGGCGTGCGGCGCCGCGGCTGATCACTCGCCGGAGCCGGCCTGCTCGCGTTCGCGGCGCTCGTCCTCGGCGACCGCCTCGGCGACGGACATCTTCCGCGGCTTCCGCGCCCCGCCCGTGGCGGCGTCCTCCGGCGGCCGCAGCTCCGCGTAGATCAGGTACCCGATGGCCGCCAGCGCCATCACGCCGAACGAGATCCACTGCAGCGCGTACGAGAAGTACGGCCCGGAGGACAGCTGCGGCAGCGGCAGCGCGCCGAGCGTGCCCGGCTGGTCCTCCACCAGCGCGAAGTAGCCGGGCCGCAGCGCGATCCCGGTGCCGGCCCCGACGACGTGCGAGTCCACCGAGTAGGTCCAGCGGTGCCCCTGGCGGTCGAAGACCGGCCGGTGCTCCTGGTCCCGCTCGTCCATCCGGACCCGCGCGGTGATCGTGACCTGCCCGGCGGGCGCCGGGTCGTAGTCGGGCGCGTCGGTGCCGACCGGGCGCAGGAAGCCGCGGTCGACCAGCAGCGTCTCGCCGGTGGTGGTGCGGAACGGGGTGAGCACCTCGATCGCGGGCTCGCCCTGCACGGACCGCAACCAGGCCAGCGTCTCGCCCTCCGGCAGGTACGAACCGGTGGCGGTGATCTTGGTCCACTCGGTGTCCGGGCCGGGGGCGGCGCCGCCGGGCAGCACCTCGGCCAGCGGTTGCGGGTCCGCCGTGAACGAGTGGGTGATGGCCGCGTTGCGCGCCTGGGTCTCGTCGTCGCGGCCGAACTGCCAGGGCGCGAGGAGCGTGAAGCACAACGTCGCGAACAGCACGACCAGCAGGATCAGTCCGATCCAGCCGGGCCGGAGCAGGAACTTCAGGCGCACCCCACCACGGTAGGCGGCGCGGACCGGGAGGTCCCCTCCACCCCCGGCGCAGTGCGGTGCAGCACACGATCCCGGCCCAGGTGAGCGGGCCGGCGGCCTCAGCCCAGGGCTTCGCGGGCGGCGGCGACGGCCTGCCGCGCGTAGCCGCCGCCGAAGAGCACCGCGTGCACCAGCAGCGGGAACAGCTGGTGGACGCCCACCCGAGCTCGCCAGCCCTCGGCCAGCGGCCGCACCTCCTCGTAGGCGGCCAGCACCCGGTCCAGGTGGGGGCAGCCGAACAGCGCCAGCATCGCCAGGTCGGTCTCCCGGTGCCCGCCGTGCCCCGCCGGGTCGATCAGCCAGGCGTCGCGCCCGTCCCAGTGCACGTTGCCCGCCCACAGGTCGCCGTGCAGCCGCGACGGCGGCTCGTCGGCGCCCTCCAGCTCGGGCAGCCGTTCGCAGACCCGGTCGACGAGCGCGGCGGCCTCCCCGCCGAGCAGTCCGGCGTCGACGGCGCGGCGCAGGTACGGGCGGACCCGCTGGTCGGCGTAGAACTCGGGCCAGTCCGGGCACGGCTCGTTGCGCATCGGCGCGAGCCCGATCCACGCGTCGGTGGGGCCGCCGGGCGGCGGTGCGCCGTGCGCGGAGGCGCCGGTGGCGTGCAGCCGGGCCAGGCCGCGGCCGAGCTCCTCGGCGGCGGCGGCCGACGGCGGTCCGGAGCCGAGGTGCTCGGTGACCAGGTGCCGCTCGGTGCTGCCGAGCACCGCGGGCACCGGCACCACCTCGGGTTCGGCGAGCCACGCCAGCGAGGCGGCTTCGGCGGCGACCGCCCCGGGCATCCCGTCCGGGTTGGTCTTCACGAACACCTCGCGGCCGTCGGCGAGCCGCACCGACCGGGAGTCCCCGGCGTCCCCGCCGCCGAGCGCCCGCACCGACACGGCCGCGGATCCGGTGCAGCGCAGCACCACGTCCTCGATCTCACCCATGGGACCTGCCTCGTCCTCGAACTCGTGCCGGGCGGCACTCGGGTCGCGTGCCCGGTCGGCGGTCCCGCCGCCGGCGGCAGCGGCGACGACCGCGGGTCCGACGACCCGGCGGCTCACATGTTCTCGCGGGTCCAGTCGAGCAGCTCGGGCATCGCCGCTTCGATCATGGCGAGCACGTCCTCGAAGCCGCGGTCGCCGCCGAAGTACGGGTCGGGGACTTCGGCGCCGTCGTCGGCGGCCGGGTCGAAGGAGCGCAGCAGCCGGGCCCGCTCCGGGTCGTCCAGCGCGTCCCGCAGCACCCGCAGGTGCCCGGCGTCCATCGCCAGCAGCAGGTCGGCGTCCCAGTGTTCGTCGCCGAGCTGCGCGGCGACGTGCTCGGTGGGGTAGCCGTGGTCGGCGAGGACCTTCAGCGTCCGCGGGTCGGCGCCCTCGCCGACGTGCCACGGCCCGGTTCCGGCGCTGCTGACCTCGACCTCCGCCAGGCCCGCGCGGCGGGCGTGTTCGCGGAAGACCACCGCCGCCATCGGCGATCGGCAGATGTTCCCGGTGCAGATGAACGAGATGTGCACGTGCGGCTCCTTGCGCGGCTACCGGGCTCGACATGTCCGGCCAACGACCGTACGGGGCGCCGCTGCCGGTCCGGGAATCGGCGCCGGTGATCATCCGCCGGTCGTTAGACTGCCTCCGATGACGAGCGGGGACGAGCGGGCGCTGCTGCGCCACCACGGTGATGTCGACGCCGAACCGGGATTGCTCGACTTCGCGGTGAACGTCCGGCTGGAACGGCCGCCGCGCTGGCTGCGCGAGCACTTGGCGTCCGCGCTGGACGACCTGGGCCGCTACCCGTCGGCCGCCGACGACCTCGCGGCCCGCGCCGCCGTCGCCGAGCGGCACCGCCGGGACCCGGCCGAGGTGCTGCTGCTGTCCGGGGCGGCGGAGCTCTTCGCGCTGCTGCCCGGGCTGCGCCCGTCGCTGGCCGCGGTGGTGCACCCGTCGTTCACCGAGCCGGAGTTCGCGCTGCGCGCCGCGGACGTGCCGGTGCGGCGGGTGCTGCTGGACGAGCACCGGCTGGACCCGGCGCTGGTGCCGGACGAGGCGGACCTGGTGGTGCTGGGCAATCCCACGAACCCCACGTCGGTGCTGCACCCGGCCGCGACGATCCGGCGGCTGGCCCGCCCGGGGCGGCTGGTCGTGGTCGACGAGGCGTTCTCCGACGCGGTGCCGGGCGAGCCGGAATCCCTCGCGGCGCAGCGGATCCCGGGCGTGCTGGTGGTGCGCAGCCTCACCAAGACCTGGGCGCTGCCCGGCCTGCGCGCCGGGTACGCGCTGGGCGAACCGGAGCTGCTGACGCGGCTGGCCGCGCCGCGCCCGCACTGGCCGCTGGGCACCCTCGCGCTGGCGGCGATCACCGCCTGCTGCGCCCCGCAGGCCGTCGCGGAGGCCGAGCGGGCGGCGGTGGAGATCGCCGAGGTCCGGGACCGGTTCGCCGCTGACCTGGCCGCGGTGCCGGGCGTCGCGGTCGCCGGACCGGCCCGCGGACCGTTCCTGCTGCTAAAAGTCCACAATGGCGAGAAGGTGCGCGCCGCGCTGCGCGAGCGCGGCATCGCGGTCCGCCGCGGCGACACCTTCCCCGGGCTGGGACCGGACCACCTGCGGGTGGCGGTGCGCGATGCGGCGCGGAACGCGGTGCTGGTCCGGGCGCTGCGCGAACTTCTCGGATAGTGCGAAGACCGAACCAAGGGGTGCGATTCGGATGACCGTGCGGATTCAGGACGTCGTGGAGTCGCTGGAGGCCGCGTACCCGCCGGAGCTCGCCGAGAGCTGGGACGCGGTCGGGCTGGTGTGCGGGGACCCGCAGTCGGTGGTGCAGCGGGTGCTGTTCTGCGTCGACCCGATCGAGTCCACTGTGGACGAAGCGGTGGACTTCGGGGCGCAGCTGCTCGTCTCGCACCACCCGCTGCTGCTGCGCGGCGTGCACGGCGTCCCCGCCGACGACCCGAAGGGGCGGCTGGTGCACCGGCTGATCCGCGCCGGCATCGGGCTGTACTGCGCGCACACCAACGCCGACACCGCCACCGTCGGCGTCTCCGACGCGCTGGCGGAGGCGATCGGCCTCACCGTCACCGGGCCCCTCGCGCCGCACGCCGAGGGCTCCGCCACCGGGCTCGGCCGCATCGGGACGCTGCCCGAGCCGGAACCGTTCGGCCGCTTCGTGCAGCGCGTCGCCGAGAACCTGCCCACCACCGCGTGGGGCGTGCGCGGAGCGGGCGACCCCGACCGGGAGATCCGCACCGTCGCCGTGTGCGGCGGCGCCGGGGACTCCCAGCTGGGCACCGCGCAGGCCGCGGGCGTCGACGCCTACGTCACCGCCGACCTGCGGCATCACCCCGCCGGGGAGCACATCGCGCGCGGCGACCTCCCGGGAGCTCAGGTGCCCGCCCTGGTGGACGTGGCGCACTGGGCGAGCGAGTGGCCGTGGTGCCAGCAGGCTGCCGACGTCGTCGGCGCGGCGCTACCGGATACTGTCGAGGTTCTCGTCTCCACACGCCGGACCGACCCGTGGACCGCTCACGCCGCCGGTACGGCCCCCGACTCTGGGAGGACTCCCGCGTGAAAGCCGACCCCGCCGTGCAGCGCAGGTTGCTCGACTTGGCGGAGGTGGACGCCGAGCTCAACCGCGTCAACCACCGCCGCCGCACGCTGCCCGAACTCGAGGAGATCGGCCAGCGCGAACGCGAGCTGCAAGCCCAGCGGGACTCGCTGGTGGCCGCGCAGACCTCGTTCGGCGACATCGACCGCGACGCGAAGCGGCTCGAAGGCGAAGTCGACCAGGTGCGCAAGCGCGAAGAGCGCGACCGCAAGCTGATGGAGTCCGGCGGCAGCGCCAAGCAGCTCGAAGACCTCCAGCACGAGCTCCAGACCCTCGCCCGCCGCCAGGGCAACCTGGAGGACGAGCTCCTCGACGTCATGGAGCAGCGCGAAGCGCTCGAATCCGACGTGGCCCGCGCCCGCGCCGGGGTCGAGGAGGCCGAGCAGCGCCTCGCCGACGTGCAGCACCGCCGCGACGAGGCCATGACCGACCTGGACACCGCCGAGGCCAAGCGCACCGTCGAACGCCAGTCGGTGGCCGGGACGCTGCCGGAACCGCTGCTGGCCCTCTACGACCGGATTCGCGAGTCCAAGGGCGTCGGCGTCGGCCCGCTGCAGGGCAACCGCTGCGGGGCCTGCCGCATCGAGCTCGACCGCTCCAAGCTCGCCGAGCTGCGCGACACCGCCGCCGACGACGTGGTCCGCTGCGAGGAGTGCGGCGCCATCCTGGTGCGCACCAAGGATTCCTGATGCGCGTCGTCGTCGAAGCCGACGGCGGTTCCCGGGGCAATCCGGGGCCCGCCGGGTGCGGAGCGGTGGTGCGCGACGCCGCCGGGGCGGTGCTCGCCGAGCGGTCGAAGTGGCTCGGCGTCGCCACCAACAACGTCGCCGAGTACCAGGGGCTGCTCGCCGGGCTCCGCGCCGCCGCCGAGCTCGGTGCCGACGACGTCGCGGTGCGGATGGACTCGAAGCTGGTCGTGGAGCAGCTCTCCGGCCGGTGGAAGATCAAGCACGAGGCGCTGCGGGCCCTCGCCGAGGAGGCGCGGGAGCTCGTCGCCGGGTTCACCTCCGTCACCTTCGACTGGATCCCGCGGGCGGAGAACGCGCACGCGGACCGGCTCGCCAACGCGGCGATGGACGACCGCGCGGACGGGGGCTCCGACGCCGCGCCCGCCGGTACCGCCGCGCCCGCCGGCACCGCTCCGGAGTCCGGTACCGCCGCGCAGGACCGCACCCGGCCGTCCGGCTGGAACGGGGCCGTCGGCTCGCCCACCAAGATCCTGCTGGTGCGGCACGGGCAGACCGCGATGTCGGTGGACCGCCGCTACTCCGGCCGCGGCGACGTGCCGCTGACCGAACTGGGGGAGCGGCAGGCCCGGGCCGCCGCCGCCCGGCTCGCCGAGATGGACGGCGTCCCTGGCGCCCCGGTGCTCGCGTCCCCGCTGGGCCGCACCCGGCAGACCGCCGAGGCGATCGCCGCCGCCACCGGCTCCGAGCTCACCTTCCACGACGGCCTGCTCGAAACGGACTTCGGCGGGTGGGAGGGCCTCACCTTCACCGAGGCCGCCGCGGAGTTCCCCCGGCTGCACCGCAGCTGGCTCGGCGACTCCACGGTGGAACCGCCGGACGGGGAGAGCCTCGAAGCGGTCTTCGAGCGGGTCACCGCGGTCCGCGACGAGATCGTCGACCGCTACGCCGGGCGCACCGTCGTCGTGGTCAGCCACGTCACCCCGATCAAGGCGATGCTGCGGCTCGGCCTCGACGTGGGACCGTCGCTGTACTACCGGCTGCACCTGGACCTGGCCTCGTTGTCGATCGTCGAGTTCTACCCCGACGACAACGCCTCGGTGCGCCTGGTCAACGACATCTCGCACCTCTGAGCCCGGCCCGCGGGCGCCCCTCCCGCTCGGCTCAGGCCGCGCGGGAGCGCCCGCGAGGTCGTCGGCGAAGGCGGTGAGGGCGCCGGTGAGGCGAGCCGTGGCGCGCTGGTCCCACTCCCAGCCGTCGTCGACCGCGGTGAGCCACCTGTCGAACAGGAAGCACGCCGGGGCCACCCGCCGCGCCCCGCGGTCGGTGAGCAGCCGCCGCACCGCGTAGTCCGCCGCGCCCGACTGGGCCTGCGTGGACCCGAGGCACACCGGCTGCACCGGCCGCTCGCCCGCGGGCGGCACCACGTCCAGCCAGGCCCGCAGCAGCGGACTCCCGGACACCTTGTAGGTCGGGGTGATCAGCGCGATCCCGTCTGCGCGCTCCAGCAGCCGCCGCGACCAGCGCAGCGCCGGGGCGTCCGCGCGCCCGGCCAGCAGCGCCGATTCCGGCAGCAGTTCCAGCGGCAGCCGCCGCACCCGCAACCCGGCGCCGCGCAGCGCGTCGGCGGCGGCGCGGTCCAGTTCAGCCGCGCGCGAACGGGGGTGGGGGCTGGCGACGACGGTGACGACGGTGCGCATCGGGAGTTCTTCCTGCGTGCGGCCGGGATCCGGCCGGAACGGGCGTGGCGGCGATCGTTCAGCAGGCGAAACAGCGCTCGGTGCCGACGCGGGCGAAGTCCACGAAGCGGCAGCGGGTCAGCCGGGCACCGGTCATCCGGGAAGTAGAGCAACGCCCGCGAATCCGGTCAATCCGGTTCCACCGGACGGGAAGAGGGGGTGGAGGAGTCGGCCTGTAAGCCGGATCCTGTTCCCGGCGATCTCGCGATCGTCCGGTCGGCGACCATCCATCTCGGCCTGCCGTCGCCGGCAGGCTCCAGCGGCCTACCCGCAGGCTCGGGCGGGCAACCCTCGAACACCTGCGCAGACGCCGTGGCGTCCTCTTGGCCTTGCTCCGGGTGGGGTTTACCTAGCCGCCCCGGTCACCCGGGGCGCTGGTGGTCTCTTACACCACCGTTTCACCCTTGCCCGTCCGGCGAACCGGTCGGGCGGTCTGTTCTCTGTGGCACTGTCCCGCGGGTCTCCCCGGGTTGCCGTTAGCAACCACCCTGCCCTGTGGAGTCCGGACTTTCCTCGACGCGGTCTCCCGCGACGCGGCCGCCCGGCCGACTCATCCACCGGCTCCAGTCTAGCGATCGCGGGTGCGCGCCCGACGCGGCCCGGCCTGCGCGGATCCGGTCATTTCCGACGGCGCCGAACCGGGTCGCTGGTCACTGCCCGTGCAGCGACCTGATCGCGGCCGTGACCGGTGCGGCCGCTACGCTGGATGCAGTCAAGATCACGTCCGGGTGGCGGGCGACGGTCTCGTCGCGCGATGTCCGGTGATCGGGTTCCGGTGCGCCGCGGCGAGGTGTGCCGAATTCCACTGACCGGCCGATTCGTGCACGGTCCGTGAGGAAGGGGCTCGCAACAGGGTGAACGATTCGTGGTTCCCGATCCGGCGCGTGCCCGCCTTCCGCTCCGCCGCGCGCACTGCTCCATCCGAGTCAAGCCCGATCGGCCCATTCGGTGACTGAGCCGGTGTGCCGACGTCATCTGTGGTGCTCGATCGACCACTACTGCTGGTGACCATGACATGTTCTACTCGTACCGTCGCGCCGGGGAGATCCGGTCGGCCGACGTACCCGCCCGACGACCCTTCACGCATCCAGGGGTAACAAGATGACCGCCATGTCGCTGGAAACGTTGGCGCACGTGCACGTGCTGGCCGCGCTCGACCCGTTGGCGCAGCAGACTGGTCTCGGGACCGAAGGCATCCGCGGCTGGATCCTCAACAACCTGCTGCCACTGCTGCTGCTGGCGGTCGCGCTGCTGCTGCTGTGGCTCGGTGGTGGCAAGGGCGACAACGCCGGCGTCATGCGCCGCGTGATGGGCGTGTTCGTGGCGCTGGCGCTGATCGGGTTCGCGGTCACCGGTGCGGGCGTGGACATCGGCACGTTCATCGCCGGCCTGTTCAGCACCAACGGGTGATCAGCCGTGCGGATCCGCACCGATGACGAGGTGTACCGCGTCGACGCCGTGTGGCTCGGCCCGCCGAAGGCGACCTTCCCGTGGCGGGCGCGCTACGTGGCCTGGGGCGTGGGGACCGTCGTGTTCCTGCTGGTGCTGGCCATCGAACGGCGGATGAACATCGGCTTCGGCTTCTTCTCCACCGGTTGGGCGGTCGTCCTCACGATCCTGGTTACGCGGATCGTGTGTTCCCGGATCACCCACGAACGGCCGCTGGGAGCCGTGATGGTGATGTGGTTGCGTGAGCTCACCGCGCCGCGGGAGCGCACCACCGGCAGCGGTGGTGCGGCGGGCGCCGCCCGGCTCAAGGTGCGCGCCGAGCGGCCGCGGCCCAAGCAGAAGCAGTCCGGACGAGCCAAGAAGTCCGCCCGGCGAGGCCGGGCGACCCCCGCCCGGCAGACCCGGCGGACGAACCGGGTCCAGCAGGGGACCCAGCCCACCGGCGGCGCGACCCGGCAGGTCCGCCGCCCCAGGAAGTCCGCGGAACGGACCCGGTCCGCAGGCGGGCGTGCGCGTAGCAAGGAGGTTCGCGGTGTTCGGTCGCCGTCGAGGCGGTGAGCGCCAGGCCCCAGGGCCGGGCGCACCCCAGCGCGCCCCGCAGGGCAGGGGCGGGGCGCGGGGCAAGGCGAAGCGGCAGGACCGCAGGCTCCCCGACGAGCAGTCGTTGCCGAGCTACACGCCGTCCATCGCCGCCCGGTCCATCGACGGGCACCTGCTGCGCACCGGCCAGGACGTGTTCGCCTGGTACCGGCTGTCCCCGCAGCGCTGGTCGTTCCGCTCCGATTCGCAGCGCCAGGACCTGATCGCCGCCATCGCGGGCCAGTACGCCGAGCTGCAGGGCCGGTGGATGCACCTGCGCGTCACCAGCCGGCCCTACCCGATCCGGATGTGGGCGGAGGCGCACGTGCACAACGCGCGCGGCGCCCTGCCGGACGTGCCCGGCGCGCTGAGCTTCGACGACTACATGGTCGGCGAGCAGCAGCAGCTGATGGGCCGCTCGATGGCGGAGAAGGAGGTCTACCTCGGCGTCCAGGTGCAGACCCGGAACGTGGTGGACCGCGCCGTGGAGCGCGCCGCCCCGCTGCTGCGCCGGGTGTTCCCGGAAGCGGTGGACGCCGAGCTGGTCGCGCTGGACAGCGAGATCGAGCACCTGGACCAGGTGATCGGTTCCGCCGGTCTGGACGGCCGTCCGGTGACCGCGGAGGAGATCTCCTGGCTGATGCACCGGTCCTGCTCGCTGGGCCTGCCCGCGCCGCGGAACCTGCCCGCGGTGCCCGGCGCCGAGTGGGAGCCGGAGGACCTGGCGTCGTTCACCGACGCCGCCGACATGTACCAGGAGCCGTACTCGCCGACCGCCACCGTGCGCGGCCGCACCGGTTCCAACGCGGGCATCACCCGGCACGTCGCGGTGCTGACGGTGGGGCAGACGCACGGCCTGCAGATCCCGGAGATCGACGACCCGTGGATCCAGCACTCCGACCGGCTGCCCGCGCCGGTGGAGTGGTCCGCGCGGATCTACGTCCGCCGCCCGGAGGACGTGGGCGGCGAGCTGCAGCGCCAGATGAACAAGGTGCGCTCGCAGGTCCGGCACTACACCGAGGAGCACGGCCTGGAGCCGCCGACCTCGCTGGCCCGCCAGGCGGGCCGGGTGCTGGAGATCGACGACGAGATGAGCACCGGGTTCACCGCGCTCGCCACCCGGGTCCGCTCGTGGTGGCGGCTGGCGGTGTCCGGGCCGACGGAGCGGGACGCGCTGCGGCTCGCCCAGCAGATCCTGGACCTGTACAAGCCGAAGGTCGCCATCGAGCACCCCGAGGCGCAGTACGCGATGGCCCGCGAGTTCATCCCCGGTGAGCAGCTGGCCTCCGGCGCCTACATGCGGCGCGGCTCGGTGGTGTGGGCGGCCTCCTCGGTGCCGCAGGCGACCGCGGAGGTCGGCGACCGCCGCGGCATCCTGCTCGGCGAGACCTGCACGGCGACGCGGCGCCCGGTGGCCTGGGACCCGTGGATGGCGCAGGAGGTGCGGGACGCCTCGGGCCTGACCGCGATGGTCGCCGGACTCGGTGGCGGCAAGTCGTTCCTCGGCGGCGGCACCGTCTACAAGACGTTGCGGGCCGGGGCGCACTGGACGCTGCTGGACCCGTCGGGTCCGCTGGCGGAGCTGTGCAAGCTGCCGGAGCTGCGGCCCTACGCGCGGCCGATCAACCTGCTCAACGCCCAGCCCGGCATCCTCAACCCGTACCGGGTGGTGGCGGAGCCGCAGCTGGAGCACTTCGTCGACGAGGACGACCCGGAGCGCAGCTGGCGGCGCGAACGCGCCCTGTCGGCGGCGACCCGGCGGCGGCTGGTGCTGGACGTGCTCACCGGCCTGCTGCCCTACGAGGTGGCGCGGCTGCCGCAGACCCGGATCGTGCTGCTGCGCGCGGTGCGCGCCGTCGGCGGACGTCCCGACGCGCACCCGGGGATGGTGTTCGAGGCGCTGCGCCGCGACGCCTCCGAGCACCACGAGCACGCGGTGGTCGTCGCCGACTTCCTCGACGAGATCCGGGAGCGCATGTCGCTGCTGATCCCCGAGGCCGACGCCGACCCGTACTCGGAGACCCGCGAGGACCGGCTGACGGTGCTCACCATGGCCGGGTTGACGCTGCCGAAGGACGGCGTCGGCCGCGAGCACTGGACCGACGCCGAAGCCCTCGGCGTGGAGATGCTGAACCTGGCCGCGTGGCTGACCCAGCGCTCCGTGTACGAGCGGCCGAAGAACGAGCGCAAGGGCGTCTGGATCGACGAGGCGTTCTTCCTGTCCGAGGTGCCGACGGGCCGGGTGCTGATGAACCGGTTCGCCCGCGACTCCCGGAAGTGGAACGTCCGGGTGCTGCTGTCCAGCCAGATCCCGGCGGACTTCCTGCGCATCCAGGGCTTCGTGTCGCTGCTGGACTCGGTGTTCGTCGGCAGGCTCGACGACGACCAGGCCCAGTCGGACGCGCTGCGGCTGCTGAAGGTCCCGGTGGGCGCCGGCTACGAGCAGGTCGTGTCCGCCCTCGGGCGCAAGCCCGGCCCGGCGCGCGGCAGCACCGAGCGGGACCGGGCGCCGCGGCAGTTCATCTTCGGCGACGGTGCGGGCGGCGTGGAGCGCATCCGGATCGACTTCGGCGGACCGCACCTGGAGCACCTGCGCGAGGCGCTGGACACCACCCCGGCGAGCTCGGAGTCCGAGCAGGACCTGCGGGCGCTGCCGGGGGCGGAGGGCGCGGCGAACTCCGACACCCCGCCGCTGCCCTCGCCACCGCACGTGCCCGAGGACGACTACGCCGACGACATCGAGGGCTTCGACGAGTTCGAGCTCGAATCCGTCGGCATCGGACCGGGCGAGGAGCGCACCGTCGGCACCGAGCGCGCGCAGCAGCGGCCCGGTCGAGGCGGAGACGAAGTGCGGTGAGCGCGCTGGTCGCGCCCACGATCATGGCGGCGGTGATCGTGGTGCTGGTGCGGGCCGCGAAACGAGTGCTGCCCCGGCGTGCCCGGCAGCTCCCGGCGCAGCGCGCCCGCGGCCGACGCTCGGCGGTGCTGCTGGTGGGCGCGCTCGTCGCCATCCAGGCGCTGATCGGGGCCCCGGCCTCGGCGCAGAGCCTGGACTGCTCGGAGCCGCCGAGCCCGGAGCGCCCCGGTTCCGGCATGGTCGGCGCGATCGACCCGGCGCCGCTGGGTTCCGGTCAGCCGGGCACCGCCTACGACGAGGTCGGCTACGCCGGGCTGGTGTGGCACACCTACGGGCTCGGCTGCGGGCCGCAGGGGGTGATGAACCCGAACGCGCTGGTCGACACCTGGCTGGGCAACGAGCTGTTCAACGTCTCGAAGAACCTGGTGGGCGCGACCAACGGGCTGCACTACGCGCTGCTCAACGGCGAGCTGATGGGCCCGCTCGACGACCTGATCGCCACCGGCACGGTCGCGCTGTACGACAGCGTGTTCACCCCGTGGTTCGGGGTGGCGGCGCTGGTGCTGGCCGTGCTGCTGTTCCGCTACATCTGGCAGGGCGACCTGGCCTCGATCGGCAAGCGCACCATGTGGGCGCTGGCCGGGTTGTGGTTCGCCTCCGCCACCTACCTGACTCCGATGATCTACACGCACGCGCTGGACGAGGTGGTGCTCACCGGGACGTCGGCGGTGCAGGCCGGGTTCCTCCAGCAGGTCGGGGTGGACGAGGCGAACACGCTGCCGACCGTGCTGCACCACCAGGTGGTCTACCGGAACTGGCTGCGCGGCGAGTTCGGTTCGCCGGACACCCCGCAGGCCGAGCAGTACGGCCGCGAGCTGCTGCGCGCCCAGGCGTGGACGAAGCAGGAGGTGGCGGCCGGGGCCGACGCGGGGCCGTCGACGCCGAAGGAGACGGCGTTCACCAACGTCGCCGGGCAGCTCAGCACGACCAGCGCCTACGGCTACTTCCAGGGCAAGGACGGCAGCCGCGTCGGCGCGGGGATGCTGTCGCTGGTGCAGAGCCTCGCGTTCGCCTCGTTCCAGCTGATGGCGAAGGCGGCGATCCTGCTGGCGCAGGTGCTGCTGCGGGTGCTGATCCTGGCCGGGCCGCTGATCGGCCTGGTGGCGCTGCTCAACCACCAGATCCTGCGGGCGGTGGGCCGCGTGGGCGGGGCGGCGATGCTCAACGTGCTGGTGATCGCGGCGATGGCCGGGCTGCACACCTGGGTGCTGGCGTGGATCTTCAACCCGTTGCGCGGTTTCCCGGTGCTGACGCAGATCCTGCTGGCCGGGTTGGTGACGATCGTGTTCATCATGGTCGGGAAACCGGTCCGCCGGATGGGGCAGATGGTGCAGCTCTCGATCGGTGGTTCCGGCGGGGTGGCGCAGGCCCGCGGCGTGTTCGGCTGGTTCCGCGGCCGCAGGTCCGCCGACGATCCGAGCGGCGACTTCTGGGAGCAGGTGCGCGAATCCGACCCGGACGCGCCGCCGCCGGACCCGGCCGGGCAGCGCGGCAGGCGCCACACCCGCCCGGAGGCCGACCACCAGACGATGTCGGTGACGGCGCAGCGGCTGGACCGGCAGGGCGGCCCGTGGGCGGCGCTGCCCGGCAGCGGTTCCCCGACCGGCGGCGGGGCGGGTTCGCCCGCGCTGCCCGCCTCCGGTCCCGCCGAGTCCCGGCGACCCGGTGGCCCGGCGGCGGCGCTGCCGGAGGGCAGGCCGAGCCGCGTCGTGGACACCGCGCCCGTCGCGGACGCCTCCTGGGACCGGCGGGAGGAGGAGCCGGTGCTGGTGCCGTCCCGCGCGGACAGCTCCCCGATCCCCTCCCCGGCGGAGCCGACCGCGCCGCGCCGCGCGGACCTGGAAGTGGTCGCGGGCAAGCCGGTGCACGTGGTGTACCGGCCGTCCCGGGGCTTGGAGGTGGCCGATGGGGACTGATCGGTCGCGACCGGTGATTCGACAGCTGCAGCGGGCCGGGCGGGCGCGATCCCGACCGGCCGGGTGAAGGGGAACGGGCCATGCCGATCCGGACGCATCGGGGACGCGCCGCGGTCTACCGGAGGCTGTGGGGCTGGCCGCTGCGCTCGCCGAAGCACCTGGTGACCGCGGTGATCGTGCTGGCGGCCGCGGCCACCACCATCGGGATCATGCTGCCGGAGCCGCCGCCCTCGCGGAGCTACCGCGACCAGTCGGGCACCACCGAGCAGCACCAGGCGGTCCCGGCGCCGGCGAGCCCGACTCCCGCGCCGCCGACGATCTCGGTGCCGAACACGCCACCCGCCCCGGCACCGGCCGACCCGGCCGGGTTGCACGTGGTGGAGGCGTGGGGCGCCAAGTGGGCCACCCACCCGCCGGGCACCCCCGCCGGGAAGTGGGTGGAGTCGCTGCGGCCCTACACGACCGACGAGTTCATCACGGTGATGACCTCGGTGGACCCGGCGAACGTGCCGTCCACCCGGATCACCGGGCCGGCGGTCCCGCTGAGCTCCACCGCCAATTCGATCGCGGCCCGGCTGCCCACCGATGCCGGGGACATCGAGGTCGACGTGATGAGAACCGAGCAGGGATGGCGCGTCTCCGGCTACAACAAGGTGAGCTGACATGCGGAAACTCTTGGTCGCGGTCGTGGTGTTGTCCGGCTTCGCCGGACTGGTCGGGCTGGGCGCGTTCGTGGTCGTGCTCTCCGGCATGCAGGGCGGGCAGAGCTGGTCGGAGTGCAGCTCGGGCCTCGGCCCGTCCGGGGACGGCGCGGGCCGCGGGGAGCGGGACGCGGGCAGCCTCGACCAGGAGTCGGTGCTGATCGCCAAGGAGATCATCAAGATCGGCCAGCAGCGGAAGCTGCCGCCGCGGGCGTGGCAGATCGCCATCCAGGCGGGCAAGACCGAGTCGAACCTGTCGAACCTGACCTACGGCGACCGGGACTCGCTGGGCATCTTCCAGATGCGGCCGTCGATGGGCTGGGGCAGCGTCGCGCAGGTCACCAACGTCGAGTACCAGATCAACAAGTTCTACGACGTGCTGCTGAACATCCCCGGCTGGGAGCAGCTGCAGCCGGGCACCGCCGCGCAGCGCGTGGAGCGCTCCGCCTACCCGCTGCGCTACCACGAGTGGGAGCCGCTGGCGGCGCACCTGGTCAGCGTCGAGGGCAACGTGTCCGGGTTCAGCGGCTGCGAGAACCTGCCCGCGGCCGGGGTGCTGGCCACGAAGGCCATCAGCTTCGCCGACCAGCAGATCGGCAAGCCGTACGTGTGGGGCGCGGCGGGGCCGGACTCGTTCGACTGCTCCGGGTTGACGCAGATGGCCTGGAAGGAGTCCGGGGTGACCATCCCGAAGTACTCCCGGTCGCAGTACGCCGAGGGCGGCGCGCACGTCCCGCTGAACCAGGCCCAGCCCGGCGACCTCGTGTTCTGGGGTGCGGGCCGGGAGCCGGGGGCGATCCACCACGTGGCGCTGTACCTCGGCGACAACGAGGTGCTGCACGCGCCGCAGCCCGGCGAGTCGGTGGAGCGCACCGAGCTGTGGGACGGCGGCGAGCTGCTGCCGATGGTGGTGCGCCCCGCCGCGGACGAGCCCGCCCCGGCCGCGCAGCCCACCGTGCAGCCCGCTCCGGGCGGCGAGCAGCCGGGCGTCCCGGAGACCGGACCCGGCGGACGCCCGGGGGAGACCCCGGTGCGGCAGCCGGTGTAGCCGGTCCGGGAGCGTCCGGGCCGGCACGCGCGGTGACGGGAGGATCGCGCTGCGACACGATCTCCGGTGGACCGTCGGACCGCTGATCGCGGCGGTCCGCTGTGGCAATCTTGGTCTCGGGCCGTTCGCCGGCCCGGCCTGGCGGCGCGCGGGTCCGCGGCCCGCCCCGCCGCGTGCGCGGGACGACCACCGCCGAGCGGTGCGAGTCCCGCGGTGTGTCCTACTCCGGGAGGAAGCATGTTCACCCCAGACCCCATTCCGAGGCGTTCGGCACCTCCGGCGTCGAGCACGCCGCTGGGCGACTACCTCTCCCGCGCCGGGCACGGGGTCGACGCCGGGTACGCGGTGCTGCCGCGCTCGCTGGCGGAATCGATGCCGCTGCCCTGGCAGCAGCACATGCGCCACCTGCTCGCCGAGTTCCACCAGGCCTTCGGGCACCTGCAGTGGCCGGTGTACCGGGTGGTGCCGTCCCGGTACGAGCGGCTGGTGGACCTCGACGACGACCAGCTCGCCGAGGTCGGCTGCACCGTGGAGGTCGGCGACAGCGGCGAGCTGGAGTACCGGATGCGCGACGGCCGCCGCATCGAGAACCCGGAGAGCCAGCAGGTGCTGGTGTCCTGCCTGGACCCGATACCGCAGCGCACGAACCCGGCCGGGCACCACCCGGGTCCCCCGCCCGCACCGGGCGCCCCGCCGCCTCCTGCGTGGTGACCGGGTCCGCCCGCCCCGCGTGGTGATCGGGCCGGGCGCGCCACCGCCGCCCGCGTGGTGACCGGGCCGGGTGCGTGGTGACCGGATCGGGTGCGCCGTCCGGAGGCGTGACACGGAGCGGTTCCGCGTGCGAGGCTCGACGCATGGCCCGGGATGGTTGGTACTTCTGCCTGAAGCATCAGCAGGTCGAGCCCGCCGCGGGATGCCGCGCCGCCGACCGGCTGGGGCCCTACGCGGATCGCGCCGCGGCCGAGCACGCGCTGGAGCTGGCGAAGGAGCGCACCGAGGCCGCCGACGAAGCCGATCGCCGCTGGTCCGAGGGGGACTGAGCTCCGATGGCTACGGCGGCGCGGGCACCACGGGGTGGTACCGATGCCGTCGCAGCCCCCGATCTCGGGGCCGGCCGCACCCCGCGGCCGCGCCGCTCCGCCGACGGGTGCGATTTCGCCGCCGTCCGCGCTGACTTCGGGCTCCCCGCCGAGTTCCCCACCGCCGCGCTGGGCGAGGTGGAGCAGAACGTCGCGCAACCCGTGTTCGAGGCCGACCGGGTCGACGCCACCGAGCTCCCGCTGGTCACGGTGGACCCGGTGGGCGCGAAAGACCTGGACCAGGCGGTGCTGCTGGCCCGCCGCGGCACCGGGTTCCGCGTGCAGTACGCGATCGCCGACGTGGCCGCCTTCGTCCGCCCCGGCGGGGCGCTGGACGCGGAGGTGCGCCGCCGGGGCCAGACGCTGTACCTGCCGGACGGGAACGTGCCGCTGCACCCGACGCTGTTGTCGGAGGGCGCGGCGAGCCTGCTGCCGGACCAGGTGCGCCCGGCGGTGCTGTGGACGATCGACCTGGATTCCGACGGGGTGGTGACCTCGGCCCTGGTGCGGCGGGCGTGGGTGCGTTCCGCCGCGCAGCTGGACTACGAGGCGGTGCAGCGTTCGCTGCGGGCCGGGGCCGCGCACCCGGCGATCGAACTCCTGCCGGTGGTGGGCCGGTTGCGGCGTGAGCAGGCGGTGCGCCGCGGTGCCATCGAACTGGGCCTGCCGGAGCAGCAGGTGGAGTCGGACGGCGCGGGCGGCTGGCGGGTCGCGCTGCGGCCGCGGCTGGTGGTGGAGGAGTGGAACGCGGAGATCTCCCTGCTCACCGGCATGTGCGCGGCCGAGATGATGCTGGACGCCGGGATCGGGATCCTGCGCACGGTGCCGGACCCGGAGCCGCCGACGGTGTCGGCGCTGCGCCGGTCCGCGGCCCGGCTGGGCGTGGAGTGGCCGGAGGACCTGCCGCCCGCGGAGGCGCTGGCCGGGCTGGATCCGGTGCGGCCGGAGGCGCTGGCGGTGCACGTGGCGGCGACGCGGCTGCTGCGGGGCGCCGGCTACACGTCGTTCGATTCGGGCCCGCCGCCGAAGCCGCGGCACGCGGGGATCGGCGCGGCCTACGCGCACGTGACGGCGCCGCTGCGGCGGCTGGTGGACCGCTACGGTGCCGAGGTGTGCCTGGCGGTGAGCTCGGGTTCGCCGGTGCCGGAGTGGGTGCGGCAGGCGCTGCCCGCGCTGCCGTCCGCGATGGGCTCGTCGGACCGGGTGGCGACGCAGGTGGAACGGGCGTGCCTCGCGCAGGCGCAGGCGTGGTCGCTGGCCGGCGAGGTGGGCTCGGTGTTCCCGGCGACGGTGCTGCGGACCGGTTCCGGCGACGGCGAGGTGTTCATCGCCGAGCCGCCGGTGATCGCGCGTTGCGCGGGGGACGACCTCGTCGAGGGCCAGCGCATCCGAGTCCGCCTCACCCGGGCCGATCCGCACCGCCGCGAGGTCACCTTCACCACCGCCTGATCCCCGTTCAGCGCCCCGCAGGTGAACGCCCCACCCACCCGACCTCCGTGCCCCCCTCTTCCCAGGTGAGTGGCCCGCTCGCCCAGTGTCCATGGCCCAATGGCTCACTCACCTGCCACTACCTCCAGGTGAGTGGCCCGTTCGCCCGCTGTCGTTGGGCGGCTGGGCCGTTCACCTGGTGAGGGGAGTTCGAGGACGGCTTCCTAGGGGTAGTGCGAACGGGTGATTTCCCGTTCGAGAGGGTGGGCGCGTTCAGTGGGCATGAGCACAGCGGGCCCGTCTAGCGCCGGGTCCGCCGGATGCGGATCGTGGAAGGGCAGCGTCGCAAGGTGACAACGAGGAGGCCCGTCGTGGCTGAGGTGCGCGAGATGACCGTCGGTGTGCTCGGAGGCACCGGCGCGCAGGGCAGGGGGCTGGCGATCCGGTGGGCCGCGGCGGGCCTGCGCGTGGTGATCGGCTCGCGCAAGGCCGAGCGAGCCCAGGACGCCGCCCGCGAGATCGCCGAGATCTCCGGCGGGCAGGTCAGCGGTGAGGACAACGCGGCCTGCGCGGCGGCGGCCGACCTGGTGCTGGCCGCGCTGCCGTGGGACGCGCACGCCGACACGTTGGCGGCGCTGCGCGAACCGCTCGCCGGCAAGATCGTCGTGGACTGCGTGAATCCGCTCGGCTTCGACAAGCAGGGGCCGTTCGCGCTGGACGTGCCGGAGGGCAGCGCCGCCCAGCAAGCCGCCGCGCTGCTGCCGGATTCGCGGGTGACCGCCGCGTTCCACCACGTCTCGGCGGTGACGCTGGCAGACCTGTCGGTGGACCACGTCGACCTCGACGTGCTGGTGCTCGGCGACGACCGCGAGGCCACCGACGTGGTGCGCGGGCTCGCCGACGTGATCCCCGGGGTGCGCGGTCTCTTCGGCGGCCGGTTGCGCAACGCCCACCAGGTGGAGGCGCTGACCGCGAACCTCATCGCGATCAACCGGCGCTACAAGGCCCACGCCGGGATCCGCATCACCGACGTGTGAGCGGCCGGACGTGCGGAAACCCGGGCGCCAGGGGGTGAGCGGCGATGTCGAAACTGCCTGCCCAGCTGCCCCAGGAGGCGGCGAAGTGGACCGATGACGAGCGGGAGCGCGCGAGCCAGCTGCTCGACGGCCGCGCCACCGTGGTCAACGTCCGCAAGAACGGGCCGCACCGGCACCTGCTGCCGTGGCTGGAACGGGAGGGCCTGCTGACCTACGTGGGTCATTCCGGGCCGCGCCATTCGTGGCCCGCCTCGGACTTCGCGAGCCCGTTCGTCAAGGAGGCGAAGCAGGACCGGGCGGCGATGGTGCAGCACTACGAGCAGTGGCTCGACGAGCAGCCGGAGCTGCTGCGGCGGTTGCGGCGGGGCGAGCTCAACGGGCGCGCGCTGGGGTGCTGGTGCGCACCGGAGCAGTGCCACGCCGACGTCCTGGCCCACCGCGCGCATTGAGCGAACGGACCGTTCGTCCAACGGAGCTGGACGAACGGTCCGTTCACCCTTGCAACAGGTTCGTGCACGACCGGTCGGCGTGAAGACGTGGGTGAACGGACCGTCTGTCCGATAGAGCTGGACGAACGGTCCGTTCACCCGGAAAAGAAGTTCGTGCACGACGGGTTTCCGGGCCCGTGCGGGGTGAACGGACCGTCTGTCCGATAGAACTGGACGAACGGTCCGTTCACTCGCCCAAGAAGTTCGTGCACGTCCGGTCGTGCGCCCGTGGTGGTGAACGGACCGTTCGTCCGATAGAGCTGGACGAACGGTCCGTTCACTCCCACCGCGGGGTCAGTTGAAGGAGTGCTCCGCCGCCGGGAACGACCCGCCGCGGACCTCGTCGGCGAAGCGGCTCGCCGCGTCGGCGAGGGTGCCGCCGAGGTCGGCGTACCGCTTGACGAAGCGCGCGGTGCGCCCGGTGTTCATCCCGGCCATGTCGGTCCACACCAGCACTTGCGCATCGGTGTCCGGCCCGGCGCCGATGCCGATGGTGGGGATGTCGAGTTCGGCGGTGACCTGCTTGGCGGCGTCGGCGGACACCATTTCGAGGACGACGGCGAACGCGCCGGCCTCCTGCAGCACGCGGGCGTCGGCGAGCAGTTCGGCGGCTCGGTCGCCGCGTCCCTGCACCCGGTAGCCGCCGAGGCCGTGCTCGCTCTGCGGCGTGAAGCCGATGTGCCCCATGACGGGGATGCCCGCGGAGACGAGCGCCTCGACCTGGGCCGCGTAGCGCTTGCCGCCTTCGAGCTTGATGGCGTGGGCGCGGCCTTCCTTCATGAAGCGGGCCGCGGTGCCGAGCGCCTGCTCGGGCGAGGCCTGGTAGGAGCCGAACGGCAGGTCGGCGACGACGAGGGCGTGTTCGGCGGCGCCGGTGACGGCGCGGACCAGCGGCAGCAGTTCGTCGACGGTCACCGGTAGCGAGGACTCGTAGCCGTAGACGTTGTTGGCCGCCGAGTCGCCGACCAGGAGCACGGGGATCCCGGCCTGGTCGAAGATCCGCGCGGTGTACATGTCGTAGGAGGTGAGCATCGGCCAGTTCTCGCCGCGCTCCTTGAGTTGTTGCAGGTGGTGGATGCGGACGCGGCGCCGGGCCGGGGTGCTCCCGTACGGGGCGGCTGTCTCGCCTTGGGCGGGCTGCGGTGCAGCAGTCATCTTCGACCGTCCTTCTTCCTCAAGGCCCGCGCTGCGGGTCCCTGGGCGTTCTGCGACGTCTTGCGTTCGCCAGGGTCGCACGCGCGGGGGTGCGGGGAGGAGGGCCGGACGATGCACGTCACAGCCGCGACCGGCAGCGATGAGCATCGTTGCAGCCGTTGTTTGCAACAGATCGCTCGTCCAACGCGGAACCAGCGGTGCGGCCGGGTGGCGAACGGTTGTGTGCATCGATGCACTCGCGTTGCGCTCGGCGGATCAGGTGGTGGCAACCGAACGCAGCAGGCAGCGGGATCGACGCCCACCTTCGGCCCAGTGCGTTGCGCTCTCCGGGTCAAGTCAAGATCATCTACTGGACCTGTTCCGGTCCTGCTGCCTAGCCTGATCGGGTTTGCAATGCATCACAGAGGGAGCAGCATGACCGCGGCAGAAAAAGCTCCAGACATCCTGTCCCCGGATTTCGCCCGGGACCCCAACCCGTCGTACCAGGTGCTGCGAGATGACTTCCCGCTGCTGTGGCACGAACCGACCCAGAGCTACATCATCTCCCGCTACGCGGACGTGAAGCGGGCCTTCCGGGAGCCGGTGTTCACCACTCAGAACTACGACTGGCAGCTGGAACCGGTGCACGGGCGCACCATCCTCCAGCTGGACGGCCGGGAGCACGCGGTGCGCCGCGCGCTGGTGGCACCGGCGTTCCGGGGCAGCGAGCTGCAGGAGAAGTTCCTGCCGGTGATCCAGCGCAATTCGCGCGCGCTGATCGACGAGTTCCGCGGCACCGGCCGGGTCGACCTGGTCGCGGACTACGCGACGAAGTTCCCGATCAACGTGATCGCCGACATGCTGGGCCTGGCCGAGCAGGACCGGGGCCGCTTCCAGGGCTGGTACACGTCGATCATCGCGTTCCTGGGGAACCTGAGCCAGGACCCGGACGTGATCGAGTCGGGCATGCGGACCCGCGAGGAGTTCGCCGAGTACATGATCCCGGTGATCCAGGAGCGCCGGGAGAACCTGGGCGACGACCTGCTCTCCACGCTGTGCACCGCCGAGATCGACGGCACGAAGATGAGCGACGAGGACATCAAGGCGTTCTGCAGCCTGCTGCTCGCCGCGGGCGGCGAGACCACGGACAAGGCGATCGCCGCGATGTTCCTGAACCTGCTGCGGCACCCCGAGCAGCTGGCGGCCGTGCGGGAGAACCGCGAGCTGGTCCCGCAGGCGTTCGCCGAGACGCTGCGCTACTCCCCGCCGGTGCACATGATCATGCGGCAGCCCGCGGAGGACGTGGAGCTCAGCGGCGGGGTGGTGCCGAAGGGCAGCACGCTCACCTGCTTGATCGGCGCGGCGAACCGGGACGAGGAGCACTACGCGAACCCGGAGCGCTTCGACGTGTTCCGCGAGGACCTGCCCGCCCGCACCGCGTTCACCGCCGCCGCCGACCACCTGTCCTTCGCCCTGGGCAGGCACTTCTGCGTGGGGGCGCTGCTGGCGAAGTCGGAGATCGAGATCGGCATCAACGACCTGCTGGACGCGATGCCGGACGCGCGGCTGGCCCCGGGTTTCGACCCGCCGGAGCAGGGCGTGTTCACCCGCGGCCCCGAGTCGGTCCCCGTCGTCTTCACGCCCGCCTGAGCCCGGCCCGCAGCCGAACGGCCCACCCACCCGAACCGCTCGGGCCGATGGGCCGTTCACCTGCCGGCACGGGCACATCGAACCGGACACCGTCGTACCTGTTCCTCGTCCCCGTCAGCGGCGAAGCCGCTGAGCAGCGACCACCCGAGCAACAGGACCACCCGCGGGTTCTCAGCGGGATTCTCGCGAGGACAGCTTTTTCCCTCGTGGCGGAGCCACTTGGGAAAAAGATCCCGCAGCGAGAATCCCGCTGAGGTTCCGCCACCCGACCGCTACGCAGCAGATGGTCGAGGAACGGTCGGTCAGGCGCTGACCGTGTAGCTGGGGCTGAATTGGACTGGCAGGGCCTGCAGCCCCCGCATCCACACCGACGGCAGCCACACCAGCGCGTCCGGGTTGGCGGCCAGCACCACGTCCGGCAGCCGGTCCAGCAGCACCTCGATGGCGATCCGCGAGATCACCGCGCCGATCTCCGGCCCCGGGTGCGGGCAGCCGTGCTCGCCGTGCCCGAAGGACATGTGCGCGTTGTTGCCGATGGAGTCGGAGTAGGCGTCCGGCCGCACCTGCGGGTCGGTGTTGGCGGCGGCGAAGCCGAGCACCAGCATGTCCCCGGTGTGGATGCGCTGACCGCCGAGCTCGGTCTCCCGGGAGGCGAAGCGGCCGATGAAGTTCTGGGTGGGCGTGTCCTCCCAGAGCACTTCGTTGAGCGCCTGCCCGACCGACCGCCTGCCCCCGGAGAGGGTGACCGCGAACCGCTCGTCGGTGAGCATCAGCCGGATGGCGTTGCCGATCCAGTAGGCGACGGGCTGCTGCGCGGCGGTGAGCACCACCAGCAGGTCCTGCAGGATCTCCTCCTCGGTCATCCCCGCCGGGTGCACCAGCAGCCGGGACGGCAGGTCGGCGCCGGGCTCGTCCTTCTTGCGCTGCACCAGCCGCTGCATCCGGTCCTGGATGCGCTGGTAGGCGCCGACGCCGTCGTCGCTGGCGACGGTGTCGGTGAGGTCCTGCATGAGCGCCCCGGCCTCGTCGTCGCCGAGGCCGAAGAGGCGGGCCATCACGCGCAGCGGCATCGGGTGCGCGAACTGCGCCATCAGGTCCGCTTCGCCACCGCCGGCGAAGCCGTCGATGAGCTCGTCGGCGATCTGCTCGCAGATGTTGCGCAGCTCGAACTGGTCGACGGCTTCGAGGCATTCGCCGATGGCGCCGGTGCGGCGGCGGTGCTCGTCGCCTTCGGTGAACATCAGCGAGGGCTGGTAGCCGACGAACGCCATCAGCCCCCAGTTCTCCGGCACCTTGTCCCAGGCGTTCCAGCGGCGGGTGTCGCGGGCGAACAGCTCGGGGTTGTTCTCCACCTGGTGGATCTCGCGGTAGCCGAGCACGAGCCAGGCGGGCACGTCCCCTTCGAGGCGCACCGGCGCGACGGGCCCGTAGTCGTTGCGCATCTGCCGGTACAGCTGCGACGGGTTCTGCTGGAACCGGGGTCCGTGCAGGGCGATGGGCTCCCGGCCGACCGGGCAGCCGCTCGGGCTCGGGTCGGTCGTGGGCCAGATGTCTGGGTCGGTCATGGGGATGAAGCTCCCGGGTTTCCGTTCGGACAGGGAGTGGCCTGATCTCCGGTGCACGAGCGGGCCTGGTCCGGCCCGGTCGAGGTCGGATCACCGGATGTCGTCAGGTGACGTCGGCCCGGCTCGCGCGGCGAGCGGCCGTTGCCGACGACGGGTGACGGCATCCTCGGTCTTGCCGCGACCGGTGGACGTCGGCCGGTCCACCGGGCGCGCCGGTTCAGGCGCCGACGACGTAGCTCGGGCTGAACCGCACGGGCAGCGCGGTGAGTCCCCGCATCCACACCGAGGGGATCCACCGGAGCTCGCCGGGCGGCACCGCGAGCCGGATGTCGGGCAGCCGGTCCAGCAGCACTTCGATGCCGGCGCGGGCGATCGTCTCGGCGACCTCCGGTGCCGGGTGGGGGCAGCCGCGGTCTCCGATGCCGAAGGACAGGAACGCGTTGTTGCCGACGGAGTCGGCGTAGGAGCCGGGCCGGATCCGCGGGTCGGTGTTGCCCGCGGCCAGTCCCAGCACCAGCATGTCCCCGGCCCGGATGAGCCTGCCGCCGAGCTGGACGTCCTGGGTGGCGTAGCGCCCGATGTAGTTCTGGGTGGGGGTCTCCTCCCAGAGCACTTCGTTGAGCGCCTGCCCGACCGACCGCCTGCCCCCGGCGAGGCCGATCGCGAACCGCTCGTCGGTGAGCATCAACCGCATCGTGTTGCCGATCCAGTGCGCCACCGTCAGGTGCCCGGCGGTCATCGTGATCAGCATGTCGTAGGCGATCTGCTCGTCGGTGACGCGGTCCTGGTGCCGCAGCATCCGGCTGGTGAGGTCGGGCCCGGGGTTCTCCCGCTTGGCCGCGACCATCGAGTGCATCCGCCGCACGATGCGGTCCAGCGCGGCGGTGCTGTCCCCGCCGCCGATGGAGCCGGTCATGTCGTGGACCAGGCCCTCGGTCTGCTCCGGCGCCACCCCGCACACCTGGGCCAGCACGTACAGCGGCAGCGCGTCGGCGTACTGCGCGATCAGCTCGGCTTCGCCGCCGGTGGCGAAGCCGTCGATGAGCCGGTCGGCGTGCTGCTCGCAGTGCGCCTGCAGCTCGAACTGGTCGTACCCGCCCAGCACGTCGGCGAAGATCTCGACCCTGGTGCGGTACTCGTCGCCTTCGGTGAAGCCCATGGAGGGCTGGGCCGCGACGTACGGCAGCAGCGACCAGCCCTCCGGAACCCGGTCCCAGTGCCGCCAGCGGTGCGGCGCGCGGGCGAACACCCGCGGATCACCGCACACCTCGTTGATCTCGCGGTAGTCGCCGACGAACCAGGCGGGCACCCCGCCTTCCAGCTCGATGGGCACGACCGGGCCGTGCTCGGCGCGCATGCGCCGGTACAGCCCGGCCGGGTCCTCGGTGAACTGCGGCCCGTGCAGCGCGACGGTGCCGTCGTGCCGCACGGGGCAGCCCGGCCGGTCGGCGGTACCGGGGTCGGCCGGTCTCATGGTCTCGCCCCCGCGGGCGCGGTGGCCAGCGCGTAGAGGTGGTTGACGAGTTCGATGAGCACGTTCTTGCTGGACGTCCGGTCCCGCGCGTCGCAGTCGATCAGCGGGATGTGCGCGGGCAGCGACAGCGCGTCGCGCACCGCTTCGAGGTCGTGGTCCTGCTCCCCGAAGTTGTTGCGCGCCACGATGAACGGCATGCCGTGGTGCTCCAGCCGGTCGATCGCGTACCAGGAGTCCTCCAGGCGCCGGGTGTCGACGAGCACGACCGCGCCGAGCGTCCCGGAGAACAACCGGTCCCAGAGGAACCAGAACCGCTGCTGCCCGGGGGCGCCGAACAGGTACAGCACCCGCTCGGCGTCCAGGCTGATGCGGCCGAAGTCGAACGCGACCGTGGTGGTGGTCTTGTCCCGCACCGCGGTCGAGTCGTCGATGCCCAGGCTCGCCTGGGTCATGGTCTCCTCGGTGCTCAGCGGACGGATCTCGCTGACCGAGCGGACCATGGTCGTCTTGCCGACCCCGAAGCCGCCGACGATGACGATCTTGAGCCCGTCGCTGGCGGTGCTGCGCAGCGGCCGGCTCGTGGGGTCAGAGCTTGTGGAGTCCAACGAGAACCTGCTTCAAGATGTCGGGGTCGGGGAGTTGCGCCTGCTTGCGGCCGGACGGCGCGGAGGTGGGGTGGCGGGCCGTGATCCGGTTCGTGTCGAGCAGGTCGCACAGCAGGATCTTCACCACCCCGACCGGCATGCCCAGGTGGGAGGAGATCTCCACGACCGCCATCGGCTGCTTGCACATGTGCAGGATCCGGATGTGCTCGGACTGCATGCCGGGGGCCGGGTCGCACTCGCTGACGATGAGCGTGACCAGGTCCAGGGACTCTTCGTTCGCGCTGCTGCGTCCCCCGGTCACGGTGTAGAGCCGGTCCGGATCTTCGTTGTGGAGGGGCCGCCAGGTCATGACAACCCGCTCGGCTGGGCCTGGCGCGGGGGAGCGCTGAGGTAGTCGCCGATCTGCTCGACGAGCTCGTTCATGTTGTGCCCGATGACGCCCACGTCGGCTTCCTCGTCGGCGAGCACGGCGAGGTGCGCGCCTTCACCGGCTTCGACGATGAACAGCAGGCCGCCGTGGAACTCGGTCATGGACTGCCGGACGCCGCCGCTGCCGTCGCCGAACTCGACGGAGGCGCCGTAGGACAGGCTCTGGATGCCGGAGGCGATCGCGGAGAGCTGGTCGGCCTGGTCGTTGCTGAGCCCGGGGGAGTGGCAGACCTTCAGGCCGTCCTTGGACAGCACGAGGGCGTGCTTGGCGCCTGGAGTGCGTCCCAGCAGGTTCTCCAGCAACCAGTCGAGGTTGTGGTCGTTGTTCATCGAGATGTCGGGGTTCCCGGCGTGGCCGGTCGCCCCTGCCTCCATTCCTTCTTTCGTCGGCAGGTCGATCAGCGCGCGTCGTCGGACTGCGAGCCGTCGCTGGGCCGGCTCGCCTGCCGGAACGCGCCGAAGCGGGCGCCCGCGTTCGGCCGCGGCCGGGACGGGGCGGGTTTCTTGGTGGTCTCGTCCTCGGGCCCGGCCGCCAGGGACGGTGCCGCGGCCGCGAGCGTTTCGCCGCGGCGGCGCTTGGGCAGGTTCTGCACGGTCGGCTCCCGTCGGTCGGCGGTGTCGGCGGTGCGGGTGTCGGTGGCGACGTCCTGCCGCGGCAGCGTTCCGGTGGCGGTGGTGGTGCCCCCGCTGGGGACGGAGCTCAGCTGCGCGGGCCGCGGGGTGACGCCGACGCTGCGGCTCGGCAGCGTGATCTCCTCCTGCTTGCGCGGCTGGGTGATCAGCTTGCGCGGGATCATCACGACGACGCCGGTGCCACCGCGCGAGGACGGGCGGAACGAGACGGTGAGCCCGTGCTTGCGGGCGAGGCAGCCGACGACGGCGAGGCCGAGCCGGGTGCCGTTGAGCTTGGTGAGGTCCAGCGGTTCGGAGCCGACGGCGTGCACGGCGCGCTTCATCGCCGCCTCGCTCATCACCAGGCCGCCGTCCTCGATGGTGACGACGACACCGGAGTGGACCTCTTCGACGTAGACGTGCGCGAGCTCGGACGGCGGGGAGAAGCTGGTGGCGTTGTCCATCAGCTCCGCCAGCGCGTGCATCACGCCTTCGGCGGCGTAGCCGACGATGGCGATGGTGCTGGTGGAGTGCAGCCGGACCCGCTTGTAGGCGGCGATGCGGCCGACCGAGCCGCGCAGGATGCTCTCCATCTTGATCGGCTTGGTCCAGCGGCGGCCGGAGCGGGCACCGGTGAGGACCGCGATGCTGTCCGCGAGGCGGCCGGCCTGCGCGGTGGTGTGGTCGAGTTCGAGCAGGTCGCCGAGCACGGATTCGTCGTGCCGCTCCTCCATCTCGCGGAGGCTGGCGAGCATGTTCGTCGACAGCGCCTGCATCCGGCCCGCGGCGTTCGCGCACGCCAGCATGGCGGCGGCGCGGGAGCGTTCCCCGTTGCCGATCTCCTGGCCGAGGGTGCGCAGGATGCGCTGGTGGGTCGGGTTGCGCGGGTGGTCGATCTCGCTGAGCGCGGTGTCCACCGAGGACCCGGACCGCAGCCGGGTGACCAGCGCGGGGAGCGTTTCGTCGGCGAGCTTCGCGGTGGCGCCGTCGGCCTTCTCCGCGCGCGTGCGGTAGAAGTTCGCGTTCTGCATCCCCCAGCTGGCCAGGGCTAACGCGATGCTGATCAGCGCGGCCGCGATGCCGGTGCTCCAGGCGATCACCAGCCGCGCGGGTTCGGGGCTCGCCAGCGCGGCCCAGGTGCTCAGCCCAGCGGTGACGACCCCGGAGATCAGCAGTACCAGCAGGGATCGGGCCAGGTGGCGGCGCTTGGCCGCGGATTGGGTGTAGGTGGGTGCTGACATCAATCAGGTCCTCGTCGCGGTCGGTGGCTCTGGCCTGCGCACCGCGGGCCCTCGGCGGTGCGGTGGGGAGCGCAGCGCGGGTGGCGGGCCGGGTACGCCCCCGGCAACCCCTGGTCCGGCTTGCTCGGTGAAATCCCGCGGATCTCCCCTGGGCTCGCGATGCTACTCACTCTCCGGGGCGTGGAAACACCGGTAGGTGATCTCCGCTGGTGGAGTGCGTGTCCGCGCCGCGGTGCGCCTGGTCGGGGCGGGTTCGGGCCGCCACGATTCCTGCTGCGGGCCTTTTCGGTTCCGCTTCCGGGGTTCAGCCGATCCACGGTTCTGCTATCCGTTCGTACGTTCCGTCGTGCGTCCGCAGGTGCAGCCACTGGTTCACGAACTCCTGGAAGTCCACGTCGCCGCGGGGCAGCGCATAGGCCTTCTCGGCGAAGGTGAACGGCTGGTCGGGGTGCACGGCGCACAGTTCGGGGTGTTGCCTCGCCTGCCATTTGGTCTCGGAACCATCAGTGATCATGAGATCGGCTCGGCCGTTGCGGAGCTGGTCGAAAATCGTGTTGTTGTCGGGGTGCGGAACGATCTCCGCGCGGTGCAACTTCTCGCGGGCGAACTTGTCGTTGGTCCCGCCCGGGTTCACCACCACGCGTACTCCGGGCCGGTCGATCTGCTCCAGCGTCCGGAATCGCGCCGCGTTCTCGCAGCGGGTGATCGGGGTTTTGCCGTCGACCGCGTAGGGCTCGGTGAAGAACACCTCGCGGGCTCGCTCCAGGGTGATCGAGACGCCGCCGACCGCGATGTCGCACCGCTGCCGGAAGTCCTCGTTCAGCGTCGACCAGGTGGTGCCGACGAAGGTGGCGCGCACCTGCAGCGACGCAGCCAGGTCGCGCGCCATGTCGACGTCGATGCCGCTCCAGGCCCCGGCCTCGTCCCGGTAGGTGAAGGGCCGGTAGTCCCCGGTGCTGCACACCCGCAGCTCACCGCGCTCGGCGACCTCGTCCAACCTGGACCGGTCCGCAGTGGACTGATCGGTTCCCGCGCTTTCCGGTTCGCCGCCGGGAAAAGCGCAGCCGCCGCCGAGCACTCCCGTCAACGCGGCGAGCGCGGCGGCGGACGCCGTTGTTCTCCACCCCATGCAAGCCCTCCCGGCAGCTTCAGCTGTGCGGCTCGGTGACGGGGAGACTATCGGAACGACTGCGCCATTCGTCCACCATGATCGGTCCAGTGAACCGTTCACCGGTTGCTCCACTCCGCGCAACCGGTGCGTCCGGCCGCGTTCCTACCGCGGTAGCCGGGTCACGAAGTCCCGCCACACCCGGAAGTTGAAATGGAGACGACCACCGGCCGGGTCCTTGGAATCCCGGATGTCGATGCCGTGGGCGGCAATTCGAGCTTCGAGGCAGTTGTTGTTGTGCGGGCCGCTGTAGCTGCTCGTGAACCAGTCGGTGTCGCGCTCGCCGCTCATCGCTTGAGCCGGTCTAAGAATCCCCGCCACGCATCAGCGCCGAAGCTGAGGTGTCCGGCTTCTCGATCCTTGGAGTCGCGGATGTCGATGCGCCCAGCGATGATCCGCGCCTCGACGCAGCTGTTGTTATGCGGGCCGCTGTAGCTGCTCGTGAACCAACCGGACGTGGCATGGTCAGTGCTCATCGTGAAGTTCCTCCGCTCGTGCCCTGATGAAGTTCTGCGACTCCGTCGGCCCGAGAGCGACGGCCCGGAGCTGGTCGAAAGCACGGATGCAGAACTGGACATCTTCGTCATCGGTGATGTACACGCCGCCGCCCACCAAGGTTGGCTGGTGCACGATGTCCGAGGCAAGCCCGTCGAACCGGAGCAATTCCAGTGGAGCTCCGAGCAATGGATGGTCCATGATGGACAGAGGGGCTACCTGGATCACCAGGTGCGGAAGCCTCTCGGTCAGGTCGATCAGGTGCGCGAGCTGCTCGTGCAGGATCTTCGGCGAACCGATGGGGCGACGCAGCGCGGCCTCGCCGACCACGAACCACAGGTGCGGGGGACGCTCGCGGGTCAGCAGCAGTTGCCGCGTCAGGCGGAAGCTGACCCGTTCTTCGGCGTCCTCCTCGCTCGTTCCCAGTGCTTCAGCCCGGTTCACCCGCATCATCGCCCGGATGTAGTCCTCGGTCTGGAGGAGTCCTGGGATGAGTTCGCTGTCCGAGTAGTAGATCTCGGTCGCGTCCTGCTCGTGGTCGCTGAGCCTGCGGAACGCTCCGGGCAGGTTGTCGGAGTACGTCCGGCGCGGCAAGCGCTGCCGGGCGGCCTTGGCGAGCTCGGCGATCTGCGCGCGGCGTTCGTCAGGGGCGCCGTAGTGCCGCAGCAGCGCGTCGAGCTCCATCATCTTGATCGAGCGCTGCCCGCGTTCGAGCCTGCTGATCAGGCTGGTGTCGCTCTCGATCACCTCGGCGGCGTCCTTCTGGCTGAGCCCGGCGGCGGTCCGCAGATCGCGGAGTTCCGCGCCGAGCTGCCTGCGCCCGATCGTCGCGCGCGTCGATCCCATCGGTCCGTCCTTCCCGGCGAAAGCGAAAGATCACCCGTCAGAGATCTGGGTAAGTCACCTATGACACTTTACGATCGGTGATCTGATCGACACGGAGGGTGTCGATCGTTCGCAGCCTAGACCTCCCAGAAGGACGTGATCCCAGTGCGTGCCCGCTACTCGCTCATGCAGCTCACCAGCCCGGAAGAGGGACTGGACCTGCTCGTCGAGCACGACGTCGACCCGGCGTCCGGCGACGAGATCTCGCTGCTGGAAGGGCTCCAGGTGTGGGCGGTGCGCGAGCTGACCGCGCAGCGCTGCCGGTTCGGCCTCTACGTCGCCGAGTTCGGCACCTACGACGCCGACGGCGCGCAGCGCGCGTTCCTCCGCGAGCTCTCCCTGGTCTGGGGCGGCACCGAACTCCTCGCCGTGCACCTCAACCACGGCCCGACCCCGGAACTGTCCCTCGCCGCCCTCAAGGGGAACGGCCCGCCCGCCCGGCGGGAGCGGCGGGCGAGCCGTCCGCCCGGAGGGATCAGGGCCGGCTCTCCCGCCAGCGGTTGGTGATCGGCAGCCGCCGGTCCCGGCCGAACGCCTTCAGCGTGATCTTGGTGCCCGGCGGGTACTGGCGGCGCTTGTACTCCGCCCGGTCCACCATCCGGATCACCCGCTCCACCAGGTCCGCGTCGAACCCGTCCGACACCAGGTCCGAGTAGCCGCGGTCGCCCGCCACGTACCCCTCCAGCACCGCGTCCAGCACGTCGTACGGCGGCAGCGAGTCCTGGTCGGTCTGGTCCGGGCGCAGCTCCGCCGACGGCTCCTTGTTGATCGAGTTCTCCGGGATCGGCGGCACCTCGCCGCGCTTCTCCGCTTCCGCGTTGCGCCACTTCGCCAGCTCCCACACCAGCGTCTTCGGCACGTCCTTGATCGGCGCGAAACCGCCCACCGCGTCGCCGTAGATCGTGGAGTAGCCGACCGCCAGCTCCGTCTTGTTCCCCGGCGCCAGCACCAGGTGCCCGTGCTGGTTCGACAACGCCATCAACGTGACGCCCCGGCAACGGGCCTGCACGTTCTCCTCCGCCAGCCCGGTCAACCCCAGCGGGCCCACGAACGCCGAGACCATGTCCGCGACCGCGATCTCCTGGAAGTGGCAGCCCAACCGGCGTGCCAGCTCCGCCGCGTCCGACCGCGAGTGCTCCGAGGAGTACTCCGACGGCATCGCCACGCCGTGCAGCGCGTCCGGGCCCAGCGCGTCCGCCGCCAGCGCCGCGCACAGCGCCGAGTCGATGCCGCCGGAGAAGCCGAACGCCACCGAACCGAACCCGTTCTTGTGCACGTAGTCCCGCAGCCCGGTGACCAGCGCCGACCAGATCTCCGCCAGCTCCGGCAGCGGCTCGGCCGGGGGCGGCGCGGGCAGCGGCTCGTACGGCGCCAGCGGCTCCGGCTGCAGCACCGTGCGCGTCACGTCGAACGCCGGCAGCCGCAACCGGCCCTCCGGCTCCGGCACCGTCGTCGACGTGTGCCCGCCCGCGGGCAGGTCCACGTCCACCACCAGCAGGTGCTCGGTGAACTGCGGCGCGCGCGCCAGCACCTCGCCGCCGGTGCCCACCACCATCGAATCGCCGTCGAAGACCAGGTCGTCCTGCGCGCCCACCATGTTCACGTAGGCGATCGGCGCCCCCGCCTCCGCGGCCCGGCGGGCCACCAGCGGCATCCGCACGTCGTCCTTCGACCGCTCGTACGGCGAGGAGTTCACGCACACCACCAGGTCCACGCCCACCTCGCCGAGCGCCGCCACCGGGCCGCCGTTCTGCCAGATGTCCTCGCAGATCACCACGCCCACGTCCAGGCCGTGTAGCTTCACGATCGGCAGGTCGAAACCCGGGGCGAAGTAGCGGGCCTCGTCGAACACGCCGTAGTTCGGCAGGTGGTACTTGTCGTAGGTCGCCACCACCTCGCCGCCGTGCAGCAGCGACGCCGAGTTCCGCAGGCCCTCGTCATCGCGGTCCAGGTGCCCCACCACGACCAGCGCGTCCCCGCACCCGGCCTCGCGCAGGTTCACCGCCAGCGCGTCCACCGCCGCCCGGTTCGCCGCCGCGAACGACTTGCGCAGCGCCAGGTCCTCCACCGGGTAACCGGCGAGCACCGTCTCCGGGAAGGCCACCACGTGGGCGCCCTCCTGGACCGCCTTGCGCGTCCAGTCCAGGACCATCGCCTTGTTCCCGGCGATGTCCCCGACCGTCGCGTTGACCTGGGCTAGAGCGAGACGCAACTGCGGCATGAACGTCATCTTCGCGCACCCGCCGGAAGAAGACCCACCGCCCGTGACCAACCCGACTCCGAACGCGTGACACCATCGCCTGAATGAGTCGCCTGCTGACCGCCGCCTGCGCGCTGTTGCTGCTCAGCGGTGCCGCCGCCTGCTCCACCACGCCGAGCGCGCCGCTGCTGGAACCGCACTCCGAGCGCAGCGGTCCCGCCGGGCCCGTGCCCGCCGGGCTGGAGCGGTACTACGGCCAGCAGCTCGACTGGGGACCGTGCGCCGACTACGCCACCAGCAGCGCCGACCGCACCGCCTTCCAGGACCGCGCCCTCGAATGCGCCCGGCTGCAGGTGCCGCTCGACCACGCCCACCCCGAGGGCAGACAGATCAGCATCGGGGTGCTGCGCAAACCGGCCACCGACCCCGATCGGCGGATCGGCTCGCTGCTGATGAACCCCGGCGGGCCCGGCGCCTCCGGGATGAGCGCCGCCGCGAGCCTCGGCCCCGCGCTGCAGAACACCGAACTCGGCACCCGCTTCGACCAGGTCGGCTTCGACCCGCGCGGCATCGGCGCCAGCGAACCCGCCGTCCGCTGCCTCACCGACCAGGAGCGGGACGCCGACCGGCTCGACTCCGACGCCGACCCCTCGCCCGAGGGCACCGCCGAGACCGAGCGGGAAGTCCGCGAGTACTCCGGCAAGTGCGCGCAGCGCACCGGCACCGATGTGCTCGCCCACGTCGGCACCCGGGACGTCGTGCAGGACATGGACGTGCTGCGCTCCGCGCTCGGCGACCCGAAGCTCACCTACCTCGGCTACTCCTACGGCACCCGCATCGGCTCCGCGTACGCCGAGCGGTACCCGGGCAACGTGCGCGCCATGATCCTCGACGGCGCCATCGACCCGAGCCAGGACGCCATCGACGAGCAGGTGCTGCAGGGCGCCGGGTTCCAGCGCGCCTTCGACTCCTTCGCCCGCTGGTGCACCGAACGCCGCGATTGCGCCCTCGGCGCCGACCCCGCCCGGGCCACCGCCGCGTTCCAGCGGCTCGCGCGGCCGCTGCTGGCGGAACCGGTGCCGGCCGGGGACCGGAAGCTGTCCTACACCGACGCCACCACCGCCGTCATCCAGGCGCTCTACGCGCAGAACATGTGGCCCGCGCTCAACACCGGCCTCGAAGAGCTCGCCCGGGGGCGCGGGACCGTGCTGCTCACCCTCGCCGACTCCTACTACGGGCGCGACGCCGACGGCACCTACAGCAACATCACCGACGCGTTCAACGCCGTGCGCTGCGTCGACGACCCGCGCGTGACCGACCGGAACGTCTTGCGCGAAGCCGACCGCCGCTACCGCGAAGCAGCCCCGTTCCTCGACGACGGGCTGCCCGCCAACAGCGCCATGGACATGTGCTCGTTCTGGCCGGTGCCCGTCACCGGGGAAGCCGAGCAGCCCTCGGTCAGCGGGCTCCCGCCGCTGCTGGTCATCTCCACCACCGGCGACCCCGCCACGCCCTACGACGCGGGAGTGCACCTCGCCGAAGCGCTGCGCGCCCGGCTGCTCACCTTCGAGGGCACCCAGCACACCGCGTTCCTGCAGGGGGACAGCTGCGTCGACCAGGCCGGCATCGACTACCTCACCGAGCTCGAACTGCCCGCCGAAGGCACCCGCTGCACGTGATCACCACCACCGGCGTCCCGCGAACCGGACGGTAACCAGGACGCAACGGGCGCGGTCCCGCAACCCGCGCAGCGCAGGAATTAGGCTGCGGGCATGAACCGCCAGCAGGAGTTCGTGCTCCGCACCCTGGAGGAACGTGACATCCGCTTCGTGCGGCTGTGGTTCACCGACGTCCTCGGCATCCTCAAATCGGTGGCGATCTCGCCCGCCGAGCTCGAAGGTGCCTTCAGCGAGGGCATCGGGTTCGACGGCTCCGCCATCGAAGGGTTCTCGCGCATCTACGAGTCGGACATGATCGCCAAGCCCGACCCGGCGACCTTCCAGGTCCTGCCCTGGGAGACCCCGGACGGCGAGCACTACTCGGCCCGCATGTTCTGCGACATCGCCATGCCGGACGGTTCCCCGTGCTGGGCCGACCCGCGGCACGTGCTGCGCCGCACCCTGTCCAAGGCCACCGAGGCCGGGTTCACCTGCTACGTGCACCCCGAGATCGAGTTCTTCCTGCTGAAGAACCTGCCCACCACCGGCGTCGAACCCGAACCGGCCGACTCCGGCGGCTACTTCGACCAGGCCAGCCACGACGCCGCCCCGCACTTCCGGCGCAACGCCATCGAGACGCTCGAAGCGATGGGCATCTCCGTCGAGTTCAGCCACCACGAGGGCGCCCCCGGCCAGCAGGAGATCGACCTGCGCTACGCCGACGCGCTCACCATGGCCGACAACGTGATGACGTTCCGGTACACGGTCAAGGAGGTCGCGCTCATGCAGGGCGTGCACGCCTCCTTCATGCCGAAGCCGTTCACCGCGCAGCCCGGCTCGGGCATGCACACCCACTTCAGCCTGTTCGAGGGCGACCAGAACGCCTTCTACCACCCGGAGAACCCCTACGAGCTCTCCGACACCGGGCGCGCGTTCGTCGCGGGCATCCTCACCCACGCGCGCGAGATCAGCGCCGTCACCAACCAGTGGGTGAACTCGTACAAGCGGCTCATCGTCGGCGGCGAAGCGCCCACCGCGGTGTGCTGGGGGCACGCCAACCGCTCCGCGCTGGTGCGGGTGCCGATGTACTCGCCCGGCAAGTCCTCCTCGCGGCGCGTCGAGGTCCGCAGCCTCGACTCCGCCTGCAACCCGTACCTGGCCTACGCGGTGATCCTCGCCGCCGGCCTGCGCGGGGTCGAGAAGGGCTACGAGCTGCCGCCCGCCACCGAGGACGACGTGTGGTCGCTGACCGAGGGCGAGCGCAAGGCCGCCGGGTACGCGAGCCTCCCGCAGAACCTCAACGACGCGCTCACCGAGATGGAGAGCTCCGAGCTGGTGGCCGAAACCCTCGGCGAGCACGTCTTCGACTTCTTCCTCCGCAACAAGCGCAACGAGTGGGACGGGTACCGCAGCCGCGTCACGCCCTACGAGCTGCAGAGCCTGATGCCGATGCTGTGACCGGCACCCGACCCCCTGTGACCGGGCTCAAGCCGATCTCCTGGGGTCAGGCCGTGGGCAGCCGGAGGGCGGGGCGATAGGTTCGCCCCCGTGACTGATTCGCAGGCGCAGCCCGAGCCCTCCGGCGCCCCCGACGCCGAAGCCACCGCCGACCTGTTGGAGCACCGGGCCGACGAACCGGAATGGCCCGCCGAGCACCACGACGGCCGGGACGACGAAGCCGCCGGAGCCGCCGGTGACGCGGACTTCGACGCCGAGCAGGCCACCCTGATCGGCTGCACCGTCGCCGGGCCCGGCCAGCTCCCCGCGGCCCGCGTGCTGCGCGAATCGTTCCTGCGCCACCACCCCGGAGCCCGCTTCGTCGTGCTGCCGGTCGGCGGCGCGGCCCCCGGCGGCGACGTGGTCACGCCCGGGCGGATCGGCGTCGACGACGACGAGTTCGCCCGCCTCGCCGTCGCCTGCACCGCCGACCAGCTCCGCGCCGTGCTGCGGCCCCGGCTGCTGCAGCACCTGCTGGCGACCGGGGCGACCGCGCTCTACCTCGAACCGTCGGTGCAGATCTTCAGCGAGTTCGACGACCTGCTGCGCGAGCTCACCCCCGATCGGCCCGTGGCGCTGGTGCCGCGCGTGCTGCGCACCCTCTACGCCGACGGGTTCCGGCCCAGCGCCACCGATCTCGTCGAGTCCGGGCCGTTCGACCCGAGCGTGCTCGGCGTCCGGCCCGGCGCGGAGGACTTCCTCGCCGCCTGGGCCGAGCAGGTCCGCGCCGACCCCAGCGTCGGGATGCTCCTCGACGGCGCGCCCGCGCTCGTCGACCACCACGTGCTGCGCGATCCCGGCGTCGGGCTGTCGGTGTGGAACGCGGCGCAGCGCGAACTCATCCCCACCGGCGACGGCGGGCACGCGGTGGACGGCGCGCTGCTGCGCAGCATCCACTTCGACGGGTTCCAGCCGCAGCGGCCGTGGCTGCTGTCCACCCACTACGCCGACCGGCCGCGGGTGCTGCTGTCCGAGCACCCGGTGCTCGCCGGGTTGTGCGCCGCCTACCGCAACGCGCTCGTCGAAGCCGGCTACACCCGCGAACAGCCGCACCCGTACGACGCGCTGCCCGACGGAACCCCGCTGCCCGCCGCGCTGCGCCGCGACTACCTCGACGCGTGGCAGCGCGGGACGGCCCCGGCCAGCCCGTTCGCGCCCGGCGGCGGTCCCGCCGACTTCCTCGGCTGGGCCTGCGAACCCGCCGACGACAAGCAGCGCGCCGCGGGCGGATCCCGGTGGACCGCCGCGGTGTGGGCCGACGACCAGGTGCTGCGCGGCAGCTACCCGGAGCCGTTCGGCGCGGACGCCGCCGGGTTCCGCGAGTGGTGCGCGGGCGTCGGCGTCGCCAGCGGCCGGGTCCCCGCCGCCGCCATCGGCGACCGCGGCGACACCGAGCGCTCGACGCTGGTCGACCAGCTCGGCGTGGCCGTCCTCGGCACCGGGCGCACCGCGGAACTGGTCCGCGCCGCCGTGCGCGCCTCCGGACTGCCGTCCGCGGACACCCCGTACTACCCGGTGGTGTTGCGCTGCGAACCCGGGCTCGCGGTGCCCGCCGGGCGGCACCTGGTCGACGTGCAGCCCGACGGCACCGATCCGGACGGGGCCGTGGAGGCCTGGGTGCTCTCCGAAGCCGCCCGCCAGGCCACCCGCCGCGCGGGCGGACCCACCACCCGCGTCGTCGCGCTCCCGCTGCTCGACCCCGGCCCGGTGGACCTGCCCACCCGCAAGGCCGCCCGCGCCCGCCACGGGTTGTCCGAGGAGTTCGTCATCGGCGCCTTCGCCGACCACTCCGACGAACGCCGGGACAACGTGCTGGGCCTGGTCACCGCCTTCTTCGCCGCGTTCCCGGAACGGGAGGACGCGCACCTGCTGATCGCCGTCACCGGCGCCGCCGCGCACCCGGAAGCCGCCGAGCGGCTCCGGCTCGCGACCGCCTCCGACCCGCGCGTGCACCTGGTCGAGGACGAGATCGACACCGACGCGCTGCTCGCGACCGCCGACTGCGTCGCCTCGCTGCACCGCCCCGCCGGCGGCGACCGGTACGCGCTGCGGCTGCTGGAGGTCGCCGCGCACGGGGTGCCGGTGCTGGCCGCCGACCACGGGGCCGTCGCCGAACTCCTCGGCTCCGCGGGCGCCACCCTGGTGCCCTGCCAGGGCCAGGGCGAACCGGACGTGGAGGCCGCCGCCGCCGCGCTCCGCGCCGCCGCCGACGATCCCGAGGCCATCGCGGCCGCCGGGCAGCGCGCCCGCGACCACCTGCTCGCCCAGCACAGCGTCAACCACGCCGCGGAGCGCCTGCGCGGGCACGTCGAGCACGCCTACCGGAACTGGCGCACCAAGTGGGCCAAGGACCGGCACGGCGACCTCGACGACCCGCTGCACCCGCTGCTGGTCGCGCGGCACGCGCTGCACCGGGCGCCCGACGTCGGCGCGGGCGGCCGGAACTCCGTCGCCCCCGCGCTGCGCAAGGCGGTGCTGCGGGTGCTCAGCCACTACGACGACCACATCCGCGACGTGCTGCGCTCGATGGTGGACGGCGTCGAGCAGACCGCGGCGGAGCTGCTGCGCCGCCAGTACGACGCCGACGGGGGAGGGGAGGAGATCGACCAGCTCCGCGCCGAGCTCGGCCGCGTCGACCAGCGCCACGACCAGCTCGACGAACGGCTCACCAGCATCGACGACGGCATGGTGCGCGCCCGGGCGGACCTCGCCGACCAGCACCGCAGGCTCCGCGCGCTGGAGGGCGGCTCCGCCGCGGAGCCCGGTGCCCAGGACGACCTGCTGGCGCAGCGCCTCGACAGCCTCACCACCGCGGTGGAACGGACCCTGGACCGGATCGACGCGCTGGAGCAGGAGCGCGAAGCGGCCCGGGAGCAGGAGCTGGAGACGACGCTGCGCTCCGCCACCAGCGACGCGGCCTACGCGCTGCACCGGACCGACGTGTTGCAGCGCATCCTGCTGCGCGAGCACGAGCGCAACACCGGCGCGGGCGACGGCACCAGCACCCCGGTGCTCTGCGACGCCGGGCTGCTGCGGCTGCCCGCCGACGACGGCCTGATGCTGCCGTGGCTGTCCTCGCACGCCACCTGGGACGCGGAGACCTCGGCGCTGATCGATTCGCTGCTCGAACCGGACGGGGTGTTCCTCGACGTCGGCGCCTACGTGGGCTACCAGGCGGTGCGGGTGTTGAGCAGGCTCGGCAACAGCGGTGCCGTGATCGCGGTCGAACCCAGCGCGGACGGCCGGGCCCTGCTGCAGCGCAACGTGGAGGTGAACGTGCCCGCGGCCTGGGGCCGGCGGCTCACCACCATCGAGGCCGCCGCGTGGGACGCCCCCGCCGACCTGGCAGCGGAGCGCTCCTTGGCGGGCGGGGTCTCGGTGCGCCCCGCCGAGGAATCCGATCCGGCCGAGGACCGGGTGCCCGGCGTCCGGTTGGACAAGGAGCTGGAGGGCACCGCGACGCTGCACGACATGACCCTGTCGGTGGTGCACGTCGACGTCGGTGCCCGCGTCCACCGGGTGCTCGGCGGCCTGGTCCGGCTGCTGCGGCGGGACCGCCCGTCGATCATCTGCTCGTTCACCCCGGCCGGCATCGCCGAACTCGGCGACGACCCGGCGACCGCGTTGCGCGAGTTCGGGACCTGGGGCTACGAGCTGGTCCCGGTCGGGCGCACGACGGCGGTTCCCGCGTCCGAGCTGTTGGAGGCCGTGGAAGCGGCGGGCACGAGCACGGTGAAGCTCTGGCTCCGGCCGAAGGGGAAGTGATCCTCCGCCGACGGTGGATGTCAAGGGTCTGACCAGGCGATTTGACATTCACGGAGAGTGTGCGTAACTTTCTCTTCGTCGCACGGCAAGCCGGACGGAACAGGACGCAAGAGCCTGGCGGGGACGGCGAAGGTGGCGGCGCCCGGGTTTCACCCGGAAGCGCGCACCGGACGGGACGAGCGGGTTTGACACCGCGAAGCGGACCGGGTAACGTACGACAGTCGCTGAAATCGAGAGGCGCTCCTTCGCGGAGCGGGTCACGACTCAGCAGTGGACAACTCCAGAACAGGTCGACGATCGGGCCGGCCAGGGACGCGGGAAACCGCGGAAACGCGAAAGCGACCCCCCCTGAAACGGCCGAAAACGAGCCTGCTAGAGTTTGAAACATCGCAAGAACGAAAGACGAAATGAACTGACTCCCCGGAGTTCGCGGCCCTGGATGCAGGGGTTGTGGGTGATGGTGTGGGTGTGTTCTTTGAGAACTCAACAGCGTGCCGATGATGGTGAGTGGTAAACTCATCTTGATGAATTACATGCCTCGGCTTTCTTCGGATTGCTGGGGTGCCTCGTTTATTTCGGGGCAGGATTTACTCTAAGACATTGTTGGAGAGTTTGATCCTGGCTCAGGACGAACGCTGGCGGCGTGCTTAACACATGCAAGTCGAACGCTGAAGCCCTTCGGGGTGGATGAGTGGCGAACGGGTGAGTAACACGTGGGTAATCTGCCCTGCACTCTGGGATAAGCCTTGGAAACGGGGTCTAATACCGGATAGGACACGTGGCCGCATGGTCTGCGTGTGGAAAGTTCCGGCGGTGCAGGTTGAGCCCGCGGCCTATCAGCTTGTTGGTGGGGTGATGGCCTACCAAGGCGACGACGGGTAGCCGGCCTGAGAGGGTGACCGGCCACACTGGGACTGAGACACGGCCCAGACTCCTACGGGAGGCAGCAGTGGGGAATCTTGCGCAATGGGCGAAAGCCTGACGCAGCAACGCCGCGTGGGGGATGACGGCCTTCGGGTTGTAAACCTCTTTCGACATCGACGAAGCCTTCGGGTGACGGTAGGTGTAGAAGAAGCACCGGCTAACTACGTGCCAGCAGCCGCGGTAATACGTAGGGTGCGAGCGTTGTCCGGAATTATTGGGCGTAAAGAGCTCGTAGGCGGTTTGTCGCGTCGGCCGTGAAAACCTGCCGCTTAACGGTGGGCGTGCGGTCGATACGGGCAGACTTGAGTTCGGTAGGGGAGACTGGAATTCCTGGTGTAGCGGTGAAATGCGCAGATATCAGGAGGAACACCGGTGGCGAAGGCGGGTCTCTGGGCCGATACTGACGCTGAGGAGCGAAAGCGTGGGGAGCGAACAGGATTAGATACCCTGGTAGTCCACGCCGTAAACGGTGGGCGCTAGGTGTGGGGACTGTTTCCACGGTTCCTGTGCCGTAGCTAACGCATTAAGCGCCCCGCCTGGGGAGTACGGCCGCAAGGCTAAAACTCAAAGGAATTGACGGGGGCCCGCACAAGCGGCGGAGCATGTGGATTAATTCGATGCAACGCGAAGAACCTTACCTGGGTTTGACATGCACAGGATCGCCCCTGAGAGGGGGTTTCCCTTGTGGCCTGTGTGCAGGTGGTGCATGGCTGTCGTCAGCTCGTGTCGTGAGATGTTGGGTTAAGTCCCGCAACGAGCGCAACCCTTGTCCTGTGTTGCCAGCACGTGATGGTGGGGACTCGCAGGAGACTGCCGGGGTCAACTCGGAGGAAGGTGGGGATGACGTCAAGTCATCATGCCCCTTATGCCCAGGGCTTCACACATGCTACAATGGCTGGTACAGAGGGTGGCGATACCGTGAGGTGGAGCGAATCCTTAAAGCCGGTCTCAGTTCGGATCGGGGTCTGCAACTCGACCCCGTGAAGTCGGAGTCGCTAGTAATCGCAGATCAGCAGTGCTGCGGTGAATACGTTCCCGGGCCTTGTACACACCGCCCGTCACGTCATGAAAGTCGGTAACACCCGAAGCCCATGGCCCAACCGGTTCGCCCGGGGGGAGTGGTCGAAGGTGGGACTGGCGATTGGGACGAAGTCGTAACAAGGTAGCCGTACCGGAAGGTGCGGCTGGATCACCTCCTTTCTAAGGAGCAATACACGTCCGCGAACGCTGGCCCTGTGGGGGTGGTGTTGGTGGGGTGTCCAGGGTTGAGAAGGCATGTGTTCTTCTGTTCTGGGTGCTCAAGGATTTAGTGGAAATGCCACTCGGAGTTTTCGTCATCGTGCACGCTGTTGGGTGTCTGAGAGGACACACTGGTGACCGTGGCCTGTTTGTGGGTTGTGGTTGGTGTCTTGTCGGTTGTTGTTTGAGAACTGTATAGTGGATGCGAGCATCTTTGTGGCCAAGTTATGTAGGGCACATGGTGGATGCCTTGGTACCAGGGGCCGATGAAGGACGTGGGAGGCTGCGAAATGCCTCGGGGAGCTGTCAACCGAGCTGTGATCCGAGGGTGTCCGAATGGGGAAACCCGGCCCGAGTGATGTCGGGTCACCTGCACCTGAATGTATAGGGTGTTGGGAGGGAACGCGGGGAAGTGAAACATCTCAGTACCCGTAGGAAGAGAAAACACTGGTGATTCCGTGAGTAGTGGCGAGCGAAAGCGGAGGAGGCTAAACCGGGCGCGTGGGATACCTGGCAGGGGTTGCGTGTCTGGGGTTGTGGGGCTTGTCTGGAGGCGGCTGTCACCGTTTCAGCGTGGTTGTGTGTGTTAGTTGAACAGGTTGGGATGCCTGGCCGGAGTGGGTGAGAGTCCCGTAGGCGAAAGCACATGCGATACGTGTGGATTTGTTCCCGAGTAGCAGCGTTTCCGTGGAGGGCGCTGTGAATCTGGCGGGACCACTCGCTAAGCCTAAATACTTCCTGGTGACCGATAGTGGATAGTACCGTGAGGGAATGGTGAAAAGTACCCCGGGAGGGGAGTGAAATAGTTCCTGAAACCATGTGCCTGCAATCCGTCAGAGCATGATCTTTGGGTTGTGTGATGGCGTGCCTTTTGAAGAATGAGCCTGCGAGTTGCTGCTGCGTGGCGAGGTTAACCTGTTGTGGGGTAGCCGGAGCGAAAGCGAGTCTGAAGAGGGCGTGGAGTCGCGTGGTGCAGACCCGAAGCGGAGTGATCTACCCATGGCCAGGGTGAAGCGCGGGTAAGACCGTGTGGAGGCCCGAACCCACCAGGGTTGAAAACCTGGGGGATGAGTTGTGGGTAGGGGTGAAAGGCCAATCAAACTTCGTGATAGCTGGTTCTCCCCGAAATGCATTTAGGTGCAGCGTCGTGTGTTTCCTGGGTGGGGTAGAGCACTGGTTGGTTGATGGGCCTTATGGGTTACTGACGTCAGCTAAACTCCGAATACGCCTGGGTAGAGCGCGGCAGTGAGACGGTGGGGGAGAAGCTTCATCGTCGAGAGGGAAACAGCCCAGAACACCGGCTAAGGCCCCTAAGTGTGTGCTCAGTGGGAAAGGATGTGGGATTGCCCAGACAACCAGGAGGTTGGCTTAGAAGCAGCCATCCTTGAAAGAGTGCGTAATAGCTCACTGGTCAAGTGGTCCTGCGCCGACAATGTAGCGGGGCTGAAGTGCACCGCCGAAGCCGTGTCAATGAGTCCTTGGTGGCTTGTTGGGTAGGGGAGCGTCCTGCATGCAGTGAAGCGTCACCGTAAGGTTGGCGTGGAGTGTGTGGGAGTGAGAATGCAGGCATGAGTAGCGAGAGCAGAGTGAGAATCTCTGCCGCCGATTGACTAAGGGTTCCTGGGGCAGGTTCGTCCGCCCAGGGTGAGTCGGGGCCTAAGGCGAGGCCGACAGGCGTAGTCGATGGAGAACGGGTTGATATTCCCGTACCCGTGTGCACGCGCCCATGGCGAAACGGTTGAGACTAACCATCCGCGAGCATGATGGCTCTTCGGAGTTGTTGTGTGAGTGCATGGGACCTGATTCTGCGGTAGTCAAGTGATGGGGTGACGTAGTGGGGTAGCTGTGCCAGTGAGTGGTAGTACTGGTGTAAGCCTGTAGCCTGCCGTCTAGGTAAATCCGGGCGGCGTGAAGGGTGAGGGGTGATGCGTAGCCGTTGTGGTGAAGTCAGTGATCCCGTGCTACCGAGAAAAGCCTCTAGCGATGTGTGTGCATGGCCCGTACCCGAAACCGACACAGGTGGTCAGGTAGAGTATACCGAGGCGGTCGGGTGAACTGTGGTCAAGGAATTCGGCAAATTGCCCCCGTAACTTCGGGAGAAGGGGGGCCATTGCTGGTGAAGGGATTTACTCCTGGAGCTGGTGGTGGCCGCAGAGGCCAGGGAGAAGCGACTGTTTACTAAAAACACAGGTCCGTGCGAAGTCGTAAGACGAGGTATACGGACTGACGCCTGCCCGGTGCTGGAACGTTAAGAGGACCTGTTAGCACATCTTTGGTGTGTGAAGCGGAGAATTTAAGCGCCAGTAAACGGCGGTGGTAACTATAACCATCCTAAGGTAGCGAAATTCCTTGTCGGGTAAGTTCCGACCTGCACGAATGGCGTAACGACTTCTCCGCTGTCTCGACCACAGGCCCGGTGAAATTGCAGTACGAGTAAAGATGCTCGTTTCGCGCGGCAGGACGGAAAGACCCCGGGACCTTTACTATAGCTTGGTATTGGTGTTCGGTGCGGCTTGTGTAGGATAGGTGGGAGACTGTGAAGCGTTCACGCTAGTGGGTGTGGAGTCGTTGTTGAAATACCACTCTGGTCGTTCTGAGCATCTGAACCTCGGACCCTGATCGGGTTCAGGGACAGTGCCTGGTGGGTAGTTTAACTGGGGCGGTTGCCTCCTAAAGGGTAACGGAGGCGCCCAAAGGTTCCCTCAGCCTGGTTGGTCATCAGGTGTTGAGTGTAAGTGTATAAGGGAGCTTGACTGTGAGACTGACAGGTCGAGCAGGTGCGAAAGCAGGGACTAGTGATCCGGCACTGGCTGGTGGAAGCGGTGTCGCTCAACGGATAAAAGGTACCCCGGGGATAACAGGCTGATCTTGCCCAAGAGTCCATATCGACGGCATGGTTTGGCACCTCGATGTCGGCTCGTCGCATCCTGGGGCTGGAGTTGGTCCCAAGGGTTGGGCTGTTCGCCCATTAAAGCGGCACGCGAGCTGGGTTTAGAACGTCGTGAGACAGTTCGGTCCCTATCCGCCGCGCGCGTAGGAGATGTGAGGAAGGCTGTCCCTAGTACGAGAGGACCGGGACGGACGGACCTCTGGTGTGCCAGTTGTTCCGCCAGGAGCAGGGCTGGTTGGCTACGTTCGGGAGGGATAACCGCTGAAAGCATCTAAGCGGGAAGCCTGTTCCAAGATGACGTCTCCCACCCCTTTGTGGGTTAAGGCCTCCTAGAGATGATGGGGTTGATAGGCTCGGCATGGAAGCACAGTAATGTGTGGAGTGGACGGGTACTAATAGGCCGAGGACTTGTTCACGAAGATTGCTACGCATCCACTATACGGTGTCTGAGGCAGCAACTGGTTGGTTGTTGAATTGGATAGAGGTTTCACACGGCGCCCCGGGTGGGGTGTTGGTGTGGTTGGATTTGTCGGTGGTTTTAGCGGAGCGGGGAACGCCCGGTCCCATTCCGAACCCGGAAGCTAAGCCCTCCAGCGCCGATGGTACTGCACTCGATAGGGTGTGGGAGAGTAGGACACCGCCGACAATACTCATGAGGGGACACGCCCCGGAACCAAGTTCCGGGGCGTGTCCTGCTTTCCAGGCCCGTTCCGGGCATGTTGCTGGCCTGGGGCGAAGACGAGGGTGACGCGGGGCCCGGTCTCCGGGGGTGGTTTCACAGCCATCCTCCGGGGACCGGGCCCTTTTGTGTTCCCGGTCAGGACCTCGGTACCGGGTTGAGCGGGTGCGGGTTGTGAAGCCTGGTTCCGGGGGATGGCATGGCGTCGTCCGCTGGGACCGGGCCTTTTGCGCGTCCGGAGAATTTCTGCACTCGGCCGGATGAACTCCTTCACCCGGAACGCGGCGAACGGTGTGCCGAAACCCGCGGTGCGTCTCGTAGTCTGCGGGCATGGAGCGCGTGCGGATGCTGGTCGTGGAGCCGTCGGCGATCGCCCCGGTGGGGCGGCTCGGGGAATGGCTGTCGGAGGCCGGCGCGGAACTGGACGTGGTGCGGGCACCGGAGATCCCCGGGCGGGAAGCGCTGGACGAGTACGAGGCGCTGATCGTGATGGGCGGGGGGATGGGCGCGCTCGACGACTCCGAGCATCCGTGGCTGGCGGACGTGCGGGCCCTGCTGAGCTCCGCGGTGAGCAAGCAGCTGCCGGTGCTGGGCGTGTGCCTCGGCGCCCAGCTGCTCGCGGCGTCCACGGGCGGTCGGGTGGCGCCGATCAAGAAGGGGCCGGAGGTGGGGACCTCGCTGGTCGCGAAGCGCGACGCGGCGGTGGACGATCCGCTGCTGGGACCGCTGCCGCTGACGCCGGACGTGCTCCAGTTCCACAACGACGAGGTGACGCGGCTGCCTCCCGGGGCACAGCTGCTGGCGGCGTCCCCCGCCTGCGAGAACCAGGCGTTCCGGGTGGGCGTGTGCGCCTACGGGGTGCAGTTCCACGTCGAGACCACGCCGGAGATCGTGCTGGACTGGGCGCGCTCCATGCCGGAGACCGCCGCGTCGGCCCGTCCCGGGCAGCTGGAGCCCGCACACCTGGAGCGGTTCCACGCGGAACTGGCGGAGACCTGGGAGCCCGTCGCGGGGCGTTTCGTCCGATTGGCCGCGACTCCGCCGGAGCAGCGCCGCGGTTCCCGGGCACTGCCGATGGCGTGAGGCGGTTCCGGTCGCCTGTGGTGAGGTGAACGCGCCGGACTACCGTGCGGTGCATGGCCAACGGCAGTTCGTCCCGTTCCGGTTCGGCTCCTTCCCCCGCGAGGTACGGCTTCAGCGACGCCGTCCGGGCGGAACAACAGTTGCGGGCGGCGGGGTGGTGGTCGGACGCGGGGCCGTCGGACGAGCCGGTGGTAGCCGCGTTGTCCCGAGCTCCCGACCCCGATCTGGCGCTGCTGGCGGTGGACCGGCTGCGGGAGGCCGCAGGCTCGGGTTGGGCCGAGTTGGCGGAGGCATTGGGATCGGACACCGCGCTGCGCGCCGGCCTGATCGGCGTGCTCGGTTCGTCGAGCGCCTTCGCCGACCACTTGGTCGCGCATCCGCTGGACTGGCACCGGTTGCGGTCGAAGCCGCAGCAGGACCGGGAGCCGGACGTCGCGGCGTTCACCGAGGAGCTGCTGGCCGCGGTCCGCGGCGCGGACGGGACGACGTTGACCGGCTCGGACGCGGTGATCGCGCTGCGCGGGGCGTACCGGGGACTGCTGCTGGACGTGGCGGCGGCGGACTTGGCTCCGGTGGTGGAACCGGGTCTGCCCGCGGCGTCGTTCGAGGACGTCGCCGCCCGGCTCTCCGAACTCGCGGTGGCGGCGTTGCGCACCGCCCTGGTGGTGGGCGCGGCGGAGCTGTCCGGCCGGGAAGGCGGGGACAGCGCCGAGGACCTCGCGGTGATCGCGATGGGCAAGACCGGCGGACGGGAGCTGAACTACGTCAGCGACGTGGACGTCGTGTTCGTCGCCGAGTCGGAGGAAGCGCTGCCGGGGGCGACGAAGCTCGCCAGCATGCTGATGCGCGTCGCCGGGGCGGCGTTCTTCGAGGTGGACGCGGCGCTGCGCCCGGAGGGCAAGGCGGGGGCGCTGGTGCGCACCCTCGACGGCTACCGGAGCTACTACCGCAGGTGGGCGCGGACCTGGGAGTTCCAAGCGCTGCTGAAGGCGCGCCCGGTGGCGGGGAACGTGGAGCTGGGGCAGCGCTACGTGGACGCGGTGTGGCCGCAGGTGTGGACCGCGGCGGAGCGGGAGGACTTCGTCCCCGACGTGCGCTCGATGCGCCGCCGGGTGGAGCGGCACGTGCCCGCGGAGCTGTCCGAGCGGGAGTTGAAGCTGGGGCCCGGCGGGCTGCGGGACGTGGAGTTCGCGGTGCAACTGCTGCAGATGGTGCACGGCCGCAGCGATGAGGACCTGCGCAGCCCGAGCACCGTGGACGCGCTGCGCTCCCTCGGGGAGGGCGGCTACGTGGCCCGCGCCGACGCGGCGGACCTGGTGGAGTCGTACCGGTTCCTGCGGACCTTGGAACACCGGGTCCAGCTGCGGCGGTTGCGCCGCACGCACCTGCTGCCGGAGCTGGACGACAAGGAAGAGCTGCACGTGCTGGCGCGGTCGATCGGTCTGCGCTCCGGTGGCAGGCGCAGCGCGGGTGAGGTGCTGGTCGCCGAGTACCGCAGGCACAGCAACCGGGTGCGCAGGCTGCACGAGAAGCTGTTCTACCGCCCGCTGCTGGAGGCGGTGGCGAAGGTCCCGACCGATGCGCTGCGGCTGACCACCGGTGCGGCGGTGCAGCGGCTGGCGGCGCTCGGCTACACCTCGCCGGAAGGCGCGCTGAAGCACATCGAGGCGTTGACCGCGGGGGTGTCGCGCCGGGCGCACATCCAGGGCGCGCTGCTGCCGATGCTGCTGGACCTGCTGGCGAACACCCCCGACTCGGACGGCGGGCTGCTGGCCTACCGGAAGGTGTCCGAGGCGTTGGCGGAAACGCCCTGGTACCTGCGGTTGTTGCGGGACGAGGGGGTGGTGGCGGAACGGCTGGCCCAGTTGCTGGGTACGTCGAAGCTCGTGCCGGAGCTGCTGGTGCGCGCCCCGGAGGTGCTGCGGCTGCTGTCGGACACGCCGGCCTTGGCGGAGCGGGATCCGCGGGAGGTGGCGACCTCGTTGCGCAGCGCCGTCGCGCGGCACTCCGAGCCGAGCCGGGCGGTGTCGGCGGCGCGGTCGCTGCGCCGGCACGAGCTGCTGCGGATCGCGTGCGCCGACCTGCTGGGGCTGCTGCCGCCTGCCGAGGTGTTCCGGGCGTTGTCGAGCGTGTGGGCCGCGGTGCTGGAGGCGGCGTTGGACACCTCGGTGCGGGACGTGGCGGCCCGGCCGGAGTGGCAGGCGGTGCCGGCTCGCGTCGCGGTGATCGGCATGGGGCGGCTCGGCGGTGCGGAGCTCGGCTACGGCTCGGACGCGGACGTGATGTTCGTGTGCGAGCCGGTACCGGGCGTGGCGGAGCCGACGGCGGTCCGGTTCGCCACCTCGGTGGTGGAGCAGGTGCGCACGATGCTGGGCGCGCCGAGCCAGGACCCGCCGCTGGAGGTGGACGTCGACCTGCGCCCGGAGGGCCGCAGCGGTCCGCTGGTGCGGACCGTGGAGTCGTACCTGAACTACTACCGCAGGTGGGGCGAGGCGTGGGAGGCGCAGGCACTGCTGCGCGCCCGCCCGGTGGCGGGGGACGTGGAACTCGGGGAGCGGTTCCGCGCCGCGATCGACCCGATCCGCTATCCGGCGGGTGGCTTGGACGACGCGAAGGTGCGGGAGATCCGCCGGATCAAGGCGCGGGTCGATTCGGAGCGGCTGCCGCGCGGCGCGGATCCGGCGACGCACACGAAGCTCGGGCGGGGCGGGCTCGCCGACGTGGAGTGGACCTTGCAGCTGGTGCAGCTGCGCCACGCGCACGAGCACGAGGGACTCCGGGTCACCTCGACGATGCGGGGGCTGGCGGCGGCGGTCGAGGCCGGGGTGCTGGACGAGCAGGACGCCGCGGAGCTCGGCGAGGCGTGGACGTTGGCGATGCGGTCCCGCAACGCGGTGATGCTGGTGCGCGGCAAGTCCGGTGACCAGCTGCCGAAGCAGGTGCGGGAGTTGACGGCGGTGGCGGCGGCGCTCGGCTATTCGGCGGACGTGGACACCGGGGAGGTGCTCGACGACTACCTGCGGGTGACGCGGCGGGCTCGCGCGGTGGTGGAGCGGGTCTTCTACGAGGACTGAGGCGTTCGTGGATTACTTCGCGGGACCGGGCCCGCGATGGTGGTCCCGGTGCCGTCCCGGTGGTGCCGCGCCGAGTTCCGCCGCTGCCCGGTTCGCGCGATTCCGGGTGCGGTCTCCGCTGTTCGGATGCGGGTCGGGGCGCTGCCGGAGTGCCGGGTGCGGCCGAGCGGCGGACAAGGGGTGGAATATGCCAGAGCAGTCGGGACTGGTATCCGCCGCCCGGGAACTTCCAGCGCTTTCGAGGATTATTCTTCGGGGCTGGTGGTCTTCGGTCGCATCGTCTAGGCGCCGGCCTCGCTGGAATGGGAACCGGGAGCCGTCTCGGCGCGCGTGTTTCTGCACGTGCAAATGCACCGGTTGGAATTGTCCGGGGGTTGCCTCCGCGGGGTTGTGAGAATGTGCACGGTGATCCGGCGGAACGCTCCAGCTCCGGATTCGAGGGGTCTCGCCTGCGCTGACACCGGCCTCCTGCGCTGGAGAAAGCGGAGTCGAACCACTCGCGAAACGGCTCTTGAACGTCCAATTCGGACGATTGTGCGACTGCGTCCAGTTGACTCGACTTTCCTGGGAACAGCCCATTCGGAGGTCTGCCTGCCGCTATCGTGACGGTAACCTTCTCGCACCGCGAACGGTGCGCGCACGACCGGCGTCCGGGCGGGTCCGAATAGGAGTGCATGGTGTCCGAGGACTTTGAATTACTCGTCGATCGACAGGCGCTTTGCGGTGCCGGGCCGTTGTGGATGCCGACGCTGAATTGCCTGTACTGGGTGGACGTGCTGCGCAGAGAACTGCACACCTACCACCGCGATTCCGATGCGGACGAGGTGCAGGTGTTGCCCGGGGTGGTCACCTCGCTGGGCGCCACCCGCAACGGACAGCTCATCGCCGCCGCGGATCGGGGCTTCGCCCGGTTGTTCCCCGGGCGCGCCGCGCTGGAACCCATCACCGGCGTGCAGGCGGGCGACCGGATGAGCGGCGGCGCCTGCGACCCGGCGGGCCGGTTCGTGGCGGGCACCCTCACCCACAGCCGGGAGGCGAAGCGCAGCGCGCTGTACGTCCTCGACGGCACCCGGGCCCGCGTCCTGGTGGACGGGCTGACCCTCTCCGGCGGCATCGGCTGGAGCCCGGACGGGGCGACCATGTACGTGATCGACACGGTGCCGCGCGTCATCTGGGCCTTCGACTACGACGTGGAACGCGGCCGGGCCGGGCGCGGCAGGCGCTGGATCGTGTGCGCCGAGTCCGAAGGCCACCCCGACGGGCTGGCGATGGACAACGAGGGCGGTGCGTGGGTCGCGATGCGCGGCAGCGGACGCATCCACCGGTACAGCCCCGGCGGAGACCTGGAGACGGTGCTGTGGGCGCCCACCCGCCGCGTGACCGGTCTCGTGTTCGGCGGTCGCAGGCTGGACGAGATGTACGTGACCTCGGCGTGCTCCGGCTACGACGAGCGGGCGCTCGTCGGCGACCCGTACGCGGGAGCCCTGTTCCGGTTCCGCCCCGGTGCGACCGGCAGCCCGCTGGCGCCCTGGAACGGCACCTGAGCCCCCGGACGAAGGAGCGGGCCGGTCGGGAACGGGTCCCGGCCGGCCCGCTTCGCGCGGAGCGCCTCGATCACACGTCGTAGTACAGCGCGAACTCGTGCGGGTGCGGCCGCAGCCGGACCGGGTCGATCTCGTTCTCGCGCTTGAGCCGGATCCAGGTCTCGATCAGGTCCGAGGTGAACACGCCGCCTTCGAGCAGGTAGTCGTGGTCCTCTTCGAGCCGGTCGATGACCTTCTCCAGGCTGTCCGGCACCTGCGGGACGTTCTTGGCCTCTTCGGGCGGCAGCTCGTAGAGGTCCTTGTCGATCGGTTCCGGCGGCTCGATCTTGTTCTTGATGCCGTCCAGGCCGGCCATCATCATCGCCGCGAACGCCAGGTACGGGTTGCCCGACGGGTCCGGGCAGCGGAACTCGACGCGCTTGGCCTTCGGGTTGCTGCCGGTGATCGGGATCCGCATGCAGGCGGAGCGGTTGCGCTGCGAGTACACCAGGTTCACCGGCGCCTCGTAGCCCGGCACCAGCCGGTGGTACGAGTTGATCGTCGGGTTGGTGAAGGCCAGCAGGCTCGGGGCGTGGTGCAGGATGCCGCCGATGTAGTGCCGCGCCATGTCCGAGAGCCCGCCGTAGCCGGACTCGTCGTAGAACAGCGGCGAGCCGTCCTTCCACAGCGACATGTGGCTGTGCATGCCGGAGCCGTTGTCGCCGAACAGCGGCTTCGGCATGAAGGTGACCGTGCGGCCGTCCTGCCACGCGGTGTTCTTCACGATGTACTTGAACAGCTGCAGGTCGTCCGCGGCGTGCAGCATCGTGTTGAACTTGTAGTTGATCTCGGTCTGGCCGCCGGTGCCGACCTCGTGGTGCGCGCGCTCGACGGTGAACCCGGAGCCGCTGAGCTGGGTGGAGATCTTGTCGCGCAGGTCCGCGAAGTGGTCGTACGGCGAGACGGGGAAGTACCCGCCCTTCATCCGGGTCTTGTAGCCCTTGTTGCCGCCCTCCTCGTCGCGCTCGGTGTTCCACCAGCCCTCGACGGAGTCGACCTCGGCGAAGCTGCGGTTCGGGCCCTCGCCGAAGCGCACCGAGTCGAAGATGTAGAACTCGGCCTCGGCACCGAAGAACACGGTGTCGGCGACGCCGGACTCGGCCAGGTACTGCTCGGCCTTGCGGGCCACGTTGCGCGGGTCCCGGCTGTAGGGCTCCAACGTGAACGGGTCGTGCACGAAGAAGTTCAGGATGAGCGTCTTCTCGACGCGGTAGGGGTCGATGCGCGCGGTGTACGGGTCGGGCAGCAGCAGCATGTCCGACTCGTGGATCGACTGGAACCCGCGGACCGAGGAGCCGTCGAAGGCCAGCCCTTCGGTGAAGGTGTCCTGGTCGAACGCCGAGGCGGGCACCGTGAAGTGCTGCATGACGCCCGGCAGGTCGCAGAACCGGACATCGATGTACTTCACGTCCTCGTCGGAGATGAAGCGCAGGACCTCGTCTGGATTCTTGAACACCCTCGATGGCTCCTTCACGCACTGGTTGACTGCTCACCGGCGCGCGTGCTCCGAGCTCACCGGCTCGTGGACAACGTTATGTCACCGGTGTTGCTCGGCCATCACCCCGATGTTTCGCCGACGTTAACGACCGCCTGAACGGATGAGACCGATTGCGGAGGGCGGCTGATCAGGTCGTTCGGACGCCGGTCGGCGTCACCGCGGGTCGCGGGTCGTAGTCTGGGGGAGTGGGTGAATCGACGGGATCCAGGTCCGAGATGAGCAGCCAGGGCGACGCTTCCGCGGGCGAGCCGCAGGGCCTGGGCGGCCTGTTCGGCCGCGACCCGCAGCAGCGGTGGCGCGGCGAGCGGATGGGCCTGCCGGAGAGCGGGCAGGGTTCGGTCGCCACCGGCGGTCGCCGGCTGCTCGGGTTCCTGGTCGACATCGTGCTGGCCGCGCTGGTGGCGCAGCTGTTCACCGCACCGGCGCTGCCCGGGAACTGGAGCCTGGTGGCCTGGTTCGCGATCACGGTGATCCCGGTGGCGTTCTTCGGGTTCACCCCCGGGATGCTGCTCACCGGCATCTGGGTGGCCCGGGTGGAGCGGCCGGGTGCGGTGGGCCTGTGGCGAGCGGTGGTGCGCTGCGCGCTGACCGGTCTGCTGGTGCCCGCGATCATCCGCAACGGCGATGGCCGTTCCTGGCTGGACCGCCTCACCGGCACCGTGGTCGTCCGGCGCTGAACTGAAGCGCGTGCCCGGACCGAACGGTGCCCGCCGGGCGCCTCGGTGGTGCGGGCGCGTGGAGCCGGGCGGAACGCCGTCGGTGCCGGAGCTCTCCGGGGCCTGGTCGCGCACGAGGCTGACCGGAAGCGGCGAAGACGACGCGGATCCGCCGGGACGCACCCGGCGGATCCGCGTCGAAGTCGGTACGGGTTCAGCGGCGGCGCATGGCCCGCTGGACGTTGCGCATCTTGGCGCCCTGCGGCATCGGGCCCTTCGGCATCGCGTTGCCGCGGCTGGCCAGCGCGGACAGCCGGTTCTCCAGCGAGTCGACCTGGCCGGCGTTGATGTTGCGGGGCAGCTTCATCAGGTGCGTCTGCAGCTTGCTCAGCAGCACCTGGCCCTCCTCGCCGCCGACGAGGACCTCGTAGATCGGGGTTTCGCCGACGACCCGGGCCACCCGCTTCTTCTCCTGCGCCATCAGCGACTTCACCCGGTGCGGCGAGCCCTCGCCGACCAGCACGATGCCGGGGCGCCCGATCAGCCGGTGCACCGCGTCGAGCTGCGCGGTCCCGGCCACCGCCTGGGTGAGCCGCCAGTTGCCGCGCAGGTTCTCCAGCGCCCAACCCGCCGCACCCGGCTGGCCGTCGGCCTTGCGGTAGACGGTCGCCTGCACCCGGCGGCCGAACAGGATCACGGCGCCGAGCAGGCCCAGCGCGATGCCGACCGGCAGGAACGCCCAGTGCAGGTTCCAGATCATGCCGATGAAGAAGACCGCGACGGCCACGACCAGGAAGATGCCGATCATCAGCGGCAGCAGCAGCTTGTCCTCGCGGCGCTGCATCTGGAACGCCTGCCAGATCTGCCCGACGCGCCCGCGGAAGGCCGCGCGCCGTTCCTTCTTCGCCGCCTTCTTGGCTGCCTTGTCCTGGTTGGCCATGCCGTTCAGGATACGGCGGGGTTCCACGGCGCCCCCACCACGGTGGGCCTGGCCCGCGGAAACGCGCACCGCCCGCCGCGCGTGCTGCGCGACGGGCGGTGAAACACCTGTTCAGCGGGGTCGTCAGCGGGCGAGCAGGCTGCTGGCCTCCTGCGCGGCGGGCTGCGCCTTCGCGAGGTGCGCGAGGTTGTCCGGCAGCGGCATGCCCCGGTGCTGGGTGGCCTTGGCGTAGAGCCGGCCAGCGCGGTAGCTGGATCGGACCAGCGGACCCGCCATCACTCCGGGGAAGCCGATCTCCTCGGCGGCCTTCGTGTGCTCGACGAACTCCTCCGGCTTCACCCAGCGGTCCACCGGGTGGTGGCGCGGGCTGGGCCGCAGGTACTGGGTGATCGTGATGATGTCGCAACCCGCGTCGTGCAGGTCCTGCAGCGCGGGGCGCACCTCCTCGGGGCTCTCGCCCATGCCGAGGATGAGGTTGGACTTGGTGACGAGACCGGCCGCACGGGCTTCGCTGAGCACCTTCAGCGAGCGGTCGTAGCGGAACGCGGGGCGCATCCGCTTGAACACGCTGGGCACCGTCTCCAGGTTGTGCGCGAGGACCTCCGGCCGGGAGCCGAAGACCTCGGCGAGCTGGTCGGGCTCGGCGTTGAAGTCCGGGATGAGCAGCTCGACGCCGGTGCCCGGGTTCAGGTCGTGGATCTGGCGCACGGTCTCCGCGTACAGCCAGGCCCCGCCGTCGGGCAGGTCGTCCCGGGCGACGCCGGTCACCGTGGAGTAGCGCAGCCCCATGGCCTGCACCGACTCGGCGACCTTGCGCGGCTCGGTGGTGTCGAGCTCCGCGGGCTTGCCGGTGTCGATCTGGCAGAAGTCGCAGCGGCGGGTGCACTGATCACCGCCGATGAGGAAGGTGGCCTCCCGGTCCTCCCAGCATTCGAAGATGTTGGGGCAGCCCGCCTCCTCGCAGACGGTGTGCAGACCCTCCCGGCGGACCAGACCCTTGAGCTCCTGGTACTCGGGGCCCATCCGAGCGCGGGTCTTGATCCACGATGGCTTCTTCTCGATGGGCGTCTGGCTGTTGCGCACTTCAAGACGCAACAACTTCCGCCCCTCTGGCGCCGCAGTCACGCGTTCAGGCTACGCCCTCGGCCGGTTCATCCCGAAACCGCGACGGGCGCGACGTGGTGATCCGTACACCACACCCGGGTTCAGGCGGGGTCGGCGGTGACTCCGGTGAGCTCTTCGGTGAGTTCCCACAGCCGTCGCGCGGTGTCGGCGTCCCGGGCGGCGGTGCTGGTCTTGGCGCGGGCCGGGTAGCCGCGGATCTCGGCGAACCCGTTCGGCCCGTAGTAGCTGCCGCTGGTCGCGCCGGGCGCGGTGGCCGCGTAGAGCTGCGGCAGCGCGCCCTGCTCGGCGGACTGCGTGATGAGGCCGTTGACCTTCCGGGCGATGCCGGTGACGCGGTCGGACAGGCTGCGGGCGCGCAGCGAGTTCAGCGCCAGTTCGGTGCTGCTCATCCCGGGGTGGGCGAGGACGCTGCGCAGCGGCAGCCCCGCCCGCCGGGCGCGGCGGTCGAGCTCGAAGCCGAACAGCAGGTTCGCCAGCTTCGACTGCGCGTAGGCGCGGCTGGGCGAGTAGCGGCGGCGGTGGAAGTTCAGGTCGTCGAGGTCCAGCGAGCCGCCGCGGTGCGCGATGCTGGAGAGCGTGACCACCCGCGGGTCGGGCCGGTCGCGCAGCGCGGGCATCAGCAGCCAGGTCAGCGCCGCGTGCCCGAGGTGGTTGGTGCCGATCTGCAGCTCGAAGCCGTCCCGGGTGGCGCCCAGCGGCGGGCCCATGATGCCCGCGTTGTTCAGCAGCACGTCGAGCCCGTCGCCGGTGCGTTCCCGCACCTGGTCGGCGGCCTTGCGCACCGAGGACAGGTCGGCGAGGTCGAGTTCGACGAGTTCCGGTTCGACCTCGGCGTCGGCGGCGACCCGCTGCTGCGCCTCCCGGCCGCGTTCGGGATCGCGGCAGGCCATCAGCACCCGCGCGCCGCGCGTCGCCAGCACCTGCGAGCAGTGCAGTCCCAGCCCGGAGTTCGCGCCGGTGATGAGCACCGTGCGGCCGTGCTGGTCGGGAACGTCGGAGGTCGTCCACTGCGCCATGCCCCCACCCTTACCCGCGGGGCCGGGTGCGGAAAAGACCGAACGCGACACGATCCGATCACCGGCTGCGAGAATTCCCGCTCATGTCGATGAGCTGCTGGTCCGCCGCGATCCGCTGGTTCCCCTGGCGGCGCCGGGTGCGGGCGCACGCGGTGCTGGAGTCGTGGCCGCGGATGGTGGACGGCCCGGTGTCGCTGCTGGCGCGGCTGGGTTGGTCCCTGGTGGGGGTGCCGCTGCTGGTGCTGTGGGCGGTCGAGCTGCTGGCGGGTGCGCTGCTGGTGCCGTGCGCGCTGCTCGCCCGCGGCGCGGGGTGGGCGCCGTGGTGGGTGGAACTGCGGGTGCGGGGATGCCTGGGCGGGCTGGTGCGGGTCCGGGACCGGTCCGCGGCGAAGCGGGTGCGGGCGGCGGTGGCGGCCGAGCCGCTGGTGGATCCGCTGGAGGTGCTGGCGCCGGAGCACGACTGCCACGAGGTGGAGATCTCCGCGCGCCGGTGGGCGTCGGCGGTGCGCGACGTCAGCGGTCACGGCAGGCGGCGCTGGTTGCCGTGGCGGCGCCGGACCTCGGTGCGCGACGCGCTGGAGTGGTTCCCGGACTGGTCGCTGGACGAGCCGGTCGGGCTGCTGCTGGCGGTGCCGTTCCTGCTGGTCGCGGTGTGCTGGTCGGTGGTGGCCGGGCTGGAGCTGGTCGCGGCGCTGGTGCTGCTGCCGTTCGTCCTGCTGCTCCGGTCGGTGCGGTTGCTGGACTGGCCGATCGAGCTGGTCCGGGCGGGCGAGGTGAGCGCGCACCGCGGGGTCGCCGGTCTGGGCGCCTCGGCGCGGGCGCGCCGGGAACTCACCGAGCAGGTGCGGGTGGTGGTCCCGCGTCCGCGCGCCGCGGAGCCCGAGGTGGTGGCCGCGCGCTGAGCGCGGCCGGGCTCCGGAGCGGCGGGGTCAGAAGCTGGGGATGAGCTTGCGCAGCTGGGCGAGGGGTCCGCGGCGGCGCGCGGTGCGGGCCTCGGGGGCGGTGCGCAGCAACCGCAGGAACGCCTGCCCGACGCGGTCCAGCTCGTCGGCCGGCTCGTCCGGTTCGGCCAGCCCGGCCGACACGGCGAGCATCCGGAGCTCCTGCCTGCGCAGCCCGGCGAGCGCGGGTTCGTCCGCGTGCCCGTCGAGGACGCGGCGCAGCACGGGGTCGTCGGTGGCGGTGCGCCGCCAGGCTTCGCCGACCGCCTCCACCCGGTCGCCGCGCGGGTCGGCGTCGGCGTCCTCGACGCCCACGTCGATGCGTCCGGTGAGCACGCGGTTCCACTTGTGGTGCAGCGCGCGCAGCAGTTCGTCCCGGTCGGCGAACACGGCGGCGGCCGCGGGCACCGCATCGAGGTCGAGGCGTGCTGCGGGGTGTCGCGCGGCGTGGTCGAGCACGGCGCGGATGGCGCGTTGCCGCTGGTGGAAGTCGTTCCAGGTCATGGTTCCTCCAGACTGGACGGTGGCGTACCCCGGGTGTGCGGCATACCGGGAGTATGTGCGTTCGAAGGTACCAGCGCGGCCGTACCGCGGGTATGTCATATGATTGTGAGTATGGCTACAGCCCGTTCCCGGCGCGTGGAGAACACCGAGAGCACCCGGCAGGCGCTGGTGAAGTCGGCGGTGGTCCTGTTCACGAAGAAGGGCTACGCGGGCACCTCGCTCGACGAGATCGCCAAGCGCGCCCGCGTCACCAAGGGCGCCCTCTACCACCACTTCAACGGGAAGCAGGCGCTGTTCGAGGCCGCTTTCGAGGACGTCGAGAGCCAGGTGGTGCGACGGCTGTCGGCGGTGCTGTTCGCCGGCGGTGACATCTGGGAGACCGTGCGGGCCGGGCTCGGCGAATTCCTCCAGGTCTGCCTGGAGCCGTCCTACCAGCGGATCGTCGTGCACGAGGCGCCCGCGGTGATGGGGTGGGAGCGCTGGCGGGAGGCCGAGGAGCGCTACACGTTCGGCGTGATCCGGGAAGCGGTGCAGGCGCTGGTCGACGCGGGCGAGTTCACCCCGCTGCCGATCGAAGCGCTCGCCCACGTCGTCTACGGCGCGCTGTCGGCCGGGGCCAGCACCATCGCCGGCTCCGCCCGGCCGAAGCAGACCAGCGCCGAGGTCGGCCAGGTCGTGGACGCCGTGATGCAGGGGCTGCGCGTGGCGGCGTGCGCCGGGACCTCCTGCGGGCACTAGCCTCGGATCCGTGACCGAGCCATTCAAACTCCGCATCTTCACCGAACCCCAGCAAGGGGCCACCTACGACGACCTGCTGCGGGTGGCCAAGGCCACCGAGGCGGCCGGCTACGACGCGTTCTTCCGCTCCGACCACTACCTGAAGATGGGCTCGGTGTCCGGTGACCCCGGGCCGACCGACGCCTGGGTGACGCTGGGCGGCCTGGCGCGGGAGACCTCGCGGGTGCGGCTGGGCACGCTGATGACGGCGGGCACGTTCCGCTACCCGGGGCCGTTGGCGATCGCGGTCGCGCAGGTCGACCAGATGTCCGGCGGGCGCGTGGAGTTCGGTCTCGGCAGCGGCTGGTACGAGGAGGAGCACACCGCGTACGGCATCCCGTTCCCGTCGCTCAAGGAGCGGTTCGACCGCTACGCCGAGCAGCTGGAGATCATCACCGGGCTGTGGGACACCCCGGCCGGGGAGACCTTCAGCTTCGACGGCCGGTACTACCAGCTCGCCGACTCGCCCGGGCTGCCGAAGCCCGTTCAGCGGCCGCGGCCGCCGGTGCTCATCGGTGGCGCGGGCAAGAAGCGCACCCCGGAGCTCGCCGCCCGCTTCGCCGACGAGTTCAACCTGCCCTTCACCGACCTCGACACCGCGGTGGCGCAGTACGAGCGGGTCGCGGCGGCGTGCGCGGCGATCGGCCGGGACGCCGGGGAGATCGTGCGGTCGGCGGCGCTGGTGCTGTGCGTCGGCAAGGACGACGCCGAGATCGCGCGCCGCGCGGCCGCCATCGGGCGGGACGTCGACGAGCTGCGGGCCAACGGGCTCGCCGGCACGCCCGCCGAGGCCGTGGACAAGATCGGCGCCTGGCGGGAGCGGACCGGCATCACCCGGCTGTACCTGCAGGTGCTGGACCTCTCCGACCTCGACCACGTCGACCTGGTCGCGGCGGAGGTCGCACCGCAGCTGGGCTGAGTCCCAGCGCCGGTTCCGGCCTCGTCGGTGGCCCGCCGCGCGCCACCGGCGAGGCGGCGGTGCTCAGCCGCGGAGCTGGCCCGCGATGTCGGAGGCGGCGGTGAGCAGGACGAGCGCGGGCACGGTGGCCTGCGGGCGCAGCCGGTAGGAACCGCGCTTGTCCTGCTCCACCAGTCCGCAGCCGGTGAGCCCCTTCAGGTGGTGGTAGAGCTGGCCGGGCGAGCCGAGCCCCGCCGCCTGCTGCAGCTCCGCGCCGGTGGCCGGGCCCGATTCGGCGAGCCTGCGCACCAGCGCCGCCCGCAGCGGATGCCCCAGCGCGGCGAGCACGTCGGTGCGCGGGGCGTCCGGCAGGTCCAGCACCTGGGCGGGATCCGCGCGGATGTGCCACTCCAGCTCGAACGGTTCGCTCAGGCGTCCCGAGTACTCGATCTGGTCGCCGCCGGGTTCCCGGGGAGCGGCGGTGGGCCGTCCTTCCAGTGCCGCGACCCGGCGTTCCAGGTCCTCCAGCCGCCCTTGCACGTCGTCGGAGCTCACCGTGCGAGCTTGCCCTACCCGCGCAGCGCGGCGCGCAACCGGGCCCGCCACGCGGGGTCGAGCGCGGCCTTGATCAGCGGCTGGCCCGGGTCGCCGGTCGCCAGCTGCTCGGCGGAGATCCCGCCGTGCGCCAGCAGCGATCCGGCCGCGATCCGCCCGTCGGCGAGGCGCAGCGAGATCCCGGCGGTGAGCACGCCCGGCAGGCTGCCGCCCTTGTAGCCGAGGCCGAGGACGCCGTCGGGCAGGTTCCCGGCGGCCCGCCGTTCCAGGATCCCGCGGGCGATCTCGGCGGCGCGCGGGGACGGGTAGGTGCCCTCGGCGAGGGAGCGGTGCAGCGCGGCCAGCTGCGCCGGGTCGCTCGCGGCGGTGCCGGTGGCCCAGGCCAGCTGGGTGTTCCAGTCCGGCAGCGGCTGCGTCAGCAGCCGGGTCCGCACCTGGTCGCGGAGGGCCTGCTCGTCGCGGTGGCGGCGCTCCAGCGCGAAGCCGATCTCGCGGCGTCGGGGGAGCGGGGTGCCGGGCGCGGGGGCTTCGGCCGGCAGCAGCAGGAACAGGTACTCGGCGCACAGCGAGCGCACGTCGGCGTCGGGCCAGCCCCCGGCGAGCGCTGCGGCGCGCACGGCCTCGGTGCCGAGCCGGTCGCGCAGCAGGTCGGGCACGGCGCTGTCGCTGTGCCCGATCATCGCGGTGGCCAGTTGCTCCAGCGTGACGCGGCGGTCCGGGTCGGCGGCCCAGGCGCCGGTGTCGTCGGTGGGGATGCCCAGTTCCCGCAGGGCCGCCACGTGCGCGCCGCCGTCGGTGGGCACGTAGTAGCGCTCCCAGTCGCCGACGCGGACCTGTTCGGCGGGGTCGAGGCGGCCGTCGGCGACGGCGGTGGCGTAGGCGGCGAGGTGCGCGGCCTTCACCGCGGAGGCCAGCGGCTGCGGGCTGCCCGCGCGGTGCGCGAGGAGCGGTCCGGTGGTGTCGGTGAGCACGAGGGCCAGCCGGTCGCGGTGCTCGGCGATCCAGGTGAGCCAGCCGTCGGCGGTGCTCAGGTCGGCTTCGGTGCGCTCGCCGAGCGCCGTGGCACGGCTGCACGAGAGCAGCGGGAGCGCGGCGGCGGTGGCGGTGAGCCCGGTCAGCAGGGTGCGGCGGGACAGCGGCATGCTTCCACTCCTCTAGTAGTCCGTAATTCCGGAATACTAGAGGAGTGGAGTGCGGTTCGTTAGCGCAGGGTCGGATCCAGCGCCAGCGTCACGCCCTCGGCGGTCGGCGCGACCCGCGCGATGTTCGACTCCACCACCGGCAGCACGCCGTCCACCGCGTCCAGCACGTCCTGGCGCACCCACGGCAGCGCCTCCTCGACGGGAACGTCCCGGCCGAGCTCCGCCGCCAGCGAGGTGACGCCCGCGTCCCGGATGCCGCACGGCACGATCCGGTCGAACTGGCCCATGTCCGGATCGCAGTTCAGCTCCAGCCCGTGCATGGTCACGCCCCGCTGCACCCGGATGCCGATCGCGGCGATCTTGCGCTCCGGGCGCGCGTCGTCGGCGGCCAGCCACACGCCGCTGCGGCCCTCCACCCGGCCGGTGTCCAGGCCGAAGCGGGCGCAGGTGCGGATCAGGGCCTGCTCCAGGCGCCGCACGTAGTCGACCACGTCGATCGGGTCGGCCAAACCCAAGATCGGGTAGCCCACGATCTGCCCCGGGCCGTGCCAGGTGATCTTGCCGCCGCGGTCCACGTCGATCACCGGCGTGCCGTCCTGCGGCCGGTCCTCCGGCTGGGTGCGCTTCCCGGCGGTGTACACCGACGGGTGCTCCAGCAGCAGGAGGGAGTCCGGGCCGGCCTCCTCGGCGCGGCTCGTGGCCAGCTCCCGCTGGAGGTCCCAGGCGTCCAGGTAGTCGATTCTTCCCAGTTCACGCACGTCGACCGCATCGGTCGAGGCGCGACATGACATCTCCGCGCGACTCACCGGGCCAGGCTACGCCCGGGCTCCCGCCCAGAGCACCGACCGCCCCGCGCACGTGGCGCCGGCCACCCGGGCGGACCCGCGGCCCCGCGGCGGGTTCAGAGCACCGCGTTCAGCGCGGCGTCCAAGGTGGGGTGGGCGAAGGGGTAGCCGTGCTCGTCGAGGCGTTCCGGCATCGCCCGCTGCCCGGCCAGCATCGCCTCGTCGGCGGCCTCGCCCAACGCCGCGCGGAGCACGAACTCCGGCACCGTCCACGGCGCGGGCCTGCCCAGCGCCGCCCCCAGCTCGCGGGTGAACTCGGCGTTGGTCACCGGCGCCGGGCCGGTCAGGTTCACCGGGCCCGACACGGCCGAGTTCTCCACCAGGAACCGCAGCGCACCCACCGCGTCGTCCAGCGAGATCCACGGCATGTACTGCCGCCCGCCGCCGAGCTTCGCGCCCAGCAGCATCGAGAACAACGGCTTCAACCGGCCCACCAGGCCACCCGAGTGCGCCACCACCAGGCCCGTGCGCGAGAGCGCGACCCGGGCGCCCGCGTCCACCGCCGGGCTCGTCGCCGCCTCCCACTGGCGGCACAGGTCGGCGAGGAAACCGGTTCCCGGCGGCGTCGACTCCGTCACCAGCCGGTCGCCGGTGTCGCCGTAGTAGCCCACTGCCGAGCCGTTGACCAGCGCGGGCACGCCGTGGCGGGCCACCGCCTCGGCCAGCAGCACCGTCGGGCGCACCCGCGAGGACACCAGCAGCTCCTTGCGCTCGGTGCTCCAGCGGCGGTCGGCGATCCCGGCGCCGCACAGGTTCACCACCGCGTCCGCCCCGGCGAGGGCCGCCTCGTCCAGCTCGCCCTTCGCCGGGTCCCAGCCGTGCTCGTCGGGGGCGGCCGGGCGGCGGCGGACCAGCCGCAGCACCTCGTGCTCGCCCTGCCGCAACGCCGCGACGAGACTCGTGCCGATCAACCCGGACGAACCGGCGATTACCACGCGCATGCCCCCGATCGTCCCGCAACGATCTTCCGCACGCGACAGGTTTCGCCCGGCGGAGAAACGGCCCGGAACGCGGCGAGGGCCGCCCACCCGCAGGTGGACGGCCCTCGCCGTGGCTCGGAGCCGGATCAGATCCCGAGGTCGGCCTCGAAAGCGCCTTCCTCCAGCCGCTGCTTCAGCGTGGTGAGGAAGCGGGCCGCGTCCGCGCCGTCGACCAGCCGGTGGTCGTAGGACAGCGCCAGGTACACCATCGACCGGATCGCGATCGTGTCGCCGCCGTTGTCGTCGGAGACGACCACGGGACGCTTCACGACGCTGCCCGTGCCCAGCATGCCCACCTGCGGCGGGTTCAGGATCGGGGTGTCGAACAGCGCGCCGCGGCTGCCGGTGTTGGTGATGGTGAAGGTGCCCCCGGAGAGCTCGTCCGGCTTGAGCTTGTTGTTCCGGGTGCGCTCGGCCACGTCGGAGATCTTGCGGGCCAGGCCGCCGAGGTTCAGGTCCCCGGCGTCGTGGATCACCGGGGAGACCAGCCCGCGCGGGGTGTCCACGGCGATCGAGAGGTGCTCGGCCGCGTGGTAGGTGATCTCCTTGCTCTCCTCGTTGACCGAGGCGTTCACCTTCGGGTGCAGCTTGAGCGCCTCGGCGGCGGCCTTCGCGAAGAACGGCAGGAAGGACAGCTTCACGCCCTCCGCCGCCTCGAAGGAGGCCTTCGCCTGCTGGCGCAGCTTCGCGATGCGGGTGACGTCGACCTCGATCACCGTGGTCAGCTGTGCCGCGGTCTGCAGCGACTCGACCATGCGGCGGGCCAGCAGCTGGCGCAGCCGGGACATCTGCTGCGTGGTGCCGCGCAGCGCCTCGGCCTCCTCGGACGGGGCGGCCTGCGCGGCCGGGGCCGCGGGCTTCGCGGCGGCCGGGGCCGCCGGCTTCGCCTGGGCGGCGTCGACCGCGGCCTGCACGTCCTGCTTGCGGATCCGGCCGCCGACACCGCTGCCCTTGATGGTGGACAGGTCGATGCCGTGCTGGTTGGCGAGCTTGCGCACCAGCGGCGTCACGTACGGGGTGCTGCCGGACGGGCCGGACTGCTGGGCGGCCGGGGCCTGCTGCGCGGCGGGCTGCTGCGCAGCGGGCTGGGCCGGAGCGGCGGGCTGAGCCGGGGTCGCGGGCTGGGCCGGCGCGGCCGGTGCCTGGGCGGCGGGTTCCGGCTTCGGTTCCGGAGCGGGCGCGGCGGCCGGGGCGGGAGCCGGTTCCGGCGCGGCGGGCGCGGCCGGAGCGGCACCCTGCTCGCCGATCACGGCCAGCTTCCCGCCGACCTCCACGGTGTCGTCCTCGCCCGCGGCGATCTCCAGCAGCGTGCCCGCGACCGGCGACGGGATCTCGGTGTCGACCTTGTCGGTGGAGACCTCCAGCAGCGGCTCGTCGACCTCGACCGAGTCGCCGACCTGCTTGAGCCACCGGGTGATCGTGCCCTCGCTGACGCTCTCGCCCAGCGCGGGCATCGGCACCTCGGTGCCCTGCGCCGCACCACCGGAGGCGGCGGGCGCGGCGGGCTGCTCGGCCGGGGCCTGCTGCTCCTGGGCGGGGGCGGCTTCCTGCGCCGGGGCGGGCTCCTCGGCGGGGGCCTGCTGCGGCGCGGGGGCGGAGCCCGAGTCGTCGGCGCTGTCGCCGATGACGGCGAGCTCGCCGCCGATCTCCACCGTGTCGTCCTCCTCGGCGACGATGCGCTGCAGCACACCGGCGGCGGGGGACGGGATCTCGGTGTCGACCTTGTCGGTGGAGACCTCCAGCAGGGGCTCGTCGACCTCGACGGTGTCGCCGACCTGCTTGAGCCACCGGGTGATCGTGCCCTCGCTGACGCTTTCGCCTAGCGCGGGCATCTGGACGGAGAAGGACATCGCTCGCGGACTCCTCGTGCGGTGTGGCGGGGTGCTGTGCTGGTGCGGGAAGCGGACCGGATCAGCCGTGGACGTGCAGCGGCTTGCCGGCCAGGGCGAGGTGCGCCTCGCCGAGGGCCTCGGTCTGCGTGGGGTGGGCGTGCACCAGCGGTGCCACGTCCTCGGGCAGCGCCTCCCAGTTGTAGATCAACTGGGCTTCGCCGATGAGCTCGCCGACCCGGTCGCCGACCAGGTGCAGGCCGAGCACCGGCCCGTCGGTGGCGCGGACCAGCTTCACCGCGCCCGCCGTCTTGAGGATCTGGCTCTTGCCGTTGCCTGCGAGGTCGTAGGTGAAGGTCTGCACCGAGCCGTACTGCTCCTTGGCGGCGCTCTCGGTCAGGCCCACCGAGGCGACCTCGGGGTGGCTGTAGGTGACGCGCGGGATGCCCGCCTCGTCGATCGCCTGCGGGTTCTGGCCCGCGATCTCCTCGGCCACGAAGATGCCCTGCTGGAAGCCGCGGTGCGCGAGCTGCAGGCCGGGCACGATGTCCCCGACCGCGTACACGCCCGGCAGGCTGGTGCGCAGCCGCTCGTCGGCGACGACGAAGCCGCGCTCCAGCTGGATCCCGGCCTCCTCGTAGCCGTGGCCCGCGGTGTTCGGGCCGCGGCCGACGGCCACCAGCAGCACGTCCGCGTCGAGCTGGTCGCCGTTCTCCAGGCTCACCGAGATGCCGGAGTCGGTCTGGGTGGCGCCGGTGAACTTGACGCCGGTCTTGAACTTGATGCCGCGCTTGCGGAACGCGCGCTCCAGCTGCTTGGAGGCGAACTCGTCCTCGTTCGGCACCAGGTGCGGCAGGGCCTCGACGATGGTGACCTCGGCGCCGAAGGAGCGCCACACGCTCGCGAACTCCACGCCGATCACGCCGCCGCCGAGCACGACGACCTTCTCCGGCACGAAGTCCAGGTTCAGCGCCTGCTCGCTGGCGATGACGCGGCCGCCGAGCTCCAGGCCGGGCAGCGACTTGGAGTACGAGCCGGTGGCGAGCACGACGTTCTTGCCGGTGTAGCGGGTGCCGTCGACCTCGACGGTGTTCTTGTCGACGAGCGTGCCCGCGCCGTCGACCAGCGTCACCTTGTGCGCCTTGGCCAGGCCCTGCAGGCCCTTGTAGAGCTTGCCGACGACACCGTCCTTGTAGGAGTTCACCCCCGCGATGTCGATGCCCTCCAGCGAGGTCTTCACCCCGAACTGGTCGCCGTCGCGCGCGGAGTCGGCGACCTCCGCGGCGTGCAGGAGAGCCTTCGTGGGAATGCACCCGCGGTGCAAGCAGGTTCCCCCGAGCTTGTCCTTTTCGATGAGGACGACGGACAGGCCCAGCTCAGCCGCGCGGAAAGCGCAGGCGTAGCCGCCCGAACCGCCGCCGAGAATGACCAGATCGGCGGACGTGTCGGTCACTTCGCACTCCTCGACAGCCATCGTTGAATCGCTGAGGTGCCGCCCGGCCCGGCTGTCGCGCGAGGCACGGAACACCTGGCAGCCATCTTGTCACCACCCGTTGGGACGACGCGACGTGGGCTCGCTCTGATCGCGCGAACGTGCCCGATCCCACTGAATCGTTTTTTCCGATTCTCAGCTTCGTCACAGGCGCCCGGTGGCATCATCGCGAACGGGAGCACCGGTTTTCCGGAGGTGTCTCCGAGTGCGGCCGCGCGCAGGTGAATCGAATCCGCGGCCGGCTTCCAGCGCGCGGGGAGGCGAATGCCGTGGGTCTGTTCGATCGTTTTCGGCGACGGCGCACCGCGGGTCGTCCGGCCGACTCGCGGGACACCGATCACCTGCGGACCTGGGCGCAGCAGCGCCACGGCGTCGAAGCCTTCGTCGAACCCCGCACCACCGTCACCGAGACCACGGTGCTGCTCGTCGCGCACGACGGGGAGTGGACCCGGCGCCGCGTCGCGGGACCGGAAGCGGCGTTCCGCTTCGCCCGCAAGCAGGGGATGCCCTGCTACGAGGTGGCCAAACTCGGCTACCCGCAGCGGATGCGGGACTACCAGGCCCGGCAGCGGGTGTTGCGGGACCGGCAGCGCCGCCGCGACCTGGGCTGACGCGTCAGTTCGCGACCCGGGTGGACGGGGTCAGCCGCACCGGGAAGTTCACCGACTTCGAGATGTAGCAGAGCTCGTGCGCGCGCTCGTGCAGCGCTTCCGCGGCGTCCACGCTGGCCAGGTCCTCGACCGCGACCTCCGGCTGGAGCACCACTTCCCGGAACTGCCCCGAACCGTCGGCGTTCTCCGCGAGCTCGCCCTGCGCGTGGTCGTGGTAGCCGACCACCACCACGCCGCACTCCGCGGCCAGGTGCAGGAACCACAGCATGTGGCACTGCGACAGGGACGCGATGAGCAGCTCCTCCGGGTTGTACCGGTCGGCGTCGCCGAGGAACGCCGGGTCCGCGGAGGCCTCGATGGTGCTCTTGCCCGCTGAGCGGACCTCGTGGGTGCGCTCGTAGCTGCGGTAGCTGCTGGTGCCCGCGCCGGTGTTGCCGGTCCACACCACTTCGACCGCGAAACCGTGCCGCGCAGGCCCGGGGGTGGTCGGCTGCTGCTCGCTCGTTTCGCTCACCACCCCATCCTGGCATCGCGGGGCAGGGCCGTGGTGATCCCTTTGAGACGCGGCTCACAGCCGTTCGCGCACGTGGCGCGGACGGCGAACGGCCCGCCGAGCGCACTCGGCGGGCCGTCCGGGCGTCCTCCGTCAGCCGTTCTCGGCGATGTCGGCGAGCACCGCCGCGATCGTGCGCACCGGAACACCGGTGCCGCCCTTCGCGGTGTAGCCGTGCGGCGAGTTCGTGTTGTACGCCGGGCCGGCCACGTCGATGTGCGCCCACGGCAGCCCGTCGCGGACGAACTCCTTCAGGAACAGGCCCGCGGTGAGCATGCCGCCCCAGCGGTGCCCGGCCACGTTCGCCAGGTCGGCGAGCTTCGAGTCCAGGTCGCCGCGCAGCTCCTCGGGCAGCGGCATCGGCCAGGCGCCCTCACCGGTGGCCTGCGAGAGCTTCGCGACGCGGTCGCGGAAGTCCTCGTCGCCCATCACGGCGGGGGTGCGCTTGCCCAGCGCCACCACCTGCGCGCCGGTCAGCGTGGAGGTCTCGATCAGGTAGTCCGGCTCGTCCTCGCCCGCGCGCACGATCGCGTCGGCCAGGATCAGCCTGCCCTCGGCGTCGGTGTTGAGGACCTCGACCGTCTTGCCGCCGTACATGCTCAGCACGTCGCCGGGCCGGTACGCGGTGCCGGAGGGCATGTTCTCCACCATCGGCACGGTGGCGGTCACGTCCAGCGGGTAGTTCAGCTTCGAGACCAGCACCATCGTGGCGATCACCGCGGCGGCGCCGGACATGTCCGAGGTCATCTCGTCCATCGAGGCGGCCGGCTTCAGCGAGATGCCGCCGGTGTCGAAGGTGACGCCCTTGCCGACCAGCGCGACCTTCTTCGCCGCCTTCGGGCCCTTGTGCCGCAGCCGGACCAGGCGCGGCGGACGGCTCGAACCGGCGCCGACGCCGAGGATGCCGCCGTAGCCGCCCTTGCGCAGGGCCGCCTCGTCGAGCACCTCGACCTCCAGCCCCGCGGACCGGGCCAGCTCGCTCGCCCGGTCGGCGAAGGACCCCGGGTACAGGTCGTTCGGCGGGGTGTTGATCAGGTCCCGGGCGATGGTGACGGACTCGCCGATGGCGGTGCCGCCCTTGAGCGCGTGCTTGGCGGCGTCGTCCTTCGCGTCCGGCACGACCAGGTCGACCTGGTTCACCGGGTCGTCGCCCGGCTCGGACTTGTACTTGCGGAACGAGTAGGCGCCCAGCACGGTGCCCTGCACCGCGGCGCCCAGGTCCAGCGCGCCCAGCGTGGTCGCGGCGTGCGCGACACCGCTCAGCGCGCGGGCCGCGGCACCGGCGGCGCGGCGCACCTGCTCGCCGGTGGGGGAGTCGCCGGTGACCTTGCCGAGCCCGACGGCCAGCAGCACGTCCGCGCGCAGCCCGGAACCCGCGGGCAGCTTCACGACCTCCTCGGCCTTGCCGCTGGCGCCGAGGGTCGCGAGCACCTTCGCCAGGTCGCCGTCGAAGGACGCGGCCACCTCCTCGCCGCCCGGTGCGATCTCCGGGCCGTCCGCACCGGCGATGGTGCCGATGACCAGGACGTCCGCGGTGAGTTTCGCGGCTTTGGTGTCGGTGAGGGCGAGTTTCGGCGTGCTCACGTGTGTTTCCTCCGGGCGGTGTCGCCGTCGATGGGGATCTCGGACGCGGGGACTGTCCCCGGCGGGGCTGACCTGGTCGGAGGCCGTCCCGCGACCGCCACTGTAGATCGGGCGGGCCGCGGTGGGTCCGACAGGCGGTCGCGGTGCGACCGGCCGCGCCGTACGTCCGAGCTTAGCGCTGCGCCGATCATCGCCAGCGGTTTTTCCCGCGCGGGAGCGCGTCGGCGCGGCCCGGTGGGGAAAGCGCACCGGGACGGGCCGGTGCCGGTGCGTAGGCTGGGCCGTCGCGGATCCGGGTGCGACCGGCCGCGCGGCGCCCGCCGGGCCGCCGCCGCGGGCGTGCCCGGTCGGCGTCGACCGGCAGGCGGCTGCCGGTGGGGACCGCGTTCTGCAAAGGTGGACGAGTGGGGCAACAGGTCGCGGAGCAGCAGGCGGCAACCGGTGCGGGTCCCGCCGCGGGCGGACCTCGGCGGTCGCTCGGATCGGCGCTGCCGCTGGCGCTCGGCGGCATGCTCGGCGCGGGCCTGTTCGTCGGCATCGCCCCCGCCACCCTCGCCGCCGGGCGGCTGGTGCCGCTCGCGATCCCGCTGGTGCTGGTGGCGGTCGCGTGCTGCGCGCTGGCCTCGGCGCACCAGTCCGCCAGCTACCGCGGCCCCGGCGCCGGCTACGCGTGCATCCGGGCGCGGCTCGGCGTGCTGCCCGCGCGGTTCGGCGCCGCCACCGCGCTCGCCGGGCAGGTCGCCGCCCTGGCCGCGGTCGCGGAGGTCATCGTCCAGCACGCGATGCCCGCCGCGCCGCCCGCGATCGCCGCGGCGATCGTGCTGTTCGTCGTGCTGGCCGCCACCGCGGGGCTGCGCATCCGCGGCGCCGCGGCCTGGGTGTGGCTGCTGCTCGCGCTGGTCGTGGTGGGGCTGGTCGTGGCGGTGTGCTTCGCGATCGAACCGCCCGCGGGCCTGCCGGTCGGTCCGCCGCGGGGCGACGGGGCCATCGGCATCACCGGCGCGGCCGGGGTGCTGTTCTTCGGCTTCCTCGGCTTCGAGCGGCTCACCGCCCCGGCCCACGAGCAGGACCGCTACCGCGGCAAGGTCGTGAAGTGGGCCGTGATCGCCGCGCTGGTGGTGACCGGCGCGGCGGTGCTGCTGCTGTCGGCGGCGCTGCTGCACCAGCTCGGCCCGGCCCGGCTCGCGCTGTCCGGGCAGCCGGTGCTCGACGCGATGGACGCGGCCGCGGGCGGCGGGTTGCGGCCGCTGGTCGGCACCGCGGTGGGGTTGGCGCTGTTCCCGGTGCTGCTGGGGATCCTCGAATCGCTGCGCTCCACGGCGCTCGCCGTCCAGCGCGACCAGGACCTGCCCGCGGTGCTCGGCCGGACGAGCCGCGCGGGCACCCCGTACCTGCTGGACCTGTGCGCGGGCGTCGCCGCCGCGGTGGTGGCGCTGCTGGTGCAGCCGGTCGCCGCGATGGCCTTCGCCTCCTGCTGCCTGCTGGTGCACCACGCGCTGGCCAACGCCGCCGCGCGGGTGCTGCTCGCGGACGACCAGGTGTGGCGGATGCGGTCCGCGTGCCTGGGGATGGGATTGGCCGTGATCCTGGCCATGAGCATGCCCGTCCATGCGATGCTCGGAACTCTCGTGGTGGTCATCGCGGGTCCGCTGCTGGCGGGCCTGGTCTCTCGGCGCTGGAGTTGAGGTCGGCATGCTCGAACGCGGTCCCGAACGTGGTGCTCGGCCGGACCCCGCGGACCGGTGGGAGCCCGGCTCGGACATCCTCTACCGCTTCTGGCGCCTCGACGGTTCGCTCGGCACCGTGCACCCGGCGCGGGTGCTCGACGATCGGCCGGACCGGTTGCTGTGCTGGGTGCTGCCGGGAACGCCGATCCGCATCACCACCTCGCCGGACGGGCGCACCCCGCGGGAGCTGCCGCTGCACGAGCGGTTCTCCGGCATCCGGGTCCCCGCGCTGTCGGTGTGGCGCACGACGGCCACGCTGCGGTTGGTGTTCGCCGAGCAGTGGTCCTCGGTGTGGTGGTTCTTCGAAGCCGACGGCAGCTTCCGCAACTGGTACGTGAACCTGGAGGTGCCGCTGGGGCGGGACGCCACCGGCGTCAACCGGGTGGACGGGGTGCTCGACCTGGAGGTGTTCCCCGGCGGGAAGTGGTCGTGGAAGGACGAGGACGAGCTCGCCTCCGCGCTGGCCGCCGGCCGCATCGACCAGCGGCGGCTCGACCGGCTGCGCGCGGAGGGGGAGCGGATGGCAAACCTCGCCGAACGGGAGCTGTTCCCGTTCGACGGCAGCCACTGCGACGCCCGGCCCGATCCCGGGTGGGCGCTGCCCTCGCTGCCCGCCGAGCTGGTGCGCTGAACCCGCCGATCAGGCCAGCGCGAGGAAGAAGAACAGGCCGAACACGGCGGTGAGCGCCGCCAACCCGCCGACCTGGCCACCGCGCAGGTCCTTCGGGAACAGCGTCTTGTGCTTGCCGTACCACCAGAAGCCCCACCAGGCGACGCCCGCGCCGCCGACGATCGCGCCGAACCAGCCCAGCCAGGCGTACCCCCACAGCACGAGCAGCCCGCCGCCCAGCGGCAGCAGCAGGCCGAGCGCGGCCGCGAGCGTGTCCTGCTGGACCGTCGTCGGTCCCGTCACCGGCAGGTTCTCCTGGTCACCCATGGCCTCATCATAGAGGTCCGAACGGATCACCGGTACGTCTCCGGGAAGACCGCCCGGGACGGGTTCGGGCAGCCTCCGACACTAGGAGGACCGACCGATGCCACACCGGTTTCCACTGTTCCGAGGCGCGCGATACGGTACGGGCATGACAGAACTCTCGTTCTCCCGGATTCCCAGTTCGCATCCCGCCACCGAGGCGCACCGCGCGGACGTACTGGCGAACCCCGGGTTCGGGAAGTTCTTCACCGACCACATGGCGACGGTGCGGTACTCCACCGAGCGCGGCTGGTACGACGCGAAGGTCGAGGCCTACCACCCGTTGGAGCTCGATCCGGCGACGACGGTGCTGCACTACGCGCAGGCGATCTTCGAGGGGCTGAAGGCCTACCGGCAGCCCGACGGCGCGATCTCCGCGTTCCGCCCGGAGCAGAACGCGCGCCGGTTCCAGCGCTCGGCGCAGCGCATCGCGATGCCGGAGCTGCCGGAGCAGGTGTTCCTGGACTCGCTGCGCGAGCTCGTCGACGTCGACCGCGCCTGGGTGCCGGAAGCGGGGGAGAGCTCGCTGTACCTGCGGCCGTTCATGATCTCCACCGAGGTCAGCCTCGGCGTGAACCGCCCGGCCAGCGAGTACCTGTACCTGGTGCTCGCCTCGCCCGCCGGCTCCTACTTCTCCGGTGGCGTCAAGCCGGTCACGGTGTGGCTGGGCCACGAGTACGTGCGGGCCGCGCCCGGCGGCACCGGGGCGGCGAAGTTCGCGGGCAACTACGCGGCCTCGTTCGCCGCGCAGGCGCAGGCCGTGGAGAACGGCTGCGACCAGGTGGTGTGGCTGGACGCGGTGGAGCGGCGGGCGGTCGAGGAGATGGGCGGGATGAACCTGTTCTTCGTCTTCGGCTCCGGCGCGGACGCCCGGCTGGTCACCCCGGAGCTGTCCGGCAGCCTGCTGCCCGGCGTCACCCGCTCCTCGGTGCTGGAGCTCGGAGCCGACCTGGGCCTGGCCGTCGAGGAGCGGCGGATCACCACCGACGAGTGGGAGAAGCGCGCCCGCTCCGGTGAGCTCACCGAGGTGTTCGCCTGCGGCACCGCCGCGGTGATCACCCCCGTCGGGCACGTGAAGCACCAGGACGGCGAGTTCACCGTCGCCGACGGCAAGGCCGGTGCGGTGACGATGAAGCTGCGCGAGCGGCTCACCGCCATCCAGCAGGGCACCGCGCCCGACCGGCACGGCTGGATGGTCCCGCTCGCCTGACCGAACCCCCTGCTCGGCGCCCCCTCGACCCGGCGAGATCGAGGGGGCGCCTTGCTTTCGGCCCGGGCGGGCTGTCGGTGCCCCGGCGTAGCTTCCAGTGACGTGGACCACGTCAAGGGGCGAAGATGTCGAACCGAGTGCTGCTGCTGATCGGCACCCGCAAGGGATTGTGGCTGGCGCACCGCCACCGCGGGGACTGGGAAGTCACCGGGCCGCACCTGCCGATGGCGGAGATCTACGCCGTCGCCGCCGACACCCGCGGTGCGCCCCGGCTGCTCGTCGGCGCCTCCAGCACGCACTTCGGGCCGAGCGTGGTCACCAGCGACGACCTCGGCGCCACCTGGCAGGAACCGGAGGTGGCGCCGATCGCGTTCCCCGCCGACACCGGGGTCGCGCTGGAACGGGTGTGGCAGCTCGCGCCGGGTCCCGCCGACCACCCGGAGGTCGTGCACGCGGGCGGTGAGCCGTCCGCGCTGTTCCGATCCGAAGACCGCGGGCGGACGTTCCAGCTGGTCCGCGGGCTGTGGGACCACCCGCACCGGGAGCGCTGGGAGCCCGGGTTCGGCGGGCAGGCGGTGCACACCGTGCTCGCGAACCCGCACGACCCGGACCGGGTGGTGGTGGCGATGTCGGCGGGCGGCGTCTACCGCACCGAGGACGGCGGGGACAGCTGGCAGGCGAGCAACCGGGGCATCAAGGCCTACTTCCTGCCGGACGAGTACCCGGAGTTCGGCCAGTGCGTGCACAAGATCGCCCAGCACCCCGCGGAGCCGGAGCGGTTCTTCCTGCAGAACCACCACGGCGTGTACCGCAGCGACGACGGGGCGGCAAGCTGGCGCTCCATCGCCGACGGGCTGCCCAGCGACTTCGGCTTCCCGATCGTGACCCACCCGCACCGCCCGGACGTGGTGTTCGGGTTCCCGCTGACCGCCGATGCGACGCGCTACCCGCCGGGCGGGCGCTGCCGCGTGTACCGCAGCGAGGACGCGGGGGAGACCTGGACCGGGCTGTCCGAGGGGTTGCCCGATCGCTTCTGGTCCGCGGTGATGCGCGATGCGCTGTGCACCGACGACGCCGACCCGGCCGGGGTGTACTTCGGCTCCCGCAGCGGCGAGGTGTACGCGGGCAGCGACGACGGGGACCGCTGGGAGCGGATCGCCGCGCACCTGCCCGACGTGCTCTCGCTGCGCGCGATGAGCTGGTGAGGTGGTGGCGGTGCGGGTGACGTTGGTGCTGCCGCTGCTGCTGCGCGAGCACGCGGGCGGGCGGCAGCGGCTGGAGGTCGAACCGGGGGAGGCCACGCTGGCGGGGGTGCTGGACGTGGTCGCGGCCCGGCACCCGGCGCTGGAGCGGCGGCTGCGGGACGAGAGCCGCGGGCTGCGGCGCCACGTCAACTTCTACCTCGACGGGGAGGAGTGCCGGTGGCTGGACGGCGCCGGATCGGAGGTGCGGGACGGGACCGAGGTCCGCGTCATCCCCTCGGTCGCCGGTGGTTGACGCGTCAGCCGAGCACGGAGACCGCCAGCACCAGGGTGGTGCTGAGCTCGGCGCCCGCCCCGAGCACGTCGCCGGTGATGCCGCCGAAGCGCCGCCGCACGTGCGCGGTGAACCCGAGCAGCACCGCGCAGGCCAGCAGCACCGCGACCGCCCCCGACCAGGACGCCGCGAGCGCGCCCCCGGCCAGCAGCCCGGCCCACCAGCAGGCCACCAGCCACCACGGCTGGGTCCCCGCGACCAGCGCGCCCATGCCCTCCGGTCGCGCGGCCGGCAACCCGCGGCGGCAGCAGAGCACGAACGCGCCCCGGCCCGCCGCGCACGCCAGCACCACCACCGCCCAGCGCCCGGACGCGGCGAGGTCGGCGAGCGCCGCCGCCTGCACGCCCACCGCGATGATCAGCGCGATCACCGCGAACGGGCCGGCGCCGCCGTCGCGCATCACCGCCAGCGCCCGCTCCGGCGGGCCGTAGCAGCCGAGGCCGTCGACGGTGTCGGCCAGCCCGTCCACGTGCATGCCCCGGGTGACCAGTACCAGCGCCGCCACGGTGAGCAGCCCGGCCAGCAGTCCCGGCGCGCCGAGCGCCGTCAGCGCCCACAGCAGCACCGCGCCGAATCCGCCGACCAGCGCACCCACCAGCGGGGCGAGCGCGATGGCCTGGCGGCAGGCGCGGTCGTCGACCTCGCGGGCGGGCAGCGGCAGCACCGTCAGCCAGGACACCGCCAGCAGCAGCCCGTTCACCGGGCCGCGGCCTCTCCGAGGCAGGTCACAGCTCCTGGTCCTCCGGATCGGGGCCGATGGCCTCGGCGGAGGTGGGGCCGCCGACGCCCGCCTCGCCGAACGTCGCCATCTCGGCCAGCACGCGCACCGCGGCGGACAGCACCGGCAGCGCGGTGACGGCCCCGGACCCTTCGCCGAGGCGCATCTCCAGGTCGAGGATCGGGCTCAGGTCGAGGTGTTCGAGCACCAGCGTCCCGCCCGGTTCGGCGGTGCGATGCCCGGCCAGCCACCACTGGCGGGCCCCGGGCGTGAGCTCCTCGGCGACCATCGCGGCGGCGCCGACGACGACGCCGTCCAGCAGCACCGGCGTCCGGCGCACCGCGGCCTGCGCGAGGAACCCGGCGAGCGCGGCGATGTCCGCGCCGCCGCTGGTGCGCAGCAGCGCCACCGGGTCGTCGAGCACCGGGCGGGCCCGGCGCAGCGCGTCCCGGATCGCGGCGGTCTTGCGCATCCACGCGTTGTCGTCGATCCCGGTGCCGCGCCCGACCACCGCCACCGGCTCGATGCCGGTGAGCGCGGCGATGAGCACCGCGGCCGGGGTGGTGTTGCCGATGCCCATGTCACCGGCGATGAGCAGGTCCGCGCCGGAATCGATCTCCTCGTCGGCGACGGCCTTGCCGAGTTCGACCGCGGCCCGCGCCTCGTCCGCGGTGAGCGCGTCCTCGCGGTCGATGGCCCCGGAACCGCGGCGGATCTTGCGCCCGGACACCGCGGGCGGGGTGTCGGCGTTCACCGCCACGTCCAGCACCCGCACGGTGGCGCCGTTCACCCTGGCCAGCGCGTTCACCGCGGCACCGCCGTCGAGGAAGTTGCGCACCATCTGGCCGGTGACCTCGGCGGGATAGGCGGACACGCCGTGCTCGGCGACGCCGTGGTCCCCGGCGAAGATCACCACCCGGGCGCGTTCGAAGGGGCGCGGCGGGCAACTGCCCTGGCGTCCCGCGACCCACACCCCGAGCTCTTCCAGCCTGCCGAGCGAACCGGCCGGTTTGGTCAGCTGCTCCTGCCGGGCCACCGCTTGCCGCCGCGCCTGCTCGTCCGGCGGCGGCACGGCGCCGAACCGGACCGGGGTGTTCTCGGGTGCGGTGGACAAGGGTTACCTCCGGGGTAGGGGCGGGTGGTCAGCGCAACCGGAGCGGGACCCCCGCGACGAGCAGCAGCACTGCGTCGCAGCGGTCGGCGAGCCGCGCGTTGAGCTCGCCGAGCCGGTCGCGGAAAAGTCTTCCAGAACTCGTGGCGGGCACGATTCCGAGCCCGACCTCCGCGGACACCAGCACCAGCCGGGCCGCGCAGCCGGCGACGGCCTCGGCGAGCGCGGTGCAGCGGGCCGCGACCGCGTCGAGCGCCGCCGGGTCGCGGTCCCAGGCACCCGCGTCGTCGAGCACCCCGGTCAGCCAGGTCGCGAGGTCGTCCACCAGCAGCGCGGGGCCGTCCGCGGGAGCGCCGCGCAGCAGTTCCAGCAGCGTCGCGGGGTCGCCGGCTTCGGCGGTCGTCCAGGTCGCGGGCCTGCGGGCGACGTGCGCGGCGATCCGCTCGGTCCACTCGGCGTCGCCGGGGTCGTGCCGGGAGGTCGCGACGTAGGTGACGGGCTCCTCGGCGCCGAGCAGGCCCTCCGCGTGCGCGGACTTGCCGGAGCGGGCCCCGCCGAGCACCAGGGTGCGTGCGGACGCGGCCACCGGTGCACCTCCTGCGATCGGGTGAACGACTGCGGGAACCGTACCCGGCCCGGCGGTGCGCCGGGCGGGGCCGGGTCCGCTCAGGAGCGGGTTTCCCGCGGGTCCGCGGTGACCAGGTCGCCGAGCACCTCGTCGATGCGGTCCAGCACGTCCGCGCCGAGCTCCACGCCGGAGGCCGCGACGTTGTCGGCGACCTGCTCGGGCCGGGACGCGCCGACGATCGCGGCCGAGACGTTCGGGTTCTGCAGCACCCACGCGATGGCCAGCTGCGCGGTGGACAGGCCCAGGTCGGAGGCGACCGGTTGCAGCCGCTGGACCGCGGAGAGCACGTCGTCCCGCATCCACCGCGAGATCATCTTCGCGCCGCCGCCCTCGTCGGTGGCGCGGGAGCCAGCGGGCGGCTGCTGCCCCGGCAGGTACTTGCCGGTGAGCACGCCCTGCGCGATCGGGGAGAACACGATCTGCCCGATTCCTTCGCGCTCGCTGACCGGCACCACCTGGGATTCGATGACGCGCCACAGCATCGAGTACTCCGGCTGGTTCGAGATCAGCGGCACCGACAGCTCGCGGGCCAGCTCGGCGCCGCGGGTGAGCTGTTCGGCGGTCCACTCGGAGACGCCGATGTAGAGCGCCTTGCCCTGCCGCACCAGGTCGGCGAAGGCGGTCATCGTCTCCTCCAGCGGCACCGACGGGTCGAACCGGTGGGCCTGGTAGAGGTCGACGTAGTCGGTCTGCAACCGGCGCAGCGAGGCGTTGCAGGACTCGATGATGTGCTTGCGACCGAGACCGCGATCGTTGGGGCCCTCACCGGTGGGGAAGTAGACCTTCGTGAAGATCTCCAGCCCTTCCCGGCGCTGCCCGGCCAGCGCCCGGCCGAGCACCGATTCGGCGCGGGTCCGGGCGTAGACGTCGGCGGTGTCGAAGGTGGTGATGCCCGCGTCGAGGGCGGCCCGCACGCAGGCGTGCGCGGCGTCCTCCTCGACCTGGGAGCCGTGGGTGAGCCAGTTGCCGTACGCGATCTCGCTGATGGACAGACCGCTGTTGCCGAGGCGTCGAAACTCCATGCCCGGACCCTATGCCGCGCGCGGACCCGGCGGCATCCGGCGGAATGCGGGGCGATCGAGGTCCGCCGCGGTGTCCAGCGGGGGCCGGGATCAGCCGATCTTGTGGAAGTCCTTCGGGGTGAGCCGCGGCCGCGGCACGCGCAGCCTGCGCAGCTGCATGGCCCGGGTGAACGCGTACCAGCCCAGCGACAGCGGCCGCTCGGTGGCATCCGGGAACTTCGCCCGCACCCGCTTGTTCACGGCGCGGCCCAGCAGCGTGCCCTCGAACAGCATCGTCAGCAGCAGCACCAGGCACACCAGGGTGGCGTACTGCTGCACGAGCACGTTCTGCACGAGCGTGGTCACGAACACGACCAGCACCAGCGGCATGAACATGCCCATCATGTGCCTGCGGGTGTCGACGATGTCGCGCACGTACGCGCGCACCGGCCCGCGGTCGCGCGGCATCAGGTAGCGGTCGTCGCCGGCCATCATGCGCTCGCGGCGTTCCCGCGCGGCCTTGCGGCGCTCCTCCTTGTTGCCGCGGGCGCGCTTCATCGCCTCGCGCTGCGTCTTCGGCGGCGGCGCGACCGGGCCGCGGCGGCGGGTCTCGGCCTCGCGCCGCTTCGGCGTGGGACGGCCCTTGCCGGGAGTGCGGTCGCGGGCGGGTTCCGGCGCGACCTGGGCGCTCTCGGTGGAAGCGTCGTCGGTCGCGGTCTGCTCAGCGCTGCTGCGGCGAAGGAACCTCACCCCTCCAGGGTATTCGACGCCACTCGGCCGGGCGCACGTGACCGCGTGTTCGGGGAAGCGCCGGGCCGCGCGCGTGCGGGTGCGAGGACGTTCACGTGGTTCCGCGCGCGGTCTGTGCCACCATGGAGGCTGGTAGACCAACACGACTCGCCTCCCGAGTCGCCCCTCCCCGGCGGGGAATACCTCGGGTCGGCGCCGACGTTGGACGTCACGCCGGAAGCGGACGAGCGAGACCTCTAGGGAGAGTCATGACCGCCCAGACGACGACTGAGAGCGAGGCGCCCTCGCACGGTGTCACCCTGACCGACTCCGCGGCGCAGAAGGCGAAGGCGCTGCTGGAGCAGGAGGGCCGCGATGACATGCACCTGCGCATCGCCGTCCAGCCCGGTGGCTGCGCCGGCCTGCGCTACCAGCTGTTCTTCGACGAGCGCTCGCTGGACGGCGACGCCCGGCGCGGCTTCGAGGGCCTCGACGTGGTCGTCGACCGGATGAGCGCCCCGTACGTGGAGGGCGCGGTGATCGACTTCGTGGACACCATCGAGAAGCAGGGCTTCACGATCGACAACCCGAACGCGGGCGGCTCCTGCGCCTGCGGCGACTCGTTCCACTGACCCGGACTCCGAACGGCCCGGCTCCCGCGCAGGAGCCGGGCCGTTCGCGTGCCGTCAGGGGGCCACGACGACCCGCACCTCCTCGTCGCCGAGGGCGACCAGGTCTCCCGGGGCGAGCTGGCGGCCGCGCCGGGTCTCGACCTCGTCGTTGACCAGCACCTCGCCCTCTTCCAGCAGGGCCTTCGCGTCGGCGCCGTGCTCGGCGAGGCCCGCCAGCTTCAGCAGCTGGCCCAGCCGGATGGTGCCTTCCCGGATCTCCACATCGCGCATGCCCGCATTCTCCGCCGGGGGCGCGGGGCGGTTCGCGGCCACCGGTCGCGAGTAGCGCGGGTCACGTTCCCGGCGAGGTGCGTCCGCCGCGCTCCGCGACGTTCGCGGTGACCTGCGGTGGAACGCGCGCGGCACCGCCGTTCCGGGTGAACGGGCAGGTCAGCGCTGGTGCCAATGGCGCATTGACTGGACGCGGGAAAGAACCTGTGATCGACGGGCAAGTACTCAATCGAGAAAGTTGCCCGATGCCTCTACCCGCATACGCCCTAGCGGTGGCGCTCGCCGCCACGTCCGTCGTGCCCGCGGCCGGGGCCATGACAGCTCCCGCCGCCCCCGAACCGGCCGCCGCCCCCGAACCGGCCGCCGCCCCCGAACCGGCCGCGGCACCCGTGGCCGGGCCGATCGTGCAGATGTTTCAGTGGCCCTGGGACTCCATCGCGCAGGAGTGCCGCAGCACCCTCGGACCGAAGGGCTTCGGCGCCGTCCAGGTGTCCCCGCCGCAGGAGCACGTGCGCCTCGACGGCGAGGACCACCCCTGGTACCAGGACTACCAGCCGGTGAGCTACCAGCTGGAGAGCAGGCGCGGGAACCGCGAGCAGTTCGCGGCCATGGTCTCCGCCTGCAACGACGCCGGGGTGCAGATCTACGCCGACGCGGTGGTCAACCACATGGCCGCCAGCGACGCGATCGGCAGCGCGGGCACCACGCACGAGAAGTACGTGTACCCGGGCCTGTACAGCGACGCCGACTTCCACGACTGCCGCCGCGACATCGCGAACTACGACGACAAGGACGAGGTCCGCAACTGCGAGCTCGTCGGGCTCTCCGACCTCGCGACCGAGTCGGACTACGTGCGCTCCGCCGAGCAGGCCTACCTGAACGACCTGATCAGCCTCGGCGTCTCCGGTTTCCGCGTCGACGGCGTCAAGCACATGCCGCCGGAGGACGTCGGCGCGATCTTCGGCGGGCTGGACGAGGTGCCCGGCACCGGTGCGCGGCCGTACGTGTTCCAGGAGGTCATCGCCGACCAGGCCACCTCGGCCGGGGAGTACGCCGGCAACGGAGACGTCACCGAGTTCGCCTACCACCACGAGGTCAGCGAGGCCTTCAAGAACGGTTCGCTCGCCGGTCTCGAGGACGTGGCCGACCACATGACGCTGCCCAGCGAGCAGGCCGTGGTGTTCATCGACAACCACGACACCCAGCGCAGCGAGCCGACGCTCACCTACAAGGACGGCACCGCCTACGACCTGGCGAACGCGTTCATGCTCGCCTTCCCGTACGGCACCCCGCAGCTGATCTCCGGGTTCGCCTTCGACGACCCGGACGCCGGCCCGCCCGCCGACTCCGAGGGCCGCACCAGCCCGGCGAGCTGCTCCGACCAGGCGTGGGTGTGCGAGCACGCGCGGCCGATCATCGCCGGCATGGCCGGGTTCCACCGCGAGGTGCAGGGCGCGGAGCTGACGAACTGGTGGGACGACGGGTCCGGCCGGGTCGCGTTCGGCCGCGGTGACGCCGGGTTCGTGGTGCTCAACCGCGAGGACGCGGCGATCGAGCAGCAGTCGTTCCAGACGTCGCTGCCCGCCGGGACCTACTGCGACGTGATGTCCGGTTCGCTGCAGGACGGGTCCTGCACCGGCGGCACCGCGGACGTCAACGAGGACGGCTGGCTGACGACCTCGGTGCCCGCGAACTCCGGTGTCGCGCTGCACGCCGGGGCCAAGCTGAGCTGACCCGCGCGAAGCGGAACGGCCGCTCCTTCCCGGTGGGAGGGAGCGGCCGTTCGCCGGTGTCGCGCGATCAGAGCTTGACCGGGTAGTACGGCTCCGGGACCTCGGGGGACAGCCGTCCCTCGACGAAGATGCCGTGCCAGATCATGAACACCAGCAGCGCCCACAACCGGCGGCTGTGGTCCAGCACCCCGGACCGGTGCTCCTCCAGCAGCTGCAGGATCGCGGTCTTGTTCAGCAGCCGCTCGGTCTGCGACTGCTGGATGATGTTGCGCGCCCAGTCGTGCATCTCGTCGCGCAGCCAGTGCCGGATCGGCACCGGGAAGCCCAGCTTGCGGCGGTTGAGCACGTGCGCGGGCACGACCTGCTTCATCGCCTGGCGCAGCGCGTACTTCGTGGTCTCCGGGGTGATCTTCTGGTCCAGCGGGATGCCGCTGGCGACGCGGAACACCTCGTTGTCCAGGAACGGCACCCGCAGCTCCAGCGAGTTCGCCATCGTCACCTTGTCCGCCTTGACCAGGATGTCCCCGCGCAGCCAGGTGAACAGGTCCACGTGCTGCATCCGGGTCACCGGGTCCCAGCTCGCCGAGGAGCGGTACGGCGCGGCGGTCACGTCGCGGTGCGAGACGCCCGGGTCGAAGGCCGCCATCACGGCCTTGAGCTGGTCGTCCCGGAAGATCCGCGCGTTGCCGTAGTAGCGGTCCTCCAGCGACAGCGCCCCGCGGCGCAGCAGGTCCTTGCCGCGCACTCCGTCCGGGATCGCCGTGGAGACCTTGCCCATCGCCTTGCGCAGCGTGCCCGGCACCCGCTCGAACGGCGCCAGCGACAGCGGTTCCCGGTAGATCGTGTAGCCGCCGAACAGCTCGTCGGCGCCCTCCCCGGAGAGCACCACCTTCACGTGCTGGCGGGCTTCGCGGGCGATGAACCACAGCGGCACCAGCGCCGGGTCGGCCACCGGGTCGTCCAGGTACCAGATGATCAGCGGCAGCGTCTCCATCATCTCCTCGGGGGAGACGGTGCGGATCACGTGCTTCACGCCGATCGCCGCGGCCGACTCGGCGGCCACGTCCACCTCGGAGTAGCCCTGCCGCTCGAACCCGGTGGTGAAGGTGATCAGGTTCGGGTTGTGCTCCTTGGCCAGGCAGGCGATCGCCGTCGAGTCGATGCCGCCGGACAGGAACGAGCCCACGGTGACGTCGGCGCGCATGTGCTTGGCGACCGAGTCGCGCATGACGTCGACGATCTGGTCGTGCAGCCGCCGCGCGTCCGAGTCGTTGCGCACCGGCTTCGAGGTGAAGTTCGGCACGAAGTACCGCTCGGTGACCAGCCGGCCGCCGGGGGAGACGGTGAACGAGGTGCCCGACTCGATGCGTGAGATCTGGCGGTGCATGGTCTCCGGCTCCGGCACGTACTGGAGCGTGAGGTAGTGCTGCAGCGCCTTGTGGTCGATGTCCTCACCGATGCGCAGCGTCGTCGCCAGGCTCAGCAGCGACTTCTTCTCGCTGGCGAACGCGACCCCGCCGGGCCCGGACGCGTAGTACAGCGGCTTGATCCCGAACGGGTCGCGCGCGCCGAACACCACGCGCCGCTCGCTGTCCCAGATCAGGAACGCGAACATGCCGCGCAGCCTGCCGACCATCGCCGTGCCCAGGTAGTGGTAGGCGGCGACGATCACCTCGGTGTCGCCGTCGGTGTGGAAGCGGGCGCCGTAGTGCTCGGCGAGCTCGGCGCGCAACTCCAGGTAGTTGTAGATCTCGCCGTTGAAGTTGATCGTGTAGCGGCCGGGGTTCTCCGGCGGGCCCCAGGTCAACGGCTGGTGCGAGTGCTCCAGGTCGATGATCGACAGCCGGTTGAAGCCGAAGACGACCTCACCGCCGTGCCAGGTGTCGCTCTCGTCCGGACCCCGGTGCCGTTGGCAGGGCAGGGCTTTGGCCACGGCGTCGACGGCGAAACCGGCGTTCTCTTCAGTGGGACAGACAAGTCCAAGCAGGCCGCACACGCGTCCATGCACCTCTCGCGTCGGCGATGGGTCGGGCTCCGCCCCGCGTCCCGGTCGGGGATCTCGGCGGCGGGAGTCCCAGTATGCCGGGTGTGCCGCCGCGCTGTGCAGGCGCGGTGAGCGCGGGCGCGACCGCCGGGGCCGGGCGGTTGGTTCCCCGCGCGCGGGCGCGCGAGCCGCGGGAACCGGCGCCGCCGGGCAAGTCCACCGGTTCGAGTGGTCCCGCCCGCCGATCCGATCACCGCGGCGGGCGAGGACGATCTCGGTGATGTGCAGCGCACCTCGCCACCCCGGAGCAGTATCGCGGCTACTGCTGGGCTAGGCTCCCCCGCAGCATTCCGGCCGCGGGGCATGGTGGGTGCGCGTTGTGCCCAGAACCCGCGGCGACGGTGGGAACACGCAGCGAGGAGGCGTCGCGCAGTGGGCTTTCGGATGGGGAGCTTGCGGCAGGAACGTCTGGAGGAGGGGACCCGAGTGCCACGGCTGGTCAAAGTCGCCGGGCTGGCAGGCCTGGTCGCGGTCGCGGCCACGGGCTGTTCGACCGACGAGGTCCTGAGGTTCGGCTGGCCGGAGGGCGTCACCCCGCAGGCCGAGTCCATGCGGCAGCTGTGGACCTGGTCGGTGATCGCTGCGCTGGCGGTCGGCGTCCTGGTGTGGGGCCTGATGTTCTGGACGGTCGCCTTCCACCGCAAGAAGGGCGAGGAGCTGCCTCGGCAGTTCCAGTACAACGTGCCGCTGGAGGTCATCTACACCGCGGTGCCGTTCGTGATGGTCGTGGTGCTGTTCTACTTCACCGCCACCACCCAGAACTACGTGATGGCCAAGTCGGCCGATCCGGACGAGAAGGTCAACGTCGTCTCGTTCCAGTGGAACTGGGAGTTCAACTACCCGGACCACCGCACGCCGGACGGCCAGCCGGTCCGCACCGTCGGCAGCAGCAGCGAGATCCCGCTGCTGGTGCTGCCGACCGGATCGACGATCCAGTACAACCTGAGCTCCACCGACGTCATCCACTCGTTCTTCGTCCCCGAGTTCCACTTCAAGCGGGACACCTTCCCGCACCCGGACAAGAACGACCAGGAAGCCGTCTTCGAGAACACCATCGAACGCGAGGGTTCCTTCGTCGGGCGGTGCGCCGAACTGTGCGGCACCTACCACGCGATGATGAACTTCGAGGTCCGCGCCCTGTCGCCGGACAAGTTCGACCAGTACATCAACCTGCGTACGCAGACCAACCCGGCCACCGGCCAGTACTACACCGCCGCCGAGGCGTTGTCCCAGATGAACTGCGGTGAGCTGTGCGCGCCGCGGGCGGTGACCTCGGTCCCGTTCGACACCGACCGCACGTCCGGCTTGCCGTCCACCATCGGCGGCCGGCAAGCGGGCGACTGATCCCGGCAGGGCGTAGGGCGCGAGAGTGAGGAATCCATGAAGGTCGAAGCGAAGATCTTCAACATGATCACCGGCTTCTTCTTCCTGTCGGCGATCGTCTACGGGGTGTGGTCGCACGAACCCGTGGGCACGGTGGCCCTGATCCTGGTGGGCGGGTTGTCGCTGCTGATCGGCAGCTACTTCCAGTTCGTGGCGCGACGCATCGAGCCGCGGCCGGAGGACAACCCGGACGCCGAGATCAGCGACGGTGCGGGCGAGCTGGGCTTCTTCAGCCCCGGCAGCTACTGGCCTGTCGGGCTGGCGGCGGCGGCCGCGTTCGCCGGTATCGCGCTGGCGTTCTTCCACGTGGTGCTGATCGTGATCTCGATCGGCGTGCTGCTGATCATGGTCGCGGGTCTGGTGTTCGAGTACCACACGGGCCCGAACCACGACTGAGCTCCGCGACAGCGGACCGAGGCCCCCGGAACCCCTGGTTCCGGGGGCCTCGTCGCGTCCGGGCGCGGGCGAGCGCGGCGGCGGGGGAGCCTAGGATCGGGGCGACGACGTCCCGCAGCCAGGAGGCCCTCCCGTGATCACCGCGATCGTGCTCATCCAGACCGTCGCCGACCGGCTGACCGAGGCCGCCCAGGAGGTCGCCGACATCGAGGGCGTAGCCGAGGTGTACTCCTGCGCCGGGGACGTGGACCTGATCGCGATCCTGCGGGTCGCGAACCACGAGGACATCGCCGACATCGTCCCCGGGAAGATCAACAAGGTGGCCGGGGTGCTCGACACCGACACCCACATCGCGTTCCGCTCCTACTCGCGCGAGGACACCGAGGCGACCTTCTCCATCGGCCTGGAGTGAGCCCCGCCGGGTGATCTCCGCCGAGGAGCCTCCTCCCCGGCACGACGGACCCGTCCCCGCGACGGCCGAAGGCGGGGACCGCGGGAACCCGGCTCGTGCGGGACTACCGGCCGAAGGCCGCCCAGCGGGTGAGGAGGTCGGCCGCGGCGCCGGAGTCGATGGCCCGCTCGGCGCGGGCGATGCCGGCGCGCAGCTGGACGTCCAGGTCCTCGCCGATGCCGTCGTGGGCGGCGAGGGCGCCCGCGGTGTTGAGCACCACCGCGTCCCGCACCGGGCCGCGGTCACCGGCGAGCAGCCGCCGCACCACCTCGGCGTTCACCTCGGCGTCGCCGCCGCGCAGCGCCTCGGGCGTGGTGCGCGGGACGCCCAGGTCCTCTGGGACGATGCGCTCCCGCCGGACCTGCCCGTCGCCGACGACCCAGCAGGTCGTGGTCGAGGTCGTGGTGATCTCGTCCATCCCGTCGTCCCCGGACACCAGCAGCACCGAGCTGCCGCGCGCCGCGAACACCTCCGCCATCACCGGCGCCATCCGCTGGTCCGCGCAGCCGATGAGCCCGCTGCTCGGCCGAGCCGGGTTGGTCAGCGGCCCGAGCACGTTGAACGCGGTGGGGATGCCGATCTCGCGGCGGGCACCGGCGGCGAACTTCATCGCCGGGTGGAACACCGGCGCGAAGCAGAACCCGATGCCGACCTCGGCGACGCAGTCCCGCACGCCCTCCGCGGGCAGGTCGATGGTGACGCCGAGGGTCTCCAGCACGTCGGCGGTGCCGCACTTCGACGAGGCGGCCCGGTTGCCGTGCTTGACGACCACCGCGCCGCAGGAGGCGAGCACGATCGCGGTCATCGTGGAGATGTTCACGCTGCCGGAGCGGTCCCCGCCGGTGCCGACCACGTCCACGGCCCGCCGGTCCACCTCCAGCGGCAGCGAGTGCGCGAGCATCGTGTCGGCCATGCCGCGGACCTCGGCCGCGGTCTCGCCCTTCGCGCGCAGCGCCACGACGAACGCGGCGACGCGGGCCGGGGTGGCCGCGCCGGTCATCACCAGGTCCATCGCCCACGCGGTGTCCTCGGCGGACAGGTCGTTGCCCGCCACGAGGTGTCCGAGGAGTTCCGGCCAGCTACCCGACATGGTGCCCACGATTGTTCTCCGGGAGGTTCAGGCCCGCACCGCGGGTAGCGCGGTGCGGAGCAGTTCGGCGACCGTTTCGGCGGACGACAGCGGGTCCAGCGGGTGCACCAGCACCGCGTCGGCCTGCGACCAGGTCGCCAGCCACCGGTCGTCCCGCCTGCGCACGGTGAGCACGATGGGCGGGCAGTGCGCGATCTCGTTCTTCAGCTGCCGGGACACGCCCATGCCGCCGGTGGGCTGCGCCTCGCCGTCGAGGACGACCAGGTCGGCGCGGCCCGCGTCGACCTCGCTGAGCACGTCGGCGACCGACGCCGCCTCCACGTAGGTCACCCGGGGCAGGTCCGGCGACGGGCGCCTGCCGATCGCGTTGATGATCGATTCGCGCACTTCGGCCCGGTGGCTGAAGACCAGGACGGTGGTGGTCGACGTGCTCATCAGCTGCTCCTCGCTGGCTAGGCGGTCCGCGCACTGCGTTGTGGTGACTCGGCCCGACGACGAGAGGGTGCCCTCGATGACGGTGATCTCCGGATGCTAGCCGCTCAACGGGGGTGAGCAGTACCCGCCACGAGGTCGCGGCGCGGGTGCTCAGCCGGACTGCAGCGCCACCCAGCCGACGGCGCGTCCGCCGAGCCGTTGGGCCAGTCCGGCCATCCGGGCGTTCTCCTGTGAGCAATGCAACGCGTCGAGTTTCTGCACACGCTCCGCGAACAGGGGCTCCTCGCCGGGCGCCGGTGCGGTGCCGAAGGTCGCCTGCTCCGCCTCGGGGGCGGGCCGCAACCGCCAGCCGTCCGGTTCCAGCAGTTCAGCGGCCTGTGCGACGGCTCCGGGCGGCAGCAGCAGGTGGTGGCGCAGCACGGCGGCACCCGTCTCGACCCACTCCGGGGAGCGGGCGAGGACCGCGGACGCGGCCTCCGCGTCGTCGAACGCGCTGACCACGACGATCAGGTCCGAATCGTCCCAATCCGGCGCGGCGGGCTCCCCTGACCGGGCGCGTAAGCCCAGACGGGACAAAACGCTGCGGAAATTAATCACGATGAGTTACCTCCAGGTCGCGATCCGATCACCGACGAGCCACGCCCGGGACCCGAGGGCGCAGCGGGAAAACGCACGGGACATAATGCGTCGCGTGACAACGGCAGCGCCCTCAATCAGTCAACGCGTGCACTCGCTGAACCGGCCGAACATGGTCAGCGTCGGCACCATCGTTTGGTTGGCCAGCGAGCTGATGTTCTTCGCTGGACTCTTCGCCATGTTCTTCACGGTGAAGGCGCAGAACGAGGGTGCGTGGCCACCGCCGCCCAGCGAGCTGAACATCGCATACGCCCTCCCCTTCACGGTGATCCTGGTGGCGTCCTCGTTCACCTGCCAGTGGGGTGTGTTCGCGGCCGAGCGCGGCGACGTGTTCGGCCTGCGCCGCTGGTACGTGGTGACGCTGATCATGGGCACGATCTTCGTGCTGGGGCAGGCCGGCGAGTACTACACGCTGGTCACCGCGCACCACACGACGATCGCCTCGTCGGCGTTCGGCACGGTGTTCTTCATGACGACCGGCTTCCACGGCCTGCACGTCATCGGCGGGCTCATCGCCTTCGTGTTCCTGCTCATCCGAACCAAGCTGAGCAAGTTCACCCCGGCACAGGCCATCGCGGCGATCGTCGTGTCGTACTACTGGCACTTCGTCGACATCGTCTGGATCGGACTGTTCGCCGTGATCTACCTCGTTCCGTGATCCACCGGCCCCACCGGGCCGCCACGTAACACCCCGAACCTGACAGCAAGGGTTGCCGCACTCATGACCACCATCAAGAAACGGAACCGCGCGGGATCCAAGTTCCGGCGCAGGCTCTCCGGTGTCCTCGCGCTCGGGATCGCCTTGGTCGGCGCGGGCGGGCTGTACACCGTCCTGACCCCCGAGCCGCAGACCGCGCACGCCGCGGCGGACCCGGCGTTGGTCAGGCAGGGCGAGCAGCTCTACAACAACGCGTGCATCAGCTGCCACGGCGCGAACCTGGGCGGCGTGAAGGACCGCGGCCCGAGCCTGGTCGGCGTCGGCGAGGCCGCCGTCCACTTCCAGGTCTCCTCCGGCCGCATGCCGATGGTCCGCCAGGAAGCCCAGGCGATCCGCAAGCCGGCGAAGTTCTCCCCCGAGGAGATCGACGCGATGGCCGCCTACGTGCAGACCTACGGCGGGGGCCCCGAGTCCCCGGACACCACCGGAGCCGCCGCCACCGGCGACTCCTCGCGAGGCGGTGAGCTGTTCCGGCTCAACTGCGCCTCCTGCCACAACTTCACCGGACGCGGCATCGCGATGTCGTCCGGCAAGTTCGCGCCCAGCCTCGACGCTCCCACCGAGCAGCAGATCTACGAGGCGATGCTCACCGGGCCGCAGAACATGCCGAAGTTCTCCGACCGGCAGCTCACGCCGGAGGAGAAGAAGGACATCATCGCGTACGTCAAGTCCGTGACGAACAACAACAACAACCCGGGTGGCAGCTCCCTCGGCGGCTTCGGCCCCGCCTCGGAGAGCGTCATCGCCTGGGTCGTCGGACTCGGCGCGCTGATCGGCGTCACCCTGTGGATCGGAGCCAGGGCATGAGTGCAAGTGACACCCCGCGGGACGAGGGGCACGACACCCCGAGGCGGGACTACACCGAGGCCGAACTGGCCGAGATGAGCCGCGACGAGAAGATGCGGCTGGGGCTGGCGCTGGACGGCGTCGAGCTCCTCCACTACGAGGACCCGTTCCCGGTGGAGAACACCCGCGCCGAGAAGCGGGCGGAGCGCGCGGTCGCGGCCTGGTTCGCGCTCGCCGGCCTCTCCGCGATCGCGTTCATCGCGGTGTTCGTGTTCTGGCCCTGGGGCTACGTGACCCCGCAGCAGGGCGGTCGCGAGTACTTCCTCTACAACCTGTACACGCCGCTGGTCGGCCTGTTCCTCGGTCTCTCGATCTTCGCGATCGGGGTGGGCGTGGTGCTCTACGCCAAGAAGCTCATCCCGCACGAGGTCGCGATCCAGCAGCGCCACGACGGGCACGGCTCCGAAGAGGTCGACCGGCAGACGACCACCGCGATCCTCGCCGACACCGGCGTGCGCAGCGGTTTCGCCCGGCGTTCCATGATCCAGCGCACGCTCGCCTTCAGCGGTGCCGTGCTCGGCCTGGGCACCGGCGTCATCGCCATCGGCGGCTTCATCCGCAACCCGTGGGCGACCGAGGGACCCGACTCCCTCAAGCACACGGCGTGGATGAAGGAGGGCGACGAGAAGGTCTACCTGCGGCGCGACACCGGCGACCCGCACGACGTGTCGCTGCTGCGCCCGGAGGACATCGACGCGGGCGGCTTCGAGACGGTCTTCCCGTTCCGCGAGTCCGACCGCGAGGACGAGCACAAGCTCGTCTCGGTGCTGCGCCGCAGCGACGCCCCGGTGATGCTCATCCGGCTCCGGCCGGGCAGCGCTCCGATCAAGCGCAAGGGCCAGGAGGACTTCAACTACGGCGACTACTACGCTTACTCGAAGGTGTGCACCCACGTGGGCTGCCCGACCTCGCTGTTCGAGCAGCAGACCGGTCGCCTGCTCTGCCCGTGCCACCAGTCGCAGTTCGACGTGGTCAACACTTACGCCAAGCCGGTCTTCGGTCCGGCCACCCGTTCCCTGCCGCAGCTACCGATCACGGTGGATGAAGAGGGATATTTCGTGGCCAGGCACGACTTCATCGAGCCGGTCGGCCCAGCGTACTGGGAGCGCAACTCATGAGTTCGATCACGACGCCCACCAAACCGGAGAGCAAGCTCTACCGGAAGGCGGCCTCCGCGGCCGACGAGGCGGACAAGCGCTACAACATGGCGCCGGGCATCCGCCGCCAGTTGAACAAGGTCTTCCCGACGCACTGGTCGTTCCTGCTCGGCGAGATCGCGCTCTACACCTTCATCATCCTGATCCTGACCGGGATCTACCTCACGATGTTCTTCGACCCCTCCATGGAGGAGGTCACCTACGACGGGGTGTTCCGGAACCTGCAGGACGTCGAGATGTCCAAGGCGTTCGCGAGCACCCTCGACATCTCGTTCGAGGTCCGCGGCGGCCTGTTCATCCGGCAGCTGCACCACTGGGCGGCGCTGCTGTTCGTGGCCGGGATGATGGCCCACATGTTCCGGATCTTCTTCACCGGTGCGTTCCGGCGCCCGCGTGAGGGGAACTGGGTCATCGGCTCGCTGCTGCTGATTCTGGGCATGTTCGAGGGCTTCTTCGGCTACTCGCTGCCGGACGACCTGCTCTCCGGTACCGGCGTCCGCGCCACCATGTCCGGCATCGTGCTGTCCATCCCGGTGCTCGGCACCTGGATGCACTGGGCGCTGTTCGGCGGGGAGTTCCCCGGCACGGAGATCATCCCGCGGCTGTACATCCTGCACGTGCTGGTGCTGCCCGGGATCATGCTCGGCCTGGTCGCGGCGCACCTCGCGCTGGTCTGGTACCAGAAGCACACGCAGTTCCCCGGGCCGAAGCGCAAGGAGTCGAACGTCGTCGGCATCCGCATCATGCCGACCTTCGCGCTCAAGAGCGGTGCGTTCTTCGCGCTGACCACCGGCATCCTGGCGATCATGAGCGGTGTCTTCCAGATCAACGCGATCTGGAACCTCGGGCCGTACATCGGCTCGCAGGTCTCCGCCGCCTCGCAGCCGGACTGGTACCTGATGTGGGCGGACGGCATCCTGCGGATCTGGCCGGCCTGGGAGCTCTACATCGGGCCGTACACGGTGCCGCCGGTGTTCTTCTGCGGTGCGCTGGGCATGGGCATCATGTTCACGCTGCTCATCGCGTACCCGATGATCGAGCGCAAGCTCAGCGGGGACGACGCGCACCACAACCTGCTGCAGCGTCCGCGGGACAACCCGGTACGCACGAGCCTCGGCATGATGGCACTGGCGTTCTTCGGCGTGCTGATGGTGTCCGGCATGAACGACGTGATCGCGTTCGAGCTGAACATCTCGCTGAACGCGATGACGTGGGGCGGCCGCATCGGCCTGCTGCTGCTGCCGCCGCTGGCCTACTGGGTGACCTACCGGATCTGCCTGGGCCTGCAGCGCTCGGACCGCGAGGTGCTGGAGCACGGCGTGGAGACCGGCATCATCAAGCGGCTGCCGCACGGCGAGTTCATCGAGGTGCACCAGCCGCTCGGCCCGGTCGACTCGCACGGCCACCCCGAGGAGCTGCCGTACCAGGGCGCTTCGGTGCCGAAGAAGATGAACAAGCTCGGTGCCGCGGGCACCCCCGTCGAGGGCAGCTGGCTCAAGCCGGACCCGGCGGAGGAGACCGAGGCGCTGGCGCGGGCGCGCGCCGAGAACGAGCGCCTGGCGCACGAGGAGCGGGAGCAGCGCGAGCTGGTCTCCGGCGGGAAGCCGCAGCAGCCCTCCGAGTGAGCCGCACGCACGGCTGAACGGCCCGGTGCCCCCAGGGGTGCCGGGCCGTTCGCTCGTTCGAGGACCGGCCGGTCAGTCGGCGGCCGGGTACGGGGCCCTGGCCTTGGCGGCCCGCTCCAGCCACTCCCGCCAGGACGCCGCGGAACCGGCCGGTTCCGACCACGGCTGCGCGCAGCGGACCAGCCGGGTGCCGCCGGTGGTCAGCCAGCGGTGCACCACCCGCACCTCGTCGGCGGGGGCGCCGCGCAGCGGGCCCGGCTCGGGCACCACCGTCTCCGCGGCGGCCTGCAGCGCGTCGACCACCGGCATCGGCGGCACCCCGCGGCGCGCGTTCCCGGCGGCGGCGAGCCTGCCGTGGCGGACCACCGCGAGCTGCCAGCCGCCGGAACCGTCGGGGCGGGCGGCGACCAGTTCGGGCACCGCCGCCAGCGCCGCCCAGCGCTGCGCCCGGTCCAGCGCCCGCACCAGTTCGGCGAGCCGGTCGCGGGCCGCGGCGGCGTCCTCGAAGCGCTCCTCGGCGGAGAAGCGGCCCAGTTCCGCGCGCAGCCGGTCGAGCAGCCCACCGGGTTCCCAGCGGGGCGAGCCGGAGATCACCTCGCGCACCGAGATCACCTCCGGTGCGTACTCCTCGACGCCCTGCAGCCCGGCGCACGGTGCCGCGCAGCGCCCCAGCTCGTGCAGCGCGCACGGACGGCCGCGCTGGTCGCGCGCCGGGATCCGCTCGGTGCAGCGGCGCAGCGAACCGCCCGCGTGCAGGGCCTCCACCGCCGCCGCGGCCGCGGTGCGGGAGCGGAACGGGCCGAGCGCGCCGTCGCGGGCGGTGCGCACGATCGACAGCCGCGGGAACGCCTCCTCGGTGAGCACCACCCACCAGGTGCGCTTCGGGAACTTGGAGCGGCGGTTGTAGCGGGGCTGGTGCGCGCCGAGCAGCCGCAGCTCCCGCACCTCGGCCTCCAGCGGGTGCGCGCACTCGACGTGGTCCACCCGCTGCGCGAGCCCCGCCATCTCCTTGACGCGGGCGCGGCGTTCCCCGGCGGTGAAGTACTGCCGGACCCGGCGCTGCAGGTCGGAGGCGGTGCCGACGTAGAGCACCTCCTCGTTCGGGCCGCGGAACAGGTACACGCCAGGGGCGTGCGGCAGCGGGTCGGCGAGGCCGCGGTTGCGGCGCTGCTGCGGGGTGACGTCGGGCAGGTGCTCCAGCAGTTCCGGCACGGTCCGCACCCCCAGCGGCCCGAGGCGCTCCAGCAGCGCGTGCAGCACGTCGACGGTGGCGCGGGCGTCGTCGAGGGCGCGGTGCACCGGGGTGGTGCGGGCGTGCAGCACGCGGGCGAGGGTGCCGAGCTTGTGGTTCGGCGTCTCGTCCTTGCCCAGCACCCGGCGGGCGAGCTTCGCGGTGCACAGCACGGCCGGCTTCGGCCACGCGACGCCGAGCCGCTCGCACTCGGCTCGCAGGAAGCCCACGTCGAACGGGGCGTTGTGCGCGACCAGCACCGCGTCCCGGGCGAACTCCAGGAACGCGGGCAGCACCGAGTCGAACCGGGGAGCGCCGTGCACCATCGCCTGCGTGATGCCGGTGATCGAGACGACCATCGGCGGGATCTCGCGCCCGGGGTCGACGAGGGTGCCGAACTCGCCGAGGACTTCGCCGCCGCGCACCTTCACCGCGCCGATTTCGGTGACGGTGTCCTGCCGGGCGCTGCCGCCGGTGGTCTCCAGGTCGACGACGACGAAGGTGGCGCGGTGCAGCGGGAGTTCGTCGTCGATCTCGTCGAAGGTCAGCTGCCCGGTCATCGCGTGCACGCTACGACGGGTCCCCGACAACCTCCGGATCGGGTGAACGGGGAGCGGCCGACTAGCCTGGGGGCGTGGTTCCGCCGACGTCGGGTGCTGACTCCCCGCGCACCGAAGAGTCTGCTGTGGACGGTCCGCGGCAGGCGCCGGTCGGTGCCCCGGAGACCGGTCTCGACCAGTCCGCACCGGAACGGTCCCGGGAGTGCGGTGCCGAGGACCCGGAGGAGCTGCCCGCACCGGTGCGCGCCCGGCTCGCCGAGCTGGCGGCGGAGGCCCTCGACGACGTGCGGCCCTCGGACGTGCCCGCCCCGCTGCGACCGGTGGTCCGGTTCGCCCCGGCGAAGCGCGCGAAGCTCGGCCGAGGACCGCTCGTGGCGGCGCTGCGGGACTCCCCGGTGTTCCGCACCGCGGTCGTCGATTGGTGCCGGGAGAACCGCCCTGAGGGCCTGGACGGGGTGCACCCGGACCCGGTGGTGGTGGCCGTGGCGGGTGTGCTGCTGGCGCTGCCGAACACGGGCCACTACCTGGAGCTGGTCGCGTTCCGCGTGGAGCAGGGCCGGTTGCGCGGCGAGCGGGATTCGGCGCAGGCCCGCGCCCAGCGCCTCGCCGGGGAGGTGGACCGGTTGCAGGCCGAGCTGGCCGAGGCCCGCCGCGCCGGGGAACGGGCCGGGGACGAGTCCGGTTCGGAGGCCGACCGGCTGCGCAAGCGGCTGCGGGAGCAGGGCGTGCGGCTCAAGGAGGCCAAGGACGACGCGCAGGCGGCGCGGGCGGAACTCGCCGAGGCGCACGAGCGGATCGGTTCGGAGCTGGCGGAGCTGCGCGCGCAGCGGGACCGGGAGCGCGCCCGCGCGCAGGAGGAGCGGGACCGCGCGCAGCGCGCGGCGGCCGAGACCGAGGTGGCCCGCCAGTCGGCCCGGGAGGCCCGCCAGGGCGACGAGGTCCGGATCTCGCTGCTGCTGGAGACGATGGAGGGCGCGCTCGGCGGGCTGCGCCGGGAGCTGCGCGCGGTGGGCCACGGGCCGCGCCCGGCGGACGTGGTGCAGCGGGTGCGGCCGGATTCGGGGGAGACGGGCCGGGTCGCCGACGCGGCGGCGTTGGACCGGTTGCTGGCGCTGCCCGCGGTGCACCTGATCGTCGACGGCTACAACGTGACGAAGACCGGCTACCCGGACCTGCCGCTGGCCGACCAGCGCAACCGGCTGGCGCACCAGCTGGCCGCGCTGGCGGCGCGCACCGGTGCCGAGGTGACGGTGGTGTTCGACGGGGCGGACGTGCTGTCGGTGCCGACGGCGGGCCCGCGCGGGGTGCGGGTGATGTTCAGCCCGCCCGGGGTGATCGCGGACGACGTGATCCGGGAACTGGTGGTGGCCGAGCCGCAGGGCAGGCAGCTGGTGGTGGCGACCTCGGACCGCGCGGTGGTCACGTCGGTGCGGCGCACGGGCGCGTACGCGGTGGCGTCGGCGGTGCTGCTGGAGCGCCTGAACCGGGTGTGAGGCCGGGGCGCGTGGTGGATCTCATAGCGCGATCTTCCGGTGCGCTGGGCCGATCCGGTCCGGGCCGACCCTTCGGGGAGCCGCTGGTCAGAAGATCGGGCAATCTGATCACGCTCCGCGTATGAAGATAATCCCATTGTGCTATTGCGCAGTGTTCAGAAGAATTACCCCCCTCTTCTAGACGTCACGCTTCACCTTTCGTAGCCTTACCGCGTCTTCGCGGCGATCAGCGACCCACTCCGGGTCCTCCGCGAAGCGCCGCCGAATCGGCTAGTCGGGGAGCCGAACCGGGACCTGCCCCCGTGGGGTGAGCGGGCGCCGCAACGCGCCCGGAGTCCGGGATCGCTCCGGACCACCCCTGCGTTCTCGGTAGGCGGTCGACAACGAAGGAGCTATGCGCGACGTGGCGTCGCACCGATTGAAGCGCACGATGCGCGGAGCCCTGGCGGCCTCGGCGGTCGCCGCCGCCGTCAGCATGACCTCCGCGCCGGCGATCGCAGACCCCCAACTCCCCGACAACGCCTCGGACGCGGCCAAGCAGGTGCGCGAGCTCTCGCACCAGGCCGAAGTCGTCACCGAGGACTACAAGAAGGCCGAGGACGACCACGCGGCCAAGAAGGCGGAGCTCGACCGCTCCACCGCCGAGGCGGACCAGGCCGAGCAGGTCGCCGCGCAGGCCCGGGTCGAGGAAGAGCGCTTCCGCGGCCAGGTCGACCAGCTGACCACCGCCTCCTACCAGGGCGCCCGGCTGAACAAGCTCTCCGCGCTGCTGGTGAGCGAATCCCCGAACGACTTTCTCGACCGCGCCTCCGCGCTGGACGTGCTGGCCAAGGACAACAACGACGCGATCAAGCGCCTGTCCGCCGCGGTGCACCAGGCCGAGGACGCCACCAAGCGCGCCCAGGACGCCCGCAACCAGGCGGCCCAGGCCGAGGCCGACGCGGCCCGCATCCAGGACGAGATCGGCCGCAAGAAGGCCGACATGGACGCGCAGATCGCCAAGGTCAAGGAGCGCTACGCCGAGCTCACCGAGGACGAGCAGTCCTCGCTGACCGGTGGCGGCGAGACCGACTACGAGTTCGCGGGCGGCAGCGGTTCGGCCGCCGCAGCGGTCACCGCGGCGCTGAGCAAGCAGGGCTCGTCGTACGTCTACGGCGCCAAGGGCCCGAGCACCTTCGACTGCTCCGGCCTGATGCAGTGGGCCTACAAGCAGGCGGGCGTGAGCATCGGCGGCTCGACCAAGTCGCAGGTCACCGAGGGCAAGAGCGTCTCGGCCAGCCAGCTCCAGCCCGGCGACCTGATCTTCTACTACAGCCCGGTCAGCCACGTCGCGATGTACGTCGGCAACGGCAAGGCCGTGCACGCCCCCACCGAGGGCGACGTGGTGAAGGTCGCCAAGTACGACAGCATCGCCCCGGTCAACTCGATCCGGCGCGTCGCGGGCTGATTCCCGCAGCACCGCGCGGAACGCGCGCGAGGGCCGTCGTCCCCAGCAGGGGGGCGGCGGCCCTCGTCGCGTGTGGGTGACGGGCGGCCGCTCGCGACGGGCCGGGCGCCGCGGGCCGACTTACGATCCGGCTCGTGCCTGGGGCTTCGAGGGGGTGGCCTGCGGCGGTCGCCGCCGCGGCCGCATTGGCCGTGGGCGCGTTCGTCCCGTTCCCGGCCCAGGCCCCGCCGGCCCCCGCTCCCGCCTTCCAGAGCGCCGCTCCGGCGACCGCGGAGCAGGAGTGGCAGGCGGTGCTGCGGCACCGCGCCCGAGCGGTCCTGACGCGCGACGAGGCGGCGTTCACGGCGTCGCTGGACCCGGCGGCGCCGGAGGACTTCCAGCGCAGGCAGCGCGAGCTGTTCCAGAACCTGGCCGAGGTGCCGCTGGCCGAGTGGGACTACGAGGTGCGCGGGTCCACCGGCGGTAGCGGCACGCCGGAGGTGGTGCTGCGCTACGCGCTGGCCGGGGTGGACGAGGTGCCGACCGAGCGCCCGACCGGGTTCACCTTCACCCACCGGGACGGGCGCTGGCTGCTCAGCGGCGACGAACGGGCGCGGGGCCGGTCGTGGCGCGGGCCGTGGGACTTCGGCGACTGCCGGGTGCGGGTGCTGCCGCACGGCGTGGTCATCGGGCACGACGGTTCCGAGGAGCTCGCCGACCGGGTGGCGGCGGAGCTGGACTCCGCGGAGGCCGCCGTGACCGCCGTGTGGGGGCCGGAGTGGCGGCGCCAGGTGGGCGTGCTGCTGCCGCGCTCGCAGGAGGAGCTGCGCGAGCTGGTGGGTGCCGAGTTCGCGGTGGACGGCATCGCGGCGGTCGCCGTCGCGGACAAGGTGGACACCGCCGCCCGGCGGGTGGAGGGCCCGCGGGTCGTGCTCAACACCGAGACGGCCGACCGGCTCTCGGACACCTCGTTGCGGGTGGTGCTGCGGCACGAGATGGCGCACGTGGCGGCGCGGGCGGACACCGCGGACGGCGCGCCGATGTGGCTGCTGGAGGGCTTCGCGGACTACGTCGGCTACCGGGCGAGCGGGTTGCCGCCGGAGCGGATCGCACCGGACCTGGCCCGGCGGGTGCGCACCGGGGAACCGCCCGCGGGGCCGCCGCCGGACGCGGACTTCCACACCTCGGGGCGCGATCTGGACCTGGCGTACCAGCAGTCCTGGTCGCTGGTGGCGCACCTGGTGCGGCGGGTGGGGGAGCCGAAGGTCGTGGAGCTGTACAAGCGCATCGCGGGCTCCGGATCACCGTCCGAAGTGGACCCGGCGCTGCACGAGATCGCCGGGCTGTCCACCGCGGAACTGCTCAGGTCCTGGAGATCGGAACTGCGCAGGACGTTCTGATCCGGGAGCTCGGTGGCGGAACCGCGGCGGTCCCGCCACCCGGCTGCCGTGCGACGGGCGCGGAGCTCAGCCGTAGATCGCTTCGATGTCGGCCGCGTGGTTCTCGGCGACCTTGTTGCGCTTGAGCTTCATGCTGGGCGTCATCTCGCCGGTGGCCTCGGTGAAGTCCTTCGGCAGGATGCGGAACTTCTTGATCGCCTCGGCGCGGGAGACGGCCTTGTTGGCGTCGTCGATCGCGGCCTGCACGTCGGCGTGCACCTCGGGGTCGTCGACGAGCTCGGTCAGCGGGGTGTCCGCGGCGCGGCCGTGGTTGTTCAGCCAGGCGGGCAGGAACTCGGGGTCGAGGGTGATCAGGGCGCCGATGAACGGCTTCTTGTCGCCGACGACCATGCACTGGCTGATCAGCGGGTGCGCGCGCAGGTGGTCTTCGAGCACGGCGGGGGCGACGTTCTTGCCGCCCGCGGTCACGATGATCTCCTTCTTGCGCCCGGTGATCCGCAGGAAGCCCTCCTCGTCGAGGGAGCCGAGGTCGCCGGTGTGGAACCAGCCGTCCTCCAGGGATTCCTTGGTGGCGGTCTCGTTGTTCCAGTAGCGGCGGAACACGACGTCGCCCTTGAGCAGCACTTCGCCGTCCTCGGCGATGCGCACGCTGGTGCCGGGGATCGGCTTGCCGACGGTGCCGATCTTGTAGGCCTCCTCGACGTTGACCGCGGCGGCCGCGGTGGTCTCGGTGAGCCCGTAGCCCTCCAGCACCGGCACGCCCACGCCCCGGTAGAAGTGCGCGAGGCGGTCGCCCAGCGGCGCCCCGCCGGAGACGGCGCCGAGGCAGCGCCCGCCGAGCGCGGCGCGCAGCTTGCCGTAGACGAGCTTGTCGAACAGGAAGTGCTTGGCCTTCAGCCCGATGCCGGGGCCGCCGGTGTCCAGCGCCTGGCTGTAGGCGACGGCGGTGTCCTCGGCGGCGTCGAAGATCCGGCCCTTGCCGTCGCCGTGCGCCTTCTGCTTGGCGGTGTTGTAGACCTTCTCGAACACGCGCGGCACGGCGAGGATGAGCGTGGGGCGGAACGAACCGAGGTCGCTGACCAGTTCCTTCACGTCGCCGGTGTGCCCGAGCGTGGTGCGGGAGTACACGCAGGCGGTGGCGATGGCGCGGGCGAGCACGTGCGCCATCGGCAGGAACATCAGCATCGAGTTGCCCTGCCGCAGCAGCTGCGGGAAGACGCTGACGTCGCCGCGGACCTCGGCGAGCAGGTTGCGGTGGCTGAGCTCGCAGCCCTTGGGGCGGCCGGTGGTGCCGGAGGTGTAGATGAGGGTGGCGAGCTCGTCGGCGCGGACTTCGCGGCGGCGCTGGTGGGCGTCCTGGTCGCTGACGTCGGCGCCGAGCGCGGTGAGCTCGTCTACGGCGGCGCGGTCGGCGTCGATCTGCCAGACGTGTTCGAGCGCGGGGAGCTTCGCGACGACGTCGCCGATCTCGGCGCGGTGCGCGTCGGTCTCGACGAACGCGGCGCGGGCGCCGGAGTCGCTGAGGATCCACTCGGCCTGGTCGGCGGAGGAGGTCTCGTACACCGGCACGGTCACGCAGCCGGCGGACCAGATGGCGAAGTCCAGCAGCGTCCACTCGTAGCGGGTGCGCGACATCAGCCCGACCCGGTCGCCGTGCTGCAGCCCGGCGGCGATCAGCCCTTTGGCGATCGCGAGCACCTGGGTGGCGAATTCGGCGGCGGTGACGTCGATCCAGGTGCCGTCGACCCGGCGGCGGAAGCTCACGGTGCCACCGAAGCGTTCCGCGTTCGCCCACACCATGTCGGTGAGGTTCTCGTCTTCGGCCACGGCCTCAGTGGCGGGGACGCTGAACTCTCGCACCTTGAAACCTCCGATGGAACGCGAAATGTGCGCACAAACCTAACGCTGATAGTTACCGAGCGGTAGTCCCGAACCTTGATTACGAAACTAATCCGACTCGTTTACTGCTCCCGCCCGCAGCCTGCCACGCCGGGATCCGCCGCGCACCGGTGCCCGCCCGAGTCGTTTCCGCCGGTGGTGAGGATCATGGCAGGCTGTCCTGCGCCACCGCTAACCACGTCCGGAGCAGCCCGAGCCGCGCGGAACCGTCCGAGCGGACCACCCCCGGCGCCGCCGAACGGAACGGTCGCACCCGTCCCGGACGGTGATCGCTGCTGGTTCGATCCCGCGCGGCGCGGCAGCATGGCGGTGCGGCGGACAACGGCGTCCGCGCTCGCGGCCCGGTCGGCAGAACTGCGGTGAGGAGTAGATCGTGCGCGTGCACGTGGTGTCCGATGTCCATGGCAACGCCGAAGCCCTGAAACGGGCCGGTGACGGTGCCGACGCGCTCGTCGTGCTCGGCGACCTGATCGACTTCGTCGACTACCACGAGCACGGCCGCGGCATCCTCGGCGCGGTCTTCGGAGCCGAGAAGGTCGCGCACTTCGCCGAGCTGCGCCGCAACCACCGCGGTGCCGAGATCGGCGCCTACGCGCGCTCGCTGTGGGCTTCGCTGGACGATCCCAAGCGCGTCGTGCGCGAAGCCGTCCGCGAGCAGTACGCCACCCTGTTCGCCGCGATGAGCGCCCCGACCTACGCCATCGCGGGCAACGTGGACGAGCCGGAGCTGTGGCCCGAGTTCGCCCGCGACGGCGTGCACTTCGTCGACGGCACCAGCGCCGAGATCGGCGGCCTGCGGTTCGGCTTCGTCGGCGGCACCGTGCTCTCCCCGGGCGGCGTGCTGCGCCGGGACGCGGCCTGGGTGCCGTACCTGCGCCCCGAGGACGAGTACGACGCCGCCGTCGCCGCCCTCGACCCGGTCGACGTGCTGTGCAGCCACCTGCCGCCCGCGGTTCCGGAACTGGTCTACGACGTCATCGCCCGCCGCCCCGAGCACGGCTCCGCGGCGCTGCTGGAACGGATCCACCGGGACCGGCCGCGCTGGTCGCTGTTCGGGCACGTGCACCAGCCGCTGGCCTCCCGGGTCCGCGTCGGGCGCACCGAGTGCGTCAACGTCGGGCACTTCCAGCGCACCGAGCGGCCCTACGTGCTCCGCTGGTGACGATCTCGAACGGTGGAGCCGGCCGGACACCGCCCCGCCGGTCGTGCGCGGACCTGTAATCTTCGGGGCATGGTCGATCAGTCCACCCAGTCCATCGTGATCCAGGCAGCCGCGGCCGAGATCATGGCGGTGATCTCGGACTTCGCCAGCTACCCGGAATGGGTGGAAGCGGTCAAGGAGACCGAGGTGCTCTCGACCACCGGCTCCGGGCAGGCCGAGAAGGTGCGCTTCGTACTCGACGCCGGGGTGGTCAAGGACACCTACGTCAACGTCTACGAGTGGGCCGAGGACGGGCTGTCGGTGAGCTGGACGCTGTCCGAGGGGCAGGTCCAGAAGGCGCAGCAGGGCAGCTACCGGCTCGCGCCGAAGGACGGCGGCACCGAGGTGACCTACAGCCTCGCGGTGGACCTGGCGATCCCGATGATCGGCATGTTCAAGCGCAAGGCCGAAAAAATGATCATGAACACGGCGCTGAAGGAGCTCAAGCGCCGGGTCGAAGCCCGCTCCTGACCCGGGCGCTCCAGCACCGCGGCGCGGCGGCGCCGGAGATCCGCACCCGGTCGTGACCGGTGTCCCGGGCGGCGCCGCACCAGATCCACACCGCAGCACCCCTCGGCGCGGTGACCCGCCGTTCCGGTGGCCGGGCTGCTCGGCGACCGGTCGGTCCGCCCCGGCAACAGCCCCGACCCGATCCAGAGACCGCCCTTGCGCATCCTGTTGTTCACCGGAAAAGGCGGCGTCGGCAAGACGACCCTCGCCGCCGCGACCGCCGCACGCCTCGCCGAGCTCGGGCAGAAGGTGCTGGTGGTCTCCACCGATCCCGCGCACTCCCTCGGCGACTCCCTCGGCGCGGCGCTGAGCGCCGATCCCGCCGAGGTCGAGCTCCGCGCCGGGCAGCGGACCGCCCGGCTGCACGCGGCCGAGGTGCAGACCCGCGACCTGCTCGACCGGGCCTGGGCGGACCTGCGGGAACACCTGCGCACGATGCTGCTCGGCGCCGGCGTCGGCGAGCTCGACGCCGAGGAGCTCACCCACCTGCCCGGGGTCGAGGACCTGCTCGCGCTCGCCGAGGTGCACCGCTTCGCCGCGGGCGGGATGTGGGACACCGTCGTCGTCGACTGCGGCCCCACCGCCGAGACGCTGCGGCTGCTGGCGCTGCCCGAATCGCTGTCCGGCTACCTGGAACGGCTGTTCCCGGCCCACCGGCGCGTGGTGCGCGGCCTGCTCGCGGGCGTGGCGGGCAGTGCGAACGTGGAGCGCTGGGACGGGGTGGCCGACGCGCTCGGGCGGCTCGCGGACCGGCTGCTGGAGCTGCGGACCATGCTGCTCTCGCCGCGGACCGGGGTGCGCCTGGTGCTCACCCCGGAAGCGGTGGTGGCCGCCGAGACCCGGCGCACGCTCACCGCGCTGGCGCTGCAGCAGGTCCGGGTCGACGGGCTGGTGGCGAACCGGCTGGTGCCGCACCCGGGTTCGGCCCGGGGCGAGGCGGCGACCTGGCTGCGCACCCGCCGCCGGGAGCAGGAGAATGTGCTGGCCGAGGTGCGGGCGGCGACCGACCTGCCGGTGCGCGCGGTGCTGCACCGGGCGGCGGAACCGGTGGGGGCGGCGCTGCTGGAACTCGCCGACGAGCTCTACGGGGAGGACGATCCGCTGGCCGGCGCCGCGAGCGCACCGGAGGTGGAGCTCGGCGGCGGTGGCCGATCGCTGGACGCGGAGTACACGCTGCGGCTGGGCCTGCCGCTGCACGAGGACGCCGAGGTGGACCTCGCGCGGATCGGCGACGAGCTCGCCGTCACCGTCGACGGCAGGCGGCGGCTGATCGCGCTGCCCGCGGTGCTGCGCCGCTGCGCCGTGACCGGCGCGGTGGCCGCCGACGACGGGCTGACCGTGTCGTTCCGGCCGGACCCCGGCCAGTGGATGCGATGAGAGCGGACCCGAGCAGTGGAGGTGGTGGACCAGATGCGCGGTGAACGACCCGATGCCGCGGGGACGGGCACGACGAGCGCCGGTACCGGGGGCTCCGCCGACGAGTCCCGGGCGACCGGATCCGGTCGCGACCGGATGGCCGAGGAGTTCCGGCTGCTGCTCGACGCGGCCGCGGGGCGCGCGGAGGAGTACCTGCGCGGACTCGGCGGCGCCGAGCACGCCGAGCACGCGGGCACCGACGACCTCGGCACGGGCGGCGGCCCTGCTCCCGGCGGTCCGGCCCCCGGCGAGCGGGACGGCGTCCGCGAGGACCGCGCCGGCCCGTCCTGCGGCTGGTGCCCGGTCTGCGCGATCGCGAGCCTGCTGCGCGGCGAACGCCCCGAGCTGACCTCCCGGCTCGCCGACCAGCTCGCCGGGCTGCTGGACCTGCTCCGCGAATCCGCCGAGCCCCGCCCGGCCGGAGCCGCGGCCCCGCCGCCCGAACCGGCGGAACCGGCGCCGTCGAAGGTGCAGCGCATCGACGTGCGGCGGGTTCGCGGCCGGACCGCCGCGCAAGCCGCGAGCGGAGGTGCCGAGTGCTGACCGTCGGGGTGGACGTCGGCGGCACCAGCCTGCGCGCCAGCGTCGTCGACCCGCAGGGCACCGTGCTGGACACGCTGCGGGTGCCGTCCGCGGGCACCGGCCCGGAACTGGACTCGGCGATCGCCGACACCGTGCTGTGCCTCGCCGACCAGTACCCGGTCGCCGGGGTGGGGCTCGCCGTGGCGGGCTTCGTCAGCGAGGACCGGCGGGTGGTGCGGTTCGCCCCGCACCTGCCGTGGCGGCACGTCGCGGTCGCGGACAACATCGCCGACCGCGTGCGGCTGCCGGTGGTGCTGGAGCACGACGCGAACGCGGCCGCGATCGCCGAGCAGCGCTTCGGCGCGGCGGCCGGGGCGAAGGTCGCGGCGCTCGTCGCGCTCGGCACCGGCATCGGCGGCGCGCTGGTGCTGGACGGCGACGTGTTCCGCGGCGCGCACGGCGTCGCCCCCGAACTGGGGCACCTGCGGCTGGTGCCCGGCGGACGGGCCTGCCCCTGCGGGAAGCGGGGCTGCTGGGAGCGCTACTGCAGCGGCACCGCGCTGGCCGCGACCGCGCTGGAACTGCTCGCCGAGGACCCGTCCTCCCCGCTGGCCGCCGAAGCCGCCAAGGACCCCGGCGAGATCACCGGGGAACGCGTCGCCCAAGCCGCCGAGCAGGGCGATCCGGTGGCGGCGCGCGCGGTGGACGAGCTCGCGCGCTGGTTCGGCGAAGGGCTGGCGCTGGTCGCCGACGTCTACGACCCGGAGGTCGTGGTGCTCGCCGGTGGCGTGTCCGGCTCGGCGCACCTGTTCCTGCCCGCGGCCCGGCGGCACTACGCCGCGGCGCTCACCGGCACCGGCCACCGCCCGCTGGCCCAGGTGCGGGTCGCCAAGCGCGGCGACGAAGCGGGCATCGTCGGCGCCGCCACCCTCGCCAGGGAGCACGTGGCCGCCACCGCCACGCACCTGAGGTGATCACCTCGCGGCGCCGCGCGTGAGCGGGCCGCTCGCCGGACCCGCCGGAGCACGTTCTCAGAGCTGGGCGCCGTCGTCGGTGGGGTCCGCGGGAGGTGTCCGGCGCATCCGGAACAGCAGCCAGCCGATGCCGCCGCTCACCGCGACCAGCCCGATCGGCAGCGCCGCCGTGGCACCCAGGCCGACGAGACCGGGCACCAGCAGCAGCGTCATCCCCAGCACGACCAGCAGGATGCCGCCGACCGTGGCGACCCCGGGGCGCGGCATCGGCGGTGGTTCCGGCGGCTCGTAGTGCCCTTCGTCGGGCGCGTCGGCGGGCGGCGTCCAGTCGCGCGGCGCGGACGCGGCCTCGGGCGCGGCGGGCTTCGGCGCCGCGTCCTCGGTGCTCCGGTCCTGTTCCTCCGGCCACCGCGCCATCGGCTCGTCCTGTTCGAGACCTGCGACGATCTCGGCGAAGGCGGCGTCGATGTCCTCCGGGCCGTCGGCGTTCTCATGGCGGGTGCTCATGCGGGTTCCTCGACACGCTCGCGGTGGATCCTGCGGACGAATTCGACGCTACCGGCGAACACCGACGCGGCGTCGTGGTCGAGGGTCGCCACGTGGTAGCTGTCGCGCAGCACGACTTCGGTGACATCGCCGCTTCGGATGCCCTCCAGCACGATCGTCGAGTTCACCGGCTCGACGACGTGATCGGTGGCGGAGCGCGCCAGCAGCACCGGCTGCCGCACCTTCCCGAGGTCGCGGCGGACCAGCCGCCACAACCGCTGCAGGCTCGCGGCCGCGCGCAGCGGCGTCCGGTCGTAGCCGAGCTCGACGGCGCCCGGCTTCGCGATGTCCCCGGCCAGGCCGGGGATCGACGGCAGCACCCGGGACAGCGCGGGCAGCAGGAACGCGTCCTTGCGCAGCGTGGTCACCGACGGGTTCACCAGCGCGATCCCGGACAGCTCCGGGTGCTGCTGCGCGAGCCGCAACGTGAGCGTGCCGCCCATCGACATGCCGAAGACGAACACCGAGCGGCAGCGCCCGGTCAGCTCGGCGAGCTCCCGCTCCACGGCCGCGTACCAGTCGGTCCAGCCGGTGCGGTTGAGGTCCTGCCAACGGGTTCCGTGCCCGGGCAGCCGCGGGCAGCGCACCGTGAAGCCCTCGGCGGCCAGGTGCTCACCCCAGCCCCGCATGCTCTGCGGGGTTCCGGTGAACCCGTGGCACAGCAGGACGCCGATCTCGTCGGACCCGTCGTGCACGAACGGTTCGGCGCCGGGAAGAACGGGCACCGCAGCCTCCTACCGCCATCGATCCGCCGCTGTCCGGACATCGTCGCACGCGAGGGGCCTCCGCGGGGCGATCTCCGAGCGCGTGATCCGTCTCGGGCGGGGTCGCATTGTGCGGGCAGACCGGGCTCCGTAACCTTGAACGAGGCATTCCGGGTGTTCAGAAAGGCAGCGGCGCGTGCTGTACTGGGTGATGAAGCACATCGTGCTCGGTCCGCTCATGAAGCTGTTCTGCCGTCCACGGGTGGAGGGCGTCGAGCACGTGCCGGAGTCCGGAGCGGCGATCCTGGTCAGCAACCACGTCGCGGTCGCCGACTCGTTCTTCATGCCGCTGATGATGCCGCGCCGGGTGACGTTCCTGGCCAAGCGGGAGTACTTCACCGGCACCGGGATCAAGGGCAAGCTGCAGAAGTACTTCTTCTCCGGCGTCGGCCAGGTGCCGATCGACCGCTCCAGCGGTGCCGCGGCGCAGGCCGCGCTGGACACCGGGGTGCGGCTGCTGCGCGAGGGCAAGCTCCTCGGCGTCTACCCGGAGGGCACCCGCTCCCCGGACGGCCGGCTCTACAAGGGCAAGACCGGGGTCGCACGCATGGCGCTGGAGGCCGACGTGCCGGTCATCCCGATCGCGATGTTCGGCACCGACAAGGTCAACCCCATCGGCTCCAAGATGTGGTACCCGCACAAGGTGAAGGTGAAGGTCGGCGAGCCGCTGGACTTCTCCCGCTACGAAGGGCTCGCGGGCGACCGGTTCGTGGAGCGCTCGATCACCGACGAGATCATGTACGCGCTGATGGAGCTGTCCGGCCAGGAGTACGTGGACGTCTACGCCGCGAAGGCCAAGGACGACCTGGCCGCGCAGGGCAAGCACGTCGCGGGCTGGACCGTGCAGGGCCGGCCGGACGGTCCCGGCGGCGCCGACCGGCTGCCGCGCTCCCAGGCCGGCTGACCGCCGCGCGCTCCTGCCGCGCCCGGCTCGCCGGCCCTGATCGCCCGCACCGGGCCGGATCTCCGGCCGGTCCCCCGGAAGTCGCCGTCCTCGGGCGGAAGACCGCCGAGGACGTCGGCGGCCCAGCACACCGCTCATCGGGCGACGGTCCCCGGGGCCGGTCCTGGCCGGTGGGCGCCGTCCTTACGCTGGACCGGTGCGGTTCTTCTACGACTGTGAGTTCATCGAGGACGGCCAGACCATCGACCTGGTCTCGATCGGGGTGGTGGACGAGACCGGCCGCGAGTTCTACGCCGTGTCCACCGAGTTCGACGAGTCCAAGGCGGGGCAGTGGGTGCGCCGCAACGTGCTGCCGCAGCTGCCGCCGCCCGCGGACCGGGCGTGGCGCTCGCGCAGCCGGATCCGGGACGACCTCTACGAGTTCCTGACCGCGCGCGATCAGGACGTGGAGCTGTGGGCCTGGCTGGCCTCCTACGACCACGTGGCGCTGGCGCAGCTGTGGGGCGCGATGCCCGCCCTGCCGCCGAAGGTCCCCAAGTTCACCCGGGACCTGCGGCAGCGCTGGGAGGACGTCGGCAAGCCGCGGCTGCCCTCCGCGCCGGCGAACGCGCACGACGCCCTCGCCGACGCCCGGCACAACCTCACCCGGTGGAAGGTGATCGAGGAGGTGCAGCGCAAGCGCGGGTTCCCGCTGTGAGCGGCCGTCCTCGTTGACCAGGTACTTCGCCGATCTTCGCATCGTTCGCGCCCGATTTGTCGCCCGGTCGGAGTACTTGCTGCACCGATACAGGGCGTGACAGGCTCCCCACGAGATCCAGATCACTCATGGAGCGGATCAAGGGAGGCGGCGACGATGCCGGCTGGAACGCGTATCGGAGTGTTGACCGGCGGTGGCGACTGCCCGGGGTTGAACGCGGTGCTGCGCGCGGTCACCCGCAAGGGGATCGCGGTGCACGGGCACGAGATCGTCGGGTTCCGCAGCGGCTGGCGGGGGCCGATGGACGGGCTCACGATGCCGCTCGGGCTGGAGCAGGTCGAGGACGTCCTCGCCCGCGGCGGCACCATCCTCGGTTCCTCGCGCACCAACCCGTACCAGGAGCAGGACGGGGTCGAGAAGATCAAGCGGACCCTCGCCGAGCACGGGGTGGACGCGCTGATCGCGATCGGCGGCGAGGACACCCTCGGCGTCGCCGAGCGGCTCAACCAGGACGGCGTGCCGGTGGTGGGCGTGCCGAAGACGATCGACAACGACCTCGACGCCACCGACTACACGTTCGGCTTCGACACCGCCGTGCACATCGCCACCGAGGCGATCGACCGGCTGCGCACCACCGCCGAATCGCACCACCGGGCGCTGGTGGTGGAGGTGATGGGGCGGCACGCGGGCTGGATCGCGCTGCACTCCGGGCTGGCCGGCGGCGCGAACGTGATCCTCGGGCCGGAGAAGCCGTTCAGCGTGGACCAGGTCTGCGAGTGGGTGCAGCAGCGCTTCGAGCGGCAGTACGCGCCGATCATCGTGGTCGCCGAGGGAGCCGTCCCGCAGGACGGCCAGGAGGTGCTGCTGACCGGGGAGACCGACGCGTTCGGCCACGTGCGCCTCGGCGGCGTCGGTACCTGGCTGGCCGACGAGCTGGCCCGGCGCACCGGCAAGGAATCCCGCGCGGTCGTGCTCGGCCACACCCAGCGCGGCGGCACGCCGACCGCCTACGACCGGGTGCTGGCGACCCGCTTCGGGCTGCACGCGGTGGACGCGGTCAGCGAGGGCGCCTTCGGCAAGATGGTGGCGCTGCGCGGCACCGACATCGTGCGGGTCCCGCTGGGGGAGGCGACGGCGAAGCTGAAGACCGTTCCGCTGTCCCGCTACGCCGAGGCCGAGGTGCTGTTCGGCTGACGCGGTGATCGTTCCGGCGCCGTCCCGCCCACCGGGTGGGGCGGCGTCCGCGCGTCCCGGGCGGCCGGCGCGGGCGGCCGAGCGGGTGAATCGATTCGTGCGGCGTGCGCTCCGTCTCTCCCAGGTGAAATGCACTGGCCAGCACGGCCTATCCTGGCAAATGTGAATTGGACCGTCGATGTTCCGGTCGATGAACTTCCGGAACTTCCTCCGCTGCCCCCTGAGATGCGCGCCCGCCTGGACGAGGCGCTGAAGCTGCCCGCCGCACAGCAGCCCGAGTGGCCCGAGGAACAGGTCGCGAAGGTCCGCAAGGTGCTGGAGAGCGTGCCGCCGGTGACCGTGCCCTCCGAGGTGGACCGGCTGCGCGGACAACTCGCCGCCGTCGCCCGCGGCGAGGCGTTCCTGCTGCAAGGCGGGGACTGCGCGGAGACCTTCGCGGACAACACCGAGCCGCACATCCGCGGCAACATCCGCACCCTGCTGCAGATGGCGGTCGTGCTCACCTACGGCGCGAGCATGCCGGTGGTCAAGCTCGGCAGGCTCGCCGGGCAGTACGCCAAGCCGCGCTCCAGCGGCACCGACGCGCTCGGACTGCCCAGCTACCGCGGTGACATGGTCAACTCGCTGGTCGCCACCGAGGAGGCCCGCAGGCACGACCCGTCCCGGCTGATCCGCGCCTACGCCAACGCCAGCGCCGCGATGAACCTGTCCCGCGCGTTGACCAGCGGCGGCATGGCCGCGCTGACGAAGGTGCACGACTGGAACAAGGACTTCGTGCTCAACTCGCCCGCGGGCGAGCGCTACGAGTCCGTCGCCGCCGAGATCGACCGCGGCCTGCGCTTCATGGCGGCCTGCGGGGTGGACGACACCAGCCTGCACGCGGTCGACCTGTACGCGAGCCACGAGGCGCTGGTCCTGGACTACGAGCGGGCGATGCTGCGGCTGGACGGCTCGCAGGAATCGCCGCGGCTCTACGACCTGTCCGGGCACTTCCTGTGGATCGGGGACCGCACCCGTCAGCTCGACCACGCGCACGTGGCCTTCGCCGAGCAGATCGCGAACCCGATCGGCCTGAAGATCGGCCCGTCCACCACGCCGGAGATGGCCGTGGAGTATGTGGAGCGGCTCGACCCGAACAACGAGCCCGGCCGCCTGACGCTGATCAGCCGGATGGGCAACGGCAAGGTGCGCGACGTGCTGCCCGCGATCGTGGAGAAGGTCAGCGCCACCGGCCACCAGGTGGTGTGGCAGTGCGACCCGATGCACGGCAACACCCACGAGTCGAGCACCGGCTACAAGACCCGCCACTTCGACCGCGTCGTCGACGAGGTGCAGGGCTTCTTCGAGGTGCACCACCGGATGGGCACCCACCCGGGCGGCATCCACATCGAGCTGACCGGCGAGGACGTCACCGAGTGCCTCGGTGGTGCCCAGGACATCTCGGACACCGACCTGGCCGGCCGGTACGAGACGGCCTGCGACCCGCGGCTGAACACCCAGCAGTCGCTGGAGCTGGCGTTCCTCGTTGCGGAGATGCTGCGCAGCTGACGCGCGCGGCGGGCCGCGAGGACCGACGGGCCGGGGTGGGCGACCACCCCGGCCCGTTCGCGTTCCGGCCGCCGACGGGCCCGTGACCGGCGATCTCCGGTCGATCGTTGCCCGAATGGGATCTTCATCGGTTCCGAGACCACGGTTCCGAGCGGTCCTGTGGTGCCGTTGCCGCACATCCTGGGCCAGATGGTCGCTGCCGCCGTCTGCTTCCGACTCCTTTTGCTTCCGCACGTATTCCTGTGGTCACGCTCCGCATTCGCATTGCGCTGATCGGGGCGAGCGCTGGTCCTATTGCTGGTCGTGCACCCTTGACGGTGACTGCGAACACCGGCTAAACAAACTCGGTCAGATGAAAGCGGACCGATTCGGGCATCGGAGTCGGGTCGAGACCGGAGGCCGACCAGGGTGTACGCGCGTGAACGCCAGCAGCTCATCGTCGAGCGTGCGAGGCAGGAGGGCCGCGTCGACGTGACCGGACTCGCGGGGGAGCTGCAAGTGACCCCGGAGACGATCAGGCGAGACCTGACCGTGCTGGAAGAGCACGGACTCCTGCACCGCGTGCACGGGGGTGCTATCCCGGTGGAGCGGTGGAGTTTCGATCCGCAGCTGTCCGCCCGAGAGAACGTGATGGTCGCCGAGAAGACCCGCATCGCGCGGGCCGCTCTCGCCGAACTGCCTGCCGAAGGCGCCATCCTCATCGAATCCGGCACCACGTGTGCCCGGTTCGCGGAACTGCTGCCGGCCGACCGCCCGCTCACGGTGATCACGGACAGCTTGAGCATCGCCGTCTCGTTGGCGGCGCGGCCCAACCTGTCGGTGCTCACCCCGGGCGGACGGGTGCGCGTGACCACCAACGGAGGTGTCGGGACCTGGGCGGCGCAACGGTGGCGAGAGGTGTTCGCCGATGTCGCCTTCCTGGGCACCGACGGGGTTTCCCTGCATCGGGGCCTCACCACTCCGGACCAGAATTCCGCTGAGATCAAAACACTGATGTTGCGCGGGGCGCGACGACGGGTCCTGCTCGCGGACCACAGCAAGATCGGCCCGGTTTCCCTGCACCGGTACGGCGAACTCTCCGAGGTCGACGTGCTGGTCACCGATACCGGGCTGGACCAGGGCATCGCCGAGGACATCGAGGCGATCGGCCCGCGCGTGGTGCGAGCGTGAGCAACGGCAGAAAGGGATGCCGATGAATTTCGGCAGGAAATGGTGGTCGCTGGTCGCCATGGCGGCGGCGGTGCTGCTCACCGCGAGTTGCGCGGGAGCGGGAGCGATCGGGTCCGGCGACGGGCGCCGGGTGCTGCGGGTGGCGGTGGTGTCGAACCCGCAGATGGAGGACATGCAGGACCTGGTCGGGGAGTTCGAGGCGCAGCACCCCGACGTGCGGGTGCGGTTCATCTCGCTGCCGGAGAACCAGGCGCGGGACAAGATCACCCAGTCGGTGGCCACCGGGAGCGGCCAGTTCGACGTGGTGATGGTCAGCAACTACGAGACGCCGATCTGGGCGGCGAACGGCTGGCTGCACGACCTGGATCCGCGGATGGACGCGACTCCGGGCTACGACAAGGACGACTTCATCCCGTCGATCAAGGACTCGCTGTCCTACCAGGGCCACATGTACGCGGCCCCGTTCTACGGCGAGACGGCGCTGCTGAACTACCGCAAGGACCTGTTCGCCGAGGCCGGGCTGACGATGCCGGAGAACCCGACCTGGCAGCAGGTCGCGGACATGGCGGCGAAGCTCGACGGCGGCCCCGGCGGTCGCGCCGGGATCTGCCTGCGCGGCCTGCCCGGGTGGGGCGAGGTGATGGCGCCCCTCAACACCATGATCAACTCCTTCGGCGGGCGCTGGTTCGACGAGAACTGGAACGCGCAGCTCACCTCCCCCGAGGTGCGCGAGGCGGTGAACTTCTACGTGGACCTGGTGCGCGACCACGGCGAGCCCGGCGCTTCCAGCAGCGGCTTCACCGAATGCCTCACCGAGTTCGGCCAGGGCAACGCGGCGATGATGTTCGACTCGACGTCCTCGGCGGGCACGCTGGAGGACCCGAAGGAGAGCACCGTCTCCGGCAAGATCGGCTACGCGAACGCGCCGACCGGCCCCGGCGGCAAGCCCGCCAGCTGGCTCTACACCTGGGCGCTGGGCGTGCCGAAGACCACCGAGATGCCCGACGAGGCGTTCGACTTCATCGCCTGGTCCACCTCCAAGCAGTACCTGCGGACCGTCGGCGAGCGGCTCGGCTGGCAGAACCTGCCCCCGGGCAGCCGCCAGTCCACCTACGAGATGCCGGAGTACGAGAAGGCCGCCGCGGCGTTCGGGCAGCAGACGCTGCACGGCATCAGCCGCGTCGACCAGACCACCCCGAGCTCCCAGCCCACGCCCTACCAGGGCCTGCAGTTCGTGCGCATCCCCGAGTTCGTCGACCTCGGCACCCGCGTGAGCCAGCAGATGTCCGCGGCCATCGCCGGGAGCAAGACCGCTGACGAAGCGCTGGAGCAGGCGCAGCGCTACGCCGACACCGTGGGGGAGAACTACCGGCCATGAGCACTGCGGAGATGACCGCGGCCAAGGGCGCGACCCTCAGCCGCAAGGAGAAGTGGTCCCGCCGGGGACCGTTGCTGCCCGCGCTGATCTTCACGATCATCATCACGCAGGCTCCGTTCCTCGCGACGATCTTCTACTCGTTGCACTCGTGGAACCTGCTCAACCCCGGTTCGTGGGGCTTCATCGGCCTGTCGAACTACGTCGACGTCTTCACCGACAGCGAGTTCTACACCGCCGCGCTGAACACCGTCGTGATCACCGTCGGCTGCGTGCTGGTGTCGCTGGCGCTGGGCGTCGGGCTGGCGCTGCTGCTGGACCGGCCGTTCTTCGGGCGCGGCGTGGTGCGCACCATGCTCATCACCCCGTTCCTGATCATGCCGGTCGCCTCGGCGCTGCTGTGGAAGACGAGCATGCTCAACCCCACCTACGGGCTGGTGGACGCGGTGCTCAGCCCGATCGGGCTGGGCGGCATCGACTGGGTCGGGGAACACCCGATGGTGTCGGTGCTGGCCGCGCTGGTGTGGCGCTGGACGCCGTTCATGATGCTGATCGTGCTCGCCGGGCTGCAGAGCCAGCCGCGCGACGTGCTGGAGGCCGCCAAGATGGACGGCGCCACGCACTGGCAGACGTTCCGCTTCATGACGCTGCCGTTCCTGCGCCGCTACATCCAGCTGGCCGGGCTGCTGGGCTCGATCTACGTGGTCAACACGTTCGACGAGATCTTCATGATGACCCAGGGCGGTCCCGGCATCGCCACCACCAACCTGCCGTACTACCTCTACCAGCGGGTCTTCCAGGGCTTCGACGTCGGCCAGGCGGCCGCGCTCGGCGTCGTGGTCGTGATCCTGACCATCATCGTGGCCACCTTCGCGTTGCGCGCGATCTTCACCGCCATTTCCGGCAAGGAGGTTTCGGAATGAAGCGCCGTACGGCGGGAGGGACCGCACTGACGATCATCGCCTGGGCGCTGGGGATCGTGTTCGTGTTCCCGGTGTTCTGGATGGTGCTGACGTCGTTCAAGCAGGAGGCCGACGCCTACACCGACGACCCGAAGTTCCTGTTCACCCCGACGCTGGACCAGTACCGGCTGGTGTTCGACGGGGGCCTCGGGCCGTACCTGCTGAACTCGCTGATCGCCACGGTGATCTCGTGCCTGCTGGTGGTGGCGCTGGCCGTTCCGGCGGCCTACGCGCTGTCCATCCGGCCGGTGAAGGGCACCAAGGACGCGCTGTTCTTCTTCATCTCCACCAAGATGCTGCCGGTGGTCGCGGCGATCGTGCCGATCTTCGTGGCCGCGCAGAACATGCACCTGCTGGACAACGTCTGGTCGCTGGTCCTGCTCTACACGGGCATGAACCTGCCGATCGCGGTGTGGATGATGCGCTCGTTCTTCCAGGAGGTGCCCTCCGAGGTGCTGGAGGCGGCGAAGGTGGACGGTGCCGGGCTGCGCACCGAACTCACCCGGGTGCTGTTGCCGATGGTGGCCCCCGGCATCGCCGCGACCGCGCTGATCTGCGCGATCTTCGCCTGGAACGAGTTCTTCTTCGCGGTGAACCTGACCGCGATCAACGCACCCACGGTGCCGGTGTTCCTGGTCGGCTTCATCACCAGCGAAGGCCTGTACTGGGCGCGGTTGTCGGCGGCGGCGACGCTGGCGGTGCTGCCGGTCGTCATCGTCGGCTGGATCGCGCAGCGCCAGCTGGTGCGCGGGCTGTCCATGGGCGCCCTCAAGTGATCGGACCGGTTCACCTCCGGTGAACCGGCAGACGGAGCGGGGCGAGGCGGCAGGCGCCACCTCGGCCCGCTCCGGCATGACCGCCGGATCGCGATCCGGCGGAGGTGCGGCCCCGGTCCCCCGGCCTGGTCGGGAAGCGGGGCGGGCACCTCGGTGCAAGGAGCGAACGGGCGCGCCCGCCCGTTCGGGGAGAGGCGAGAGGAAAGGATGGCCGGCATGCGTGCGGTCGTCGTCGAAGGACCCGGTCAGATCACGGTCACCACGGTGCCCGATCCCACCCCGGGCCCGAACGATGTCGTGGTGGCGGTGGATGCCTGCGGGCTCTGCGGCACCGACCTCCACCTGGTGGACGGAGAGATCCCGGTGGTGAACTACCCGATCACCCCGGGCCACGAGCTGGCCGGCCGGGTGGTCGCGGTGGGCAGCGAGGTCACCCGCCTCGCCGAGGGCGACGCCGTGGCGGTGGACCCGTCGCTGCCCTGCGGGGAGTGCCGGTACTGCCGCAAGGGCAAGGGCAACCTGTGCGAGCCGTGGCAGGCGATCGGCATCAGCTCGCCCGGTGGTGCGGCCGAGTACGTCCAGGTGCAGGCCAAGAAGTGCTACCCGCTGCCGGAGGGCATCTCGCCCACCGCGGCGGCGCTGATCGAGCCGCTGTCCTGCGCGGTGCACGGGCTGGACAAGGCTCCGCACGACCTCACCGACGACGTGCTGATCTACGGCGCGGGCACGATGGGGCTGCTGCTGGCGCAGCTGCTCAAGCGCGCCGGGGTGCGTAGCCTGTCGGTCGTGGACCGCAGGCAGGACCGGCTCGCGGTGGCCGAGTCGATGGGCGTGAGCGCGATCGCCACCGACGCCTCCGCGCTGGACGAGGCGGCCGAGGGCTGGGACCTGGTGGTGGACGCCACCGGCGTCATCGCCGCCATCGAGGACGGGCTGGGCCGGGTCCGCAAGGCGGGCACGTTCCTGCAGTTCGGCGTCGCGGACGCGGCGAAGACCGCGAACTTCTCCCCGTTCAAGGTCTACAACGAGGAGATCACCATCGTCGGTTCGATGGCGGTGCACAACAGCTTCGACCGGGCGCGGGACCTGCTGGTCGCGGGCGCGATCGACTCGGACGCGCTGATCACGAACACCGCGGGCCTGGACGACTACGCCGCCGCGCTGGAGGAGTTCCGCACCGGCACCGGTCTGAAGACGCTGGTCCTGCCCTCGCAGTGATGGCTTCCGCCACCGCCCGGCCCACCCCCGTCCGGCCGGGCGGCGGCGGACACCGGGTCCGCGCACGCGGGCCCACCGGGTGGACGGCCCAGCGGCCCGCACCCGCGAACGGGCCGTTCACGGCCGCGTTGACGGCGGGGCCGTCGCAGGCCCTGCCGCGCTCACCACGAGGCCCGGAGCCCGGGGTGCGGCTAGGGCGTGGAGTCCGCGGCGGGGGAGCGGCGCTCGGGCGGCGCGATCACGTCCACCTGGGTCACCTGCGCGGTCCGGCCGCGGCCCGCTTCCCGGTCCGCGCGGTCCTGCTCCGGCGGGTCCGCCGGCCCGGACCCGCGCCGGAAGCGGTTCAGCCCCAGCGGGTCGAACCGCACCAGCGACAGCCCGGCGAGCACCGCGGCGCCGACCCCGACCGCGACGAACGGCCAGTTGTACATCGCCTGCTCGCCGTCCGGGTAGTAGGCCAGCACCAGCACCACCGAGGAGCCCACCACGTAGGACAGCGCCCGCGGCGTCCACCGCAGCGCGCAGCCCAGCGCCAACCCCCAGGTCAGGTACCACGGCAGCACCACGGGCGAGAGCAGCGCGGCGGCGAGCAGCGCGATCGCGGCCCGGCGCACCGCGGTGGTGCCGCCTTCCTGCGCGCGCCACCACTGCCAGACCAGCACCCCGGCCAGCGCCAGCGAGCCGAGCGTGCGGCCGACCTCGACGAACGGCCCGCGGTCCACCTCGACGAACAGCGACACCAGGCTGTGCACGGCCTGGCCGATGCCGGTCGGCGCGGACAGGTAGTTCACGATCATGCCGGGCGCGGAGAGCGCGGGCAGCCAGCCGAACCCGACCTTGGCCAGCGCCATGCAGGCGGCGAACACCGGCACGAAGATCGCGACCGAGGCGGTGCCCGCACGCAGCAGCTGCTGCCAGCGGTTGCCCGGCAGCCGCGCCGCCCAGATCCACACCAGGAACGGCAGCGCCACCCCGGCGGTCGCCTTGATCGCCATGGCCAGCGTGACCAGCGCGATCCCGCCCGCGTGCCGGCCGCGCAGCACGAGCAGCGCGCCCATCGCCAGCAGGCCGATCATGAGCATGTCGTTGTGCGGGCCGCCGACCAGGTGCACGACCGTCATCGGGCTGGCGGCGACGAGCCACAGCGCGACCGGCAACCGGCCCCCGAGTTCGCGGACCAGACCCGGCAATGCGAAGATCAACATGACCAGGCCGCAGAGCAGCACCAGGCGCATCACGATGACACTCGAGATCATGCCGTCGCCGGCGATCAGGATCACGCCCTTGGCGATGCCCATGAACAGCGGCCCGTACGGGGCCGGGGTGGTCTGCCACGTCGGGTGCACGTTGTCCGGGATCGGCCCGGTCAGCGTCGAGGGCCCCACCGCGTAGGGGTCGATGCCGTGCAGCGCGAGCAGCCCTTGGCCCAGGTAGCTGTAGACGTCCCTGGTGAACAGCGGCGGCGTGATCAGCATCGGCAGGATCCACGCGGCCGTCGCCGCCAGCACGCCCCGGGAATCCACCAGCTTCGCCAGCACCCCGCGGCCCAGCCGCACCCACGCCCAGACCAGCACCCCGAAACCGGTGTAGAGCACGGCCAGCGCGAGGTCCCGGCCGTGGCCGTAGCGCATCGCCGACAGCGGACCGGAACCGAGGATCGGATCGTGGACGAGCACGCCCGCGCCGCCGAACGAACCGGCCAGCAGCAGCAGCGAACCGATCGTCCCGAGGGCGATGGTCCGCAGCGGTAATCGGCCGCTGCGGGCGCTCAGGTCGCGCGCTGCCTCGCCGGTGGGGCGATCAGTGCTCGGGGCTGGGGATCCGGCACCGCGTCGGGCCCGGTGGGCCTCGGCCGCGGCGCCCGGTCGGGTGGTCGGACTCGGGGGCATCGTGCGCTCCATGTTTCCACACGGTGATCCGCCGCCGGGCGGGACCGGGCCCGGTTGACCACTTCGTGATCAACCGGGCGCCGGTGAACGCGCGGTCGAATCCGGGTCACAGCGCGGTGACGCCGACCGTCGAGCCCGGCTCCACCTTGCTCCCCGCGAGCGGCAGCTGGCCCAGGATCAGGCTGTCGGGGCGCTCGAAGAACGAGTGCACCTCCAGCGTCAGGCCCAGCGCCGCCAGCTCCTGCTTCGCGTCCTCGGTGCGCTTGCCGTTGAGGTCGGGCACGGTCACCGCGTTCGACAGCACCACGCCCACCCGGGGCTTGCCGGAGAGCTTCACGACCGTCTCCGGCGCCGGATCGGTGGTGATCACGTGGTCGCCCTCGACGTTGGAGTCGAACTGCCTGCCCGCCTCGTACGGTTCGAACCCGGCGGCGGCGAGCGCGGCGAACGCCTCGTCCTTGCTCGCCCCGGTCACGTCCGGCACCGGCACCGGCGGCGGGCCCTTGCTGACCACGATCCGCACCGTCGAGCTGATCGGCAGCTGGGTGCCCGGGCCGGGGTCGACGCTGAGCACGGCGCCTTCCGGGACCTCGGTGTCGTACTGGTCGGCGGAGGAGTCCCGCTCGGGGCGCAGCGACGCGTCGCGCAGCGCCTGCTCCGCCTGCTCCAGCTCGGTGCCCTTGGCGATGTCCGGCACCTTCGGCCTGCCCAGCGACACCACCAGGTCCACCGACTGCCCGCTGAGGATCCGCGCGCCCTGCTTCGGCGAGGAGCTGATGACGGTGCCCGCGGGCACCTCGTCGTCGAGCTGCCGGGTGATCTCGGCGCTGAGGTCGGCGCCGCGCAGCACCTGCTGGGCGACCTCCTCGGTTTCGCCGACGACCCGCGGCACCTGGATGTAGCGGCCGCTGCCCATCCACCAGGCGGTGCCGCCGAGCAGGCCCGCGACCACCAGGATCGCCAGCGTGATCAGCGCGAACCGGCGGCCGCCGCGCCTGCGCTCCTGCTCGTGGAGCTCGGCGGGCGACGGGCGCACCGCCGCGATCTCGTGCGTGGTCTCCTCGGGTTCGGGTGGCCGCGGCATGGCGCGAGTCCCGCGCGGCCCGCCGGAGGGGCCGTAGGCGTCGGGCACCGAGGCCTCGGTGATGGGGGCGATCCGCTCGGTCGGCGGCCCGCCCGGGTCGGCCGAGACCATCTCGGTGCGCTGCTCGGACACCGGCACCGGGACCGGTACCGGGCGCAGCCCCAGCTCCGCGCTGATCCGCTCCAGCTCGCGCAGGAACGCCGCGGCGTCGTCCGGGCGGCCCGCCGGGTCGCGCCGGGTGGCGCGCAGCACCAGGTCGTCGATCGCGGGCGGCAGCTCCGGGGTGATCTCGCTCGGCGGCGGGACGTCGGCGTTCACGTGCTGGTAGGCCACCGACAGCGCGGTGTCCCCGGCGAACGGCGGGCGCCCGGTCAGCAGCTCGTAGAGCACCACGCCCGCCGAGTACACGTCGGTGCGCGCGTCCGCGTCCCCGGTCGTGACCTGCTCCGGGGACAGGTAGGCGACGGTGCCGAGGATGACGTTGCCGGTGGTGCTGCCCGCCGATGCGGTCGCCCGCACCAGGCCGAAGTCGGCGACCCGCACCGAACCGTCCAGCCCGACCAGCACGTTCTCCGGTTTGATGTCGCGGTGCACCATGCCCGCGTGGTGCGCGGCGGCCAGCGCCGAGAGCGTCGGGCGCAGCACGCTCACCGCCATCGGCAGCGGCAGCACGCCCTGCTCCAGCAGCACTTCGCGCAGCGTGCAGCCCTCCACGAGCTGCATCACCAGGTACACCCGGTCGCCGTCGACCTCCCGGTCCACGCCCTGGTCGTAGACGGCGACGACGGACGGGTGGTGCAGCCGGGCGGCGGACCGCGCCTCCAGCTCGAAGCGCTCCACGAACGACGGGTTCGCCGAGTAGTGCGAGTCCATCACCTTGAGCGCGACCGGCCGGTCCAGCCGGGTGTCCAGCCCGCGGTAGACGACGGACATGCCGCCGCGCGCGATCACCGAGTCCACCCGGTAGCGGCGCTCCAGCATGGCTCCGACGAGCTCCGAGCCGCCGCCGGGTCGTGTTCCAGGAGTCATGGTGTGTCCGCCAACCGCAGGGATGTCCGCTTGCCTGCGACGATTGTTCCAGGGCTCGCGGACCGCGCCGCCGCCCGGTGGGCTACGGCGCGCCGCGCCGGTCACCGGATCGATGATGACCCTTCCGGGGCACGCTCCCGATGGGCCGTTGTGGCATCGTGTTCGGGGTGAGTGCTATCCCCGCTGCCCCGGATGTGCTTGCTCCAGATGTGGAGATGACACCGCTGCCCGACGTCGCAGAACGTCTGGGCCTGGTGGTGACCCGGGTGCACCAGCTGATCCGTGACGGCCACCTGCTCGCCATGCGTCGCGACGGCATCCTCGTCGTCCCCGCCGCGTTCCTCACCGAGACCGCGGTGGTGAAGGGGCTGGGTGGCACGATCACCCTGCTCCGCGACAACGGCTACAACGAGGACGAGATCCTCACCTGGCTGTTCACCCCCGACGATTCGCTCCCCGGCACGCCCATCGAGGCGCTGCGCGGCGACCGCGGTCGCGAGGTGAAGCGGAGGGCGCAGGCGATGGGCTTCTAGGCCGCCGCCGCGGGCGCCACCGGCCCCCGCGCGTTCCGGACCGTCGGCGTCCGGAGAGATCGACCACAGCCGACACCCGTTCCACTCCGATGCCGGGTCGCTCCCACGAGCGGCCCGGCATCGTCGTTCTCGCAGGGCAGTGCGAGGGCTCCGCGGTGGAACACGTCGGAGGGCCCTGGAGTTCGTTCACCTGATGGGCCCCGTGATTGAAACGTGATTTCACATTCGGATGTTCTCATGGTGGAGAACTCGGATCGCATCGCCGCGCCCGCTCCCGTGCAGCCGCGGCGATCGGGCGCGCCCGGAAAGAGGAGGCAGGCAAGCAGTTGCGCCCGTTCACCACGGTCTGGAGCGCTTTGATCCCGGCAGCGTCCTCGTACCTGCTGCTCACCATCTCCGCCGCCCTGTTCGCGGTGGTCGTGCGCAGTCGCAGGTTCACCGTCGTCCCCGCGCTGCTGGTCTCCGCCGTGGACGCGGTGCTGCTGTACTCGCTCTTCCTCGTCGGCTACCTGGTGGCGGCGCCGCAACCGGCTCCCGCGGGCGTCGCGGTGCGGCTGGTGCCCGGAACCGACCTGGGGGCGGCGCTGCAGGCCTCGCCCGGGGACCTGCTGCCGTGGTTGCAGCTGGTGGGAAACCTGCTGCTGCTGGCGCCGTTCGGTGCGCTGGTGCCGGTGCGGGTGTCCTGGTTCGGCGGTTGGGGCCGGATCGCGGCGGGTGCGCTGGCGGTCACCTGCGGCATCGAGTTCCTGCAGTACACCGTGCTCACCGGGCGGGTGGTGTCGGCCGACGACGTGCTGCTCAACGCCTCCGGCGCGCTGCTCGGCGCATTGGTCACCCGGCCGTGGTGGGGCCGGTTGCCGCGGACGCTCACCGCGGCCCGCCCGGTCCGCGCACGGCACGCGCTGCGGCCGCAGTACGCCCGGTGATGCGCCGCCGAATCGGCGCGCCGGAATTCCGCACCGCGAATCGGCGGGCGTTCGAGCGGAATTCGCGGGAATCACGCGGAATGCGCGGCGGGAGCCGCCGAGATCAACCGGTGATCCGCCGCGCGGCCAGCTTCCCGGAGATCAGCACCGGCGGCACCCCCACCCCCGGCGTCGTCCCCGACCCGGCCAGCACCACGTTCTCCGGATCGCGCAGCAGGTTCCGCGGCCGGAACGGCCCGGTCTGGGCGAAGGTGTGCGCCGCCGAGAACGGGGTGCCCGCCGCGTGTCCCTGCGCCGCCCACCCGGCGGGCGTGACGACGCGCTGCACCTCGACGGAGTCGGCGAACCCGTCGAAGCCCCGCGCCTCCAGCACCGCGAACAGCTCGTCCCGGTAAGCCGGGCCGATCCGCTCCCAGTCGAACCCGGCGGTGCGCAGGTTGGGGCACGGGGCCAGCACGTAGTGCAGCTCGCGGCCCGCCGGGGCCAGCCCCGGATCGCTCGCCGTCGGCCGCGTCACCAGCAACGACGGATCGCTCATCAACCGGCCGTCCCGGATGATCTCGGTGAAGGTGCGCTCCCAGGCCGCGCCGAACGAGATCGTGTGGTGCTCGGTCCCCGGCCAGGAACGCGTCGTCCCCGCGTGCACCACCACCGCCGACGGCGACCAGCGCAACCGCCGCCGCTGCCGCCCGCCGAGCAGCCGGTGCACCACCGGCAGGTCCGGGGTGAGCACCACCGCGTCCGCCGGAATCCGCTCCTGCCCGGCGTGCACCGCCACCACCCGGTCGCCGCGCCGCTCCAGCCGCCGCACCTCGGCGCCGTAGCGGAACCGGACCCCGGCCGCGGCCGCGGCGTCCGCCAGCGCGGTCGGCAGCGCGTGCATGCCGCCGCGCGGGAACCACACGCCGCCGACCGTGTCCATGTACGAGATCACCGCGTACAGCGCCAGCGCCCGCCGCGGGTCCAGCCCCGCGTACAGCGCTTGGAACGAGAACACCCGCCGCAGCCGCTCGTCGCGCAGGAAGCTCCCGATGGCCGGGCCGAGCCGGCCGAAACCACCCAGTGCGGCCAGCCTGCCCAGCTCCGGCCCGACCAGGTCCAACGGCGAGTCGAAGTTCGCGTCGATGAACCGGCCCATCTCGGCCCGGTGCACCTCGGTGAGCCAGTGCCGCAGCCGCCGGTACCCGGCAGCCTCGGCCGGGCCCGCGAACCGGCGCACCTCCTGCTCCATCGCCGCGCCGTCGGTGTGCACGTCCAGCGCCGAGCCGTCCGCGAACCGCGCCCGGTACGCGGGGTGCAGCGGGATCAGCTCCAGCCGCTCGGCCAGCGAGGAACCCACCGCGGCCAGCGCCTCGTCCACCAGCTCCGGCATGGTCAGCACCGTCGGACCGGTGTCCACCCGGTAGCCGTCCAGCTCCAGCAGGCCCGCGCGCCCGCCCGGCAACGGCTCCCGCTCCACCACCGTGACCGAACGGCCCGCACCGGCCAGGTGCAGCGCGCACGCCAGGCCGGCGAGCCCGGCGCCCACGACGACGACGTGCTCGGTGCGGCCCGGGACGCGGCGCATCAGTGGGTCCGGTCGGTGACGGCCTCGGCGAGCTCCGCGAGCCGGGTCGCGGCCGGTTCGGCCAGGTCCGCCTCGCGCAGCGTGCGGTGCGCGGCGGCGGTGAGCTGCGCGATCCGGTCCTCCACGGCCTGCTGCGCGCCCAGCCGCACCAGCACCTCGCGGGCCGAGTCGATCCGCTCCGGCGAGACGTCCGGGTCGCCGAGCACCGCGCGCAGCTCGGCCGCCCGCTCCTCGTCACCCCGTTCGCGGGCCACCCGCAGCGCCTCCGCGACGAGCAGCGTGCGCTTGCCCTCCCGCAGGTCGTCCCCGGCGGGCTTGCCGGTGACCGCCGGGTCGCCGAACACGCCGAGCAGGTCGTCGCGGAGCTGGAACGCCACCCCGATGTCGTGCCCGAAGCTCTCCAGCGCCGCCAGTACCGCGGCGTCCGCTCCCGCGATCTCCGCGCCCAGCTGCAGCGGCCTGGCCACGGTGTAGGACGCGGACTTGAGCTCCGCGACCCGCAGCGCCGCCTCCGGGGTCTCGTCCCCGCGGACCTGGCTGAACACGTCGAGGTACTGCCCGGCGAGCATCTCGGTCCGCATCGCCCGCCACGGCCGCAGCCCGCGGGCCAGCTGCTCCGGCTGGAGCCCTGCGCAGTGCAGCATGTCGTCGGCCCAGGCCAGCGCCAGGTCGCCGAGCAGCACTGCCGCGCTCATCCCGAACTGGGCGGCACCTCCGGCCCAGCGCTCCCGGTGGTGGGCGCGGGCGAACTCGCGGTGCACCGTCGGGCGGCCGCGGCGGGTGTCGGATTCGTCGATCAGGTCGTCGTGCACCAATGCGCAGGCCTGGATGAGCTCCAGCGCGCTCGCGGCCCGCAGCATCGCCTCGGCCGCCGGGCCCTCCGGGGCACCGCCGGCCGCCCGCCATCCCCACCACGCGAACGTCGGGCGGATGCGCTTGCCACCGCCGAGCACGAAGCGGCTCACCTCCCGCGCCGCGGTGGCGAACCCGCCGTCGAGCTCGGTGCACTCGGCGAGCCGGAATTCCAGGTGTTCGGCGAGGGTGCGGTGCACCTGACCGGGCAGATCGGAGTCCACGGCGTCCTCGGTGGTCGTGTCCGCGGGGGTGTTCAGCTGCGGTGCGGATTCCTTGATGGGCACGGGCACCATCCTGCGCGACGCGCCCGGCAGGTCGGCGCACGGGGCCGGGCGCCCGGCGCGACCACCGGTCACCGGACGCGATCACCGGCTTCGGCGCGGTCCCGCTCGTGCGTGCGCTGCGCGAGCAGCCCGATGACGACCACGGCGCCGAGCACCACGGCCGCCAGCACCATCGTCCAGATCCAGCCGACGCCGATCCCGGTGCCCGCGTACTGGAAGGTGGCGTTGAGCTGGTTGACCTCGCCCGGTTCCGGCGCCCACGTCACGACCCCGGAGGTCTCCTTGCCGTTGGTGGAGGTGATCTCGCCCGGAGCGGTCAGCTCGATGCGCACCGCGGAGTCGGTGTCGGCCAGCGGCGTCAGGTCCAGCATCGTGGTGAACTCCACCAGCGACCCCCGCCGCTCCAGGTGCAGCTGGTAGCGGGACTCCGAGGGGCTCAGCGCGTTGCTGAGCCGCTCCAGCTCCTCGAACTCCAAGTCCTGGAACGACAGCCGCGAACCCACCCGGCCCTGCTCCTCGAACGGCGCCACCTGCACCCGGTCGGCGAGGTCGTCCGGCGGGTGCAGCCGGAACGGCACCTGGCCGTCGGGCGTGTCGGTGGTCAGCACCAGCTCTCCGGAGGTCTTGTCGTCCTCGGTGAGCGCCACCGACGCCGTGGTGTGCAGGCACCCGCTCAGCAGCGTGCCGACCAGCACCAGCAGCAGACCCAGACCGGCTCGGCGGCCGGCGCGCATCGTTTCGCCTCGCACGCCGGTGATGCTCGCACCGGCCGGGACTGATCGCCGCGTTCCGCGGTCGCCCGCGATCACCCGTCGAACACCGAAGGTGGCCGGGCGCGCACCCCGGCGCGATAACCTTCGCCCCATGGCATCCGAGCGCACTGGCGTCCACCAGATCAGCGACCGCTTCGTCGACGAACTCGCCGAACTGGACCCGATCGAGGCGACGGCCCTCGGCCTTCCGGGTGGTGATGAACTGCTGACCGACTACTCGCCCGACGGCCACCGCGCTCGCGGCGAGCTGGCGCGCCGGGCGCTCGCGGAGATGACCGCCGCCGAACCGGCCGACGCGGGCGAGCGGGCCGCGAAGGCCGTGTTCCTGGAACGCATCGGGCTCGACGTGGAACTGCACGAGGCGGGCGAGGACCTGGCCTCGCTGAACGTGATCGCCAGCCCGGTGCAGAACCTCCGCCAGATCTTCGACCTGATGCCGACCGACACCCCCGAGCAGTGGCGCACCATCGCGCGACGCCTGGAGCGGATGCCCGCCGCGGTGGCGAACCTGCGCGCCGGACTCGCCGAAGCGGCCGCGCAGGGGCGCGTCGCCGCGATCCGCCAGGTCACCAAGGTCGCCGAGCAGTGCGAGACCTGGGCGGGCGCGAACGGCCGCGACTCCTACTTCGCGAGCCTCGTCGGCCGCGCCGAGGTCCCGGACGCGCTGCGGTCCGAACTGGACGCCGCCGCCACCGGCGCGGCCCGCTCCTACGCCGAGCTCGCGGGCTTCCTGCGCACCGAACTCGCGCCGCGCGCGCCGCAGGCCGACGCCGTCGGTGAGCAGCGGTACCGGTTGTGGTCCCGCTACTTCACCGGCGCCGCCCTCGACCTGCGCGAGGCCTACGAGTGGGGCTGGGCCGAGTTCGCCGGCATCGAAGCCGAGATGAAGCAGGTCGCCGACCGCATCCGCCCCGGCGCCACGCTCGCCGAAGCCGCCGCGCAGCTCGACGCCGACCCGCGCTACCGGGTGCACGGCCAGGACGGCCTCCAGCGGTGGATGCAGCGGCTGTCCGACCAGGCGCTGCACGACCTGCGCGGCACCCACTTCGACATCCCCGACGAGCTGATGGCGCTGGAATGCCGCATCGCCCCGCCCGGTGGCGGCGTCGGCGCCTACTACACCGGACCCACCGACGGGTTCACCCGGCCGGGCCGGATGTGGTGGTCCGTGCCCGCCGACCGCGAGGAGTTCCCCACCTGGCGGGAGACCACCGTCGTCTACCACGAGGGCGTTCCCGGCCACCACCTGCAGATCGCGACCGCCGTGCACCAGGCCGAGCGGCTCAACAAGTTCCAGCGGCTGGCCTGCGTGGTGTCCGGGCACGCCGAGGGCTGGGCGCTCTACGCCGAGCGGCTGATGCGCGAGCTCGGCTACCTCGGCGACGACGGCGACCTGCTCGGCATGCTCAACGACCAGCTGTTCCGGGCCGCGCGGGTGATCGTGGACATCGGCATGCACCTGGAGCTGGAGATCCCCGCCGGGACCGGCTTCCACGAAGGGGAGCGGTGGACGCCGCAGCTCGGCGCGGAGTTCATGCTCACCCGCACCGTCGCCGAACCGGCGCAGGTGCACGACGAGATCGACCGCTACCTCGGCTGGCCGGGGCAGGCGCCGTCCTACAAGATCGGCGAGCGGTTGTGGCGGGCGGCGCGGGACGACGCGCGGGCGCGCTACGGGGCGGAGTTCGACTCGAAGGACTTCCACCGGCGAGCGCTGGAGCTGGGGTCGATGGGCCTCGACACCCTCCGGGAGCAGCTCGCCGCGCTCTGACCGCCTGCCCCCGAAGCTCGTGCCGCGGGGCACCGTGGTGGCGGGACCGCCTTCAGCTGCGGAGCGCTCGGGTGGCAACCCCGCTGCGGGATCGGTGGTCCGTGCACAGCGACACCGCCGTCCTCGTGGGGGAACCGCGGAGAACCCGCGGGTGGTCTTGCCGCTCGGGTGGCCGGTGGCTCAGCGGCTCCGCCGCCGCCCGGATCGGTCAGGCGGTCTCCAGGGGAAGGCTGCGGCCCAGGACCGCGAACGGGCGCGGGTCGCCGGTGAACCGGTAGTGGCGCAGGACGTCGCCGAAACCGACCCGTCGGTACAGCTTCCACGCCCGGGTCGGGCCCTCCGGCGTGGACAGCAGCACGGCGTTGCCGGGCGCCCCGTCGAGCAGCCTGCGCAGCAGCGTCTCGCCGAGCCCGCCGCCCTGGCTGTCCGGGCGCACGTGCAGCTCGGTGAGTTCGAAGTAGTCCCGCATCCACTGCTCGGCCTCGGCGCGCGGGGTGACGGTGAGCATGCCGCGGAACACCTGCTCGTGCCACCACTGCCCGGGCACGCCCAGGTAGCCGTAGCCGATGCCGACGAGCTCGTCCTGCTGGTCGAACGCGGCCACGCAGCGCCAGCCCGCCCGCATCATGTGCGCCGACCACATGGGGGCGCGCTGCTGCGCGGTGGACGGCGGGTAGCCCATCGCGTCCACGTAGACCTGTAGCGCTTCGGCCAGGCGTGCCCTGAGCTGGTCGGCGGTCAGCTCGACGATGCGGTCGATGTGCGGTGAGGGCGCGGCTGTCACGAGCCGAACACTAGAGGGTCGGGCAAGGCCCGGTGGTGTGCGGTCCTGCTCGGCGGCGCCGGGCTCGGTGCGCAGGGGTTCCGGTGTCGGTGCTGGTGGGCGGGGCGCGCTGGACGTGACTCGAACAGGTGATCTACGGCTCGGTCCTTGAGCGCGCCGCCGCGCCGGTCTAGTCTGGAGCCAGTCGAACTGAGGTTCGAGTCCGTCGGATCCGCGCCACGGGTACCGGACTCGCGGGACTTCGGTTCGCACGTCACGTCCGGTGGCGGGGTGGGGGAAGCACCTCGTCACCGGACGGCCGGCTTCCCCCCGGCTCACCACGTCCCACCGCGGTCCGGCGCGCTCCGGCTCCGGACCGGCACCGTCGTGACCGAGCGGAGAACACCGATGTCCCAGCACCTGCCCACCTCCCGGTACCGGCGCGGACCGCTGCCCATCCCGGCGCAGCGGCGCCCGGCCGACGCGCCGCTGCGCCGGCGGTGCGAGCCGAACCCGGCGCGTCGCGGCGACCGGCGCAAGGACGGCGACGACTGGCTGCCGGTGACCGCCCCGCCCGCGCCCGCGGGTGCTCGTTCCCTGCTGGCGCAGGCCAAGGGGTGTCTGCTCGACGCGCAGGACTCCACCAAGGCCGCCGAGCGCTACGTGTTCGCGCACCTCGCGGCGCTGCGGGCGGCGACCGCGGTCGTCCTCGCCCGGTCCTGGCGGCACCGCGCCCGGCTCTCCGGCAGCGTGTGGCTCCAGCTCACCGAGGTCGCCCCCGAACTGCGCGAATGGGCCGCCCACTTCACCGCGGGCTCGCTGCGCCGCGCCGCGGCCGAGGCGGGCAGTCCCGGGATCAGCCCCGGCGAAGCCGAGATCTGCCTGCGGCACGCCACCGAGTTCGTCGGCGTCGTCGAACGCGGCGTGTCCGGAGCCGCCCGATGACCCTGCGCCCGCCAGCGGACCTCTCGATCGACACCGGCCGGATGCTGGAGCTCATCGGGGTGGAAGGGCAGCTGCTCACCGCCGCCACCCACGACGTGCACCCGGACGCGCGCGTGCCCGGCGCCTCCGGCCGGACCGTGGCCGAGACGATCTGGTTCCTCGGCGGCCAGTGCGAGGACGCGCTGACCTGGATGGGGGCCTCCGAGCAGGACGCGAGCGCTTGGGTGGTGCCCGATCCGGCGAGCCTGCGCGAGGTCACCGGCCGCTTCACCGCCCGCCTCGCCGAACTGCTCGCCGAGTTCGGTACCCGGCCACCCGGCGACGCCTGTCCCACCTGGTGGCCGGAGGAGCACTCGGTGCGGTTCTGGATCCGCCGGATGCTGCACGCCACGGCGGTGCACCGGGTCGACGTGCAGGGCGCGGCCGGAGTGCCGCGCACCGGCATCGACGCGGACGTGGCGCTCGACGGGATCGACGAGGCGCTGCGGCTGTGGCTCGGCTACCGGCTGCACGCGCTCGGCATCCACGCCACCCGGCCGTGCGTGCTGGGCGTGTCCACCACCGGCGCCGACTGGTCGGTGCACGCCGAACCGAACCGCACCGTCGTGCACCGCACCGGTCCCGGCGCGCACGTGTCCGCGGACGCGGTGCTCGGCGGCGACCCGGAAGCGCTCTACCTGTGGCTGTGGGGACGGCTGCCGGACCGGGAGATCACGACATCGGGGGACCAGGACGCCGTGGCCCAGCTCTGGGGACTGCTCCGCCTGGCGACGCGATGACCGCGTGCGCGGGCTCGTCCCGCGCGGCGGGGCAGGCGGCGGAACCGTCCCGCCCGCCTTCCCGCGCGGGGCTCGGCCGGCGGGACCGCAGCGGTCGCCTCGCCGGCTCCGCCGCCCGCCACGATCCGACGGGTGATCACGCGCGGAGGCGGAGGCCCTTCGGGGTGGGGCGGAACCCCGCGTCGGTGAGCACCTCGGCCAACCGGGACCCCCACGCGCCCTCGCCGTCCGCGCGCTGCACCACCAGCTGCTCCAGCCAACCGTCCCGCACCGCGCGCGCGAGCCCGTCCGCCCCGGCGCGCAACACCTGCTCGTCCTCGGTGAACGACAGCAGCGACTTGCCCCCGCGCTCCACGTACAGCACGGCCGCACCCGCGACCAGCACCACCAGCGAACCGGCCTTGCGGCCCGGGCGGTGCCGGGTGTCGCCGACGGCGTCCGGCCAGGGCAGCGCCGCGCCGTAGGGCTGCGCCGGATCCGCGGCGGCCAGCACCACCGCGTCGGCCGCCACGGACCCCCGGCCGTCCGAACCGGACAGCGCGCGCACCCGGTCGATCGCCCCGGGGACCGCGAACTGCGCCGCCCCCAGGCCCTCCACCACGTAGCCGCGGCGGCAGCGACCGGACTCCTCCATCGCGCGCAACACCTTGTACACCGCGGAGAAACCGCCGGTGACCCGCTCGGTCTCCAACGCGCCGCGGGTCAGCACGCCGTGCCGCTCCAGGAAGGACTCCGCCCTGGCGTGCGCCCGGCGAGTGGGCTCCGCGGCCGGTGCCGGGGCCAGGGACCAGCGCCCGGACACCGCGGGCGGGCCGCTGCGGCTCGGCATCGCGGGCCGGCCGGTGCGCAACCGTGCGTACCGGCCGCGCGGCGCGCTGCGGCGCGGCTTGTGCGCCGCACCCTTCCCGGACACCAGCGCCCGCAGCGGTGCCAACGTGTCGTTGGTGACCCGGCCGGACCACACCAGGTCCCACAGCGCCGCGATCACCGCGTCGTCGGCCGGAGCCTGCTCGCCGCGCTCCACCAGGACCGCGCCCGCGCGGTCGGCCAACGTGCGGAAGAACTGCGCGCCGCCGTCCAACGTGGACAGCAGGGCGTCGTGCAGCGCGCTCTCCGCCGCGGCCTCCGGCAGATCGGGCAGCAGCAGGTCCGCCACGTCCGTCGGAGCGAACGCGATCCACCCGTCCCCACCGGCCAGCGCCCCCGAACCGACCCAGGACACCTCACCGGTGGAGGTCAGCTCGTCGAGCAGCGCGGGCGAGTACCCGGGCAACCGGGCGGGCAGCACCAGCGACTCCAGCGCGCTCGCCGGGATCGGCGCCCCCGCCAACTGCTCGACCACCGCGTACACGTCGTCCACCGTCGGAGCCGTCCGCAGCCGGGCGCCCACGCCGTGCCACGCGGGCAGGAACCGGCCCAGCGCCGCCGGTTCCACCGGCTCCACCTCGGCCCGCAGCCGGGCGAGCGAGCCGCGCCGCAACCGCCGCAGCACCTCGGCGTCGCAGTACTCCAGCGCGCCACCACCCCCGGCCTCCAGCGGGCGCAGTTCGCCGCGCACCAACCGGCCCGAGCCGGTGAGCCGGTCCAGCACGTCGTGCACCACGGCGACACCCAGGCCGAACCGCCGCGCTGCGGCCTCGGCCGGGAACGGGCCGCGGCAGCGCGCGAACCGGATCAGCAGTTCCCCCAGCGGGTCCGCCACCGGCTCGGTGAACGCCTCCGGCACCCCCACCGGCAGCGCGACGCCCAGCGCGTCCCGGACCTTGCCCGCGTCCTCGACCGCGATCCACCGGGCCTCCCCGGCGATGCGCACCTCCAGCACGCGCCGCTGCGCCCGCAGCTCCGCCAGCCACTCGGGGCGGATCCCGCGTTCCTCGGCCTCCGCCGTGGACAGGTCGCCGAGGAACCGCAGCAGGTCCACCGCGGACTCGGCGTCCTTCGCCCGCCGTTCCGGGGCGAGCCGCTGCAACTGCCGCTCGACCTCGGCGACCACCTCCGGGTCGAGCAGTTCGCGCAGCGCCTCCGAACCGAGCAGCTCCGCCAGCAGCGTCGGGTCCAGGCTCAACGCCGCCGACCGCCGCTCCGCCAGCGGCGCGTCCGCCTCGTACAGGAACATGCCGATGTAGCCGAACAGCAGGCTGCGTGCGAACGGCGACGGCGACGGCGTCTCCACCTCCACCACCCGCACCCGGCGGGACGCGACCTGCGACATCAGCTCCACCAGCCCGGGGACGTCGTAGACGTCCTGCACGCACTCGCGCAGCGCTTCCAGCACGATCGGGAACTGCTCGTACTGCGCGGCCACCGCCAGCAGCTGCGCGGACCGCTGCCGCTGCTGCCACAGCGGGGAACGCTTCCCCGGATCCCGCCGCGGCAGCAGCAGCGCCCGCGCCGCGCACTCCCGGAAGCGGGCGGCGAACAGGGCCGAACCGCCCACCTCCTCGGTGACGACCTGCTGCACCTCGTCCGGGGACAGCAGCACGTCCTCGGCGCTGGGCAGCACGTCCGCGCCCCCCTCGTCCAGCGCGTCGGCGAGCCGCACCACGATCCCGTCGTCCGAGGACGCCACCTGCGGATCGATCCCGCGCCGCTCCCGCAACCGGGCACCGATCGCCAGCCCCCACGGGCCGTTGACCTGCGCGCCGAACGGCGAGTGCACCACCATCCGCCAGTCGCCGAGCTCGTCGCGGAACCGCTCCACCACGATCGTGCGGTCGTCCGGGACGTGCCGCGTCGCCTCCCGCTGCTCGGCCAGGTACGCCAGCAGGTTGTCCCGCGCCCACTCGTCCAGCCCGGCCCGCGCCATCCGCTCGACCGCGTCGTCCCGGTCCGCGGCCACCAGCTCCCGCACGAACGCGCCCAGCGCCCGGCCCAGCTCCAGCGGGCGCCCCGGCGAATCGCCCTTCCAGAACGGCATCCGCGCGGCCTGCCCCGGCGCGGGCACCACGATCACCCGGTCGTGGGTGATGTCCTGGACCTTCCACGACGAGGTGCCCAGCAGGAACGTGTCGCCCACCCGCGATTCGTAGACCATCTCCTCGTCGAGCTCGCCGACCCGCACCCCGCCGCGCCCGGCCTCCTCGTCGCCCGGCGTCGTCACGGTGAACAGTCCGCGGTCCGGGATGGTGCCGCCGGAGGTCACCGCGAGCCGCTGCGCCCCCGGCCTGGCCCGCAGCTCGTCCTGCACCCGGTCCCACACGACCCGGGCCCGCAGCTCCCCGAACTCCTCGCTCGGGTAGCGGCCCGCCAGCATGTCCAGCACCGCGTGCAGCGCCGAATCCGGCAGCCCCGCGAACGGGGCCGCCCGCCGCACCACGCGTGCCAGCGACTCCAGCGGCCACGGCTCCACCGCCACCATCGCCACCACCTGCTGGGCCAGCACGTCCAGCGGGTTGCGCGGGAACGACAGCGATTCGATGAGCCCGGCCGCCATCCGCTCCGCCACCACCGCGCAGCTCACCAGGTCACCGCGGAACTTCGGGAACACCACCCCGCGCGAGACCGCGCCCACCTGGTGCCCGGCGCGACCGACGCGCTGCATCCCGGACGCCACGCTCGGCGGCGCCTCGACCTGCACCACCAGGTCCACCGCGCCCATGTCGATGCCCAGCTCCAGCGAGGACGTCGCCACCACGCACGGCAACCGGCCGGACTTGAGCTCCTCCTCCACGACGGAGCGCTGGTCCTTCGACATGGAGCCGTGGTGCGCCCGCGCCACCACCACGGCGGCGCCGGTGGTGATCCCGGAGCCGCCGACCGCCTCCGCGGGGAACCGGTCCGGTTCGGCGGCCTCCCCGGCGCGTTCGGTGGCGAGCTCGTTGATGCCCGCGGTGAGGCGCTCGGCGAGCCGCCGCGAATTGGCGAACACGATGGTGGAGCGGTGCTGGTCGACCAGGTCCAGGACGCGTTCCTGCACCGACGGCCAGATGGACGTGCGCGGCTGCTCCCCGGCGGCCGGGCCGTCCACCTCGCCTGCCGGCTGCCCGAGCTCGGCGAGGTCCGGGACCGGCACCTCCACGGTCACCTCGACCTGCTTGGGGTGCTCGGGCTGCACGGTGCGCACCGGTCGGCCGCCGCCGAGGAACGTGCTCACCTCCGAGACCGGGCGGACCGTCGCGGACAGCCCGATGCGCTGCGCCGGCGCGGCCAGCAACTCGTCCAGCCGCTCCAGCGACAGCGCCAGGTGCGCACCGCGCTTGGTGCCCGCCACCGCGTGCACCTCGTCGACGATCACCGCTTCCACGCCGCGCAGCGACTCCCGCGCGGCCGAGGTGAGCAGCAGGAACAGCGATTCGGGCGTGGTCACCAGCACGTCGGGGGGAGTGCGGTTGAAGGTGCGCCGCTCGGCGGCCGGGGTGTCGCCGGTGCGCATCCCCACCCGGATCTCCGGCGGGGCCGCGCCGCGGCGCTGGGTGGCCTGCCGGATCCCGGCGAGCGGGGCGCGGAGGTTGCGCTCCACGTCCACCGCCAGCGCCTTCAGCGGCGACACGTACAGCACGCGGCAGCGCCGCTTCGGGTCCTCCGGGAGCGGTGCGGTGGCCAGGCCGTCCAGCGCGGACAGGAACGCGGCCAGGGTCTTGCCGGAGCCGGTGGGCGCCACGACCAGCGCGTGCTCCCCGGCGCCGATCGCCCGCCACGCCCCGTCCTGCGCCCGCGTCGGCGCGTCGAAGGCGCCCCGGAACCAGTCGCGGGTGGCGGGGGAGAAGCGGTCCAGCACGTCGTCCACCCCTCCATGCTGGACCAGCGGACCGACAGCCGGCGCCGGTCGCCGCGCGGGGGCCTCAGCGGCGGCGGTTCTGCCAGAGCCAGCGGAGGGTGACGACGATCGCGACCAGCAGCATCGCGGCGATCACCAGCTGGCCCAGCGGGCTGGAGAGGCCGGTCGGATCCGCTTGCATCGGCAGCACACCTCGACGGTACCCGGCGGTGCGCTCGGTAGGCTGGTCGCGATGCGACACACCGATTTCCGCGAACGCATGGCCGAGGAGTTCGGCAGGCTGCGCGCCGAGATGCTCGCCGAGGACCACGTGCTGTCGACGCTCGGCGGCCGCACCGCGGACCAGGCCCTGGAGGCCGGGTACTCGCCGAAGCAGGTGTGGCTGGCGCTGTGCGACGTCTTCGAGGTCCCGGCCGCGCGCCGCTGAACCCGTTCTTCACACGCAAGGGTGACGAGGTTGGCGTGTCGGCCCGGTGATCGAACATCCGTTCGCCTATGATCGGATGCGCGGACCGGACCTCGGTGTTCGACCGGGCCCCGTCGCCGGAGAACGGGCGACCGGGTGGCCAGGGCATCCACCGGAGTGTCGGTCCCAACCCGTAGCGTCGTGCGCACACGACGAAGTCCGACTTGACCGAGGTGGACCCCCGATGGCAGCGACACCGGACAAGGGCAAGGCGCTCGAACTGGCCCTCGCCCAGATCGACAAGCAGTACGGCAAGGGATCGGTGATGCGGCTCGGCGACGAGTCGCGGGCGCCGGTCGAGGTCATCCCCACCGGGTCCATCTCGCTGGACGTGGCGCTGGGGATCGGCGGCCTGCCACGGGGTCGCATCGTGGAGATCTACGGCCCGGAGAGCAGCGGTAAGACCTCGGTCGCGCTGCACGCGGTGGCCAACGCCCAGAAGCTCGGCGGCACCGCCGCGTTCATCGACGCCGAGCACGCGCTGGACCCGGAGTACGCCAAGTCGATCGGGGTGGACACCGACGCGCTGCTGGTCTCCCAGCCCGACACCGGTGAGCAGGCGCTGGAGATCGCGGACATGCTGATCCGCTCCGGTGCGCTGGACTGCATCGTGATCGACTCGGTGGCCGCGCTGGTGCCCCGCGCCGAGATCGAGGGCGAGATGGGCGACAGCCACGTCGGCCTCCAGGCCCGGCTGATGAGCCAGGCGCTGCGCAAGCTCACCTCCGCGCTCTACAACGCCAAGACCACCGCGATCTTCATCAACCAGCTCCGCGAGAAGGTCGGCGTCATGTTCGGCAGCCCGGAGACGACCACCGGTGGTAAGGCGCTGAAGTTCTACTCCTCGGTGCGGCTGGACGTGCGGCGGATCGAGACGCTCAAGGACGGCTCCGACGCGGTGGGCAACCGCACCCGGGTCAAGGTGGTGAAGAACAAGACCGCGCCGCCGTTCAAGCAGGCCGAGTTCGACATCATCTACGGCATCGGGATCAGCCGCGAGGGTTCGCTGATCGACATGGGCGTGGAGCAGGGCATCATCCGCAAGTCCGGTGCCTGGTACACGTACGAGGGCGACCAGCTGGGCCAGGGCAAGGAGAACGCCCGCAAGTTCATGCGGGAGAACCCGGACGTGGCGAACGAGATCGAGAAGCGGATCAAGGAGAAGCTCGGCATCGGGGCCAAGCTCGACGACGAGCAGGCCGCGGAACCGGCTCCCGTCGAGTTCTGAGCCCGCTCGTGCCGGAAGACGACGACTCCGCCCATTCGCCCTGGGGCGACGAGTCCTCCCGGGCCGGTTCCCGCGGGCAGCGGGCCGGCTCGGTGGCTCGACGGCGCAGCGGTTCCGGCGGGCGAGGTGTGTGGCGCAGCACGGACCACGCGCCCCGTTCGCCGGACGATGCCGCGGAATCCGGCTCCGGTGCGGCGCGCTCGCCGGACACCGGCGCGTCCGCCGAGTTCGTGTCGGCGGACGGTTCCGCCGCGCGCACCGGCAAACGCCGTCGCCGCAGCGAGCTGACCACCGGCGAACCCGAACCCGGCGAACCCGAACCCGCACCGAGCGGTCGGCGTGGCGGTCGGCGTGGCGGGCAGCGCCGCGAGGAACGTCCGCCGGGCGTGCCGCAGTCCCCGGAGGCCTCGGCCCGCGACATCGTGTACCGGCTGCTGGCGGTGCGCGCCCGCAGCCGGTCCGAACTGCGGAACGCCTTGCTGCGCAAGGAGATCGACGAGGACGTCGCGGACGCGGTGCTGCAGAAGTTCGTCGACGCGGGCCTGGTCGACGACGCCGAGTTCGCCGAGGCCTGGGTCAACGAGCGCCAGCGCAACCAGGGCCTGGGCCGCAAGGCGCTCGGCTACGAGCTGCGCCGCAAGGGCGTCGAGGAGCACCTCGTCGCCGAGGCGCTCTCCGCGGTGGACCCGGACGCCGAGGAGGAGCGGGCGCGGGAACTGGTGCGCCGCAAGCTCCGCTCCGCCCGGGTCGACGACCAGGAGAAGCTGCTGCGCCGGCTCGTCGGCATGCTCGCGCGCAAGGGTTACTCCGAAGGCCTCGCCTTCCGGGTCGCGAAGGACGAACTCGGGCGAGCGGACGACCCGGACCTGTCCTGAGCGGGGGCGGCCAGGTCCGGACGGCACCTGAGCTGACGCAGCACGCGCCCGGCGGGTGGATTCGGAGATCACCGGTCTTCGCTAGGCTGCCCGCTCGGACGTCCGGAGTCGATCGACAGGGGTGACATGCGAGTCGGTGGTGGCGCGGGAACGGCGGCACGGCACATCGTGTGGGACTGGAACGGCACGTTGCTCGACGACAACGACGCCGTGGTCGCGGCGGTGAACGCGGTCTGCGCCGAGTTCGGCAGGGACCCGATCGACCTGGAGCACTGGCGGACGGTGTTCAGCCGCCCGCTGCAGCAGTGCTACGAGCGGCTGCTGGAGCGTCCGCTGACCGAAGCGGACTGGAACAAGCTGGACGTGCTCTACCACGAGCACTACCGGGAACTGCTGCACACGGCGCGGCTCGCCCCGGGCGTGCCGGACGAACTGCACAGCTGGTCGGCGGCCGGGCGCACCCAGTCGCTGCTGTCGATGTGGTTCCACGACGAACTGGTCCCGCTGATCACCGAGCTGGAGCTGCTGCCGCTGTTCGAGCGCGTCGACGGGCTGCGCACCGAGGTGGGCGGCGGCGCCAAGGCCGAGCACCTGGACCACCACCTCACCGCGCAGCGGTTGCGGCCGGCGGACGTGGTGCTCATCGGCGACGTCCTCGACGACGCGCTCGCCGCCGACAAGGTCGGCACCGGCTGCGTGCTGGTGACGACGGGCGTGATGAGCCGGTCCGCGCTGGAACCGGCGGGGGTGCCGGTCGTCGACTCCATCCCGGACGCCCTCGCCCTGATCACCGACGAGCTCGCCGCCTGACCCCGGTCGGGTCGCACGCCGGTCAGTACAGCGTCGGCGGTGACGTCGTGACGATGCGCCGCCAGGGTCCGCCGGGCACGTCGGACTCCTCCACGAAGCGCCAGTTCACCCGGTCCTGCGCGCCGTTGAGCCGGGTGAACCCGAGGCAGCCGTTCAACGCGGGCGACACGTCCAGTCCCGCCCCGTTGAACCGGGTGTTCACCGGTCGCGCGTCGTCGGGCCCGAACACGTAGCGGGCGTCGTGGTACTCGGCGGGCCCCGCGTCCTGCACCTGCCCGTAGCAGACCGCGTCGCCCCTGGTGAGCTGCACCCAGCGGTTCTTCAGGTAGCTGAACGCGCGGTCCCGCTCGCGCCCGGCGTAGCCCGGATCGCGGCTCCACGGCACCACGTCGGCGCGCTGCGCGAAGGCGATCGGATCGTTCAGGTCGTCGAACGGCAGGTCCAGGTAGAACGGGTTCTCCCGCGGTGCCATCCGGGTCGGGAAGTACCCGTTGTGCGCCGTCCGCGGCTCCGTCTCGCACCGCCCGTCGACCAGCACCCCGTCGCAGCCGCCGTAGTGCTCCTGCCACGCCGCGTCGTAGGTGGAGATCACCTGGCTGCCGTCGGAGGCGTCCGGGTCGAGCACTTCACCGACCCAGAACGTGGTCGCCACGATGCCGGTGTGCCAGGGGTACTGGCGGCCGGGCACCTGCTCACCTCCCGCGCAGGAAGCGGTGATCAGGGCCGCGGTCAGCGCCGCCACCGCGCGCGTCCGGGGCAGCGGCATGCGGGCTCACCCCGTTCCCCGGCCGGTCACGGGCACAGCCACCGCCGCGGGACCCACCAGTCCAGTTCGCGGCAGGAGCTCTCGTTGGTGGCCTTCGCGTCGACCCGCACCTGGTAGTCGTCGGTGGTGACCGAACCCGGCGAGAACAGGGCGAGCCCGTAGCTGAGCCCGGTCGCCTCCTTCGGAACCGGCGGGGTCGTCCAGTGCGCCCTCGACCACTGCTCGGCGGGCGCGAAGGTCGGTCCGGCCGCCCAGTAGCGCCACTGCCCGACCCGGTCCCGGTAGTACACGGCGAGCTGGGTGGGCGCCGTCGACTTGTACCAGGTGCTGAGGGTGTAGTTGTGCCCGGTGTGCGCGGGCAGCGAGTACTCGCCGAGGTCCAGCGTCGACATCAGCTTCGCGTCGCCGTCGGTGAACCGGGTCATGTCCAGGCGTTGCGCCCACCGCCCTTCGTGCGCGTCGCGGGTCCTGGTCCACACCGGCGTGTTCGTCCCCCAGCCGCCGGTCTCCCAGCCGATCGGGAGCCCGTCCGGCCCGGCGTGTTCGAGCGACGCGTTGACCGGCCGGTCCCGGTCCTGCGGCGGGGACGCCCGGTGCACGGGTGCGACCCGGCCGCCGACGATCTCGTGCACGGTGCGCACCGGGGTCCCGCGGTCGTGCAGCCAGCCCGCGAACTCGTCGAGGACCCGGGGGTTGAGCCCGAGGGGCCCGCACATCTCGCAGGTCTGGTGCAGCACCAGCGGTACCCACCCGCCACCTGCGTCATCGGCGCGGGTCACCGCCTCCTTGAGGTCGTCGACGGTGGTCTCGCGCCGGATCATGCCGGGGGAGCGGATCTCGTACGGGTCGGCGGGCGGGGTGGATTCGGCGGCGGGGCAGTCGGCGCAGTCGCCGGGCGCGCGCAGACCGCCCATGGTGCGGGCGCTGTTGTAGCCGCAGTCCTGCACGGCCTTCCGCACGTTCTGGTCGGTTTCGTTGAACGGCGTGGTGAACGAGGTGGCCTGGTAGCCCCACTGCTCCAGGTTGGCCCGGTCGTCGCAGATCTGCCTGCGCATCTCGTCGGGGCTGACGGAGGTGAGGTCGGGGTGGGTGACGGTGTGCCCGCCGATCTCGTGTCCGGCGTCGGCGATCCGCCGCAGCTCGTCGTGACCGAGGTAGCCGGGGCTGCCGATGGCGCCGGAGATGATGTAGAAGGTGCCGCGCATGCCGTGCCGCTGCAGCACTTCGGCGCCGGAGGTCTGCGAGACGCTGCCGTCGTCGAAGGTGAAGCTGACGACGGTCCCCGAGCCGGGGGTGCGGTCCGGTTCGGCGCTGGCGGGGCTGGCCCCGGCGATGCCGAGGAGCGCGGCGAGCAGCAGGGCGCCGAGCGCTCGCCGGGGCCGGCGGTGCGGCTCCGGCGAGCGGTGTCGGTTGGCGCGCAGGTGCATTCGGTGACCGTCCCAGCGTCGAGGTCCTCCCGACGCTACGAGCCGCCGCGGGCGGACCGGATCGCCTGCGGAGGGGACGGCGGCTACCGCGTTCGCGGGAGGACCGCGCCGGTCGGCGGGGACGTCCCGGGCGGATCGGCCCCGGCCACGGATCGCTGCGGCGCCGGACCAGCACCAGAGCCGCCCCGAGGCGACCGGATCAGCACCCGAGCCCCGAGGCGACCGGATCAGCCCAGCGCGGACCTGATCAACCCAGCGCCGACCGGATCAACCCAGCGCCGCGGCTTGCCGCGCCAGCGCTTCGACCTGTCCCCACTGCCCGGCGGCGAGCAGCTGCTTCGGCGCCAGCCACGAGCCGCCGACGCAGCCCACGTTGGGCAGCGCCAGGTAGCGGCCCGCGTTGTCGACGCTGATGCCGCCGGTGGGGCAGAACCGCAGCTGCGGCAGCGGCCCGGCGATGGACTTGAGGTACGGCACCCCGCCGCTGGGTTCGGCGGGGAAGAACTTCATCGCGGTGACCCCGCGCTCGGCGAGCCGCATCGCCTCGGCGACGGTGCTGACTCCCGCGAGGTAGGGCAGTCCGGTGGCGTCCACGTCGTCGAGCAGCCGGTCGGTGGCGCCGGGCGTGACGATGTACCGGGCGCCGGCTTCGCGCGCCTTGTCGGCCTGGCCGACCTCGGTGATGGTGCCCGCCCCGACGACGATCTCCGGAACTTCCGCGGCGAGCCGTTCGATGGCGGGCAGGCCCGCGGGGGTGCGCAGGGTGACTTCGATGGTGCGGATGCCGCCGCGCAGCAGGGCTTGGCCGAGCGGCACCGCGTGGGCGACGTCGTCGAGGGCGACGACGGGCACGACGGGGCTGAGCTCGAGCACTTCGGAGGCAGTGTTCATGGCGGTGTTCACCTGTTCTCGGTAAGCGCCGGTGCAGGCGGTCGGTCGTCCGGCGCCGCCCGCGGTCCTTCGGACGGGCGGATCAGACGGGCAGGTCGCTCGGCGCGTCGGTGCGCTGCTGCGGTGCGAACACGCTAGCGCCCTGGTCGGCGCGGCCGACGGCGTGGCGGAAGGCGGCGAACAGTTCGCGGCCGGTGCCGTGCTGGGTGGCGGCGGCGCCGGGGGCGGGTTCGCGGGCGGCGAAGTCGTCGTCGCCGACGAGCACTTCGAGGGTGCCGTTCTCGGCGTCGAGCCGGACCATGTCGCCGTCGCGCACCCGCGCGAGCGGTCCGCCCGCGGTGGCTTCGGGGGTGAGCTGGATGGCGGCGGGGATCTTGCCGGAGGCCCCGGACATGCGTCCGTCGGTGACCAGCGCGACCTGGTGTCCGCGGTCCATGAGCACGCCGAGCGCGGGGGTGAGCCCGTGCAGCTCGGGCATGCCGTTGGCCTGCGGCCCCTGGTTGCGGATGACGACCACGACGTCGTGGTCGAGTTCGCCGGTGCGGAACAGCTCGGTGAACCGGTGCTGGTCGTCGAAGACGCGCGCGGGCGCGGTGACGACGCGGTGCTCCGGCTTGACCGCGGAGACCTTGATGACCGAGCTGCCGAGGTTGCCGCGCAGCACGCGCAGCCCGCCGTCGGGCGCGAACGGGTCGTCGACGCCGCGCAGCACGTCCGGGTCGAGGCTCTCGGCGGGGGCATCGCGCCACACCAGCTCGCCGTCCTCGAGGAACGGCTGCTGCCGGTACCGGTCGAGTCCGTACCCGGCGACGGTGTGCACGTCGGGGTGCAGCAGTCCGGCGTCGAGCAGCTGGCCGATGAGGGTCTGCACGCCTCCGGCGGCGGCGAAGTGGTTGATGTCGGCGGAGCCGTTGGGGTAGACCCGCGACAGGGAGGGCACGACGGCGGAGAGCTCGGCGAAGTCGTCCCAGGTGAGTTCGATGCCCGCGGCGGCGGCGATGGCGGGCAGGTGCAGCGTGTGGTTGGTGGAGCCGCCGGTGGCGAGCAGCGCGACGACGCCGTTGACCAGGGCTCGTTCGTCGAGCAACCGGCCGATCGGGGTGCGCTCCTCGCCGCGGGCGAGCTGCACGACGCGCCGCGAGGCCTCGTCGGTGAGGGCACGCCGCAGCGGGGTGCCGGGCGCGACGAAGCTGGAGCCGGGCAGGTGCAGCCCCATCACTTCGACGACGAGCTGGTTGGAGTTCGCGGTGCCGTAGAAGGTGCAGGTGCCGGGGGAGTGGTAGGAGGCCGACTCGGCTTCGAGGAGGTCTTCCCGGGTCGCCTTGCCCTCGGCGAACAGCTGCCGGACGCGGCTCTTCTCGCCGTTGGGCAGCCCGGAGGGCATCGGCCCGGCCGGCACCAGGATCGTCGGCAGGTGCCCGAAGGCGAGTGCGCCGATGAGCAGCCCGGGCACGATCTTGTCGCACACGCCGAGCAGCAGCGCCCCGTCGAACATCTCGTGGGAGAGCGCGACTCCGGTGGCCATCGCGATCACGTCGCGGGAGAACAGCGACAGTTCCATGCCCGCGCGGCCCTGGGTGATGCCGTCGCACATGGCGGGGACACCGCCGGCGAACTGGGCGACGCCGCCCGCGTCGCGCACCGCGTCCTTGATCCACGCGGGGTATTCGTCGTAGGGCTGGTGCGCGGAGAGCATGTCGTTGTACGCCGACACGATCGCCACGCCCGGCTTGGTCTCGCCGCGCACCGCGATCCGGTCGGCGCCGCTACAGCCCGCGAAGCCGTGGGCCAGGTTGCTGCAGGGCATCCCGGCACGGGTCGGGCCGTCAGCGGCGGCGGAGTCGATGCGTTCGAGGTACTCGCGCCGGGTGCGCGCGCTGCGCTGCGCGATGCGCTCGGTGACCCGAGCAACGACGGGATGGATGGCCGCGTGCGTCGCCATTCCTCGCCTCCTGAGCGATCAGTGCTGATGAGCGCTGTGCGGGGCGACGACGTTGGCGCCTTCGTGACGGCAGCCACACTAACGGGTGTGACGGGGAAGTCAAAACCGATCCAGAATTCGTTGCGAGTGTGAACACTACCTGTCGTTCGGATGACTAGCGGATGTACTCACCGTTCGCTGTGCCGTTGAGCTGCGGTGCTCCACACCGCGTGGCAGTGCTGCCGGAGCACCCGGCAGGCCCCGTCGCCCCGCCGTCCCGAACCGGGTTCTGGGGTTTTCCCCAGCGCCTCGGACGAGTGGCGGCGCGTTCGCCGACGCGTCCCGCCGTGATCCGCTCGGCTGGCAGGATGGTGCGCATGCGCACGGGAGTGGTGGCAGTGGTGCTCGCTGGCGGAATGGCCCTGGCCGGATGTTCGGCGGGCACCGGTGAACCGGAGCAGCCGCCGCCGAGCGCTCCCGCCCCGGTGGCCCCGCCGGCCGCGTCCCCGCGGCCCGGCGCCGCACCCCCGCCGCCGGTCGAGCTGGGCGGCTCGGCGACGCTGGAGGAGGTGCGCCAGCGCGGCTCGCTGCTGGTGGGGTTGCGCGCCGAGGAACCCCGGTTCGCCACCCGCGACGGCAGCCGCTACCGCGGTTTCGACGTGGAGGTGGCCGAGCTCGTGGCGCAGGGGCTGGGCCTGGACCCGCGGACCCAGATCTCCTACCGGATGCTGCCGCCGACGCTGCGCGACGGTTCGCTGGCGCGCGGCGAGGTGGACCTGCTGGTCGGCGGTGCCGAACCGGGCGAGTCGGGTGTCGACGCGGTCGGCCCGTACGCGGTGACCGCGGACGGGACCGAGCACTACCTGGGCATCAAGTCCGGCGATGAAGCGCTGCACGACCGGATCACCGCCGCGCTCGACGCCGCGGTGCGCGACGGCACCTGGCAGCGCGCCTACGACGAGACCCTCGCGGCGGAGGGCGTGCAGGCCCGCCCCGCCCCGCGCTGAGGCGGGACGGGGCGGGACCGGATCACTCCGCGGCCTGGGCCTGGGCGGCGCGGGCGGCGGTGCCGCCACCCTTGCGGCCCTGGCTGAGCCTGCGCTCGGTGTAGACCGCCGCCCGGCTCAGCGCGTAGTTGAGCACCACGAACAGCACGCCGATGACGAAGTACGTCTGGATCGGGTTGTTCAGGTTCTGGATGACGATCTGCCCCTGCCGCACCACGTCGACGTACGAGATGATGAAGCCCAGCGAGGTGTCCTTCACGATCACCACGAGCTGGCTGATCAGCGCGGGCAGCATCGCCCGGAACGCCTGCGGCAGCAGCACGGTGCGCAGCACCTGCGAGCGCCGCATCCCGATCGCGTAGGCGGCTTCGCCCTGGCCGCGCGGCAACGACTGGATCCCGGCCCGCACGATCTCGGCGATGATCACCGAGTTGTACGCGGTGAGGCCGATGACCAGGTACCACATCACCGACATGTCCAGCCCGAACGAGGGCAGCACCCGGCTGGCGAAGAACACCGCGATGACCACCGGCACGCCGCGCAGCAGCTCGACGACGCCGACGACGGCCCACCGGTACCAGCGGGCCGCGACGATGCGGGACACCGCCAGCAGCGTGCCGACCAGCAGCGAAAACGCCATCGCCAGCACGGCGGTCAGCAGCGTGTTGCCCAGCCCGACGCCCATCAACGTCCACAGCGGGGCGAAGGTGCCGTCGGTCGGGTCGATCAGCGGACCCCACTTGTCGACGGTCAGCTGGTCGTTGGCGCCGAGGGTGTAGAGCACCCAGGCCAGCACCGCGGCCAGCACGACGCCGACGGCGACGCTGAGCAGGAGGGAACGCCGCTTGGCGGCGGGCCCGGGGGCTTCGTAGAGCACGGAGTTCGTCATCGGGCGATCGCCACCTTCCGCTCCAGGGCGCCGAGCAGCAGCCCGGCCGGGATCGTGATCACCAGGTAGCCGAGCACCACGCCGATGAGCACCGGCAGCACGGCCTCGCCGCGCGCCGAGGTCAGCGTGTCGCCGACGGCGAACAGGTCCCCGCCGACGCCGAACGCGCCGACGATCGCCGAGTTCTTGATCATCGCGATGAAGACGTTGCCCAGCGGCGGCACCACGGTGCGGATCGCCTGCGGGAGCACGACCAGGCTCAGGACCTGGCCGAAGCCGAGACCGATGGCGCGGGCCGCTTCGGCCTGGCCGGGCGGCACGGCGTTGATGCCGCTGCGGATCGCCTCGCACACGAAGGCGGAGGTGTAGAGGGCGAGCCCGATGGTGCCGAACCAGAAGTAGGAGCCGTTGAGGCCCAGTTCGGGCAGCCCGAAGGCCATGAAGAACAGCACCACGGTCAGCGGGCAGTTGCGGAACACGGTGACCCAGGAGGTCCCGGTGGCGCGCAGCGGGGGCAGCGGTGCGACCCGGAAGGCCGCGATCACGGTCCCCAGGACCAGCGCGATCAGCCCGGCGTACAGGCATATCTGCAGCGTTCGCAGGAGCCCGCTCAGGTAGAGGGGCAGGTTGTCGGTGATGACGTGCACGGTTCTCTCCGGCTCTGCGGACAGGGAGGTCCGGTGCGGGGCGCCGCTGGAGGGCGCCCCGCACCGGGAGGCGATCAACTGCAGGGGTCCAGCTGCGGCAGCGGTGGGGTCTCCGGCGAGACCTTGCCCGCGGTGGCTCCCCAGGACTTCGCGTACTGGCCGTCGGCCTCGGCTCGGGTCAGGGTGTCGTCGATGAACCGGCAGAACGCCGTGTCGCCCTTCTTGACGCCGACGCCGTAGGGCTCCTTCGTGAACTGCCGGTCGACGAGCTTGAACCGGCCGTTGCCCTTCTGGACCAGGCCCATCAGGATCACGTTGTCCGTGGTGACGGCCTGCACCTGGCCGGTGCGCAGCGCGTCGGCGCACTTGGAGTAGACGTCGAACAACGTCAGGTTCTCCGGGTCGACGTATTGCTTGATCTGCTCGGCGGGCGTGGAGCCGGTGACCGAGCAGACCTTGGCGCCGGTGGGCCGCAGCGACTCCGGGCCGGTGATCGTGTCGTCGTCGGCGGAGACCATGAGGTCCTGGCCGGCTTCGTAGTACGGGCCGGCGAAGCTGATCCGCTGCTTGCGCTTGTCGTTGATCGTGTAGGTGGCCACGACCATGTCGACCCGGCCCTGCTCGATGAGCTCCTCGCGGGTCTTGCTCGGCGCCTCCACCCATTCGATCCGGTCGGCGGGGAGGCCGAGCCCGGCGGCGACGATCTTGCCGATCTCGACGTCGAAACCCTGCGGGTTGCCGTCGAGGCCCTTCAGTCCGAACAGCGGCTGGTCGAACTTGGTGCCGATGCGGATCGTGCCGGACTGCTTCAGCTTCGCCATCGTGGTGCCGGGCTCGAACTGCGCGTTCGGGTCGACGGGCACGTCGGTGCCGGTTTCGAGGCGGTTCTCGCTGTTGCCCCCGCAGGCGGTCAGCGCCAGCGCCATCGACGCCGCCAGCACGCCCCAGCGCACGCTGCGCGCTTTCATCTCGGATGCCCCTCTCTGGAGGTGTACGGCTCCTGCGTCCCCGCGCGGGTGCGGGGACGACGCGAGGGAGGTCAGTGGGTGAGGATCTTGCTGAGGAAGTCCTGGGCGCGGGCGCTCTCCGGCTCGTCGAAGAACCGGTTCGGCGTCGAGTCCTCGACGATGCGTCCGTCGGCCATGAACAGCACCCGGTGCGCGGCGCGGCGGGCGAAGCCCATCTCGTGCGTGACGACCAGCATCGTCATGCCTTCGGCGGCGAGCCCGGCCATCACGTCGAGCACCTCGTTGACCATCTCGGGGTCGAGCGCCGAGGTGGGCTCGTCGAACAGCATGACCTTGGGCTTCATCGCCAGGGCGCGGGCGATCGCCGCCCGCTGCTGCTGCCCGCCGGAGAGCTGCGCGGGGTACTTCTCCGCCTGGTTGGCGATGCCCACCCGCTCCAGCAGGGCCAGCGCTTCGCGTTCGGCGGTGGCCTTGTCGGTCTTGCGCACCTTGATCGGCCCGAGCAGCACGTTCTCGAGGATCGTCTTGTGCGCGAACAGGTTGAACTGCTGGAACACCATGCCCACGTCGGCGCGGAGCTCGGCGAGCGCGCGTCCTTCGGCGGGCAGCGGCTTGCCGTCGATCTCGATCGTGCCCGAGTCGATGGGTTCCAGGCGGTTGATCGCGCGGCACAGCGTGGACTTGCCCGAGCCGGACGGCCCGAGCACCACCACGACCTGGCCGGGCGGAACGGTGAGGTCCACGTCCTGCAGCACGTGCAGGGAACCGAAGTGCTTGTCCACCGAGGACATGCGGATCATCGGCGAATCCGGGGAACCGGCGGTCATGCACACTCCTAGCCCGAGAATGTCCGGATCTGATGGCGAAAATTTAAGCTGCTCGTACCGATTAGTCCATATGGTGCGGGTCAACTCAGGTTGCAACTCGGTTACGCGGGTGGATCGGAGGGTCGGTGGGGGGCTTCCCCATTGCCACGACGGACTCCGATCGGCCTCCCAACTGCGCGAACCCGTTCTGGTAGGGGAGTTCGCCGCTTTCCGGCGACCTCCGCGGCGCGCACCCGAGGGGTGACCGTCCGTGTCGGTGCCCGCTCGGCCCCGCCCGGATGGACCGTCTGGGTGTGACCCGTAGTAACGCCTTCGGGTCGTGCCACGTGCACCTCCGCGGTGTTCTCGCGCCGTTCCCGCCCATCCCGCGAGCACCGGCGAATGCCCACCATGAATGAGCCGGACCGATCGCGGACGCGGTTTCGCTCGATTCGACTCGACTGCTCGAGAAGAATCACCGAATGCCGTTCATCCGGATTCCGGGCACCGGTCCGGACGGCCGCATCCGGTCCGCCGAACGCCGCAAGCGGCCCGCCGTGCCCGGCCCACGGCCGCGAGCGCCCGGCGACGATCTCCGGCCAGGTCGCCGCCCTCGCCTCCGGGTACTCGCCGACCAGTCCTGAGCAGCCGATATGGTGGCGGGGTGAGCACGACGAGCACTTCCCGGACCTACGAGATCCGCACCTACGGGTGTCAGATGAACGTGCACGACTCCGAGCGGCTGTCCGGGATGCTGGAAGACGCCGGTTACGTGCGCGCCGCGAAGGACCACGACCCCGACGTGGTCGTGTTCAACACCTGCGCGGTCCGGGAGAACGCCGACAACCGGCTCTACGGCAACCTCGGTCACCTGCGGCCCGCCAAGCAGGAACGCCCCGGGATGCAGATCGCCGTCGGCGGCTGCCTCGCGCAGAAGGACCGCAGCGAGATCGTCCGCCGCGCCCCGTGGGTCGACGTCGTGTTCGGCACCCACAACCTCGGTTCGCTGCCGACGCTGCTGGAACGGGCCCGGCACAACGAGGAGGCCGAGGTCGAGATCCTCGAAGCCCTCGACACCTTCCCGTCCACGCTGCCCGCGCGCCGCGAATCCGCCTACTCCGGCTGGGTGTCCGTCTCCGTCGGGTGCAACAACACTTGCACGTTCTGCATCGTGCCCGCGCTGCGCGGCAAGGAGAAGGACCGCAGGCCCGGCGACGTGCTCGCCGAAGTGCAGGCGCTCGCCGACGAAGGCGTGCTCGAAGTGACCCTGCTCGGGCAGAACGTCAACGCCTACGGCGCCGAGTTCGGCGACCGCTACGCGTTCGGCAAGCTGCTGCGCTCCTGCGGCGAGATCGACGGGCTCGAACGCGTCCGGTTCACCTCGCCGCACCCGCGCGACTTCACCGACGACGTCATCGACGCGATGGCCGAGACCCCGAACGTCTGCCACCAGCTGCACATGCCGCTGCAATCCGGGTCCGACCGGGTGCTCAAGGCGATGCGCCGCTCCTACCGCTCCGAGCGCTACCTCGGCATCCTGAGCAAGGTCCGCGAAGCGATGCCCGACGCCGCTATCACCACCGACATCATCGTCGGCTTCCCCGGCGAGACCGAGGAGGACTTCGAAGCGACCCTCGACGTCGTCCGCCGCGCCCGCTTCACCTCCGCGTTCACCTTCCAGTACTCCAAGCGGCCCGGCACACCCGCCGCCGACCTCCCCGGGCAGCTGCCCAAGGAGGTCGTCCAGCAGCGCTACGAACGGCTCGTCGCGCTGCAGAACGAGATGTCCTGGGAGCTCGGCAAGGAACTCGTCGGCCGCGAGGTCGAACTCCTCGTCGCCGAAGGCGAAGGCCGCAAGGACACCGCGACCCGCAGGCTCTCCGGCCGCGCCCGCGACGGGCGGCTCGTGCACTTCCACCCCGGCGGCGCCATCGACCGCGAGATCCGGCCCGGCGACATCGTGCACACCGCCATCACCCAGGCCTCCCCGCACCACCTCGTCGCCGACGGCGAGATCACCGCGCACCGGCGCACCCGGGCGGGCGACCACTGGGAAGAGGGCCGCAAGCCCAAGACCTCCGGGGTCAGCCTCGGACTGCCCTCCTTCGGAGCCCCCGCGGCGCAGCCCGCCGCCGAACGAGGATGCGGCTGTTGAGCGACGACGAGCGCCCGCGCCCCGAACCGGACGACACCCCCGGCCCCGACGAGGCCGGACGGGACCAGGACCCGCGAGAAGGGACCGACGTGCAGCGCGCCGAACCGACCGACCCGGTGAACGCCCCCGAGCAGCAGGCCGACCGGCGGCAGCTGTCCCAGGCCGAACGCGACCTGCTGCGCCGCATCGACCCCGGCAGCACCGCCGTCACCATCGCCGGCGTCATCCTCGTGCTGATCGCCAGCTCGCTGCTGCCGTGGATCGGCGACGCCACCGGGCTGCAGATCCTGCTCGGCCACGCCGACCCCGTGCTGCAGGTCGGGCTGCTGCCCCGGCTGTTCTCGATCAACGCCACCATCGTCGGCGTGCTCATCGGCGCGCTCGCGCTCGTCACCCGCCGCTGGGCGGTCGCCTGGGTCGCGGGCATGGCCGCGATCATCGTGTCCTTCGAAGGCATGATCGCCATCTGGTCGCGGCAGACCGCGCCCACCGGTGGCCCGTCCTGGGGCCTGGTGCTCGCGGCGCTGTGCATGGTGGTGCTGGCGATCCAGTGGCTCCGGGTCGTCCTCACCCGGCCGTGAGGTGGGGGATCGAGTGCGGGCCGGCGCCCGGAGCGGCGGTGCCTGAGCACTGCTCCCGGGATCAGGTGGTCCGCGGTGCGGCGGTCCTGCCGTTGACGAGGCGGAACCGCTGCCCGGGTGTCCGCCCGCCCCGCTGATCGGGGCGGGCGCCGACCTCACCGATCGGCCAGCGCCTGCTCGGCAGCGGCGAGCCACACCCGCCACTGGCCGGCCTGCTCGTCGGCCTTCTTCGCCCGCTTCGCGTCGCCCGCGGCGCGCGCCTTCTCCGCCTGCGCCTCGAACTGCTCGACGCGCTCCCGGAACTGGTCGACGCGCGCCTGCGCCTCCGGGTCGGTGCGCCGCCACTGCGCGTCCGAAGCCGACCGCACCCGGTCCGCGACCGTGCGCAGCCGCCCCTCCAGCTCCCGCATCCGCTCGCGCGGGACCTTCCCGATCTCGTCCCAGCGCTGCTGGATGCGCTGCAGCTGCGCCTGCGCCGCGTTCAGGTCGGCACCCGGGTCGATCGCTTCCGCCTCGACCAGCAGCGCTTCCTTGTGCCGCGCGTTCTCGGCGAACTCGGCGTCGCGCTCGGAGAACGCCGCCGACCGGCGGGCGAAGAACGCGTCCTGCGCGGTCCGGAACCGCTGCCACAGCGCGTCGTCGCTGTCCTTCGGTGCCCGGCCGCTCTCCTTCCACTCGGCCATGAGCTCCTTGTAGCGCGCCGCCGTCGCTCCCCAGTCGGTGGATTCGGTGAGCGCTTCGGCGGCCTCCACGAGCTCCTGCTTGCGGGCCTTCGCCGCGGCCCGCTGCCGGTCCAGGTCGGCGAAGTGCGAACCGCGCCTGCGGTTGAACGCGTCGCGGGCCTTGGAGAACCGGCGCCACAGCTGCTCGTCGGTCTTGCGGTCCACGCCGCGCACCGACTTCCACTCCTCGAGGATCGCGCGCAGCCGGTCACCGGCGGACTTCCAGTGCGTGGCCTCCGCGGCGATCTCCTCGGCCTCGGCGGCGAGCGCCTCCTTGCGGGCCACCGCGTCCGTGCGGGCCTGCTCCTTGTGCGCCTTCGCCTCCTCGACCGCCTGCTCGGCGTGCTGCACGAGGTGCTCCGCCAGCGCGCCCAGCGCGGCCAAGTCGCCGACGACGGCGGCGTCCGGCAAGCCGTCGCGCAGGTGCTTGGCGCTGGTCAGCGACTGCTTCGCGTCCCCGGACCGGCTGTTGAGCCGGTTCTCCAGCAGTTCCGCCTCGGTGCGCAGGTCGTCGAACTTCCGCGCGAAGTGCGCCAAGCCCTCGGCGGGCTCGCCGGCCTGCCAGGAACCGACCTCGCGCTCCCCGTCGGCGGTCCGCACCCACACGGTGCCCGCCTCGTCGACGCGACCCCACCGCTCCGGGTGCGTCGACGCCGTCGGGACGGAGGGGGCCGTCGAGGTGGACCCGGTCCCAGCGGCGGCCGCGGCCGCGTCGGGCGTGGCGCCCGCAGTGCTGTCGGGGGTCGTGTCCTGGTGCGTCATGACCGGAATCCTCCTCGGGTACCCGCTTCGGTGCCCGTGCCGGGCACGGGCGCCCCGCACGTGCGGGGCCGGTGCGCGGCGATCCGGACCCGGGTGACGAGTCCGATCTCCGCTGGCGCATTCAAACAGGTCGGCACCCGCGCCGGAATTCCGGCGTTCCTCCGCGCGGTTCGCCCGGTCGCGCGGAGCGGCCGCCGGCGGGTGCCTCGAACGCCCGCCTCCGCCGATCGGATGCCTGCTCCGCTCACCGCTGACCGTGACCTCTACCGTGCACGGGTGTGATCACCCGCATCGCCGTGGTGCCCTACCCGCCGCTGCTCGTCCCCGAACTGACCGTGCGGTCCACTTCGGTGATCGAGCCCGTGCGGAACGCGTGCCTGCGCGCCACCACCATTTTGACCGAATCCGCAACCGAATGGGTGGCGGTCGGGGTAGATCGTTCCGGTCCTCCCGAACTCGGGCCGGGCACGACGGGCACCTTCGCCGGGTACGGCGTCGACGTCCCGGTCTCGCTGCACGAGAGCGAGCGCACCACCCCCGACCCGGACCTGCCGCTGCCGGCGCTCGTCGCCGGACTGCTGCGCGCGCAAGCCGGGGCCCGGTCCGTGCGGATGCGCCTGCTGGATCCCGACGCGCCCGCCGAGCAGGCCACTGAACTGGGTGAACGGCTGGACGCCGCCGGGACGGAGACCGCGCTGCTGGTGCTGGCCGAAGGCGGCAGCCACCGCGACGAGCGTTCCCCGCACCCGCCGGACCCGCGGGCCGAAGTCCTCGACGAGGTGCTGCGCCGCGCGCTGCGCGACGTGGACCGCGCCGCCCTGCTGGGCCTCGACCCCGGCGAATGCGCCGAGCTGGGCGTGCACAGCCGCGCCGCGTGGCAGGTCGCCGCCGGGGCCGCCGCGCGCGGGACCTGGCAGTCCGAACCGCTGTACTCCGACACGCCGCTGGGCATCACCTACCACGTCGGCGTCTGGACCCGGACCGGCTGACGGCCCGCCGCGACCCCGGCCGGTGGCACTACAGTCCCCACCGTGTCCGCCGCATCCCCAGCTCGACCGGTGGCGATCGTCGGGCCCACCGCCACCGGCAAGTCCGACCTCGCCGTCGAGGTCGCGACCGAACTCGGCGGTGAGGTCGTCAACGCCGACGCGATGCAGCTCTACCGGGGCATGGACATCGGCACCGCGAAGCTCCCGCCGGGGGAGCGGCACGGCGTTCCGCACCACCTGCTCGACGTGCTGGACGTGACCGAAGCCGCCTCGGTGGCCGCCTACCAGCGGGACGCGCGCGCCGCCGTCGAGGACGTCCTCGCCCGCGGCCGCACCCCGGTGCTCGTCGGCGGCAGCGGGCTGTACGTGCAGGCCGTGCTCGACGACCTGCGGTTCCCCGGCACCGACCCGCAGGTGCGGGCGCGTTGGGAGGCCGAACTCGCCGAACGCGGGCCGGACGCGCTGCACCGCCGACTCGCCGAGCTCGACCCGTCCGCCGCCGAAGCCATCCTCGCCTCCAACGGGCGACGCCTGGTGCGGGCGCTGGAGGTCATCGAGATCACCGGCGAACCGTTCTCCGCGAACCTGCCGGTGCCCGGACCACCGCGTTACGGCACCGTGCTCGTCGGGCTGGACCGGCCCGTCGCGGAACTCGACGACCGGGTGGACCGGCGCGTCACCCGCATGTTCGACGACGGGCTGGCCGCCGAGGTCCGCGAACTCTGCGAGCAGGGCCTCCGCCACGGGCGCACCGCCTCCCGCGCCCTCGGCTACCAGCAGGTGCTCGCCGAACTCGACGGCTCCGGGGACATGGCCGCGGCCGCCGCCGAGACCGCCCGGCTCACCCGCCGGTTCGTGCGCAAGCAGCGCTCCTGGTTCCGGCGCGACGACCGCATCCGGTGGCTGGCGCCCGAACCGGCGAGCGCGGTGTCCGCCGTCCGCGCACTGCTGCGCACGTAGACTCGTCGACGTGCAATTTTCCGAAGGACCAGAGTTCGCCAAGGGCCACGGCACGCAGAACGACTTCGTCGTGCTGCCCGACCCGGACGGCGAGCTGAAGCTCACCGACGCGCACGTGCGCGCCCTCTGCGACCGGCGCCGCGGGTTCGGAGCCGACGGCGTGCTGCGCGTCGTCCCCACCGCCGCCATCCCGGACGCACCCGCCGACCTTCACCCGGACGTGTGGTTCATGGACTACCGCAACGCGGACGGCTCGATCGCCGAGATGTGCGGCAACGGGGTCCGCGTCTTCGCCCGGTACCTCGTCGACTCCGGGCTGGTCACCGGCACCGAGTTCCCCGTCGGGACCCGCGCCGGGCTCCGGCAGGTCCGCACCCACTCGGACGGCGGCAGCACCGTCGACATGGGCGCCGCGAACGTGTTCGGCGAGTCCGCCGCGACCCTCGCCGGGCGGGACTTCTCCGGTCTGGCCATGGACCTCGGCAACCCGCACCTGGCGTGCGTCACCGACGCCGACCTCGACGCGCTCGACCTCGCCGAAAGCCCCGCGCACGACTCCGAGGTGTTCCCGAACGGCGTCAACGTGGAATTCGTCCGCCCCACCGGGCCCGGGCGGGTGCGGATGCGGGTGCACGAGCGCGGCGTCGGCGAGACCCGCTCCTGCGGCACCGGCACCGTCGCGGCCGCCGTCGCCGCCCTCCGCGCCGACGGCGAGACGACCGGGAGCCGCACCGTCGACGTCCCCGGCGGCACCGTGCAGGTCGAGGTGACCGGCGTGACGACCCTGCTCACCGGGCCCGCCGTGCTCGTCGGCGGCGGCCGGATCGACGCCGGCTGGTGGCGGCAGCTCGCGGGCGGCTGATCCGCATCCGGACGCGGTCACCCCGGTCGAAGGGTGAAAACCACTCGCGTGCCGTGGGACAATGGTGTCGATATGAAGAAATCCGCACTGTGGTCACATGAGGCGGGCACCCGCGACGGGAACGCTCGCACGGCATCCGACGTCGGGCGGGACGACCTCCCCGAGGACTCCCGCTACGACGGCGGCCACTTCGACTCCTTCGACGACGGTCCGTTCGACGACCGCTTCGACGACGGTGAGGTCGACTTCACCGCCGACTCCTACTCCGACGACCCGTCCGCGGGTGAGATGGAGCTCGAAGAGCGCAACTCGCTGCGCCGCGTCGCCGGGCTGTCCACCGAGCTCGCGGACATCACCGAGGTCGAGTACCGGCGGCTGCGCCTGGAGCGCGTGGTGCTGGTCGGGGTGTGGACCGAAGGCGACGCCGAGCACGCCGAGAGCTCGCTGGCCGAACTGGCCCGCCTCGCCGAGACGGCAGGTTCGGAAGTCCTGGACGGGCTGGTGCAGCGCAGGCCGCGGCCCGACCCGGCTACCTACGTCGGTTCCGGCAAGGTCAAGGAGCTGCGCGAAGTCGTCATCTCCACCGGTGCGGACACCGTCATCTGCGACGGCGAGCTCTCCGCGGGCCAGCTGCGCCAGCTGGAGGACAAGCTGAAGGTCAAGGTCATCGACCGGACCGCGCTGATCCTGGACATCTTCGCCCAGCACGCCAGCTCCAAGGAGGGCAAGGCGCAGGTCGAGCTCGCCCAGCTGCAGTACTTCCTGCCGCGGCTGCGCGGCTGGGGCGAGGCGATGTCCCGGCAGGCGGGCGGTCGTGCCGGTGGTGCCAACGGCGGCGTCGGCACCCGCGGTCCCGGTGAGACGAAGCTGGAGACCGACCGCAGGCGGATCCACAAGCGCATCAGCAAGCTCCGCAACGAGCTCAAGGCCATGAGCACCATCCGCAGCACCAAGCGCGGGCGGCGCGAGGCGCAGCGGGTGGCGGGCGTGGCCATCGCCGGGTACACCAACGCCGGCAAGTCCAGCCTGCTCAACGCGCTCACCGGTGCCGGAGTGCTCGTCGAGGACGCGTTGTTCGCGACCCTGGACCCGACGACCCGCCGGGCCGAGACCCCCGACGGCAGGCCCTACACGTTGACCGACACCGTCGGGTTCGTCCGGCACCTGCCGCACCAGCTGGTGGAGGCCTTCCGCTCCACGCTGGAGGAGGTCACCGGCGCCGACCTGCTGGTCCACGTGGTGGACGGTTCCGAACCGCAGCCGCACGAGCAGGTCGCGGCGGTGCGCACCGTCGTCTCCGACATCGCCGAGGAACACGGCGCTCCGGTGCCGGAGGAGCTGCTGGTGGTGAACAAGGTCGACCAGGTCGACGCCACCCGCCTCGCCGAACTGCGACAGCTGCTGCCCGGTGCGGTGTTCGTCTCGGCGCACAGCGGCGAGGGCATCGCCGCACTCCGCGAGATCATCTCCGACCGGCTGCCGAGGCCGGACGTGTTCATCGACGCGCTGGTGCCGTACACCCGAGGTGAGCTGGTCGCCCGGGTGCACGCCGAAGGCGAGCTGGTGGCCGAGGAGCACACGGCCGACGGCACCAGGGTGCGGGCCAAGGTCCGGCCCGACCTGGCGGGAGCGCTGCAGCCGTTCGTGGCCGTCGGATGAGCGGCGTGCGGCCGGCTTCCGCCCGCGGCCGCGTGCTCGCGGTGCGGCTCACCCCACCCGTGCGGTGAGCGGCCTGCGTCGGCGGCGCCGAGCCCCGGCCCGGTCGGTGCGGCGGGGGAGCGCACTGGCCGCGGTCGTGGTGCTGTGCGGACTCGGCACCGGGGCTCCAGGTGCGGCCGCGGCACCGGAGCTGCCTGCTCCCGTGCAGCGCTGCCGGGTGACGGACCCGGGACTGACCGAGTTGTCCGGCCTGGCCTCGGACGGCCGGTACTGGTACGCGGTCGACGATGGCGGCAGCTCGTTGCGGGTCGCCCTGCTCGACCGCGACAGCTGCGAGGTGGGGGCGGAGTGGACTTCGCCGACCGACCCCTACGACGTCGAGGACTTGGCGTTGGCCCCGGACGGTGCGGCGTGGCTGGCCGACACCGGTGACAACCGGCGGGCTCGCTCCACCGTGGCCCTGCACCGGTTGACGGCGGACGGCGACTCGCAGCTGTACCGGCTGAGCTACCCGGACGGTCCGCACGACGCCGAGGCGCTCCTGCTGGACCGGGCCGGGACACCGCACGTGGTCACCAAGGAACCGTTCGGCATGGCCTTCGTGTACCGCCCGGCAGAGCCCCTGGTCGCCGGCGGGACGGTGCCGTGGGAGCGGGTCGGGGAGCTCGCGCTGCCCACCACCGACTCCCCGGACGGCCCGATCAAGGGCATCGGCACCCGGTTGGTGACGGGTGGTTCGGTGAGCCGGGACGGCACGTTGATCGCGCTGCGCACCTACACCGAGGCCTACCTGTTCCACGCACCCGACGGCGACGTGCCCGCGGCGCTGCGGCGCCCGCCGGTGGCTCTGCGGCTGCCGTCGGAACCGCAGGGCGAGGCGATCGCGTGGGATCCGGACGGGTCGCTCGTGACGAGTTCGGAAGGACTTCAACCGGTGTACGTGCTGCCCGGGGCCGCGTCCCTGCTGGCGACGGGTGCCGAACCCGACCCCTCCACGGCGCCCGGGACACCCGCCCCCGGCGTTTCGGAACCCGCCGAGGGCGAACAACCGGCTCCCGAACCGGACGACGCGGCGGACGGGTCCGTGCTCTCCACCGCCCCCGCGCTCGTCGTCGCCGGTGGGCTGGCCGCCCTGCTGCTGTACTTCCTGGTCCGGATGCGCCGCCGCTGACAACCCGTCTCGGGCCCGCGGCCCGGCGGTCCACCGGCCGGACGGCGCCCCGGATCAGAGCCGGCGCAGCACCGCGACCACCTTGCCGAGGATCGTCGCGTCGTCGCCCAAGATCGGCTGGTAGGCCTCGTTGTGCGGCACCAGCCAGACGTGCTCGTCGGTCCGCTTGAAGGTCTTGACCGTGGCCTCGCCATCGATCATCGCCGCTACCACGTCGCCGTTCTCGGCGTCCGGCTGCTGGCGCACCGCCACCCAGTCGCCGTCGGTGATGGCCAGGTCGGTCATCGAGTCGCCGACCACCTGGAGCAGGAACAGCGAGCCCTCGCCGACGATCTCCTTCGGCAGCGGGAAGACGTCCTCGACCGATTCCTCGGCGAGGATCGGGCCGCCCGCGGCGATCCGGCCCACCACCGGGACGTAGGCGGGCTTGGGGCGCCCGGCGAGCTCGGTCTGCTCGGAATCGGCCACCAGCACGCCGACCGTGCGCGGGCGGTGCGGGTCGCGCCGCAAGAAGCCCTTCCGCTCCAGCACCCGCAGCTGGTAGGCGACGGACGAGGTGGACGTCAGGCCCACCGCGTCGCCGATCTCCCGCACGCTCGGCGGGTAGCCGTGCTCGCGCATCCAGCTGCGGATCGCCTCGAGCACCTTGAGCTGCCGGTCGCTGAGCTCGTCGGTACCGGGCTGCTCGGGGACCGCCGGGGCGCTCGTCGACTCCGCCGCGATGCCGCCCTTGATGTCGGTCACGATCGCCTCCGCGCCGCGAGAACCGTTCGCCGACCCGGCGTCGCCGGACGTGCCGCCGAGTTCGCCGTTGATCGATTCGGTCGTGTTGCTGACCACCACTGCCTCCTGTCCTCGTGAACGGGACTGCTCGTGACTCCGATTTCCACAGTAGACGGGCTGAAGTGGAAGATCAAACACCTGTTCGAGTTAATTTGGCCGCGGCTCTGGCCTTTTCCGGCGCTGCTGGTACACAATCGCACGCAGGTTCGATCGAACACCTTTTCGATCATGGAACGATCACCAGGCCGTCCCGAGGTCCTGGTGTCTGGAGGTGCTCATGGTGGCGATGTCCGGTGCGGTGTCCCGGTCGCGATCCGGCGCTGCGACGATGGAGCCGTCCGCGGCTCCGATCGGTCGGCCGCGCGCGGAGCGCGGGGATGCGGTGCTCCCCGTCGAGGTGGCGGCGGCCCCGTCCGCCCCGGTCCTCGTGGCCGCGCGGGCGCGGTGGTTCCGCCTGGCCCGCGAGTGCGCCTGGCTCGCCGCGGTGGGTGCCTGCGCGTTCGTCGGGGTCCTCCTGTTCGGCTTGCTCGCGCTGGACTCGGGTGCGCGGCCGGTGCCGGACGCCACTGCGGTCGTGCGGGTGGCCGAGGGCGACACGCTGTGGTCGATGGCCGCCCGGTTCGCTCCGGACAGTGACCAGGGTGCGGTCGTTGACCGGATCGTGGAGCTGAACCGGCTCGACCCGGCGGCGCCCGCGTTGGGTGGCGCGCTCGTCGTGCCGGCGCAGCGGGGCTGACCGCCCGGGCGCGTTCGAGGGTGGTTCGCGGGCGTCCCGGGAGGGCTTCCGCAGGTCGTCGGGTTCGGTGTCACTCGACCGGGGAAGACGGGGTGGGTCGGTTTGCTTCCCGTGTGGGGGCGGATTAGAGTCGACCACAACATCTAGTAGTTACGCCGGTGTAGTTACTCTACGGGTTGGGATCGCGGAGTGTTCGCGCATCCACGGACCGTGAGTCGCGCCGGTGAGCTCGATGGTGTGGATGACGATGATGCCGGGGAGGGGGTGAGTCCGATGCGGTGCCCGTTTTGCCGGGGCGATGATTCGCGAGTGGTCGACTCGCGCGAGGTCGAGGAGGGCCAGGCGATCCGGCGCAGGCGATCCTGCTCGTCGTGCGGTCGCCGGTTCACCACGATCGAGGAACTCGTGCTGTCGGTGGTGAAGCGCTCCGGCGTCACCGAGCCCTTCAGCCGCGAGAAGGTGGTGCGGGGCGTGCGGCGCGCCTGCCAAGGCCGCCCGGTGCAGGAGGACGCGCTGCAGCAGCTCGCCCACCGCGTCGAGGACGCGGTCCGCTCCCGAGGTGTGTCGGAGTTGTCCAGCCACGAGGTGGGACTCGCGATACTGGGGCCGCTGCGGGAGCTCGACGAGGTGGCGTACCTCCGGTTCGCGAGCGTGTACCGGGCGTTCTCCTCCGTCGAGGACTTCGAGGAGGAGATCGCCGACCTCCGGGCCGCCGCCGGCGCAGGCGCGGTCCCGCAGGTCGCCGAGGGGAGCACCGGTGGCTAGGTCGAAGCGGCGGCACGTCAGGCGCGAGCCGTCGAATGCGGGTGGGATGCACCAGCGCCGCCCGGGGAGCACCCCGGACGACGCCGGGAACGCACGAGCGAGCAACAGGGAAGAGGGACAGGTCATGACAGAGACCGTGGGCAGCCCGGCCGGCGCCGCGGGGGAGCCGGATTCAGATGCCCGCACCGAGGGCATCCGGGTGCAGCGCGTCTACACCACCGAGGGGGTGCACCCCTACGACGAGGTGTCGTGGGAGCGCAGGGACGTGGTGATGACCAACTGGCGCGACGGTTCGGTCAACTTCGAGCAGCGCGGGGTCGAGTTCCCCGACTTCTGGTCGCTGAACGCGGTCAACATCGTGACCAGCAAGTACTTCCGGGGGGCGCAGGGCACCGCGCAGCGGGAGAGCAGCCTGCGGCAGCTGATCGACCGGGTCGTGCACACCTACGTGCGCGCCGGCGTCGAGCACGGCTACTTCGCCACCGAGGCGGACGCGGAGATCTTCGAGCACGAGCTGACCTGGATGCTGCTGCACCAGGTGTTCAGCTTCAACTCGCCGGTGTGGTTCAACGTGGGCACCAGCTCGCGCCAGCAGGTCTCCGCCTGCTTCATCCTGTCCGTGGACGACACGATGGAGTCGATCCTCGACTGGTACAAGGAAGAGGGCCTGATCTTCAAGGGCGGTTCCGGCGCCGGCCTGAACCTGTCCCGGATCCGCTCCTCCCGCGAGCTGCTGTCCTCCGGCGGCACCGCCTCGGGCCCGGTGTCGTTCATGCGGGGTGCGGACGCCTCCGCGGGCACCATCAAGTCCGGCGGTGCGACCCGCCGGGCGGCGAAGATGGTCATCCTCGACGTGGACCACCCGGACGTCGAGGAGTTCATCGAGACCAAGTCCAAGGAAGAGGGCAAGATCCGCGCGCTGCGCGACGCGGGCTTCGACGTCGACCTCGGCGGCGCCGACATGTCCTCGGTGCAGTACCAGAACGCGAACAACTCGGTGCGCGTCACCGACGAGTTCATGCGCGCCGTGGAGAGCGACGGGCCGTTCAACCTGCGCGCCCGCACCGACGGCTCGGTCGTGGACACCGTGCAGGCCCGCGACGTGTTCCGGAAGATGGCCAAGGCGGCGTGGGAGAGCGCCGACCCGGGCATCCAGTACGACGGCACGATCAACGACTGGCACACCGCGCCGGAGAGCGGCCGGATCTCGGCCTCCAACCCGTGCTCGGAGTACATGCACCTGGACAACTCCAGCTGCAACCTCGCCTCGCTGAACCTGATGAAGTTCCTGCGCTCGGACCTGACCTTCGACGCGGAACTGTTCGAGAAGGCCGTTGAGCTGGTCATCACCGCGATGGACATCTCGATCAGCTTCGCGGACTTCCCGACCGAGGCGATCGGCGAGACCACCCGCAAGTTCCGCCAGCTCGGCATCGGGTACGCGAACCTGGGTGCGCTGCTGATGGCCACCGGGCACGCCTACGACTCCGACGGCGGGCGCGCGCTGTCGGCGGCGATCACCTCGCTGATGACCGGCACCGCGTACAAGCGTTCGGCGGAGCTCGCCGGCGCCGTCGGCCCGTACGAGGGCTACGCCCGCAACGCCGACGCGCACCAGCGCGTGATGCGCAAGCACGCCGCGGCCAACGACCTGGTCCGCACCTACCACCGCAACGACGTGGCCGTGCACAAGCTGGCCACCAAGGTGTGGCAGGACGGCCTGGAACTCGGTGCCCGCAACGGCTGGCGCAACGCGCAGGCTTCGCTGCTGGCCCCGACCGGCACCATCGGCCTGATGATGGACTGCGACACCACCGGGGTCGAGCCGGACCTCGCGCTGGTGAAGTTCAAGAAGCTGGTCGGCGGCGGCTCGATGCAGATCGTCAACCAGACGGTCCCGCGCGCGCTGAAGGCGCTGGGCTACCAGGAAGAGCAGATCGAGGCGGTCGTCGAGTACATCGCCGAGCACGGCCACGTGGTGGACGCGCCCGGCCTGCGCCCCGAGCACTACGAGGTGTTCGACTGCGCGATGGGTGAGCGCTCCATCGCGCCGATGGGCCACGTGCGGATGATGGCCGCGGTGCAGCCGTTCCTGTCGGGCGCCATCTCGAAGACGGTGAACATGCCGGAGGCCGCTTCGGTCGCCGACGTGGAGGAGATCTACTTCGAGGGCTGGCGGCTCGGCCTCAAGGCCTTGGCGATCTACCGGGACAACTGCAAGGTCGGCCAGCCGCTGTCCGCGGGCAAGGGCGACAAGGGCACCGCGGAGAAGGCCGTCGAGAAGCAGATCGAGTACCGCCCGGTCCGCAAGCGCCTGCCGAAGAAGCGCCCGAGCCAGACGGTCTCGTTCACCGTGGGCGGTGCCGAGGGCTACCTGCACGCCGGTTCGTACCCGGACGACGGTCTCGGCGAGATCTTCGTGAAGCTGGGCAAGCAGGGCTCGACGCTGGCGGGCGTGATGGACGCCTTCTCGATGTCGATCTCGGTGGGTCTGCAGTACGGCATCCCGCTGGAGTTCTACGTCTCGAAGTTCCAGAACCTGCGCTTCGAGCCGGCGGGCATGACCGACGACCCGGACGTGCGGATGGCGGGCAGCGTCCTCGACTACCTGTTCCGCAGGTTGGCGCTGGACTACCTGCCCTACGAGAAGCGCGCGCAGCTGGGCATCTTCACCTCCGAGGAGCGCACCGCGCAGACCGCGGAGTACGACTCGGGTTCCACCGGCGGTGGTGAGGTCGACCTCGACACCATGCGGTCCACGGTGGACTCCTCGGTCGCCGAGTCGCGGCGCGAGGACGAGGAGCCCCGCGCGGGCAGCTCCACCGAGCTGCTGGAGCTGCGGCTGGGCAAGGCCGCGGACGCGCCGCTGTGCATGACCTGCGGCACGAAGATGCGTCCGTCCGGTTCCTGCTACCTGTGCGAGGGCTGCGGTTCCACCTCGGGGTGCAGCTGACCTCGTGACGGGGTGCCGACCTGCCGGTAGCGGCGCCTCACCGACGCGGAGGGTGGTCCGGCGCGATGCCGGGCCACCCTTTTCGCGCGTACGAGCGGCTGGGTTCCGGACTCAGCCGTGGCGGGAGAGCAGGTGCGCCGCGGCGGCGACTCCCGCGGTCGCGGTGAGGACCGCGGGCCAGGCCCCGATGCGCCGGGCCAACGGGTGCGACCCGGCGAGCCCGGCGGCGTAGGCACCGCCGAGCAGCAGCGCGCGACCGGCACCGCCGCGCCGTCGACAGCTCTCCACCGCGGCCAGCCCGCCGGCCCCGGCGACCAGTCCGCTCCACGAGCGGTGCCGCTGCACCCGGGTGACGGCGAAGCCGCCGATCAGCCCGGCTGAGCTGAGCAGGGCGGGCGGAACGCTGCGCATGGCCGAATCCTCCTGCTGGTCCGGATCGTCGTGCGCCGACTCTACCGGCGGACGTGCCCGGGACGGATCGTCGCCGGAACCTGGTCCGGTGATCGGTGTGGGCTGTTCGAGTGCTGTTCAGCTCGGCGCTCGCCCCCGGTCGTGCCGGTGCGGTCTGCTGGTGCGCTGAGGTTCCGGGGTGATCGGGAGGGCGCATGAGGTCGCGCGGTCTGGTGCTGGGGCTGTCCGGTGCGGTGCTGGCGGGTGCGTTGACCGCACCTGCCGCGAGCGGTGCGCCGCTGCTGGGTCCACCACCGGTGGAGGACCTTCCCGGCGCGTCCACGACCGAACGCGGCCCGGTCAGCGTCCGCTCCGCCACGGCGAGGGCGGCGGGCCCGGACGGTTTCGACACGTCGCGGGAGACGTCCGAGGTGGCCCCGGGGCTCACGTTGACCGAGTTCGACCGGTACGAGCCGGAGGGCTGGGTGCGCGGTGACGTGCTCGCCGCGGACCTGGCCGGGTCCGGGTTGCGACCGGAGTACTTGAGCCCTGGTTCGGCATCGGCGCGCGCTCCGCTGACCGAGCAGCTCGGCGGCGCGGTCGCCGGGGTGAACGGGGACTTCTTCGACATCGACGCGTCCGGAGCTCCGCTCGGTGCCGCGATGTCGGGTGGTGAGCTGCTCTCCGCGCCGTCCGGCGGGCACAACGACGTCGCCGCGGTCGGCGGCTCGGCGGGGCGCCTGATGCAGGTGTTCCTGGCCGCCGAGCTGACCCGCCCGGACGGCGGGACAGTGCCGATCACCGATCTGAACTCCCCGCGCGTCGCCACCGGCGGCATCGGTCTCTACACGCCGTACTGGGGCGCGGCGTCCCGGAAGTCCGCAGTGGACGGTTCGGCGCCGGTGCTGGAGGTGGAGCTCGCGGGCGACGTGGTGGCCCAGGTGCGACCCGCCCCGGCGGAGGGGCCGGTGCCGCCGGGTGCGGTGCGGCTGCTCGGCACCGGCGCCGGAGCCGCCGCGCTCGGCTCGCTGCGGCCGGGCGATCGGGTCTCCGTGCGGTACCGGCCGCGGACGGACGGCCCGGTGGACGTGGCGATCGGCGGCAACGAGGTGCTGCTGCGGAACGGGGAGGTGCAGCCCGTCGACGACACCGCCCTGCACCCCCGCACCGCGGCGGGTTTCTCCGCTGACGGAACCCGGATGTGGCTGGTCACCATCGATGGTAGGCAGGCCGACAGCCGCGGTGCGACGGAGCGGGAACTGGCCGAACGGCTGCGGGCGCTGGGGGCGTCGGACGCGATCAACTTGGACGGCGGTGGTTCGTCGACGCTGCTGGCGCGCGAGCGCGGCGCGGACGAGGCGGACGTGCGCAACGCGCCGTCGGACGGGGAGCTGCGCCCGGTGCCGAACGGCATCGGGTTCGCGACCGCCGCGGGCAGCGGCCGGTTGCGCGGGTTCCGGGTCGAGCCCGATGAGGAACGGGTGTTGTCCGGGCTGTCCAGGGCGGTGGCGGCGCACGGCCACGACGAGACCGGGGCACCGGTAGCCGCGGACCCCGAGTGGTCGGTGTCGCCGGCCGCGGCCGGCCGGGTGGACGGGGGAGTGCTGCGCGCGGGGCACCCGGGCACGGCCACGGTGACGGCGAGCGCTCCCGGCGCACGCGGTTCGGCGGAGCTGACCGTCTTGGGCCCGCCGGCGTCGATCAGCACCGATGTGCGGCGGGTGGAGCTGCCGGACGCGGGCGCGCGGGGGCGTTTCCAGGTGCTGGGCCAGGACGCCGAGGGCTTCCGGACCTGGGTGGAACCGGTGGACGTGCGGTTGGACTACGACCGCGACGCGGTGCGGATCGAACCGGACGGTGCCGGGTTCGCGGTGACGGCGCTGTCGGACTCGGCGACTTCGGTGGTGACCGTCCGCGTCGGTGACCTGACCGCGCACCTCGGCGTCACCACCGGTTCTCGACCGGAGCCGCTGGCGCCGCTGGACGGTCCCGGGGGGTGGGAGGTGTCGGTGTTCCCGCAGCAGGTGGCGGCGTCGCTGCACGAGGCACCGGGGCACGCGGGCACTCCCGGTCTGGCCTTGGACTACGCGTTGACGGGCGCCACGACGACCCGAGCCGCGTACGTGAACGCCACCGAGCAGCTCCCGTTGCGACCGGGAACGCAGCGGCTCGGGATGTGGGTGAACGGCGATGGCCGCGGCGCGTGGCTGCGCGGTTCCGTCGTCGATTCCGCTGGGGTGGTCACGACGGTGGATTGGGCGCGCAACGTGGACTGGACGGGGTGGCGCTACGTCGAGGCACCGCTGCCCGCCGGGGTGTCCGGATCGCTCCGGTTGCAGCGGATCTACGCGGTCGAGCCGGACGGTGCGCGGCAGTACTCGGGGCGGTTGGTGTTCGACGAGTTGACCGCGCTGGTCGCTCCGGAGGTGCAGGTGCCGGTCGACGCGGAACCGCAGGACCCGTCGGTGGTGCGGGACGGGACGTTGCCGCCTGTGCCGGGCGCGTCCCGGATCGCGGTGGTCAGCGACGCCCAGTTCACCGCCGACGAGCCGGACGGTCCGCTGGTGGCGGCCGCGCGGCGTTCGTTGCGCGAGGCGGTGGCGGCGCGGCCGGATGCGCTGGTGATCAACGGTGATCTGGTGGATCGGGGGACCGCGGCCGATTTCGACCTGGCCCGCCGGGTGATCGAGTCGGAGGTGGGGGATCGGGTTCCCTGGTACTACGTGCCGGGGAACCACGAGGCCTCGGGGCCGGGGGACCTGCGCGAGTTCGCCGCCGAGTTCGGGGCCACCCACCAGGTGGCGGACGTGGCCGGGACTCGGGCGGTGTTGCTGGATTCGTCGGCGGGCTCGTTGCTGGGCGGCGGGTTTGGCCAGGTGCGGATGCTGCGGTCGGCGTTGGACGAGGCTGCGCGGGATCCGGCGGTGCGTTCGGTGGCGGTGTTCCTGCACCACCCGCCGCGCGATCCGGGCCCGACGGACGCCTCCCAGCTGGAGGATCCGAAGGAGGCGGAGCTGCTCGGCCGGTGGCTGGCCGATTTCCGGCGGGATTCGGGGAAGCCCGCCGTGCTGGTGGCCGGACATGCCGGCACCTTCCACTCCTCCACCGTGGACGGGGTGCCGCGGCAGGTGAACGGCAATGCGGGCAAGCGGCCCGCCACGGCCCCGGACGCGGGTGGTTTCACCGGGTGGAGCTTGCTGCGGATCGATCCCGGCGACCGGCGCGGCCCGGTGCGCTGGGAGACCAGGCCGCGCGTCGACCGGATCGAGCTGCCGGTGCCGCCGGTGGTGGCGGGTGGTGCGGCGCCGGTGGCGGCCACGCTGCTGCAGGAGGACCGGGTGGTGCCCGTCCGGTACCCGGTGAGCGCGGACTGGTCGGGCCGGTCCGTCCACATCGGACCTGCCGCGGAGGCGGGGCCGGGTGCGGTGGCCGCGTTCGATCCGGGCACCGGGGTGCTCACCGGGCTGCGTCCGGGGCGGGCGGAACTGAGCGTGATGATCAACGGGGTGAAGAAGTCCACCGTATTCGCTGTCACCCGGAGGTGAGTTTCTCCCGCTCTGCCGGGGAGTTCTTCCACAGGGCGCCGGTTCGTCCACAGATCTGAAATCCACCCTGCGGCGGCCGCGCCGGGTCTCCCGATGTTCTGGGTATGACCACTCCGCTGAACGCACGCATCCACCTCGGCGACGCGGGCGAGATCCTCGCCGCCGTTCCCCACCTGCTCGGGTTCACGCCCACCGATTCCCTGGTGCTGCTGGGCCTGCGCACCGAGGGAGACACCGGGACGTTCTGCCTCACGCTGCGGATCGACCTGCCACCGCCCGAACACCGCAGGTCGGTGATCGAATACCTCTCGGCCGGTCCGATGGTGCGGCGGGGCGCGACCCGCGTCATCGTCGTGGCCGTAGGACCGGGCGGGGGAGGTGGCCACGGCCCGCCGGACGGTGAAGCCGAGCCGTCCGCCGCCGACGCGGGCCCCGAACCGGACGGCGGCGCGCGAGCCCTGTCGGGGTCCGAAGTGGACGAAGCGGTCCCGCACCGCGAGCTGATCCTGCTGCTGCGGGACGGGTTCGCCGCGGCGGGCATCGACGTGCTGCACGAGATCTGGACCGACCGGCTCGTCGCGGGCAGCCCGTGGCGCTGCTACGACGATCCGCCCTGCCGCGGCGAGGTACCGGACCCGAAGCGCACCGCGCTCGGCGCCGCGATGGCCGCGTCCGGCTCGGTCACCTTCGACAGCCGCCACGAGCTGCAGGGCCTGGTCGCCCCCGAATCCGAGCGGACGACCGCCCGCTGGTCGGCCCGGCTGAACGGCATGCTCGACGACTCCGAGCGGGACGGGGGCGACGTGCACGAGGACGTGGCCACCGCGCTCGCCGGGATCCGCCGGACGGCGGCGGGGGAGGCGCTGACCGAGGAGGACCAGCTGAGGATCCTGCTCGCGCTGAACGACCAGCGGGTGCGCGACCTGTGCCTCGGCGTGGCGCTGGGCGAGCAGGCGATGGCCGCGGAGCAGCTGTGGCTGAGCCTGGTGCGCAAGGCACCGGAACCCGAGGTCGCCGACGTGGCCGCGCTGCTGGCCTTCTCCGCCTACCTGCGCGGCGAGGGGGCCTTGGCGAGCGTCGCGCTGGAGCGCGTGGAGGCCGCCCGGCCCGAGCACTCCCTGGGGTCCCTGCTGCGGCAGGCCCTCGAACGGGGCATTTCACCGAAGGAACTGGCTGAAGTGGCCAAGGACGCGATGAGCGATGCCCAGCTCATGATCGAAGCGGAGGAGTCCTGATGAGCGCCGCGACCCGGCACCGCTCGGCGGCGCGCCCGCGGCCGGGCCGGCCGGTGCCCGATCGTGCGGCGACCGGGCACCGGCGGGCGTCAGCTCTGCTCGCGGGCCCGGGTGAACTCCCAGGCATCGCGCACGATGACCGACAGGTCGGCCAGCTTCGGTTTCCAGGACAGTTCTTCGCGGGCGCGGTCGCTGGCGGCCACCAGCGTCGCCGGGTCACCGGCGCGCCGCGGTGCCACCGCCGCCGGGATGGGGTGGCCGGTCACCTCGCGGCAGGTTTCGATCACCTGCTGCACCGAGAAGCCGGTGCCGTTGCCCAGGTTGTAGATCCGGTGCTCGCCGGGCCGCGCGTTCTCCAGCGCCAGCAGGTGCGCGTCGGCGAGGTCGGTGACGTGGATGTAGTCGCGGACGCAGGTGCCGTCCTCGGTGGGCCAGTCGGTCCCGTACATCTGCACCTGCTCGCGCTTGCCCAGTGCGACCTGCAGCACGATCGGGATCAGGTGCGTCTCCACGGCGTGCCGCTCGCCGAACGAGCCGTGCGCGCCGGCGACGTTGAAGTAGCGCAGGCTCACCGCGCCCAGTCCGTGCGCCGTGGCGTAGGAGCTGATCGCGTGGTCGATGGCCAGCTTCGTCGCGCCGTAGGTGTTCGTCGGCCGGGCCGGGGCGTCCTCCGGGATCGGCACCACGTCCGGCTCGCCGTAGGTGGCGGCGGTGGAGGAGAACACCAGCCGCGGTGTGCCGTGCTCGCGGACCGCCTCCAGCAGGCGCAGCGAGGTGACCACGTTGCCCTGCCAGTACTTGTGCGGGTCCTCCATGGACTCGCCGACGAGCGACTTCGCCGCGAAGTGCAGCACGCCGTCGTACCCCTCGGCCAGCAGATCACCGGCCGCTTCCGCGATGTCGGCCCGCACGAAGGTGGCGCCCGGCGGCACCGCGTCGGCGTGTCCCGTCGAGAGGTCGTCGACCACGGTCACCTGGTGACCGTTCTCCAGCAGCCGTGCCGCGCACACGCTGCCCACATATCCCGCACCACCGGTGACGAGGAGCTTCACGGAGGTTCTGCCTTTCCTGGTACGTCCAACTCGAAGGCCCCGCCGTGCCGCGGGGCCGGATCAGCGGTCGCGGCCCGCTCCGGCGGCCGGAATCGCGGTGAACAGCCGCGGCGCCGGCAGGTCCTGCTCGGCGTAGGAGTCCAGCACGGCCTGCCCGATCGCCTCCCGGTCCTGCGCGCGCACCAGCGCGATCGCCGAGCCGCCGAAACCACCGCCGGTCATCCGGGCGCCCAGCGCACCGGCCTCCAGCGCGGCGTCCACCGCCACGTCCAGTTCCAGGCAGGAGATCCGGTAGTCGTCGCGCATGCTCACGTGCGAGGAGGTCAGCAGCGGTCCGATCGAGGCGAGCTCCCCGGCGTCGAGCGCGGCGACGGTGGACACCACCCGTTCGTTCTCGGTGACGACGTGGCGCACCAGGGGCCGCAGCTCCTCCGGCAACACCTCGAGCGCGCCGTCGAGTTCCCCGATCGACACGTCGCGCAGCGCCTTGACCCCGAGCAGGTCCGCCGCGTGCTCGCAGCCGCGCCTGCGCTCGCCGTAGCCGGATTCGCTGTGCGAGTGCTTGGCGCGGGTGTCGATCACGAGCAGTTCGAGGCCGACGGAGGCGGTGTCGAACGCGATCTGCTCCAGCTCGCCGGAGCGCACGTCGAAGAACAGCGCGTGCGATTCGGTGCAGCTCAACGAGGCGGTCTGGTCCAGCAGGCCGGTGGGGGCGCCGACGAAGTCGTTCTCCGAGATCTGCACCCAGCGGGCGATGTCGGCGGTCGCCGGGGCCTCCGGCCCGTCGGCGGGGCGCCCGGCCAGGTCGAGCAGCGTGAGCGCCACCGCGCACTCCAGCGCGTGCGACGACGACAGCCCGGCCCCGGCGGGAACGTCGCCCGCGATGACCAGGTCCGCCCCGGGTACCTCGACGCCCTGCCCGCGCAGCGCCCACGCGACGCCGGAGGGGTACGCGGCCCACCCGGTCTGCGCGCCCGGCGCGAGCGCGTCCAGCGGGGTCGGCTCGGCCCGGTGCAGCACGCCGTCGTCGCCCAGCGTGGCCACCGACAGCACTCCGTCGGTGCGCGGCGCGGCGGCCACGGCGATCCGGTGCGGCAACGCGATCGGCAGCACGAACCCGTCGTTGTAGTCGGTGTGCTCGCCGATCAAGTTGACCCGGCCGGGTGCCGACCAGGCGACCTCGGGAGCGCGTCCGTGCTCGGCGGTGAAGGCCTCGGCGGCGGTCTCGGCGGGGCTCACCGGGCGCGGACCAGGACGGCGTGGGCGATGCCGGGCGCGAGCTGGGTGCTGCCCTTGGGGCCGTTCACCTGGATCGGCTTGTTCACGCCGGTGACCGGCACGATCTCGATGTTCTCCGAGGGCATCAGGCCGACTTCCTTGAGCTCGCTCATCACGTCGGGGTCCAGCTGGACGTGCTCGGCGATCCGGCACACCACGGCCTGGCCGCCACCGTTGCGGGCGATCTCGTCGACCCGCTTCAGGTCGGACTCACCGATCGCCGCGGTCGCCGGTTCGGCACCGAGCTCTTCGAGGCCGGGGATGGGGTTGCCGTACGGGGAGGTGGACGGGTTGCCGAGCAGCGCCACCAGCTTGCGCTCGACCGCCTCGCTCATCACGTGCTCCCAGCGGCACGCCTCGTCGTGCACGTGTTCCCACTCCAGGCCGATCACGTCGACGAGCAGCCGTTCGGCGAGCCGGTGCTTGCGCATCACGCGGACGGCGCGGGTGCGGCCTGCCTCGGTGAGCTCCAGGTGCCGGTCCTCGGCAACGGTGAGCAGGCCGTCGCGCTCCATCCGGGCCACGGTCTGGCTCACGGTCGGCCCGCTCTGCTCCAGGCGTTCCGCGATGCGGGCGCGCAGCGGGACGACGCCCTCCTCCTCCAAGTCGTAAATGGTGCGAAGGTACATCTCGGTGGTATCGATGAGATCGTTCACGCTGGCTCCCCGATTTGCGGTCCCACCTGTGATTCTAGTCCCGGTGCCGTACCGCCGGTCGGTGGCTTCCGAGCAGGCGTTTCCGCCGCCGGAGCATGCTTTCGGCCCCTTTCCCGAGCCGTTCCGTCCCCGAGCAGTCCAGGAGGTCCGATGGATCCGCTGATCAGTGCAGATGATCTTGCCGAGTCGCTGGCGGGCACGCGCCCACCGGTGCTGCTGGACGTGCGGTGGAGCCTGCTCGGGCCACCCGGCCGGGAGGACTACGAGCGCGACCACCTGCCGGGCGCGGTGTTCGTGGACCTGGACACCGAACTCGCGGCCCCTCCCGGCCCCGGCGGCAGGCACCCGCTGCCCGCCGCCGCGGACCTGCAGGTGGTGCTGCGGCGGGCCGGGGTCACCGCGGACCGCGAGGTGGTGGCCTACGACGCCGCGGACGGTTCCGCGGCGGCGCGGGCCTGGTGGTTGCTGCGCTGGGCCGGGCACCCGCGGGTCCGGGTGCTCGACGGCGGGTACCGGGTGTGGGTCGACGGCGGCCACCCGGTCACCGCCGAGGTGCCGGAGGTGGTGCCCACCGACTATGAGGTGGTGCCGGATTCGCTGCCGGTGATCGGTGCCGACGAGGCGGCCCGGCTGGCCGCGGAGGGGCGGCTGCTCGACGCCCGCGCCCCGGAGCGGTACCGCGGTGAGGTGGAACCGGTCGACCCGCGGCCCGGCCACATCCCCGGGGCGCGCAACGCCCCGTTCGCCGACAACGTGACCGCGGACGGGACCTGGCGGACGCCGGCGGAGCTGGCGCGTTCGTTCGGCGAGCTCGGGGTGGACCGGGAGACTCCGGTCGGCGCCTACTGCGGTTCCGGGATCACGGCCTGCTCCGCCCTGCTCGCCCTGGAGCACGCGGGGCTGAGCGGGCCGGGGAATCCGGCCGCGCTCTACGCGGGTTCGTGGTCGCACTGGTCGTCCGACCCGAACCGGCCGGCGAAGACGGGGGACGCTCCGGGCTGACGTCCGGGACGGCGAGCACGGCGGTGCCGCGGTGTGTCCCGGGACACTGTGAGCGCCGCCACGGGCCGGGTAGCGTCCGGCGCATGGGCAACCAGTGCGCGGTGGTGTGGGACGAGTCGGTCCTCGGCTACGACCTCGGTGGTGAGCACCCGCTGCACCCGATCCGGCTGGACCTCACGATGCGGCTGGCCAGGTCGCTCGGGGTGCTGGACGGCGTGACGCCGGTGCCGCCGCGGCCGGCCACCGACGAGGAGCTGCTCCGCGTGCACCGCCCGGACTACCTGGCGGCCGTGCGCGCCGCACCGACCGCGGCCTGGGACATCGGGTACGGGCTCGGCACCGAGGACAACCCGATCTTCGACCGGATGCACGAGGCCTCGGCGCTGGTGGCCGGAGCGTCGATCACCGCGGCCGAGCAGGTCCTGTCCGGGAAGGCCGACCGGGCGGTGAACCTCGCCGGCGGGCTGCACCACGCGATGCCGGAGCGGGCCGCCGGGTTCTGCGTCTACAACGACTGCGCCGTGGCCATCGCCTGGCTGCTCGACCAGGGCGTGGAGCGGGTCGCCTACGTGGACGTGGACGTGCACCACGGCGACGGGGTGCAGAAGACGTTCTACGACGACCCGCGGGTGCTGACCGTCTCGCTGCACCAGCACCCGATCACGCTGTGGCCGGGCACCGGCTTCGCCACCGAGACCGGCGGCCCCGGGGCGGAGGGGACCGCGGTGAACGTGGCGCTGCCGCCGGGTACGGGAGACGCGGACTGGTTGCGGGCGTTCCACGCCGTGGTGCCGTCGCTGCTGGATGAATTCCGCCCGCAGGTGCTGGTCACGCAAGCCGGAGCCGACGCGCACCGGGAGGACCCGCTCGCGGACCTGGCGATGTCGGTGGACGGCCAGCGCGAGAGCTACCGCGCGCTGCGGGACCTGGCGGAGCGGTGCGCCGGTGGCAAGTGGGTGGCGCTCGGTGGTGGTGGCTACGCGCTGCACCGGGTGGTGCCGCGCAGCTGGACCCACCTGCTGGCGACCGCGCTGGACCGGGACCTGGATCCGGCGACGGCGTTGCCGCCGGAGTGGCTGGCGCACGCCCTGCGGGTGGCGGGGAACGTTCCGCTGCCGACATCGTTGACGGATGGGGAGGACCCGACCTTCGTACCCTGGACCGGGGTGACCGAGTCCACGGTGGACACTGCGATCCGGGATGCGCGGCACGCGTTGTTCCCGTTGCACGGTCTGGACCCGGCCGATGTCCGCGACTGACCTCGGCGGCGCACGCGCACCCGCACCGGCGGCGCAGTGCGCCCGGCCTGCTCGACGCCGGTGCGGTTGAGAGGGTGCTGGCTGATGGGCGGGTCGAAGCGACGCGGGACGAGCGGCGGCGGTCGTGCGGCCGCGGACCGGGGCGGTGCTCGGCCGGAGCCCGGCCGGCGGGCGGACCTCGGGACGGGCGACCAGCGGCCGGACCAGTCCGAGCCCGACCAGTCCGGCTCAGCCGACCAGCGCACCCCGCCCGACCAGCCCGGCAAGCCCGACCAGCCCGGCAAACCCGGATCGCCCGACCAGCCCGGCCGGGCGGAGCAGCCCGCCCAGCCGCGCCCAGCCGGCCACCCCGCCTCGGCGGCCGGCGCCGCCCCGTCCGGCCAGCCCGCCCGGCCGAGCGAGCCGCCCCGCGCGGGTCAGCGAGGCGACTCGGACCGGCCGGACGCGCCGCCCACCGGCGACGGCAAGCCGTACCCGCGCAGCTGGGAGGCCGACGTCGTGCTCTCCGACGGCGGCACCGTGCACCTGCGGCCGATCTCACCGGACGACGCCGACCAGCTGATCTCGTTCCACAGCAGGCTCAGCGACCGCACCCGGTACTTCCGCTACTTCGGCCCGTATCCGCGGATGCCGAAGCGGGACGTGGAGCGGTTCAGCACCGTCGATCACCGGGACCGGGTGGCGCTGGTGGCGCTGCTGGGCGACGACATCGTGGCGGTGGGGCGCTTCGACCGGCTCGACGACCAGGACTCGGCCGAGGTGGCGTTCGTGGTGCAGGACCAGCACCAGGGCCGCGGCCTCGGTTCGATCCTGCTGGAGCATCTGGCGGCGGCCGCCCAGGAACGCGGGCTGCGCCGGTTCGTCGCGGAGGTCCTCGCGGAGAACTCGGCGATGGTACGGGTCTTCCGGGACGCCGGCTACCAGGTGCGGCGCGCGATGGAAGAGGGCGTCGTGCACTTGGAGTTCGACATCGACCCCACCGAGGAGTCGCTGGCGGTGGCCAGGGCCCGGGAGCAGGCTGCGGAGGCGCGCAGCGTGCACAACCTGCTGCACCCGCGGTCGGTGGCGGTGATCGGCGCCTCCACCGACCACCGCAAGATCGGGCACGCGGTGCTCGTCAACCTGCTGACCGCGGACTTCGCCGGCCCGGTGTACCCGGTGAACCCGGAGCACCGGGCGGTCCGCGGCGTGCGGGCCTACCCGTCGGTGCTGGACATCCCGGACGACGTGGACCTGGCGGTGGTGGCGATCCCGGCGGCGGGCGTGGACGAGGTGCTGGACGCCTGCCTGGCCAAGGGCGTGAAGGCGCTGGTGATCGTCAGCTCCGGGTTCAGCGAGTCGGGACCGGACGGTCGCGCGATCGAACGCCGCATGGTCCGCGCGGCGCGGGTGCACGGCATGCGGGTCGTCGGCCCGAACGCGCTGGGCGTGGTCAACACCGATGCCGGTTACCGGCTCAACGCGACCTTGGCGCCGCGGCTGCCGGGGTCCGGGCGCACCGGGTTCTTCTGCCAGTCGGGGGCGCTGGGCGTGGCGATCCTGGCGACCGCGACCGAGCGGGGCCTGGGCCTGTCCACGTTCGTCTCGGCGGGCAACCGCGCCGACGTCTCGGGCAACGACCTGCTGCAGTACTGGCAGACGGACCCGGCGACGGACGTGGTGCTGCTGTACCTGGAGTCCTTCGGCAACCCGCGCAAGTTCGCCCGGCTGGCCCGGCGGTTGGCCCGGACCAAGCCGATCGTGGTGGTGAAGTCGGGCCGCAACGCGGTGCGCCCCGGGCTCGCGGCCACGTCGGTGCAGGTGGACGAGACGAGCGTGCAGGCGCTGTTCGAGCAAGCCGGGGTGATCCGCGTCGAGTCGGTGGCGCAGATGTTCGACACGGCGCTGCTGCTGGCCCACCAGCCGCTGCCCGCGGGGGAGCGGGTGGCGATCGTCGGCAACTCCTCGGCGCTGGGCATGCTGGCGGCGGACGTCGCGCAGGCGGAGGGCCTGCGGCTGGCGGGTGAGCCGGTGGACGTCGGCGCGTCGGCGAGCCCGGAGGAGTTCGCCGCCGCGGTGCGCGCGGCCGCGCTCTCCGACGACGTGGACGCGCTGGTGACGGTGTTCGTGCCGCCGGTCGCGGTGCCGGGCACCGCTTACGCGAGGGCGTTGCGGGAGGCCTTGCAGGAGGCCGAGGTCGCGGCGACGAAACCGGTGGTCACGACGTTCCTGGCCGCCGAGGGCGTCCCGGACGAGCTGGCGGTGCCCGGGCCGGACGGTTCGGCCGGCTGGGGTTCGGTGCCGTCCTACCCGAGCCCGGAGCGGGCGGTGCTGTCGCTGGCCAGGGCGACGCGCTACGCGCGGTGGCGGGCCGCGCCGCAGGGGCACTTCGCCCGGCCGGAGGGCATCGCGCCGGAGCGGGCGCGGCGGCTGGTGGAGGCCTCGCTCGGGGACGGTGAGGTGCGGCTCAGCGACGAGCAGTCGGTGGAGCTGCTGGGGCACTACGGGATCGAGCTGGTGCCGTTCCGCCGGGTGTGCAACGAGGCGGACGCGGTGGCCGCGGCGACCGAGCTCGGTTTCCCGGTGGTGCTGAAGGCCGCCGACGACCAGTTGCGGCACCGCGCGGACCTGGTGGGCGTGCGGTTGGACCTGGTGAACGCGGACGCGGTGCGGGCGGCGTACGCGGACCTGCTGCGGGTGTCGGACACCGCGGAGGTGTACGTGCAGAACATGGCAGGGCGCGGGCATTCCTGCGTGATCGACCTGATGGACGACCCGTCGTTCGGCACGCTGGTCTCGTTCGGACTGTCCGGTGTGGCCAGCGAACTGCTGGGGGACAAGGCGTACCGGGCGGTTCCGATGACCGATGTGGACGTGGCGGCGCTGGTGCGCTCGCCGCGCGCGGCACCGCTGCTGGCGGGCTACCGGGGTGATGAGCCCGCGGACCTGGCGGCGCTGGAGGACCTGGTGCTGCGGGTGGCGACGCTGGTGGAGGACCTGCCGGAGGTGCGGGAGCTGACGTTGCAGCCGGTGCTGGCCTCGGCGCTCGGCGTGCGGGTGACGGGAGCGCGGATCAGCGTGGGGCGTTCGGCCGCGGTGCCGGACACGGGTCCGCGCAGGCTGCGCTGATTCCGCGGCGGGGCACGCGGGTCCGGGACGGGATCGCGGATCGCGCGCCTGACTCCCGGCGCCCACCTCTCCGAGACTCATCCGTACCGTTATTCTGTGCGCGCCGTGGACGCGAGGACGGGAGCTCCGGAATGGCCGACCTGATGTTGACCGAGCTGGGCGAGCTGCCCGTGGGCGAGCACCGGCTGACCGTCCGCGCCTGCGCCGCCGAGGACCCGGCCGCCCCGGCCGTCGTCCTGCTGCCCGCGATGGGCGTCCCCGCCTCCTACTACCCGCCGTTCCTGCGCGAGCTGCACGAGCGCGGCTGCACGGTGGTGAGCGTCGACTGGCGCGGCCAGGGCACCGCGCCGCCGCGCGCCGACCGCGAGATCCGCTTCGGGTACCAGGACCTGGTGGACGACGCCGCCGCCGTCGTGGACCTCGTGGCGCGCGAGTTCCCCGCCGCGCCGCGCTTCCTGGTCGGGCACAGCCTCGGCGGGCAGATCGCGCTGCTGCTCGCCGCCGCGGACCCGAGCCGGGTGCGGGGGGTGACGCTGCTGGCCTCCGGTTCGGTGTGGTTCCGCAGCTTCGCCGGAGTGCAGGGCTGGAAGAACCTGGTGGCGACCCAGTTCGTCGCCGCGGTGAGTTCGCTGCTCGGCTTCTGGCCGGGGGAGCGGCTCGGGTTCGGCGGCCGCCAGCCGGCCGGGATCATGGCGGATTGGGCCCGCCAGGGGCGCACCGGCCGCTACCGCCTCGGCGGGTCGGACTTCGACTACGAGCGGGCGTTGCGGGAGCTGGACGTCCCGCTGCTGACGGTGAGCGTCGAGGGCGACGAGCTGGCCCCCGCGTCCTCAGTGGATCACTTGGCGGCGAAGGCGGTGGCGGCGCCGCGCACCCGGCGGCACTACTCCTGCGAGGTGGCGGGCGCGGCGAAGCTCGGCCACTACGCGTGGGTGTACACCAGCGGGGTGCTGGCGGACTGGATCACGAGCTGGGCGGCAGCGGCGACCGGGACCACCCGGCCCGGTTCCGCGGGTGCCGACGTGCGGTGACTCGGGCCGGTTCGACGCGGACCGTTCACAGTGAATGCTCCTGACCAGCGAAAACGGTGGCCCTGGCGGCGGATTCCACAGTGTCCGCCCAAAAGATCCCGGATCCGCGCAACCCGGCGCGGACCGGGCTCCGTCTACCGGGCATGAAACGCCTACACACCACAGTGGGCGCGGGCGTGCTGCTCCTCGCTTTCACCGCCTGCGCCGGACAGCAAGAAGACGTCGGATTCGGCGGGCAGCCGCCCGCCCCTGAGCCGGCCGCCCCGGTGCAGCCGAAGCCCGAGCAGGAACGAACTCCCGTGCCGGAGAACCTGATCAAGGCCGAGAGCCAGTCCGGGACCACGGTGCCCCGGGTGTGGACCCAGGACGGCGGTTCGGCCGTCGTCACCAACGGCCAGGAAGGCGGTTGCAGCAAGGTCCACGCCGAAGTCGCCGACCAGAACGCCCAGCAGGTGAAGGTCGTGCTGGTGAACGAGACCCCGGATCCGCCGGGGATCTGCACGATGGATCTGCGCTACCCGCCGGTGGCCGTCCAGTTGGACGAGCCGCTGGGCGAGCGCACCGTCGTGCTCGAAAAGCGCGAGGTGAAGGTTCCGCGTTGATGAGTTCGACGTGCTGACCTGCGCTTCGCAGGCACTTCTCCCGTAGGAGGTGGGGCTCCTACGGGAGAAAGTGCGTTTCCCCACTGTGGTGTGCCACGGCCGGCGGTTCCCGGAAGGGAGCCGCCGGCCGTCGCCGTTGCGGGGGGCCTCGTTCCTCAGCGGGCGAAGGAGATCTGCAGCGTGGGCTGCGTCGAGTCCGCGAAGAAGTCCTCCCCCTTGTCGTCGACGACGACGAACGCCGGGAAGTCCTCCACCTCGATGCGCCACACCGCTTCCATGCCCAGCTCCGGGTATTCCAGGACGTCGACCGACCGGATGCAGTCCTGCGCGAGCCGCGCGGCGGGGCCGCCGATGGAGCCGAGGTAGAACCCGCCGTGCTCGCGGCAGGAGGCGGCGACCTTCGACGAGCGGTTCCCCTTGGCCAGCATGACGAGCGAGCCGCCGGCCGCCTGGAACTGCTCCACGTAGGAGTCCATCCGCCCCGCGGTGGTGGGCCCGAAGGAGCCGGAGGCGTAGCCGTCCGGCGTTTTCGCCGGACCCGCGTAGTACACCGGGTGGTCGCGCAGGTACTGCGGCATCGGTTCGCCCGCGTCCAGCCGCTCGGCGATCTTGGCGTGCGCGATGTCGCGGGCGACGACGAGCGGTCCGGTCAGCGACACCCGGGTCTTCACCGGCAACTTCGAGAGCTCCGCGCGGATCTCGGCCATCGGCCGGTTCAGGTCGATGCGCACCACGTCGCTGGACAGCTGCTCGTCGCCGACTTCCGGCAGATACCGGGCGGGGTCGCGTTCGAGCTGTTCGAGGAACACGCCCTCGGGAGTGATCTTCGCCTTGGCCTGGCGGTCGGCGGAGCAGGACACGGCGACGCCGACGGGCAGCGAAGCGCCGTGCCGGGGCAGCCGGACGACTCGCACGTCGTGGCAGAAGTACTTGCCGCCGAACTGGGCGCCGATGCCGAACTGCCGGGTCATCTCCAGCACTTGCGCTTCGAGCTCGACGTCCCGCAGCGCGTGCCCGGACGGGGAGCCTTCGCGGGGCAAGCCGTCGAGGTAGCGGGCGGAGGCGAGCTTGGCGGTCTTGAGGTTGTGCTCGGCGGAGGTGCCGCCGACGACGATCGCCAGGTGGTAGGGCGGGCAGGCCGCGGTGCCCAGCGAACGCAGCTTCTCCTCCAGGAACCGGGCGAGCCGCGTCGGGTTCAGCAGCGCCTTCGTCTCCTGGTAGAGGAAGGTCTTGTTGGCGCTGCCGCCACCCTTGGCCATGAACAGGAACTCGTAGTGCGGGTCGGTGCCCGCCTTGTTGTACAGCTCGATCTGGGCCGGGAGGTTGCTGCCGGTGTTGCGCTCCTCCCAGAAGTTCAGCGGCGCCATCTGCGAGTACCGCAGGTTCAGCTCCTGGTAGGCGTCGAACACGCCGCGCGCCAGCCGCTGCTCGTCCTCGCCGCCGGTGAGGATCGTCTCGGTGCGCTTGCCGATGACGATGGCGGTACCGGTGTCCTGGCACATCGGCAGCACGCCACCGGCGGACACGCAGGCGTTGCGCAGCAGGTCGGTGGCGACGAACCGGTCGTTGGCGCTGGCCTCCGGGTCGTCGACGATGGCCCGCAGCTGCGCGAGGTGCGAGGAGCGCAGCAGGTGCTGGATGTCCTTGATCGCCGCGCTCGCGAGCGCGGTCAGCGCCTCGGGCGCCACTTCCAGGAAGCGCCGCCCGGCGGCTTCCACGGTGCGGATGCCCTCGGTGGTGAGCAACCGGTAGTCGGTGTCGTCCGGACCGAGCGGAAGGATCTCGGTGTGGTCGAACGTGGTGGTCACGACGCCGCTCCTTTGCGCGTTCGGGAATGCGGTGACGTTAACGCAACGGCGCGCGGAGCCGGACCGGGTCTGTCGGCAGGGGTCGGACACCTGCGAGGCTGTCGGACGGTAACCGAGCCGATGGGAGACGCCCTTGTCCACGACGGATCCGACCTCCGAGGCCCTCGACGGGTTGGTCAACCTGCGCGATCTCGGCGGATTGCCCGCCGAACCGGGGACCACCCGGGAGGGGATCGTGCTGCGCAGCGACGCCCCGCGCGCGGGGGACCGGGACCCGGAGGACGTGGCGTGGCCGCCGCGGCTGGTGCTGGACCTGCGGGACGCGTCGGAGCTGAACGGCACCGCGCACCCGCTGGCGCAGGTGGCGGAGGTGCACCAGATCGAGCTGCTCGCCGGCATCCACTCCACTGAGGTGGCGCATCCGCTGCCGGAGCTCTACCAGCTGGCGCTGCGGAACGCGGCGGACAAGCTGGTGCGGGTGTTCCGCCTGGTGCTGGCGGCGGAGGGGCCGGTGCTGGTGCACTGCGCGGCGGGCAAGGACCGCACCGGTGTGGTCTCGGCGATGCTGCTGAGCGCGGCGGGAGTCCGGTCGGACGCGATCATCGCGGACTACGTGCGGACGGACCGGAACATGTTCCGGGTGCTGCAGCGCCTGGAGATGGCGCCCGCGTTGCCGCCGGGCGTCAGCGAGGAGGACGTGCGGCACCTGATCTCGACGCCGGTGGAGGCGATCGAGGGCGTGCTGGCGACGTGGGCCGAGCACGAGGAGCACGCGGCGGGCTGGTTGCGCGCGCACGGCGTCACGGCGGACGAGATCGACCGCTGGCGCCGCAAGTTCCGCGACTGACGGGGGCCGGCCCGGACACCGGGTGGCCCGCCGCACGGACGGCCCTGCCGCGGCCCGCCCGGAGCACGGACGGTCCCGGAGCACGGACGCACCCGGTGCGATGACCGGCGCGGACAGGGCGAGAGGCCGGACCTGCCTCGGTGGGCGAGTCCGACCTCCCCTGGGATGCGTCCGGCCGGTCGCCCGGCCGGACGCGCACGTCCGTTCCTTCGGGTCGCCGCGGGTGCCGAGCGTCAGCTGGCGTAGGCCCGCAGCCGGTCGGCGCGGTCGCCCTGCCGCAGCTTGGACATGACCTCCCGCTCGATCTGGCGGACCCGCTCGCGGGAGAGCCCGAAGGCCTTGCCGATCTGGTCCAGGGTGCGCGGCTGGCCGTCGTCGAGGCCGTAGCGCATCCGGATCACCGACTGCTCCCGCTCCTCCAGCGTGCCCAGCACGCGGCGCAGGTCGTCCTGCAGGAAGCCGGAGATCACGGCGTTCTCGGCGTCGGCGGACTCGGCGTCCTCGATGAAGTCGCCCAGCGGGGCGTCCTCCTCGGCGCCGACCGGCATGTCCAGGCTCACCGGGTCCCGGGAGTGGTCGAGCAGGTCGGACACCTTCTCCGGGGTGAGCCCGCTCTCGGCGGCCAGTTCCTCGTCGGTCGCCTCGCGGCCCAGCTTCTGGTGCAGGTCGCGCTTGATCCGGGCCAGCTTGTTCACCTGCTCGACCAGGTGGACGGGCAGCCGGATGGTGCGGGACTGGTCCGCCATGCCGCGGGTGATGGCCTGCCGGATCCACCAGGTGGCGTACGTGGAGAACTTGAAGCCCTTGGTGTAGTCGAACTTCTCCACCGCGCGGATCAGCCCGAGGTTGCCCTCCTGGATCAGGTCCAGCAGCGGCATGCCGCGGCCGGTGTAGCGCTTGGCGAGGCTCACCACCAGCCGCAGGTTGGCCTCCATCAGGTGGTTCTTGGCCGACTGGCCGTCGCGCACCACCGCCCGCAGGTCGCTGCGCCGCTCGGGCGAGATCTTGCCGTCCGTCTCCAGCATGTGCTTCGCGAAGACGCCCGCCTCGATCCGCTTGGCGAGGTCGACCTCCTCCTGCGCGGTGAGCAGCGCGGTCCGGCCGATGCCGTTCAGGTAGACCCGCACCAGGTCGGCCGAGGGGCCCTGGTTGTCGAGGTCGGCGTCGGTGGCGGTCATGGTGTTGGTCTGCGGGACGGTCATTGAGCTCCCTCCCTGACGGGCTGGCTTGCGGGGCGTGCCCACGGCGCGGACTGGCGCTGTGGAGGACGCGTACGCTCGGTGTTGCGGGCCGAATGCCACGCCGTCCGGATGTGACGGTTGTGCTGTCTGGTGTCGTGCTGTCGGGTAGGACTGGTGCGTGTCCACGACGTGCCTCGTGTGGTTCCGGTGCGAGAACGGCCGTTCTGATCGGAACTCCACTCGACTCGCCGTCGAGCCGCCGCGTTGCGGTGGCGGCTCGGTGGACCGGGCTGTCGAAGCTTGGATACCTGGAAAACGAACGCACCCTTGAATTCGTTCCCGAACTGCTCGACCGTGAGACGTCGCGGCGGTCACATCCGTTGCTCCGCGAAGTCTGAGGATCAGCTGAGAACCGGCGTTACATTCACACGTCGATCAACAACGTGAATGGTCCGTCGTTGACGCTGTCCACTTCCATCATCGCGCCGAAGCGCCCGGTGGCCACCTGCGCGCCCCGCTCGCGCAGGCGTTCGACGACCTCCGACACCAGTGGTTCGGCCTGCTCAGGGCGGGCCGCCTCGGTCCACGACGGGCGGCGGCCCTTGCGGGTCGAGCCGTAGAGGGTGAACTGGCTCACCACCAGCAGCGGGGCTCCGGTGGTGGCGCAGGACTCCTCATCGCGCAACGCCCGCATCTCGTGCAGTTTGCGCGCCATATTCGCCGCCTGTTCGGAGCCGTCGGAATGGGTCACGCTCAATAGCACCAGCAGACCGCGTTCTTCGATCTTGCCGACGGTCTCCCCGCCGACCCGCACCGAGGCCCGCGTGACCCGGCTGACCACCGCCCGCATTACTCGCCGTCCGCCCATTCCGCCGGGATCACCATTCCGTGCCGCACCAGTTCCCGCAGCACCGGCACCGCGGCGCGGGAGAGCTCCGCGGCGTCCTCGCCCGCGCCGAGCGCGAGCAGCTCCACCAGGTCCCGCACCGGCAGCGCGCCCTGGCAGCCGGCGAGCAGCCGCACGCCGAGCTCGTCGACCTCGTGCTGCCAGCCCGGGCCGTCGGTGCGGTGCAGCCGGTGCACGAAGCGCTCCCAGCCCTCCTCGCCGTGCGCGGCGACCTCCTCCAGCACCGTCGAGGGCGCGGTGACCAGCCGCGCGTCCAGCAGCCCGTCGCCGGAGCCGTGCTCGCGCAGCCACTCCACCCGGCGCAGCCAGCCGTCGCTCTCCGGGCCCAGCGGGTCGTCGAAGGCCTGGCGGAGGTCCTCGCACACCACCTCGCCGCGCTCGGCGCCGCTGCGGCGCAGCGTGACGAACCCGAAGCCGACGCCGTCCACGTCGTTGGCGTCGAACCAGTCCAGCCACTCGGCGGCCTTGCGCCTGCCCGCGGGCGAGCGCGGGTCGAACCCGGCGTCGAGCAGCCAGGTGCCGACGTACAGCGCCGGATCGGCCACGTCGCGCTGCGCGAACCAGGCGTCCACCCCGCCCGGCGGCAGCCAGCGCGCCACCCGGTCCTGCCAGTCCTCCCCCTTGCGGTGCAGCCAGGACGCGAGCAGCTGCCCCGTGCCGCCCTCGTCGAGGAACGACGGCAGCTGGCGCACCACCAGCGCGCTCGCGTCGTCCCCGGCGAGCCCGGAGTCCCGGTACACGTAGTCGGTGCGCGGCGGACCGACCACGAACGGCGGGTTGCACACGATCTGGTCGAACCGCCGGCCGCGCACCGGTTCGAACCACTCGCCCTCGGCGAGCTCCACGTCGATCCGGTTGAGCCGGAACGTCGCCGAGGCCAGCGCCAGCGCTCGCGCGGACACGTCGGTCGCGGTGACCTGCCGCGCGTGCGTGCTGGCGTGCAGGGCCTGCACGCCGCAGCCGGTGCCCACGTCCAGCACCGAGCCGACCTGCCTGCGCGAGGTCGCCCGCACCAGGCTCAGCGAGGCGTGCCCGACCCCGAGCACGTGGTCGACGCCGGTCGCCCAGCCCTCCGGGCGCAGGTCGGCGTCGAGGTCGGAGACCACCCACCACGAGTCCTCGCCCGCGCTGTGCGGGCGGATGTCCAGCGCCGCGCGCAGCGCATCGCCTTCGGCGGCCAGCACGCCACCGGCGACGGCGTCGGCCACCGGCAGCGGCCGCAGCGCCGCGGCCACCTCGGCGGCCGGTTCGGCCTCGCCGAGCAGGAACAACCGCACCAGCGTGCCTAGCGGCCCGCCGTCCGCGGTCGCCCGCAGCGCGGGTACGGGTTCGCCCCGACCGAGCGCGGCGTGGGCCTGCGGCCCGAGCAGGTCCATGACGCCGTCGGCGTCGTAGCCGACCTCCTGGAAGGCGGCGCGGAGGCGGTCGAGGACGTCGTTCGAGAGATCCGGAATCACGCGCCCGATCCTCACACGCCCCGCGGAACGGCCTGCGCAGGGACGCGCGGAACCCCGCGTGCGATCCTGGCCGCATGAGCCGGACGCTGCACCTGACCCAGAACGCCGAGGCCGACGCGCTGCTCTCGGAAGACCCGCTGGCGTTGCTGCTCGGGATGCTCCTCGATCAGCAGGTGCCGATGGAGTGGGCCTTCGCCGGCCCCAAGGTCCTCCTTGATCGCCTCGGCGAGCTCGACGCCCGCGGCATCGCCGAGATGGACCCGGAGGAGTTCGCGGCCACCTGCGCCACCCCGCCCGCGATCCACCGGTTCCCCGGCTCGATGGCCAAGCGGGTGCAGGCGGTGTGCGCGTACCTGGTGGAGCACTACGACGGCGACGCCGAACGGATCTGGACCGACGGGGACCCGGACGGGGCCCGGGTGCTCGCCCGGCTCAAGGCGCTGCCCGGATACGGCGACCAGAAGGCGCGGATCTTCCTGGCGCTGCTCGGCAAGCAGTGGCAGGTGCACCCGGACGGCTGGCGGGAGGCCGCGGGCGCCTACGGGGATCCGGAAGCCCGCCGCTCCATCGCCGACGTCGTCGACCAGGAGACCCTGGACGAGGTCCGCTCCTGGAAGAAGGCCCAAAAAGCAGCCGCCAAGAAGAAGTGATCCGGGTCTTCGAACTCGGGTCGGGTAGGGCTCGGGTGGCGGAACCTCAGTGTTCTCCTCGCTGCGGGATCTTTTTCCCGAGTGGCTCCGCCACGAGGGAAAAAGCTGTCCTCGCGAGGAGAACGCTGAGAACCCGCGGGTGGTCCGGTTGATCGGGTGGGCGTTGGCTCAGCGGCTTCGCCGCTGACAGGAAAGGGATACGACCCGACGGGCGGGTTCGAACAGGTGTCCGGACCGATCAAGCCGCTTGTTGGGAGGACGGGGACTGGTAGCGGTCCACGTACTCCTGGTCGGACAGCTCCGAGATGGCGTACATGATCTCGTCGGTGATGGACCGCAGCACCGGCAGCGACCCCTCCATGCCGTGGTAGCGGGAGAAGTCCAGCGGTGCGCCGAACCGGACCTCGACGCGGGTGAGCCGCGGCACCTTCGCCCCGATGGGCAGCAGCCGGTCGGTGCCGTGCAGCGCCACCGGCACCACCGTCGCCGCCCCGCTCAGCGCCAGCCGGGCCACTCCGGTCCGGCCGCGGTAGAGGCGTCCGTCGGGGGAGCGGGTGCCTTCGGGGTGGATGCCGAACGCGCCGCCGTCGGCGAGGACCCGCTCGGCCGCGCCCAGCGCCTCCTTCGCGGCCCGCCCGCGCCCGCGCTCCACCGGGATGGCTCCGAGCGACCGGAACACGCCTCCGACGAGCCGGTTCTTGACCCCGCCGCCCTGGAAGTACTCGGCCTTCGCCAGGAACGCCACCGGCCGGGGGACCACCAGCGGGACGATGAAGCTGTCGGCCACCGACAGGTGGTTCACCGCGAAGATGACCGGGCCATCGGCAGGAACCTGCTCGGCACCGGTGACCTTCGGGCGGTACACCGCCCGCGCCACCGAACCGAGCACCCGTTTCGTGAGCATGTACAACATCGCGCAGCCTCCCCGTCCGTCTCTCCCGCCACCCCAGAACCTACCGCCGCCGCAGGTCGCCGCGGTCGCCGCCGGGTCAAGTCCACGTGAAACCCGTGGATCGGGTGCGGCGGCGGTCACCCCGCGACCAGGGTGTCGGAGCCGCGGGCCGAGTGGGACGATGGAGGACGTGGAGGTGGTGTCGTGAGCAGCACTCGGCACGGCGACGACACCCCGGTGCTGATCACCGAGGCGCAGCCGTCCTACGACGATCAGCAGGCGGAGCGCCGCCGCAGGTACGCGATCATGATGTCGATGCGCATCCCGTGCCTGATCGCGGGCGCGGCGTGCTACCAGATCTGGTGGCTGGCGTTGATCATCGTGGCGATCTCGATCCCGCTGCCGTGGATGGCGGTGCTCATCGCCAACGACCGCCCGCCGCGCAAGAGCGAACAGGTCAACCGCTACCAGCAGTCGGCGCGCGCGCTGGAATCCCGCGACCACCGGGTGATCGACGATTCCTGAACCGGTTCCGGCGCCCGAGGTGCGCGGCGCCCGCCGGGCGCGGTGCGGCATCATGGGGTGATGAGCACGATGACGCTTCCGGAGACCGACGTCCGGCCGGAGACCACGGACCAGACCCAGGACGACCGTCCAGAGGTCTTCCACTACGTGCAGAAGGACAAGATCGCCGAGAGCGCGGTCATGGGCACGTACGTGGTGGCGCTGTGCGGCGAGGTGTTCCCGGTGACGAAGTCGGCGAAGCCCGGCTCGCCGGTGTGCCCGGACTGCAAGAAGGTCTTCGAAGGCCTGCCCCCCGGTGGTGGCGACGACGACTGAGCCGGGTTGCTCAGCGGCTCGCCGGTGCCGGGGAGCCGCTGAGAGCCGGACCGGCTAGGACTCCTCGTCGGGGTCCGGTTTCTCCTGCGCGAGCGCGGTGGTCACGATCGTCGTCGGCGGGTCGACGGCGGCGCGTGGCCGCTCGTCCTTCGCCCGCCAGGCCCGGTAGCCCTCCTCGGTGCGCAGCTGCTGCTCGGCGCGGCGCATCTCCAGGCGCCGCCACTTGCGCCGCTCCCGGCGGGTCATCTTCGCCGGCCACAGTTCCTGCAGCGCCTGGTTGAACTGGGCGCCGATGATGATCGCCAGGCCGATGAAGAACGCGAACAGCAGGAACGCGATCGGCGTGGCCAGCGCCCCGTAGGTGTAGCCGGTGCCGGTCACCCAGGTGATGTACCAGCGGAGCCCGACGCTGGAGCACAGGAACACCACCATCGCCACCAGCGCGCCCGGCACCCCGCGGTGCCACGGCAGCTTCCGCGGCAGCGCCACCTTGTACAGCGTGGCCAGCGCCAGCACCAGCAACAGGCCGGTGGCGGGGAAGTAGAAGACCTGGATCAGCCACGCCACGTCGTCCTGCATCGACGGCGGGAACACCGTCGGCAGCCACTCCGGGCCGAGCGCGATCACCGGCAGTCCGACGACGGCCAGCAGCAGCGCCGCCAAGTAGAGCAGCAGCGCGAAGATCCGCTGCCACACGCTGTGTCGCACCGTGTACTGGTCGTAGGCCATGGTGATCGAGTCCACCAGCGAGGCCAGCGCCGAGGACCCCGCCCACAACGACAGCAGGAAGCCCACCGACACGATCTCGCTGCGCCCCTTGGTGAGGATGTCCTCCACCGTCGGCCCGATGATCTGGTCCACCACGTTGCCGCTGAACACCGCGCGCGCCCCGGCGAGGATCTTGCCGTGCACCGCGTCCACGACGGCGGGCCCGAACCAGTCCCCCAGGAACCCGAGGCTGCCCAGCAGCCCCAGCAGCAGCGGCGGCATCGACAGCGTCTGCCAGAACGCGGCCGCCGCCGACTCCGAGAAGATGTTGTCCCACCACGCCTTGTCGATGGTGCGCCAGATCAGCTGCAACGGCCCTCGTCGCGGGCGGGTGCCGGCGGTGGCGGCCCAGCCCTGCTCGGGCGGCGACTGGGCGTCCTCCTCCGGCGCGCGCGCATCGGAGGGCTCCGGCCGTCGGCCGTGCTGGCCGGGCCGCTGGCTGTTACCGGTCGGACCTGAGGAACCCATCGCGGCTACAAGGATGCTGCATGCGAACGACGAGCGGGCGTGGACCCGGCGAACCGGGAGTGTCAGCGCGATCTCGATCCGGCTCGCGGGTCGGTGCGCCCGGTCACGGGAGGCGGGGCGGTAGGCTGCGAGTCGCCCTCGGCGGATCTCCCGCTCGGCGCGGAGCCGCGCGGCGGGACGGGTGGACGGGTTCCACCGGGCCGCCGGGGCGTCTCGCGCCCGGCCGGTGATCCGCAGGTACGCGCCGCGCGCATCGCGAGGGGGAGAAGGCTCAGGAAGGAGCGGCGAGCAAGCGTGTCCGAGGCACAACTCGATCCAGTCCGATCTGTGCTCAGCGACCCGTCGCAGGCCGCCCAGCGCCCGCTGCGCGCCTGGCAGCGCCGGGCGCTGGCGAAGTACCTCTCCAGCAACCCGCAGGACTTCACCGCCGTCGCCACGCCCGGTGCGGGCAAGACGACGTTCGGTCTGCGCATCGCCGCGGAGCTGCTGGCGGACCGGACGGTGGAGTCGGTGACGGTGGTCGCCCCCACCGAGCACCTCAAGCACCAGTGGGCGATGGCCGCGGGCGGCGCCGGGATCCCGCTGGACCCGGACTTCCGCAACTCCGACGGCTTCACCTCCAGCGATTACCGCGGCGTGGTGGTCACCTACGCGCAGATCGCCGCGCACCCCACGCTGCACCGGGTCCGCACCGAGCGGCGCAAGACCCTGGTGATCCTGGACGAGGTCCACCACGCGGGCGACGCGAAGTCGTGGGGCGACGCGACGCGCGAGGCGTTCACCCCGGCGGTGCGGCGCCTGGCCCTGACCGGTACCCCGTTCCGCAGCGACGACACGCCGATCCCGTTCGTGAACTACGAGCCGGACGCCGACGGGTCGATGCGCAGCAAGGCCGACAGCTCCTACGGCTACTCGGACGCGCTGCGCGACGGCGTGGTGCGCCCGGTGATCTTCCTGGCGTACTCGGGGGAGACCCGGTGGCGCACCAACGCGGGCGACGAGTTCTCCGCGCGCCTCGGTGAGCCGCTCACCGCGGAGCAGACCGCGCGGGCCTGGCGCACCGCGCTGGACCCGGCGGGGGAGTGGATCCCCGCGGTGCTGCAGGCCGCGCACACCCGGCTGCAGCAGCTGCGCAACGGCGGGGTGCCGGACGCGGGCGGGCTGGTGATCGCCTCCGACCACGTCACGGCGAAGGCGTACGCGAAGACGCTGGAGCGGATGACCGGCACGACGCCGACGGTGGTGCTCTCCGACGACCCGAAGGCCTCCGGCCGCATCGCCGAGTTCGCCGATTCCGACGGCGAGTGGATGGTCGCGGTCCGGATGGTCAGCGAAGGTGTCGACGTCCCGCGGCTGGCCGTCGGCGTCTACGCCACCAGCGCCTCCACCCCGCTGTTCTTCGCGCAGGCCGTCGGCCGCTTCGTCCGCGCCCGGCGCCCGGGGGAGACGGCGAGCATCTTCCTGCCCAGCGTGCCGGTGCTGCTGGAACTGGCCAGCCAGCTCGAAGCCGAGCGCGACCACGTGCTGGGCAAACCGCACCGGGAGAAGGACGGCTGGGAGGACGAGCTCCTCGCCGACGCGAACCGCACCAAGGACGAGCCGGGCGAGGAGGAGAAGGCGTTCACCTCGCTGGGTGCCGACGCCGAGCTCGACCAGGTGATCTACGACGGTTCCTCGTTCGGCACCGCCGCGTTCGGCACCAGCGAGGACGAGCAGGACTACCTGGGCCTGCCCGGGCTGCTCGAACCGGACCAGGTGCGAGCGCTGCTGCGCCAGCGCCAGGAGCAGCAGCTGGAGACCGTCGGCAAGCGCGAGGCCGCGGACAAGGAGCAGAAGGCCGCGGAACGCGCCGAGCAGGCCGAGCAGGCCCGCCGCCCGCAGAGCGTGCAGGAACGGCTGAAGGGGCTGCGCAAGGAGCTCAACACGCTCGTCTCGCTGCACCACCACCGCACCCGCAAACCGCACGGCAAGATCCACAACGAGCTGCGCCGGATCTGCGGCGGCCCGCCCACCGCGATGGCCACGGTCGAGCAGCTGGAGGAGCGGATCGCCACCCTGCGGTCCTGGTGAGGACCCGCTGCGGACGGTGTCCGATCGCGACCCCGGTGTGATCGCCCGTGCCTACCCTGCTCCCCATGGCATTCGACGTGGAGAAGGTGCGGGCCCGGTACCCGGCGCTGTCCGACGGCCGGTCCTGGCTCGATTCGGCGGGCGGGACGCAGGTCCCGCAGCAGGTGATCGACGCGGTGGCGGAGCTGCTGGCGCGCGGCGTCTCGAACGTGGGCGGGGCCTTCGCCTCCAGCCGCCGGGCGGTGTCCGTCGTGGCCGAGGCGCGCGCCGCCCTGGCCGACCTGACCGGCGCGCCCGGCCCGGAGTGCGTGGTGTTCGGGCCGAGCACCACGGCGCTGGTCTACCGCTTCGCCGGGGTCCTCGCGGCGGGCTGGCGCCCGGGCGACGAGGTGGTGGTGACCGAGCTCGACCACGACTCCAACGTGCGCCCGTGGGTGCAGCATGCGCAGCGGGCCGGGGCGACCGTGCGGTTCGCCCCGATCGACCCCGACACGGGGGCGCTGGCCGCCGAGCGGGTGGTGGAGCTCATCGGGGAGCGGACCAGGCTGGTCGCGGTCACGGCGGCGTCGAACCTGGTCGGCGACGTTCCCGACGTCGCGGCGATCACCCGGCGGGCCCGCGAGGTGGGGGCGACCAGCTTCGTCGACGGCGTGCAGCACTGCCCGCACGCCGAGGTGGACCTCGCCGCGCTCGGTGCCGATTTCTACGCGACCAGCGCCTACAAGTGGTCCGGCCCGCACCTGGCGGCCGTGGTGGCGGCCGACCCGTGGTCGCTGGAGACGTTGAACCCGGACAAGCTGCTGCCCTCGCCGGACGCGATCCCGACCCGGTTCGAGCTGGGCACCGCGCCGTTCGAGTTGCTGGCGGGGGTGACCGCCGCCGTCGACCACCTCGCCGAGCTGGACCCGGCGGCCACCGGAACCCGCCGGGAGCGGCTGCTCGCGAGCCGCCGTGCGGTCGTCGCCCACGAGGACCGGCTGGCCGCGCTGCTGTTCGACGGGCTCGCCGAGCTGCCGCACGTGCGCCGGGTCGGCCGGCCCACCGGTCGGTGCACGCCGATCGCGGCGTTCACCGTGCCCGGCCGCGCCCCGACCGAGGTCGCCGGATCGCTCGCCGAGCGGGGCATCAACGTGTCCGCCGGACACGGCTACGCGTGGCAGGCGGTGCGCGCGCTCGGCCTCGGCGAGGCGGGCGCGGTGCGCGCCGCGCTGTGCCACTACAGCGAGGAGGCCGACGTGCGGCGTCTGCTGGCCGCGCTCGGCGACCTGGCCTGACCACCGCGCGTCGGGGTGGCCGCCCCGGAACGCCGAGGGCCCCGGAGAACCAGGTTCTCCGGGGCCCTCGGGTCGGGTGTCGTTACTGCTCGTCCTGCTGGAGTTCGGCGTCCATTTCCCGCAAGCGCGGCTCGAACTCCCGGCCGTGGTGCCCGCAGAACAACAGCTCCCCACCGGATGGCAGTACGGCGCGAAGCTTCGCAGCGGCCCCGCAGCGGTCGCAGCGGTCGGCGGCGGTCAGCTCGGGGCGGGTGAGCGTTCCAGGCATCGTGATCTCCCTCCGTCCCGGCGCCGGGTCGTACCCCGACGCCCTCGATCCTGCTGCGACCACCGGTGGCCCACTGGCGGCGGGGCCGGTGCTCGCTTACCCCACTCTTGCAGACGCACAGCCGTACGTCAGTGTTCCCGAGCGGAGTGGCGACCGTCGTCACGTCGAAGTACCCGCTTGCCGCAGCATCGGTAGCGGAGCGTGGCAATCCCGGCACGGAGCCGTTTTCGAGTCCACTGACCAGGGAAAATGGTGAACCTCGAATTGCGCCGACCGGCGTTTCGTGCGTACCGGCGGTGCGCATTCCCGGCTCCGGGCGCGAACCGTTCTGCTGCAAGCGAACGACCCGCACGCCTGGGATGCGTCGAATTCCCGAGATTCGCTGTGTGATGAATCACGTTCCGATTCCCCGCGAATTCCGGCGAATCCGGCGTGGAACCGCCGTGGAGGAGCCTCCGCGGCGGAACGTTCCGGTCTCGGTCCGCCAGGATCTCCGCGGCGGGACCGTGCGGATCGATCGCGCTGAGCGGCCACCAAGCCGCACCGGTGCCGTCGACCGATCGCGCGGATCGCCCCGACGAATCCGGGCGTCCGAGCTCCGGGCGAGGCGGACTGCTCCGGCCGGGAGAGCGACCGCGGTCGGCCCACGGCCGCCGCGATCACCTAACCGAGCGGGTCCGTGGGCGAACCACCGCGGCCGAGCAACGGCCGTGTCGTCCGCATCGAGCGGTTCGCGCACGTGCAGCGCGCACCGGAGAGTCGTGCGTACATCCTGGACATGGTGGTTCACCCACTTCCACGCATCTCGGAGGTTCAGTCTTCCGACCGGCTCATGCTGTCACGAACGGTGACCGAGCCGGAAGATCCATGACCCGATCGTACGAGCACGTGCCGCTCCCCGTCCGGTTCCTCGCACCAGCCGGCGGGCCACTTGCGGCGGACCCCGTCGGCGGGCGGCGTCGCGCACGCGCCGGTCAGGGCGGCCTCGGTGTGCGTGCCGAAGTCGACCTCGCCCGCGAACAGGGCACCGCGGAAGTTCGCGCCCTGACCGTCGAAGCTCACCCGCCGGAAGTCCGCCAGCCCGGTGAACCGCGCGGACCGGAAGTCGGCCTGCTGCTCGAACACGGCGCCGCGGAACACGCCGGGACCGTCGAAGCGGGCCCCGGCGAACGTCGCCCGCCGCACCCGGCAGCGGGTGAACCGGAACGTGCTCAGCACCGCGCCCGCCAGGTTCAGCCGGATGTCCGGCCAGAACAGCTCGGCGGTGTCCTCGTCGGCGCGCAGGTGCGCGGTCAGCACCAGTTGGGCGGTGTCCCGCACTTCCCGCTCCAGGGCGGGGTCGGCGTCGTCCGCGCCCGACGTGGCGGCGGGCATCCGCAGTAGGCGCACAGCAGGTCCACGATGGTCTGCCGGTGCTCCGGGTCGCCCTGGGCGAGCCGTTCCAGCGCGAAGATCCCGGCCAGCCGCACCGGTGCCTTGTCGCTGCCCAGCTGGTCCGCGGCCCGGCCGTACAGCTCGGTCACCCTGGCCTCGGCCGAGTCGTGGCTCTTGATCTCGATGTCCAGCTCGGTGGACCGCTGCTTGCGCGCGGTCAGCAGCAGGCCGGCCGCCCCGCCACCGCCGAGGACGATGCTGAACGCGGTGCGAATGGCGTCCAGCCGAGTCCCGGCCTCCGGCCCGGTGCTGCTCACCAGCCCCCACAGCGCGATGATCGAGATCAAGCCCAGCAGCACCAGCCCGATCCCCCAGCCCGCGATCGCCGCGTTGGACAGCACTTCGGGCCGCTGCGCGCTCCGCCGTTCGCTCACCACTCGATCATGTGGCTCCGGCGCGCGGTCGAGCCACCGAACGACCCGACGCCACCCGGATGCGCGGCGACGACCGCGCGGGGTGACCGCGCTCCCGGATTCGCCGAACCACCCCGCCGGACCGCGGCGTCTCGATAATCTCCGCGGGTGATCACCGAACATGTCGGCGTGTCGGCGCTGACCCACGTGCACGCCCGCCCCGGTGGCCGGGGAGTGCTGCGCTTCGACCAGCAGGGCTGGACCCTGCACCGCACCGCCTTCGCCTGGCCCGACCTCAAACGGCTGATGATCTGGGTGGTCGTCGGCACCTGGGTGCTGGCGGTGCTGGCCATGCCGTTCCGCGAACGGCTGAAGCACGACGACACCGCCCAGCTGGTCGCCGCGATCATCGGGATGCCCATGTTCCTGATCCTGGTCGGCCTGCTGCTGTACTGGCTGGTGAACCTGCTCGCCGAGGTCCTGTCGATCGTGTTCGCCGTTGTCACCCTCGGGCACTTCCACCGGAACCCGCCGCGCTGGCTGCAGCGGTTGCGCGCCGCCCGGGGCCGCAAGTCCGCACCCGGCGAACCGTCCGCGCCGGTCGCCGCGCACCGCTACGACTCCGTCGTCGAAGGCCGCGTGCTGCACCGGTTCCGCCGCACCGTCGTGCTGCTGCGCACCACCGACGGGCGCACGCTGCGCTACCGCACCTGGGGGTTCGCCGGACGGACCCGGCTGCTCGGCGACGCCTTCGCCGAGCACCTCGCCGACCGGCTCCGCTGAGCGGGAGCAGACCCGGACCCGCCTCGAACGCACAGGAGGCCGGTACCCCGCGGGGTACCGGCCTCCAATGCGGTTCGGGAACTCAGTCCAGGTAGTCGCGCAGCACCTGGGACCGCGACGGGTGACGCAGCTTCGACATCGTCTTCGACTCGATCTGCCGGATGCGCTCGCGCGTCACCCCGTAGACCTGGCCGATCTCGTCCAGCGTCCGCGGCTGGCCGTCGGTGAGGCCGAAGCGCAGCCGCACCACGCCCGCCTCCCGCTCGGACAGCGTCGCCAGCACCGACTGCAGCTGGTCCTGCAGCAGGGTGAACGACACGGCGTCGACGGCGACGACCGCCTCGGAGTCCTCGATGAAGTCGCCGAGCTGGCTGTCGCCCTCATCACCGATCGTCTGGTCCAGCGAGATGGGCTCCCGGGCGTACTGCTGGATCTCCAGCACCTTCTCCGGGGTGATGTCCATTTCCTTCGCGAGTTCCTCGGGCGTGGGCTCGCGGCCCAGGTCCTGCAGCAGCTCGCGCTGGATGCGACCCAGCTTGTTGATGACCTCGACCATGTGCACCGGGATGCGGATGGTGCGGGCCTGGTCGGCCATCGCGCGGGTGATGGCCTGCCGGATCCACCAGGTGGCGTACGTGGAGAACTTGTAGCCCTTGGTGTAGTCGAACTTCTCCACCGCGCGGATCAGCCCGAGGTTGCCCTCCTGGATCAGGTCCAGGAACGCCATGCCGCGGCCGGTGTAGCGCTTGGCGAGGCTGACCACGAGCCGGAGGTTGGCCTCCAGCAGGTGGTTCTTGGCCCGCTCGCCGTCCCGGACGATCCAGCGCAGGTCGCGCTTCATCTGGAACGTGAGCTTCTCGTCGGCCTCCTCGGCCTGGCGGAGCCGCTCGGCGCCGTAGAGGCCGGCCTCGATCCGCTTGGCGAGTTCGACCTCCTCCTCGGCGTTGAGCAGCGCGACCTTGCCGATCTGCTTCAGGTAGGCGCGCACCGAGTCGGCGGAGGCGGTGAGCTCGGCGTCCTTGCGGGCCTGCCGCAGCGCCTCGGACTCCTCCTCGTCCCAGACGAAGTCGGAGTCGGTCTTGCCGTCCTCGTCCTCGGGGACGGTCGGCTCCTCCGGGATCTCCACTTCGACCTCGGCGAGGTCACCCACGTCGGGCGAGGTCAGGTCGGTCTCGATCGGTTCGTCGATCTCCAGACCTTCGCCGTTCTTGGCGGTGTTCTTCGCACCGGCCTTGCCCGCGCCGGACTTGGCCGGAGCGGCCTTGGTGCCCTTCTTGGCCGCCGGCTTCGCGGCGGTCTTGCGACCCGCCGACTTCGCGGCTGTCGCGGACTTGGCCTTCGCCGCGCCGGTACCGGCCTGGCCGGTCTCTTGCGCGGACGCCTCGGTCTGGGACTGGGATGCGGACTTGGCCGACGAAGACTGGCCACCGCCGGCGGTTGCAGCGGAGCTGGAGCGTCGGGTTGCGGTTTCTGCGGCTGCCACGTACGCCCTTTCGCGACGGTCGATCAGGGCAGGCCGGAGGGCGCGAAACCTCGGCCGCCAGAGGTCGGGGACGACCCACCTGCCAGAACTTCCGAAGCGGAGTCGATTTCGGCTGAACGCCTGTTCCGGCGCCGTGCCGGAGGTTCCGGATGAGGTCGGTCGTGTTCCATTGTAACCGCGACGGTGGAGTGCGGTTCCGCTGCAAGGCGGAGATCGGTCCCGTCCCAGCGCAACGCGGTCCTTCCGAGATCACTCGGACGGACGTACCGGGGAAACGCCACGACATCGCCCCGGCCGCCGTCGAGATCAGTCTCCGAGCGCCGCCGCGGCCGTGGCCGCGCCGACGATGCCCGCGTCGTTCTTCAACGTCGCGGCCACGATCGGCGTGCGGACGTCCAGCAGCGGGAGCCACTTGTGCGCCTTCTTGCTGACCCCGCCGCCCGCGATGAACAGGTCCGGCCAGAGGAACTTCTCCAGGCCCTGGACGTAGCGGCTCACCCGCGGCGCCCACTCCGGGTAGCTGAGGTCCAGGTCGTCCTTCACCGAGGCGGCGGCCTGCTTCTCCGCGTCGTGCCCGTCGACCTCGATGTGCCCGAACTCGGTGTTCGGGACCAGCTTGCCGTCCAGGAACATCGCGCTGCCGATGCCGGTGCCGAAGGTCAGCACGACCACCAGCCCGTTCCGGCCCGCCCCTGCGCCCGAGCGCATCTCGGCGAGGCCGGCGGCGTCGGCGTCGTTGAGCACGACCACCTGATCGCGCGACTTGCCGAGCCGTTCCGCGAACAGCGCCTGCGCGTCGGTGCCGATCCAGCTCTTGTCGATGTTCGCCGCCGAATGGGCGACACCCTCCTTGATCACGCTGGGCAGGGTGACGCCGACCGGGCCGGACCAGCCGAACTTCTCGACGATCTCCGCGACCGCGTCGGCCACCGCGTCCGGTGTCGAGGGGTGGGGGGTGGGGATTCGCATGCGTTCTTCGGCCAGCACACCACCGTCGATGTCCACCGGACACCCCTTGATGCCGGACCCGCCGATATCCACGCCGAAACCGCGGGCAGTGCCCATGCCCGATCCTTCCTATTCGATTCAGAACGAGGTGTGCAGACCTTATCCGCGCTGTGCTGCGATGTGAACGTGGGATTGACAGCTGACATGGACAACGAAACCCTCCGCGCCGTCGCGACGCAGGTCGCGGGCGAGGCGGCCGAGCTGGCGAGCACGATTCGTGACGAATCGGTGACCGGCGGTGCGGTGCGGACCAAGAGCACGGAGACCGATGTCGTCACCGAGGCCGACCGGGCGGCCGAGCGGCTCGTGCGGGACCGGCTCGCCGAGCTGCGCCCCGGCGAATCGGTGCTCGGCGAGGAGGAAGGCGGCGCGGGAGCGCTGGACGGGCTGCGCTGGGTCGTGGACCCGATCGACGGAACCGTGAACTACCTCTACGGCTACCCCTGGTACGCCGTGTCGCTGGCCGCGCAGGTCGACGGCCGATCCGTCGCCGGGGCCGTGGTGGAGCCGGTTTCGGGCCGGGTGTGGAGCGCGGCCGAGGGCGGCGGTGCGTTCTGCGGCGAGGAGCGGCTGCGCGCCTCCGCCGCGGACCGGCTCGACCTGGCCCTGGTGGGCACCGGGTTCGCCTACGACGTCGAGCGGCGCCGCGGCCAGGCCGCGGCGACCGGCAGGCTGCTGGGGCGGGTGCGCGACATCCGGCGTTCGGGCGCGGCCTCGCTGGACCTGTGCGCGGTCGCGGCGGGCTGGCTCGACGCCTACTACGAGGTCGGGTTGAAGCGGTGGGACTGGGCGGCCGGAGCGCTCATCGCGCAGGAGGCCGGTGCGCTGCTGCGGTTGCCCGCGGCCGGGACGTCCGACGGACTCGGCGACGAGGCGATGGTCTGCGCGGCGCCGGGCCTCGCCGACCGGCTGACCGCGGTGCTGCGCGAAGTGGGGGCGTTCGAGGTGTGAACGCCACGATGCCCGCCTGCCGTCCGGGACGGCAGGCGGGCATCGCCGCGTTCGGGGAGCCGGTGCCGGCTCAGCAGGCCACGTCGCGGGCGGCTTCCAGCAGCTCCTCGTCGATCTGCGGCGCCCGGACCTCCTGCTCGGCGGCGCCCTGCGGCTCCCGGTTCTTCAGCTCCTGCAGGATCTGCCGGGCCTCCGGCTTGTTCCGGATGTCCCGGAAGTCCTTGCCCAGCGCCAGGTCCAGCGTGTCGCCGTTGCGGTCGTCGCGCACCAGCTGCGCGCACGGGACCATCAGGCTCAGCGTGCGGGCCGCGCTCGCCCCGGCCGCGCCGAAGCGGATCTGGCCGTGGCAGTCGAGGTCGTAGTTCGGGTAGACCGGGTCGTTGTCCGGCTCACCGCCGGGCGCGAAACCGTAGTTCGTCAGCTCCTGGCTGATGAGACCGGCCTGGTTGGCCTCGCCGTTGCCGTTGAGCACCCGCACCTTCACGTCGTGGGCCGGGATGGGGTTGGTGCGGTCCAGCGCGTCGCGGGGCAGCATCTGGCCCAGCGCGGGCGGTTCCTGCTGCGGATCGGCGTCGGGTTCGGGCGGCGCGGTCGGCGCGCCCGGGACGGTGCACCGGGTGGCGGTCTCGACGTCCTCGGTGGTCTCGAAGACCCGGGTCCACATCAGACCGGACAGGACGACCAGCAGCCCCAGCACGAGCAGAGCTGGCAGCGGTCGCCGTCGCCGGTATCGGGGGCCTTGGGCGCCCCAGCGTGAAGTCGCGGCTGACACGTCCTGCCACTCTCCTCTTGCCGTCATCGGATCGGACGTTGCGCGATCAGCCTAGGCGTTGGCGGTCGGTTCCGCGTCGCCGGACAGGCCGTCGTGTCGCACTCGTTGCGTCTGCTGAAGCAGACGTTCGGGTGATCTTGTCGGATGCCTCGGTGCAGTGCACACCACACATATGGGTGACCTCATGCGTCTGCGGTTCGAGGATGGGCTACCCTCTCGGCGCCTCGGGCAGTGACGGGGAGCGAGAGCGGCTCGTTTCAGGGGGAACTTGGGGCGCAGCAGGCGAGATCACCGTCACGCATGCCTCCGGGCACAAATGAGAGCCCTGGAACGTTTACCAGCGGCACACCATTGCAGTCTCCACTATCGCAGGGGTGAATCACGATGGCGACCGACTACGACGCTCCGCGCCGCAGCGAGTCCGAGGAAATGACGGAAGACTCGTTGGAGGAGCTCAAGGCGCGGCGCAACGAAGCGCAATCCGGCGTCGTCGACGCCGATGAATCGGAGATCGCGGAGAACTTCGAGTTGCCGGGAGCCGATCTGTCCGGTGAGGAGATGACCGTCAAGGTCCTGCCCAAGCAGGCCGACGAGTTCACCTGCTCCAGCTGCTTCCTGGTGCACCACCGCAGCAGGCTGGCCGAGGAGCGCAACGGCGGCCTGATCTGCCGCGACTGCGCTGCCTGAGCAGTACCGGACGGGGGTCCGCAGGCGGGGTGGCCTGCGGTGACGCCCGGACGGGCCTGGTGGCGAGGGCGACCTGGAGGGGCGTTCTCGCGGTCGGGCCACGGCTGTCCGGGCGCAGCACGACCCGGCGGCTTCGGACCGGTGGGCCACCGGTCCGGGGCGGGCTGATCGGCTGCGGCGAGTCGGCGGACGCGGCGAATGGGAACGGCGAAGACCGAACACGGACCTGGGCTCACGAGTGGTCGTGCGCCCAGGTTTGTTGTTTTCGCCGGCCGACCGCCGCCGGCGGCGCGGTGTGCTCTGCGGATCCGCTCAACTCCGCAATGCGGCGGCCAATTGCTCCGGACGGCGGGAACTCACCACCCAGTAGGGGGTGGGGTCGTCTTCGTCGTCGAGCCAGATCCGCACCGATGCGGGCGCCCAGGGCCGGTGCACCACGAATGCGGCCGGATCGAGTTCCGGGCCCAGCGCGCGCCGCTTCTCCGCGGCGGGCACCACCTCGGCGTCCTCGATGAAGCGCAGCGGCACGTGCGCGTCGCCGACCCACAGCTCCCCGCCGGTGACCTCGATCTTCGTCCGGCCGAGCCACAGCGGGACCGCCACCGCGATCGGCAGCAGCAGCACGTACGGCAGCCACGCCCGGATCCCCGGATAGCCCATGTGCACCTCGGCGGCCAGCAGGCCCGCCATCACCAGCGGCAACGGCCAGGTCCACCAGGCCGCGTACAGCCGTTCCCGGTAGGTCCGCGACTCGCCGACGTTCCCCTGACCGGGGGCGTCCGCGGCGGGGCTGGTTGCTTCTGCGCTCTCCGACACGCCTCCAGGGTAGTCTCGCCGCCCGTGCCGAACGTGAAGGTCCTGCTGACCCGTCTCGACCCCGAAGTGCCGATCCCGTCGTACGCCCGGCCCGGTGATGCCGGTGCCGATCTGGTGACGACCAGCGACCTCGTGCTGCGCCCCGGCGAGCGAGCGCTCGTCGGCACCGGCGTCTCGCTCGCGTTACCCGAGGGGTACGCCGGGTTCGTGCACCCCCGTTCCGGGCTGGCCGCGCGCGCCGGGTTGGGGGTGGTGAACTCCCCGGGCACGATCGATTCCGGGTACCGCGGTGAGATCAAGGTCTGCTTGATCAATCATGATCGTGCTGAGACCTTGTCGCTGCGGCGCGGCGACCGCATCGCCCAGCTGGTCGTGCAGCGCGTGGAGTGCGCGGTGTTCGAAGAGGTCGAGGCGCTGCCCGAATCGCAGCGGGGGACCGGTGGCCACGGATCCACCGGCGGGCACGAGGTGCTGACGGGACCGGCGTCCGCCGGTTCCGAGCACAGGACGGAGGTCTGAGGGGATGTTCGGATTGGGCCGTCGCGGGCGGGACTCGCGGCAGGACGAGGGCGTGCCGGCGGAGAGCGCGGAGGCCGCCGGGTCGGAGTCGGGCCTGGGGCCCTACGACCTCGGTGAGCTGCCCGCGGGCGACGAGGTCGAGCGGCTGGACCTGGGTTCGGTGCGGCTGCCGGTACCGGAGGGCAGCCAGCTGCAGGTCGAGGTGGACCCGGCGGGCCCGGTGCGCGCGGTGCACCTGGTGACCCGGGTGGGCCGGTTGACCATCAGCGCGTTCGCCGCGCCGCGCAGCGCCGAGCTGTGGCCGGAGGTCCGCGCCGAGCTGACCGCGCAGCTGCGCCGGGACGGCGCCACGGTCCACGAGGAGGACGGCGAGTGGGGCCGCGAGCTGGTCGGCGACTCGCCGCGCGCCGCACTGCGGTTCGTCGGCGTCGACGGCCCGCGCTGGATGGTCCGCGGGGTGGCCGCCGGCCCGGCGGAGACCGCGGAGGCCTGCTCGAAGCTGCTGTACACGGTGCTCGACGAGACCGTGGTGGTCCGCGGCGAGGACCCGCTGCCGGTGCGCACGCCGCTGCCGATCGAGCTGCCCGAATCCATCGCGCGGCACATCCAGCAGGCGCAGAACGGCGAGCAGCAGCAGGCCTGATTCCGAAGTTGATCACGCTTTCGAGTGATCGACTTCGTTTTGGCGCCAGGGTGGCGACGCGCGGCTGAGCACGGGCTACGCTGGTGTTCGGAGCGCGCAGCAGTGCCCCGAGAAGTCATCGGAAGACCCGGTGGCCCGCCGTTCCGACGGGCCTCCGCCGATCGTGTTCAGTCCCAGGCGTACGTGGAGCGCTAGCGATGAGCAACACCGGGGGCGGCTACTGGCGCCGCCTCATGCGTCGGTTGACCAGCGACGTCGCCGAGCTCGACGCCGACGACCTCTCCGAGCGCGCGCAGGCGGACGGGGCGCAGCGCGCCTGCGACTGCCGGTGCGGCCAGGAGGCCGTGGTGCTGGGCAGGCTGCGCAGCGTGGACATGTCCCCGAAGAACTCCGCTCCGACGCTGGAAGCCGAACTGTTCGACGGCACCGAAGGCGTGACGCTGGTGTGGCTGGGGAGGCGCCGGATCACCGGCATCGAACCGGGCCGCACCATCAAGGCCCGCGGCCGGATCGCGGTCCGGGACGGCTGCAAGGTGCTGTACAACCCCTACTACGAGTTGCAGAACACCGCATGAGCGAACGCGAGACACCGGCGGCCGACCACCAGCGGCCCGCCGCCGAGCCCGAGACCGGGCAGGTGCCACCGGGCGCCGCGGACGACGCCGCGACCCCGTTGTCCGAGAAGACCCTGCTGGAGCAGATGGGCGGGGTCTCCGGCCTCGCCTACTCGGCCGTGCCGATCGTGGTGTTCGTGCTGGTGAACGCGTTCACCGGTATGATGCCGGCGATCTGGTCGGCGATCGGCCTGGCGGTGGCGATCGCGGTGTGGCGCCTGGTGCGCAAGGAGCCGCTGCAGCCCGCGATCTCCGGGGTGCTGGGCGTGGCGGTGTGCTCGTTCATCGCCTACCGCTCCGGGGACGCCAAGGGCTTCTTCCTGCTGGGCATCTGGACCAGCCTGGTGTACGGCGGCGTGTTCCTGCTGTCGGTGCTGGCGCGCTGGCCGCTGGTGGGCGTGGCCTGGTCGGCGCTGAACTCGCTGGGCTTCGGCTGGCGCAAGCAGCGGGCGGCGCTGCGCGCCTACGACATCGCCACGCTCGCGTGGGTGGTCGTGTTCGCCGCCAAGTACGTGGTGCAGCAGTGGCTGTACAACGCGGACGAGACCGCGTGGCTCGGGTTCGCGCGGATCGCGATGGGCTACCCGCTGACGGTGCTGGCGCTGCTGGTGACCGTGTGGGCCGTTCGCCGCGCCTCGAAGATCGCGCAGGAGGCCGCGGACCGCGAGCAGGCCGAGCGCGACGCGGCCGACCGGGCCGCCTACGCCCGCCACACCCTGCCCGAAGGCGAGAACTGAGCTCCTCCCGCCGCCGCTCGCCGCGGGGACGGGTGAACCTCAGGCGCGTCCTCGCCGCGGGATCGTCGGTCGGGGGAGCGCCTTCCCCGCGAGGGCGGCGCTGAGCACCCGCGGGGCCCTGCTGCCCAGGTGGTGGCCGCTCCCGCAGCGGGATTCCGCGACCAGTCGCTCAGCGGCCGTGGACCGCTTCGCGGATCTGCGGTTCCACCTCGGCCGCCGCCACGAACAGCAGCTCGTCGCCGGCCTCCACCGGGTCGTCCTGCTGCGGGACGATGACCCGGCCGCCGCGCAGGATCGTCACCAGCGCCGCGTCCGGCGGCAGCGCCAGGTCCCGCACCCGGCGGCCCGCGAGCGAGGTGTCCGGGGGCAGGGTGATCTCCACGAGGTTCGCCTGGCCCTGGCGCAGCGTCATCAGCCGCACCAGGTCGCCCACGTTGACGGCCTCCTCGACCATGGCGGCGAGCATCCGCGGCGTGGACACGGCCACGTCGACGCCCCAGGCGGTGGTGAACAGCCACTCGTTGCGCGGGTCGTTGACCCGGGCGACGACGCGGCGCACCGCGAACTCGGTCTTCGCCAGCAGCGAGACCACCAGGTTCACCTTGTCGTCGCCGGTGGCCGCGATGACCACGTCGCAGGACTGCAACCCGGCCTCCTCCAGCGAGGCGAGTTCGCAGGCGTCGGCGAGGACCCACTCCACGTCGGGGAGGGTCTTCGGCCGGTAGTTCTCGGTGCCGCGCTCGATGAGCATGACCTGGTGGCCGCCGTCGAGCAGCTCACCGGCGATGGAGTGGCCGACGGCCCCGGCGCCGGCGATCGCGATGCGCATCACTCGGTCTCCTCTGGTGCGCGCAGCGCCGCCGCGGTGACGTCGGTGACGGTGCCGGACAGCGCGGCGACGTAGACGTCGTCGTCGGCTTGGATGACGGTCTTGCGGTCGGGCAGCACGCCGCCGCCGAAGCGCATCACGAACGCCACCCGGGCGCCGGTGGTGTCCTCCAGCTCGACGACGCGCCTGCCGACCCAGTCCTCGTGCAGCGGCAGCTGCAGCACGGCGACGGCGCCGGACGGTTCGCGCCAGGCGGTCGCGACCCCTTCGGGCAGCAGCATCCGCAGGAACCGGTCGGTGGTCCACGGGACGGTGGCCACGGTGGGGATGCCGAGCCGCTCGTACACGGCGGCGCGCTTCGGGTCGTAGATGCGGGCGACGACGTGCTCCACACCGAACGTCTCGCGGGCCACCCTGGCGGCGATGATGTTCGAGTTGTCGCCGTTGGAGACGGCGGCGAACGCCGCGGCGGATTCGATGCCCGCTTCGGTCAGCACGTCCCGGTCGAACCCGTTGCCGGTGACCTGGCGGCCGGTGAAGTCCTTGCCGAGCCGGTGGAACGCGCCCTCGTCCTTGTCCACCACGGCGACGGTGTGGTCGAGCCGTTGCAGGGCGGCGGCGAGGGATGCCCCCACCCGGCCGCAGCCCAGGATCACGACGTGCACGGCCTTGTCTCCTCATCACGGGCGGTCGGCGGCACGGCGGCCGACCGCCGCGCCAGCGTGACGGTACCCGGCGAGGTGGCTGCGCGGCTGCCGCACGCTCGCCGACGGGGAACCGCCGCTCTCAGCGTGTGCACGGTAGCCGAGGCCGACGGCGCCGGTCACGCGGCCGGGGGCGGGGAGACCTGCGCCACGGGCGGGCCCGGCGGCGCGCGCGAGCGGAGCACTTACGCTCATGCCCGTGTCCAAGCTCGCGACCGCGACGAAACGCCTGCTGGTAGGGCGTCCGTTCCGCAGTGACCGGTTGTCGCACACGCTGTTGCCGAAACGGCTGGCGCTGCCCGTGTTCGCCTCCGACGCCATGTCCTCGGTGGCGTACGCGCCGGAGGAGATCTTCCTGGTGCTGTCCGTGGCGGGCCTGTCCGGGTACGCGTGGACGCCGTGGGTGGGAGCGCTGGTCGCGCTGGTGATGCTCACCGTGGTGGCCAGCTACCGGCAGAACGTGCGGGCCTACCCGTCCGGCGGTGGCGACTACGAGGTCGCGACCGTGAACCTCGGCAGGCACGCCGGGTTGACGGTGGCCAGCGCGCTGCTCGTCGACTACGTGCTGACCGTCGCGGTGTCGATCTCCTCGGCGGCGGCGAACGTCGGCGCGCTGATCCCGTTCGTGGCCACCCACAAGGAGTGGTTCGCGGTCGCGGCGATCGTGGTGCTCACCGCGATCAACCTGCGCGGCCTGCGCGAATCCGGCGGCTTCCTGGCCGTGCCGGTGTACGCGTTCCTGCTCGGCGTGCTCGGGATGATCGTGTTCGGCCTGTTCCGGGCCGTGGTGCTGGACCAGCCGATGCGCGCGGAGAGCGCGGGCGTCGAGGTCATGCCGGACGAGAACCAGCTGGCCGGGCTCGCGTTCGTGTTCCTGGTGATGCGCGCGTTCTCGCAGGGCGCGGCCGCGCTGACCGGGGTGGAGGCGATCAGCAACGGCGTTCCCGCGTTCCAGAAGCCGAAGTCGCGCAACGCGGCGACGACGCTGCTGATGATGGGCGCCATCTCGGTGGCGATGCTGATGGGCCTGATCTGGCTCGCGCAGCTCACCGGGGTGCGGCTCGCGGAGAACCCGGCGGCGCAGATCACCTCGGCGCCGCCCGGCTACGTGCAGCACACGATGGTGGCGCAGATCGCGGGCGCGGTGTTCGACGTGTTCCCGCCCGGCGCGTTCTTCGTGACGGCGGCGACCGCGATCATCCTGGTGCTGGCGGCGAACACCGCGTTCAACGGCTTCCCGGTGCTCGGCTCGATCCTCGCCCAGGACCGCTACCTGCCGCGCCAGTTCCACACCCGAGGCGACCGGCTGGCGTTCTCCAACGGGATCCTGTTCCTCGCCGCGTTCGCGGTGGTGCTGGTGCTGGCCTTCGACGCCGAGGTCACCCGGCTGGTGCAGCTGTACGTGGTGGGCGTGTTCGTGTCGTTCACGGTGAGCCAGACCGGCATGGTGCGGCACTGGAACCGGCTGCTGCGCAAGGAGCAGGACCAGGCGGCGCGGCGCCGGATGCGGCGTTCCCAGGCGATCAACGCGTTCGGGCTGGTGCTGACCGGTTCGGTGCTGGTGATCGTGCTGGTGACGAAGTTCGCGAAGGGCGCGTGGATCGCGCTGGCGGCGATGGGCGCGATCTACCTGCTGATGACGGCGATCCGCAGGCACTACGACTCGGTGCAGGAGGAGCTGGCGGAGTACGACGCCGAGCCCGCGGTGCTGCCGTCGCGCAACTACGCCCTGGTGCTCGTCTCGCAGCTGCACCTGCCGACGCTGCGCGCGCTGGCCTACGCGCGCGCCACCCGCCCCGACACGCTCGAAGCGGTCACCGTGAACGTCGACGACGCCGGGACCAGGAAGCTCACCGCCACCTGGGAGTCGAAGGACATGCCGGTGCCGCTGAAGGTCATCGAGTCCCCGTACCGTGAGGTGACCCGGCCGCTGATCGAGTACGTGAAGCGGATCCGCCGCAACAGCCCCCGCGACGTGGTCACGGTGTTCATCCCGGAGTACGTGGTGGGGCGCTGGTGGGAGCAGGTGCTGCACAACCAGAGCGCGTTGCGGCTCAAAGGCAGGTTGCTGTTCGAGCCGGGGGTGATGGTGACGAGCGTGCCGTGGCAGCTCGCGTCGTCGACCCGGGCGAAGCAGCGTGCCAAGACCCGGGTGATGCCGGGCGCGTTGCGCCGCGGTTTGGGCGAATCGAAGGGGACTGAACGTCGGTGACCGCGAAGTTGGATTGGACCGGCAGGCGCCTGAAGCTGGACGTGGGGCCGGTCGCGCACGGCGGCCACTGCGTGGCCAGGCACGAGGGACGTGTCGTGTTCGTGCGGCACGCGCTGCCCGGTGAGGTGGTGCTGGCCGAGGTCACCGACGACCCGGGCAAGGGCTTCTGCCGGGCGGACGCGGTCGAGGTGTTCACCGCGGCCGAAGGGCGCGTCGCGCCGCCGTGCCCGCTGGCCGACATGGCGCTGGGCCACGACCGCTGCGGCGGCTGCGACTGGCAGCACGCCGACCACGGCACGCAGCGGGAGCTGAAGGCGGCGGTGCTGCACGAGCAGTTGCAGCGCCTCGCCGGGCTGGACCGGTCCGTCGAGGTGCAGGAGCTGCCCGGCGGGCCGCTGCGCTGGCGCACCCGGGTGCGGCTGTCCGTGGACCGGGTCGGGCGGCCCGGGTTCCACCCGCACCGCAGCCACCGGGTGCTGCCGGTGCAGGACTGCCCGATCACGGTGCGCGGCGCGCTGGACGGGCTCGCCGACCGGGAGTGGCCGCAGGGCGCCGAACTGGAGGTCGCCACCGACGCGGACGCCGCCGTGCACGTGACCCTGCGCGAACGCGCCCCGCAGCGCCGCCGCGGCAAGCGCGGTGCCGTCGTGAGCACGCCGGTGCACGGTTCCGCCACGGCGCGGGAGCAGGCCGCCGGCCGCTCCTGGGACGTGTCCGCGGACGGCTTCTGGCAGGTGCACCCGGCGGCCGCCGACACCTTCGCGCGGGTCGTCGCCCGGATGGCGCAGGTGCCGGCGGGAGGGGTGGCCTGGGACCTCTACGGCGGGGTGGGGCTGTTCGCCTCGGTGCTCGCCGAGCAGGCCGGGCCCGCCGGGGACGTGCTGCTGGTGGAGTCCTCGCGGCGCGCCACCGAGGACGCCGTGGCGAACCTCCGCGACCTGCCGCAGGTGTCGTTCCGGGCGGGCGCCGTGGAGGAGGTGCTGGCCGACGAGGAGCTGCCCGCACCGGACGTGGTGGTGCTGGACCCGCCGCGCAAGGGCGCCGGGCGCCGCATCGTCGAGGCCGTGTGCGCGGCGGGACCGGAGCGCGTGGTCCACGTGGCCTGCGATCCGGCGGCGCTGGCGCGGGACGTGAGCCTGTTCGCCGAGCAGGGCTACCGGCTCGCGGACCTGGAGGCGTTCGACGCGTTCCCGATGACTCATCACATGGAATGCATAGCCCTGCTGACCCGGGGGTGACGCCTTTTCTCCGCTGTCTTCTGCTGCGTAGTGGTGGGGTGGCGGAACCTCAGCTGTTCCCTCGCTGCGGGATCGATTTCCCGAGTGGCTCCGCCACGAGGGAAATCGCTGTCCTCGCGAGGGAACAGCTGAGAACCCGCGGGTGGTCCGGTTGATCAGGTGGTCGCTGCTCAGCGGCTTCGCCGCTGACAGGAAACAGACGGGAACTCCCGCGGAGGTCGGCGGTTCGGGCTGCTGGGTGGGATCTCCGGGCCGGGCGGGCCTGCTCCTCGAAGGTGGAGTGTGTGCGGTGGGTGGTCGCGTTGGTCGGAACGGGTGGTGCTGGTCCGCTCGACTGGAGGAAATCCCGCTGGGCAAGCCGTTCCCAGTTGTCGCCGGGTGTTCGTTGTGGCCGGTGAGACCGGTGCGGGCGTCGCCTTGACCGGTGATCCGGCCTCCCCGGTGGCGTGCGTACCTTGTCCGGAGCGGGTGGTCGTGCTCCGTAGACTGGTCGCGGTTCCCCGAGGGTGAGCCCGGCCGTCGCGAGGCGCCCCGCCCCGGTGGTGAAGGCATGTGATGCGGGATGACGAACGAGGTGGAGCGGTGACGCTGCTGGAATCCGTGCAAGGTCCGGCCGACCTGAAACGCCTGGAGCACGGTGAGCTGGTGGAGCTGGCCGCTGAGATCCGCTCCTTCCTGATCGAGAAGGTGTCCCGCACCGGCGGGCACCTCGGCCCGAACCTGGGCGCCGTGGAGCTGACCTTGGCGGTGCACCGGGTGTTCGACTCACCGCGGGACGCGGTGGTCTTCGACACCGGGCACCAGGCGTACGTGCACAAGATCGTGACCGGTCGTCAGGAGGGCTTCGACCGGCTGCGCAAGCGGGACGGCCTGTCCGGCTACCCGTCGCGCGCCGAGAGCGAGCACGACCTGGTGGAGAACTCGCACGCCTCCACCTCGCTGTCCTACGCGGACGGGCTGGCCCGGTCGTTCCAGCTCACCGGTGGCGGCAGGCACGCGGTGGCGATCGTCGGCGACGGCGCGCTCACCGGCGGCATGTGCTGGGAGGCGCTGAACAACATCGCCGCCGACCAGGAGCGCCCGCTGGTCATCATCGTCAACGACAACGGCCGCTCCTACGCGCCCACCATCGGCGGGTTCGCCGAGCACCTCTCGGCGCTGCGGCTCAACCCGGGCTACGAGAAGGCGCTGGAGCGCGGCCGCAGCACGCTGCGCAACCTGCCCGTGGTCGGCAGGCCGCTCTACACCGGCCTGCACGCCGCGAAGTCCGGGCTCAAGGACGCGTTCAGCCCGCAGGTGATGTTCTCCGACCTCGGCATCAAGTACCTCGGCCCGGTCGACGGGCACGACATGAAGGCCATGGAGCAGGCGCTGGCGATGGCGCGCTCCTTCGGCGGCCCGGTGATCGTGCACGCCGTCACCCGCAAGGGCAACGGCTTCGCCCCGGCGGAGAACCACGAGGCCGACCAGATGCACCAGGTGAAGGTGATCAACCCGGAGACCGGGCTGCCGACCTCGCCGACGCCGAAGAGCTGGACGAACGTGTTCTCCGACGAGCTGGTGCGCATCGGTGGCGAGCGCTCCGACGTGGTGGCGATGACCGCCGCGATGCTCGGGCCGACCGGCCTGGACAAGTTCGCGAAGGCCTACCCGGACCGCTGCTTCGACGTGGGCATCGCCGAGCAGCACGCGATGACCTCCGCCGCGGGCATGGCGATGGGCGGGCTGCACCCGGTGTTCGCGGTGTACTCGACGTTCCTGAACCGCGCGTTCGACCAGCTGCTGATGGACGTGGCGCTGCACCGCCAGCCGGTGACGGTGACCTTGGACCGCTCCGGCATCACCGGTGACGACGGCGCCAGCCACAACGGCATGTGGGACATGTCGATCCTCGGCCTGATCCCGGGCATCCGGGTGGCGGCGCCGCGCGACGCGGTGACGCTGCGGGAGGAGCTGCGCGAGGCCGTCGCCGTCGACGACGGGCCGACGGTGGTGCGGTTCTCCAAGGGCTCGGTCATCGAGGAGGTCCCGGCGCTGGAGCGCGTCGGCGGCGTCGACGTGCTGCACCGGCCGGACCGGGGCGAGCGCAGCGACGTGCTGCTGGCCGTCGTCGGCGCGTTCGGCGAGACCGCGGTGGCCGCGGCGCGGCGCCTGGCCGCGCAGGGCATCGGCGTCACCGTCGTCGACCCGCGCTGGGTGACGCCGGTGCCGCAGCAGGTCGTGACCATGGCCGCCGAGCACGAGCTGGTCGTCACCCTGGAGGACGGCGGCAGGCACGGCGGATTCGGCTGGGCGCTGGCGGCCGCGCTGCGCGACGCCGGGGTGGACGTGCCGCTGCGCGACCTGGCGGTGCCCAACGAGTTCCTGCAGCACGCCTCCCGCGAGCAGGTGCTGGCCGACCTGGGCCTCACCGAGCAGGACGTGGCGCGCCGCGTCACCGAGTGGGTCGCGAACCGGCTCCGCGACAAGCAGCAGGTCGCCGAGCTGGACGGTCCGGCCCGCCGCGAGGCCTGAGCAGCACGACCGGCGGCCCCGCCACCCGCGTGGTGGCGGGGCAGCCGTGCGCCCGCTGGTGATCCCCGCCCGCGCCGGTTGTGGCACGGTGAACCGGTGCGAATCCTTGTCGTGGAGGACGAGCAGCCGCTGGCCGACGCCGTCGCCCGCGGGCTGCGCAGGGAAGGCATGGCCGTGGACGTCGCCTACGACGGCGAGAGCGGCCAGGAGAAGGCGTCGATCACCCGGTACGACGTGATCGTGCTGGACCGGGACCTGCCGGTGATGTCCGGGGACGAGCTGTGCCGCGAGGTCGTGTCCTCCGGCGAGCTCACCCGGGTGCTGATGCTGACCGCCAGCGGCACCGTGCAGGACCGGGTGGACGGCCTGTCGCTGGGCGCCGACGACTACCTGGCGAAGCCGTTCGCGTTCCCGGAGCTGATCGCGCGGGTGCGGGCGCTGGGCAGGCGCGCGACTCCGGCGGTGCCGCCGCTGCTGACCGCGCGCGGCTTGGAGCTGGACCCGGCTCGGCGGGTGGTGCGGCGCGACGGCTCGGAGGTGGAGCTGACCCGCAAGGAGTTCGGCGTGCTGGAGGTGCTGCTGGCGGCCGGTGGCGCGGTGGTCAGCTCGGAGGAGCTGCTGGAGCGGGTGTGGGACGAGCACGCCGACCCGTTCACCACGACCGTGCGGGTCACGATGATGACCTTGCGCAAGAAGCTCGGCGAGCCCGCGGTCATCGACACCGTCGTCGGCTCCGGCTACCGGGTGCCGTCGGCGGGCCGCGCCGAGCACACCGGGGCGTGAGCGTGGGCCGTCCGGCGGTGCCACCCGGCCTGCGCCCGCTGATCCGGCGCGGTCCCGGGCTGCGCGCGCGGTTGACGCTGCTGGCCACCGGACTGGTGGCCGCGGTGAGCGCCCTGCTGCTGTGGCTGGGCTGGCTGCTGGTGGGCAACGTCGTCGCGGGAGTGCCGCGCCTTCCACCCGGTGGCCTGGTCCGGGTCGGCGAGGCGCTGGTGCCCGCCGAGCAGCTCGGGGCCGCGCTGCGCGCCTCCGCCCGCCACCAGGTGCTCACCGCCGGCGGCGCCGCGTTCGTGGCGGTGGTGCTGGCGGCGGCGGTGCTGGCGTGGACGGTGACCGGCCGGGTGCTGCGCCCGCTGCAGGAGGTGACGGATTCGGCGCGGCGGCTGTCCGCGGAGTCGCTGGACGAGCGGATCGCGCTGGGCGGTCCGCGCGACGAGGTAGCGGAGCTGGCCGACACCTTCGACGCGATGCTCGACCGGCTGCAGGCCGCGTTCGACTCGCAGCGCCGCTTCGTCGCCAACGCCAGCCACGAGCTGCGCACCCCGCTGGCGGTGATCCGCACCGAGCTGGACGTGACGTTGAGCGACCCGGACGCCGACGCCGAGGAGCTGCGCCGGATGGCGGAGGTGCTGCGCGAGGCCGCGGCCAGGGCGGAACGGCTGGTGGAGGCGTTGCTGCTGCTGGCCCGCACCGACGGCGCGGAGCTGGCCGAGCGGGAGCGGGTGGACCTCCACGAGGTCGCGGTCCGAGCCCGGCGCGGCGTCGAGGCCGAGGCGCAGGCGCGGTCGGTGCGGATCACCTGCCACGGCGAGCCGGTGTTCGTGCTGGGCGATCCGGCGTTGCTGGAACGGATCGCGGAGAACCTGCTGGAGAACGCCGTGCGCCACAACGTCGACGGTGGCTGGGTCGAGGTCGTGACGACGATCGCCGGGCGTTCGGCGCTGCTGCGGGTGTCGTCTTCGGGCCCGCTGATCGACCCCGATCAGGTGGACGCCCTCTTCGCCCCGTTCCGTCGAGCGGGTGTGCAGCGCACCGCCCGCACCGGCGCGGGCCTGGGCCTGTCCATCGTCCGCGCCGCCGTCACCGCCCACGGCGGGAGGGTGACCGCCCTGCCCGTCGAAGGCGGCGGGCTCACCGTCGCCGTTGAGCTGCCCACGTTCTGATCAGGTGCCCCGTCAGAGGCGGAGGTCGGCGACGTCGAGTTCGACGGGTACCGGAGCGGCGGTCACGGCTTTCCTGCCCGAGCCCAGCAGGACCTGTTCCCTCACCTCGTAGTGCCCGTCTTCCAGGCGGTAGGCGGTCAGCTCGTCGGGCCCGCGCCGGTCCTGGGTGATGCTCCAGAAGAACGGCACGCCGACGGCGGCGAAGTGGGTGAACTTGTCCTGCTTCTCGCGGAAGGTGTTGCCGGGAGACCAGATCTCGCCTGCCAGCAGCACGTGCTCCGGTCTGAAGGAGTTGCCGACCGGGGGAGTGCGGAGGACGAGGAAGTCCGGGATCAGCGCGCTCTGTTGCGCGACGTTGATCTCGACGCCGACTCCGCCCAGCGCGTAGAGGTCCGAGCGTCCCGCTCGGCGCAGGGCGGATTTCAGGATGCGGATGAGTTCGCTCTCGGCCCATTGGTGCTGTCCGGATGGTGCGGGTGTCACGAGCCAGTAGCCCTCGATCAGTTCAAGGCGCGAGCCGTCTTCACGAGGGGGGAGCGCGTGCCAGTCCGCGACCGTGAACGGCCCGAGCTCGTGCTGCATCGGCGCGACCACCGGTCATCACCTCGTTTCCCTGGGGACGGGCTCCATCGTGACAGCTCCAGCTTAGGCACGATCGGAGATGGGGACTACATCACCGCCGGTGAGAACACCGGTTCTTCGCAGCCGCAGCGATGACCGGATACGGGTGAAGATCCACCGCATCGGACGACGAAGGGCCGGGGTGGACGTGCCCACCCCGGCCCTTCCTGCGACCTACGCGATCAGGCGGGCACCGAGGCCACGCCCTTCGGCAGGAACCGCGCGCCGTTGACCTGCTCGGCGATGCCGGAGCGGTCCAGGTAGGCGGTGATGCCGCCCAGCCAGAACGGCCAGCCCGCGCCGAGCAGCATGCACAGGTCGATGTCCTGCGCCTCGGCGACGACGCCCTCGTCCAGCATCAGCCGGATCTCCTGGGCCAGCGCCTGCAGCGCCCGGTCCCGCACCTGCTCGGAGGTCGACGGGTTCGAGCCCTGCTCCCACAGCGCGACGACCTCGGGGTCGACGACCTGGCCGCCCTGCTCGTCCTGCTGCCACACGGCCGTCTTGCCGGCCTCGACGAACCGCTGCAGGTTCTCGCTGATGCCGAACCGGTCCGGGTACGCCGCGTGCATCGTCTCGTTGACGTGCTGCGCGACGGCCGGGCCGACGAGCTGCAGCAGCACCAGCGGGCTCATCGGCAGGCCCAGCGGGGTCAGCGCGCGGTCGGCGACGTCGAAGGGGGTGCCTTCGTCGACGGCGGCGATGATCTCGCCCATGAAGCGGGTCAGCAGCCGGTTCACCACGAACGCCGGGGCGTCCTTGACCAGCACGCTGGACTTCTTGAGCTGCTTGCTGACCGAGAACGCGGTGGCCAGCGAGGCGTCGTCGGTCTTCTCGCCGCGCACGATCTCCAGCAGTGGCAGCACCGCGACCGGGTTGAAGAAGTGGAAGCCCACGACCCGCTCGGGGTTGGTCAGCTTCGACGCCATCTCGGTGATCGACAGCGAGGAGGTGTTGGTGGCCAGGATCGCCTCGGGGGAGACGTGCTGCTCCAGCTCGGCGAACACCTCCTGCTTGACCGTCATCTCCTCGAAGACCGCTTCGATGACGAAGTCGGCGTCGGCGAACGCGGCCTTGTCCAGCGACCCGGTGACCAGCGCCTTGAGCCGGTTCGCGCCGTCGGGGGAGAGCCTGCCCTTGCCGAGCAGCTTGTCGATCTCGCCGTGGATGTAGCCGACGCCGCGGTCGATGCGTTCCTGGTCGACGTCGGTGATGACCACCGGCACCTTGAGGCGGCGCACGAACAGCAGCGCCAGCTGACCGGCCATCAGCCCGGCGCCGACGACGCCGACCTTCTTGACCTCGCGGGCCAGCGACTTGTCCGGCGCACCGGCAGGCCGCTTGACGCGCTTCTGGGTGAGGTCGAAGGAGTACAGCCCGGCGCGCAGCTCGTCGGACATCAGCGCGTCGGCGAGCGCCTCGGTCTCGGCCGCGTACCCGGCGTCGAGGTCGTTGCCGCGGGCCAGTTCGAGCAGCTCGACGGCCTTGGTGACCGCGGGCGAGGCGCCCTGGGTGCGGGCGGTGACGATGCCCTTCGCGCGTGCGATCGCGTCGTCCCAGGCCTGGCCGCGGTCGATCTCGGCGCGCTGCACGGTCTGCTCGCCGCCGACCACGCGCACCGCCCAGCGGATCGACTCCTCCAGGAAGTCGGCGCTCTCCAGCTGCGCGTCGAAGATGCCCAGTCCGGTGGCCTTCTTCGCGTTGAGCATCTTGTTCTGGTTCAGCGCGTTCTCGATGATCACGCTGACCGCGGCGTCCGCGCCGATCAGGTTCGGCAGCAGCTGGGTGCCGCCCCAGCCGGGGAACAGGCCGAGGAAGCACTCGGGGAACGCGATCGCGTTCACGCTCTCCGAGACGGTCCGGTAGTGGCAGGACAGCGCCAGCTCCAGGCCGCCGCCCAGCGCCGCGCCGTTGACGAACGCGAAGGTCGGGATGGTCGACTCGGTGAGCCTGCGGAACACGTCGTGCCCGGTCTGCGCGACCTGGTGGGCGTGCTGCCGCTCGGCGATCTGGGTGACGCCGGAGAGGTCGGCGCCGACGGCGAACACGAACGGCTTGCCGGTGACCGCGATCGCGGCGGGCTCGGCGGCGAACGCCTCGTCCAGCGCGGCGTTCAGCGCGGTGAGCCCGCCGGGGCCGAACGTGGACGGCCGGGTGTGGTCGTGGCCGTTGTCGATGGTGATCAGCGCGAGCTCGCCGCCGAGCCCGGGCACGTTCAGCAGCCTGGTGTGCGCCTGGGTGACGACCTCGTCCGGGAACAGCGCTGCGAAGTCGGTCTGCGTGCTCACTTCGCGCCCCCTGCGGTGTCGAAGTTCGGGTTCTCCCAGATGACCGTGCCGCCCATGCCGAAGCCGATGCACATGGTGGTCAGGCCGTAGCGCACCTCGGGGTGCTCGGCGAAGTGCCGGGACAGCTGCGTCATCAGCCGCACCCCGGAGGAGGCGAGCGGGTGGCCGCAGGCGATGGCGCCGCCCCACGGGTTGACCCGCTGGTCGTCGTCGGCGATGCCGAAGTGCTCCAGGAAGGCCAGCACCTGCACCGCGAAGGCCTCGTTGATCTCGAACAACCCGATGTCGGAGATGTCGAGCCCGGCGCGCTTGAGGGCCTTCTCCGTCGCCGGGATCGGGCCGACGCCCATGACCTCCGGCTCGACGCCCGCGAAGGCGTAGCCGACGAGCTTCATGCCGACGGGCAGGCCCAGCTCGCGGGCGGTCTCGGCGTCGGCGAGCACGCAGCCGGTGGCGCCGTCGTTGAGCCCGGCGGCGTTGCCCGGGGTGACCCGGCCGTGCGGGCGGAACGGGGTCTTGAGCCCGGCCAGCGCCTCGGTCGTGGTGCCGGGGCGCGGCGGCTCGTCGGCGGTGGCGAGGCCCCAGCCCTGCTCGGCGGAGCGGGTGGAGACCGGCACCAGGTCTGCGGCGATCTTGCCGGCGAGCTGCGCGGCCTCGTAGCGCTGCTGGCTCAGCGCCGCGTAGGCGTCGGTGCGCTCCTTGGTGAGGCTCGGGTAGCGGTCGTGCACGTTCTCCGCGGTGGAGCCCATGATCAGCGCGGAGGGGTCGACGACGCTGTCGGCGACGTAGCGCGGGTTCGGGTCGACGCCCTCGCCCATCGGGTGGTTGCCCATGTGCTCGACGCCGCCCGCGATGGCGATGTCGTAGGCGCCGAAGCCGATGCCGCCCGCGATGCTGGTCACCGCGGTCATCGCGCCCGCGCACATGCGGTCGATGGCGAAGCCGGGCACGGACTGCGGCAGGCCCGCCAGCAGCGAGGCGCTGCGGCCGATGGTCAGCCCCTGGTCACCGATCTGGGTGGTGGCGGCGATGGCGACCTCGTCGATGCGCTCCGGCGGCAGCTCGGGGTGGCGCCGCAGCAGTTCGCGGATGACCTTGACGACCAGGTCGTCGGCGCGGGTCTCGGCGTAGATCCCCTTCTTGCCTGCCTTGCCGAACGGCGTGCGGACGCCGTCGACGAAGACCACGTCCCGTACGGCACGTGCGCTGCGCGGGTCGGCTGGTGCCGACGCGGGTGCGACCACGGCGTGCTCCTCACTGTGTGGGTCCTGCGTTGTGCGGGTTCCGGACCGGCCCCGGCGGCGATCGTCCGGGAGTGGGCGCCGGCCCCGCCGCTACTGGTCGGTAACAGCCACTCTAGCGCTTATTACCCACCGGTAACCACCGGGTGCGGGGCGGTGCGCCCATGTCTGTTCGCTCACAGCCCCACCTGCGGGTTCGGCTGCCGGGAGATCGCGCGGCCAGCCTACGCACCCCGCTGCCGCGCGCTCGGTGACGACGACGCGGCGAAGATCGGCCGCACCGGTTCGCGGCGGTCCCGGCAGCGACCCGCGGCGGAGCACGCGCACGCGTTCGCCGCCCACCTCGACGGATCGGGCCCACCTCGACGGCTCGTGCCCAGCTCGGCGACTCGGACCGCGTCCGGTCGCCGCACGTCCGCGGCCGTCGACGGATCGGGCCGTGGAGTTCCGCGACCGGAGCTCGTCCGGGGAGGAGGAACGCGGGTTTCCACGGCACCGGCGTCCGACGGCTCATCGGCGTGCTGCGCCGCCGATCCCGCGTCCAGTCGGGCACCGCCGCTCCGCGCACCGGGAGCGGCGGCGGCCCGAACGCGCCAGGACTACTTGCCCGGTTCCGCCTCCAGCGCGGTGCTCAACGGCGTCGCGGTCAGCCCGATCTGCCACTCCCGGGCGCCTCGTTCGCGCAGCCGGTTCGCGACCGACTCGACGCCGAGGTCCTCCGGCGGCGTCCAGCACAGCCGCCGCAGCAGGTCCGGCAGCAGCAGGTTCTCCACCGGCAGCCCGTGCTCCTCGGCGATGGCCGACATGGCCGACTTGGCCGCGGACAGCCGGGCGGCGGCCGCCGGGTCGCGGTCCGCCCACCGGTTCGGCGACGGCGGTCCGTCCTGCGGCGGCGAGACCACCGGCAGCTCGTCCTGGGGGAGTTCGCGGGCCGCGCGCAGCGCGCCCAGCCACGTCGAGGCGCGGCGGCGCTGCTGCCTGCCGCCGAACACCGGCAGCGCGGTCAGCTCGGCTTCGGTTCCGGGGCCGCTCTGCGCGGCCTGCACCACGGCGGAGTCCGGCAGGATCCGGCCCGGTGCGATGTCCCGCTCCGCGGCGATGCGGTCGCGCACCGTCCACAGCGAGCGGACGGCGGCGAGCTGGCGGGCGTTGCGGATCCGGTGGATCCCGGAGGTGCGGCGCCACGGTTCGGCGCGCGGGCGGGGCGGCTCGGCGGTGCGCACCGCCTCGAACTCCTCCCACGCCCATTCGAGCTTGCCCTGCCGGGTCAGCTCGTCGTGCATCGCGGCGCGCAGGTCGATCAGCAGTTCCACGTCCAGCGCGGCGTACACCAGCCAATCGGCGGGCAACGGCCGGCGCGACCAGTCGGCGGCGCTGTGGCCCTTCTCCAACCGGTAGCCGAGCATGCGCTCGACGAGGGTGCCCAGCGAGACCCGGTCGAACCCGGCCAGCCGCCCGGCGAGTTCGGTGTCGAACAGCCGTTGCGGATGCAGGTCCAGCTCGGACAGGCAGGGCAGGTCTTGGGACGCGGCGTGCAACACCCATTCGGTGTCGGCCAGCGCCGCTTTCAGGGGTTCCAGGGCACCGTTCAGCGCGACCGGATCGACCAGCACCGTCCCCGCGCCTTCCCGGCGCAGTTGCACCAGGTAGGCACGTTGGGAGTACCGGTATCCGGACGCGCGTTCGGTGTCCACCGCGACCGGACCGCTCCCCGCGGCCAGTGCGGCCGCGGCGGTCTCCAGCGCTTCAGGAGTCTCCACCACCGGCGGGACGCCGTCAGCGGGCTCGGTGAGCAGCACCGGCTCGGGGCGGTCGGGCTCGACGGACTCGGGGCAAGCAGCTTCCACGGATATCAGACCTTACGTGTTGCGGTCCGCCCGCGGGTGCGACCAGCCCGAGGTCGTCAAGCCCGACCGGACCCGACGATCGCGGTGGGACCTCGATTCACCCGATCAGGATCATCCGGTCATCTGATCACCCCGGCCCGCATGGCCAGGGCGACCATCTGCGCCCGATCTCCGGTGCCCAACTTGCGGCCGATCCGAGACAGGTGACTCTTCACCGTGAGAGCGGAGAGGTTGAGCGCCTCACCGATCTCCTTGTTGGATCGGCCATCGGCCACCAGTTGCAGCACCTCGACCTCACGTCCGGACAGCTCCCGGGGCGTGTTGTCGGTTCCCGGGACCCGAGTGCCCGCTGCGAGCACCGGAGCCACGCTGGGATCGGCATACACGCCGCCGTCGAGCACGCGGCGCACCCCGTCGGTGACGACCATCGGCGAGGCCGACTTCAGCAGGTACGCCTGAGCGCCTGCCTGGAAGGCGGCCCGGACCGCATAGGGGTCGTCGGACGAAGCGAGCACCACGATTCGCGGCCAGCCCTGGGTACGGAGTTCCGTCACCAGGTCGATGCCGGTCCCGTCGGGGAGTCCGAGATCGAGGATCGCGAGGTCGCACGGACCGGTGGCCAGAGCGCGAGCCCTGGCCTCGGCCATCGATGCGGCCTCGTGCACCGTGCCGGCGCCCATCTGCAGCAACCGGGCGGCGATGGCCTCCCGGAGCAGCGGATGGTCGTCCACCACGAGCACCGTGAACAGCTCTTCCCGCGGGTGCGGGACCATGTTGGCCGGCAAAGCGCCGGCGGGCGTGGTTCGAGCGGCCTGACCTAAGCCGACGGCAGCCACGTCACTACCTCCCTGGAGTCGGTCGTGCCCCCCGACCGGCACCGGGACTCTCGACCAATCAGCCGCGCCACTGATCGACCGAAAGTGGTGTCGTCGGGGGCAGCGTAACCGCCCAAGCGGGTCAGCGGGACGATCAATCGGGTATCTATCCCGATCGAGTTGTCACTGCGGTTCGTTTTTGTCACTCATTTGGGTGGGTCTCGGTGTTTGGCGTAACGCCTTGGCGGGTCCGTGCGACAGACCTTGATTGCACATCGTGAGAAAGTTGCCCGGGCAACCAATTGTGCGAGGTTTTCGCGATCTCGTGAGGGGAATCCCGATCGTTAAAGATCGCGGCTCAAGCCTCTCCGCGCAGCGCCGACCGCCGGTCCAGCACCGCCACCCCGACCGGCGGCAGGCCCGCTGCGCTGGACATCAACTGGTGGAAGGCCGTCGCGTGGGCGCCCAGGTCCGCCTCCCGCGGCGTCCACGAACCGCGGAGTTCGAGGTCGTGGCTGCGCGGCGGGCCCGCGATGTCGCCGAACCGGGCCGAGGAGGTCAGCGTGACCGTCCCGCCCAGCACGTCGGCCGCGGCCCCCGACTCCTCCAGCGCGTCCGTCAGCCAGGACCAGCCGACCGCGGGCAGCAGCGGATCGGCGGCCAGCTCCGGGTCCAGCTCGGCCCGCAGGTACACCACGAGCCGCAGCGACCCCGCCCACGCCGCCGGGCGGTCCGGGTCGTGCAGCAGCACCAGGCGGGCGGTCGCCAGCTCGTCGGCCGGGCCGGTGGCCTCCGCCGCCACCGCATACGCCCACGGCGCGAGCCGCTTCGGCGGGCGGACCTCCGTCACCTCGATCTCGGCGCGCGGAGCGGGCGCGGCCAGCGCGGCCACTGCCTGCCGGAACTCCTCGGGGATCGCCGCCATCTCAGTCACGGACCGGGACTGTAGGCCGCCGGATCGGCGCGGGGTGGGCGCCACGCCGGGCGCCGCGGCCGATCGTGATCTTGCCCGCGCGTCCGGCGCCGCGAGCGTCTGCGAAGATGTCCGGAACGGCCCCGACAGGGCCGTCGGCCCGCGCCGCGGTGGCCCGCCCGACGTCCGCGGAACCGCGCCGGGCTCCGACACCTCGACCTTGTGGATGCGCCCCCGATGCCCTCACCCGCTTCGGTCTCGGCCCGCCGGGACCTCGCCGACGCCCCGCTGCTCGTGGCCGCCCGCGGCGGCGCGCCCCGGCACACGCCCGTCTGGTTCATGCGCCAAGCGGGGCGCTCGCTGCCCGAGTACCGCAAGGTCCGCGAAGGCACCCCGATGCTGCAGGCGTGCCTGACGCCGGACCTGGTCTGCGAGATCACCGCGCAGCCGGTGCGCCGCCACGGGGTGGACGCGGCCATCCTGTTCAGCGACATCGTCCTGCCGCTGTACGCCGCGGGCATCGGGCTGGACATCGTCGCGGGCACCGGGCCGGTGGTGGCCGAACCGGTGCGCGACCCAGCCGCCGTCGCCGCGCTGCCGGAGCTGGACGCCGAGCAGGTCGCGCCGGTCGCGGAGGCGGTGCGGCTGCTGCTGGCCGAGCTCGGCGAGACCCCGCTGATCGGGTTCGCGGGCGCGCCGTTCACCCTCGCGTCCTACCTCGTCGAGGGCGGGCCGAGCCGCAACCACGAGCGGACCAAGGCGCTCATGCACTCCGATCCGGCCACCTGGCACGCGCTGCTGGAGAAGCTGGCCGACACGACGCTGACCTTCCTGCGCACCCAGCTCGCCGCCGGGGTGGACGCGGTGCAGCTGTTCGACTCCTGGGCGGGGGCGCTGTCGCTGCGGGACTACCGCGAGTTCGTGCTGCCGCACAGCAAGCGCATCTTCGAGGGCGTCGCCGAGGTGGCGCCGGACGTGCCGAAGATCCACTTCGGGGTGGGCACCGGCGAGCTGCTCGGCTCGATGCGCTCGGCGGGCGCCGACGTGGTCGGCGTGGACTGGCGGGTCCCGCTGGACGAGGCGGTGCGCCGGCTCCGCGCCGCGGACCCGGACCGCGAGCCGGTGGTGCAGGGCAACCTGGACCCGGCGGTGCTGTTCGCCGGGCCGGACGCGGTCCGCGCCGAGGTGAGCCGGATCCTCGCCGAGGGCCGGGAAGCCGCCGGTCACGTGTTCAACCTGGGCCACGGCGTGTTGCCCACGACCGACCCCGGGGTGCTCACCGAGGTCGTGCGGCAGGTGCACGCCGAGAGCGCCCGCTCGTGACCCGCGTCGCCGTCGTCGGCGGCGGCGTCAGCGGACTGGTGGCCGCGCACCGGCTGCGCCGCTCGCTGGGCCCGGACGCGGAGATCGTGCTGGTCGAGCAGACCGGCGCGCTGGGCGGCAAGTTGCGCTCGCTGCCGCTGGCCGGGGTGGAGCTGGACCTGGGCGCGGAGGCGTTCCTCGCCCGGCGTCCCGAAGTGCTGCGGCTCGCCGAAGAGCTCGGGCTGGCCGCGGACGTGGTGCACCCGGGTCCGGTCGCCGCGCGGGTGCGCGCGGGCGGCGCCCTGCACCCGCTGCCCGCGGGCACCGTGATGGGCGTGCCCGCCGACCCGGAGTCGGTGGCGGGCGTGCTGTCCCCGGCCGGGGTGGCCGCGGTGCGCGCCGAAGCCGACCTGCCGCCGCTGGAGCTGGGCGGTGCGGACGCCTCCGTCGGCGGGCTGCTGCGCGCCCGGGTCGGCGACGAGGTGGTGGACCGGCTGGTGGAGCCGCTGCTCGGCGGGGTGTACGCGGGCAGCGCGGACGGACTCGGCCTGCGCGCCACGATCCCGGCGCTGGCCGCCGCGCTCGACGCGGGCGCGAAGTCGATCACCGAGGCGGCCGCGGCAGCGCTGCCCGCACCGGCACCGGACGGGCGGAAGCGGCCGGTGTTCGGCGCGTTCCGGCACGGCTACCGCGAATTCGTCGCCGCGCTCGCCGACTCGGCGGCCGTGGAGGTGCGGCTGGGCGCTCCCGTGCGGGCCCTGCACCGCGACGGCGCCGGGTGGCGCCTGGAGATCGGTTCCGCGCCCGCACCGGACGTGCTGGCGGCCGACGCGGTGGTGCTCGCGGTGCCCGCCCCCGCCGCGCGGAAGCTGCTGGCCGAGGTGTCCCCGGCCGCGGCGGAGCTGCTCGGCCGGGTGGAGGTGGCGTCGATGGCCGTGTTCGGCCTCGCGCTGCCCGCCGGGACCGAACTGCCCGCGGCCTCCGGCACGCTGGTCGCCCGCGGTGAGGTGCACGCCGACGGGACCCCGTTCACCGCGAAGGCGTTCACCTTCACCAGCCGCAAGTGGCCGCACCTGACCGGCACCGGCGGCGAACCGCTGGTGCGTGGCTCGGTGGGCCGCACCGGGCAGGACGAGCTGCTGCGCCGCACCGACGCGGAACTGCTGCGCGGCGTGCTCGCCGACCTGCGCGAGGTGACCGGGGTCGACGCCGAACCGGTGGACGCGGCGGTGGTGCGCTGGGGCGGCGGCCTGCCGCAGTACGGCGTGGACCACCTGGACCTGGTCGCCGGGCTGGAACGCGCCGTCGGGGAGCTCGACGGCTTGGAACTGGCGGGAGCGGCGCTGCACGGCGTCGGGGTGCCCGCGTGCGCGGCGACCGGGGAGGCGGCCGCGACCGGCATCACACGCCACCTCGCGACCGGATGACCGGACCGTGGTGGGACGATGAGGGCATGGCGCGGCTGAACTACTCCGAACTCAACGACACCATCCGCTACACCATGTGGTCGGTCTTCCAGGTCGAACCGGGCGCGCTGCCCGAGGACCGGGAGAAGACGGCCGCGGCGACCCAGGAGTACCTGGACGGCCTGGCGGATTCCGGGGTCGTGGTGCGCGGTGTCTACGACCTGGCGGGCATGCGGTCGGACGCCGACTTCATGATCTGGTGGCACGCCGAGAAGATCGAGGCCCTGCAGGAGGCCTACGCCGGTTTCCGCCGGGAGACGACGCTCGGCGAGGCCTCCGACCCGGTGTGGAGCAACGTGGCGGTGCACCGCCCGGCCGAGTTCAACAAGAGCCACCTGCCCGCCTTCATCATGGGCGAGGACCCGGGCGACTTCCTCTGCGTCTACCCGTTCGTGCGCAGCTACGACTGGTACCTGCTGCCCGACGGCGAGCGCCGCACGATGCTGAAGGACCACGGCATGGCGGCCCGCGACTACCCCGACGTGCGGGCGAACACGGTGCCCTCGTTCGGACTCGGCGACTACGAGTGGATCCTCGCGTTCGAGGCGCCGGAGCTGCACCGCATTGTCGACCTGATGTGGAAGATGCGCTACACCGAGGCCCGCAGGCACGTGCGCGAGGAGACGCCGTTCTTCACCGGCAAGCGCGTCACCCCGGCCGAGCTGCTGCCCCGCCTGCCCTGATCGGACGCCGTCACCCCGGTTCGCGGACGACGCGCCACGGCAGCCCGCCCAGCGGTGCCGCGGCGCGCATCTCCCGGCCCGGGTCGGCGGCGAGCGGACCCGCGGTGACGAGGGTGCCGGGCAGCCGCAGCGGCGTGTTGGAGGCGACCACCCGGTTCGCGCCGTTGATCAGCGCCGTCGGCGGCCGCAGCGGTCCCACCCGCGCCAGCAGCGCCCGCTCGAACTCGCCGGTGCGCAGGTCGGCGGCGGCCACCCCGAGGAAGCGGTCCCCGGAGCGGACCGGCACGGCCAGCGTCACCAGGTACTCGTCGGTGCCGGCGAAGTCCACGTACGGCCCGACGACGACGCCGGCCCCGGTGTCGCGGGGCGCGGTGAACCAGGGCGCCGCGGCGTAGTCGTAGAACCCGACGCTGTCCGGGTCGTGGTCGACCTGCAGGAACCGGGGCGTGTCGGCGGGCCGGTGCTGCCACCACTCCAGCCAGTGCGCCCGGTCGGTGAGCACGTCGTCGGCGAGGATCACGCCGGTGCCCGCGAGGACCGCCGGTTCCGCGTCGAGCCGGTCGAAGATCGGCTGCCACAGCGCGGACAGGTCCTCGGTGCTCAGCGCGGGCGTGCCGTCGTGCGCGGCGCGCAGCCGTTCGCCGAGCTCGGTGCACCAGCGCGCCGCGTCGTCGAGGATCCCGCTGATGTGCGCGGCGGCCGCGTCGGCGCTCATCGCCCGCACCTCTGGTCGCCGGACCACAGCCGGAATTCGACGAGCCGCCGGATGCCGGCCCGCACGTGGTCCTCGGCGAGGGCGCGGGCCCGGTCGCCCGCGCCGGCCTCGATGGCGTCGAGGATCGCCGCGTGCTGGGCGGTCTCGGCGCCGTGCGGGATCGCCTCGGCCCACGGCAGCCAGCGCAGCGCGCCGGTCTCGGTCTGCAACGCGATCTCCTGGTGGGTGAGCCGGGAGGACTGCGCGGCGGCGCCGATCTCGATGTGCAGCCTCCCGTCGAGCCTGCGCCGGTCGGTGGTGCCGGTGGCGGCGGCGAACTCGGCGGCGAGCGCGCGCAGCGCGGTCAGCTCGTCGGCGGTGGCGCGTTCGGCGGCGAGCAGCGCGGCGGTGCCCGCGATCGCGGAGTGCTGGTCGGAGATCTCCCGCAGCGCGTGCGCGTCCAGCTCCCGCAGCCGCGCGGTGCCCGCTACCAGCAGCGGATCGGCGGGGCGCCGGATCAGCGGCCCGACCGCCGAGGTGATCACCAGGCCGTCCCCGGCGAGCCTGCCGAGCGCGTCCCGCGCCACCTCGGCCCGGCAGCCGAGCAGCGCGGCCAGCTCCGCGCCGCCGGGAACCCGCTCCCCGTCGGGGAGCAGCCCCAGCACGATGGCTTCGGCGATCCGGCCCGCCACGCCCGCCGCGTCGGCGGGCCCGGGCGTCCGCGACCACCGCCGGAGCGAACGCAGCGTCTCGTCGACGGGCACGGCACCTCCCTCCACGATGTGATGCTGAACCGTTCCACATGATCCACGACGGATTCCCGTGCACCGGCCGGATCTACCCGTCCGGCGGGTTCGGCCGGATCACCCGGCGGCGCAGACTGCACGGGGCACTGGTCGAGGGGAGCGGGATGCGGTTCAGCTACGTGATGTTGCCCGACCACCCGGTGGCCGACTCGCTGGCGACGATCGAACTGGCCGACGAACTGGGTTTCCACGCGGCGTACGCCGCCGACGAGACCTGGCACAAGGACCTGTGGCTGCTGTTCGCCGCGGCCGCCGCGCGGACCCGCCGCATCCGGTTCGGGCCGAGCGTCTCACCGGTGACGCTGCGCGAACCGACGCTGATCGCGCAGGCCGCGGCGACCCTGGACGAGCTGACCGGCGGGCGCGCCGAGGTGGTGATCTCCAGCGGGAACTTCGGGTTGCTCGCCCAGTACGGCATCGACTGGGCACGGACGAAGCCGCTGTCCCGGGTGCGGGAGGCGCACCACGTGATCCGCACCTTCCTGGACGAGCGGGCGATCACGTTCGAAGGCGAGTTCTTCCGCTACGACGGGCTGTTCACCTTCGCCACCCCGGTGCAGCAGCGGCTGCCGGTGCTGCTGGGCGCGATGCGCGGCCCGAAGTCCTTCCAGCTGGCGGGGGAGATCTCCGACGGCGTGCACCACGCGTTGAGCTGCACCCGCGACGCCTACGACTACCTGGTCGCGAACGTCCGGCTCGGCGCGGAGCGGGCCGGGCGGGACTGGCGGCGGCTGGACATCGGCGCCTGGATCGTGTTCGCCACCGGCCCGGACGGGGCGGCGGCGAAGCGGGCGGCCCGGGCGATGATCGGCCTGTACGCCTCGGCGATGCCCGCTGAGCAGCTGCGCCGCAACGGGGTGGATCCGGCTTCGCTGGCCGAGGTCGTCGCCGCCGTCGGCGCGGGTGACCTCGCGCGGGCCTACGAACTCACCCCGCCGGAGCTCGCGGAGAAGCTGTCGGTCGCCGGGACGCCGCAGGAGTGCCTGGAGCGCATCCAGCGGGACATCGCGCCGACCGAGGTGAACCACCTGGTCCTGGCGGTCACCGATGCCGAGCTGGTCCGCGCCTTCTCCGGGGTGGACGTGCCGGGAGTGCCGAGCGCGGCCGATCAGCTGCGGCTCATCGCCGAGCACCTGATGCCCGCGTTCGGCTGACCCGGCCGCGGCTCCCGCGGCGCTCGGGCGGTGTGGCCGGTCAGCTCTCCGGGACGTGCCGCAGGGCGATCGAGTTGATGCAGTAGCGCTGGTCGGTGGGGGTGTCGTAGCCCTCGCCCTCGAACAGGTGGCCCAGGTGGCTCAGGCAACTCGCGCACAGCACTTCGACGCGGACCATGCCGAGCGAGCGGTCCTCGCGCAGGATCACCGCGTCGGAGTCGCGGGCGTCGAAGAACGACGGCCAGCCGCAGTGCGACTCGAACTTCTCGGTGCTGCGGAACAGCTCCGCCCCGCAGGCGCGGCAGTCGTACGCGCCGACCGACTTGGTCTCGGTGTACTCGCCCGTCCACGGAGCTTCGGTGGCGGCCTGCCGCAGCACCGCGTACTCCTGCGGGCCGAGCTGCTCCCGCCATTCCTGCTCGGACTTCACGACTTTGGGGGTGGCGCCCACGACCGGATCCATGCGTCCACGCTAACCCTTCGCAAGATCGAGTGCCCGCGTGCTCCCGCTCACCCGCCGAGGAACGCGCCGAGCATGAAGACCACCGCGTTCCACACGGTGACGCCGACGCCGAGCAGGATCAGCAGCACGACGAACACCACCACGACGCGCCGGTGCCCCTGCGTCCGGTTCGCGCAGCGGGCGAAGTCGTCGACGCCGATGAGCATGCCTTCGACGGTGGCCTTCGAACCGGGGCGTTCCATCCGGTCCAGGTGTTCGGCGAAGGCCCGCGCCTCCGGGTCGTGCGGGTCCAGCCCGACGAGGTCGTCGGCGAACCGGTCCCGCGGGGCGTCGGGGTCGTGGCCTGCTGGCGCCATGGCCCCACGGTAGCCCGCGGACGGCGGTCGCAGGCAGTGCCGGAGCCGCCGACCTACGCTGCGCGGATGGCGGAGGCAGCGCGGGAACTGGACGTCGCGGGCAGGGCGGTGCGGCTGTCGCACCCGGACAAGGTGTACTTCCCGGAGCGCGGGTTCACCAAGCTCCAGGTCGCCGAGTACTACCTGGCGGTCGCCGAACCGCTGCTGCGGGCGGTGGGGGACCGGCCCACGACGTTGAAGCGGTTCCCCGGCGGGGTCGGGTCCGAGCCGTTCTACGCGAAGCGGGTGCCGAAGGGCGCCCCCGAGTGGGTGCGGTCGGTGCGGGTGACGTTCCCGTCGGGGCGCACCGCGGACAGCGTGCTGCCGACCGAGCCCGCGGTGCTGGTGTGGGCGGCGGGGCTGGGCACCCTGGACTTCCACCCGTGGCCGGTGCGCTCGGCGGACGTGGAGCACCCCGACGAGCTGCGCATCGACCTGGATCCGCAGCCCGGCACCGGATATCCGGAGGCCGTGGCGGTGGCGCAGGTGCTGCGGGAGGTGCTGGCGGAGGCCGGCCTCACCGGCTTCCCGAAGACCTCCGGTGGCCGCGGGGTGCACGTGCTGGTGCGCGTCGAGCCGCGCTGGGACTTCATCGAGGTGCGGCGCGCGGTGATCGCGCTGGCCCGCGAGGTGCAGCGCCGCATCCCCGAGCAGGCGACCGTCGCCTGGTGGAAGGAGGACCGCGGAAGGCGGGTCTTCCTCGACTTCAACCAGGCCGCGCGGGACCGCACCGTCGCCTCGTCGTGGTCGATCCGCGGCACCTCGCGCGCCACCGTGTCGATGCCGCTGACCTGGGAGCAGCTGCCGGACGCGGAACCGGACGACTTCGACCTGGGCACGGTTCCCGGTCTGCTGGCCGAACGCGGCGACCCGCACCGCGGGCTGGACGACTCGTCCGGCGAGCTGGACCTCGCCCTGGACTGGTTCGAACGGGACCGCCGCGACCGCGGCCTCGGCGAACTCCCCTACCCGCCCGACCACCCCAAGATGCCCGGCGAACCCACCCGCTCCCGCAAGGCGTCCCTGGAAGCGCGGCGCGGCGACGAGAGCGCCGGGTGAGCGCTCCCGCCGGCGACGTCCGGCGCGCTCGCGACGCCGGTCGGACGCCGCGGGAGCGCGATGCGCGGCCTTCCCGGAACGGGCGACACCGGGACGAGGGGCCGCGTGCTGGTCACCGAGCGGGATGGTGACGGATTGCAATGGGTGCATGTCGCCTGTTCAGCAGGTCGGCGGACGGCCGATCCCTCGCTCGGCGGTGTCACCCGCGGTGTTCGGGCGCGCATGCTCGCTACCGCTGGTGCTCAAGCACGTGAGGAGAACGCCATGGTTCCCACCGAGAACGAGACGACCCCGCAGGCCAGCGGCGGTTGCAGCTGCTGCGCGAGTTGCAGCGGTCCTTCCTGCGGGTGTTGCTCGGGCTGCTGATCGCACGCACCGGGTTCCGGGGGCAGCGGACTCCGCACCCCCGGAACCCGCGCGCACGGGTGATCAGGCGGGGCAGGCCTTGCCCTCGGCGGGCAAGGCGCCCTGCACGAGGAACCGGCTCACCGCGTCGGTCACGCAGTCCGAGCGGCCGATCGCGCCGTGCCCGGTGCCCTGCCAGTTGACCGCGACGCCCGTCGGCAGCTGCTCCGCCAGGTGCTTGCTGCCCTGCGCCGGCACCAGCGGATCGTTCTCGGTGGTCACCACGGGGATCGGCGGCAGGCCCGGCGCGGACGGCGGCGGCGGTTCCTCCTGCGGTTCCGGCCACTGCGCGCACCAGGCGAGGCGCTGCGCGAACAGGCCGCCGAACAGCGTGTTCGTCCCCGTCCATTCGGTCGCCACGTGCACGAGCCGCTCGGCGGGCAGCCGCAGCCTGGTGTCGTTGCAACTGGTGATCAGGTCGCCGTCGAGCCGCGCGGGATCGGCCCCGGTCTCCCGCACCAGCGGGGCGGCGAGCGCGCTGATCCGCGCCCCGTCCCCGGAGTTCGCCGCGGCCAGCGCCGATGCCAGCCGCGGCCAGCGCTCCGGTTCGCCCAGGCCGTGCAGCAGCACCCGCACGATCTTGCCCGCGCTCACCGGCCCGTCGGCGGCAGGCAGCGACGTCGCCCGCGTCCGCTGCACCAGTTCCTGCACGGTGCGGCGCGGATCGGGACCCAGCGGGCAGGAACCCCGGGCGGCGCAGTCGGCGGCGAACGCGTCGAAGGTCTGCTCCGCGCCCTGCGCCTGCGCCCCGGCGACGGCCATCGCGTCCAGCTGCGGGTCCAGCCCGCCGTCGAACACCATCCGGCCCACCGAATCCGGGTAGCGCTGCGCGTAGGTGGTGAGCACCCGGGTCGCCTCGCCGATCCCGACGGCGTGCAGCTTCGGCACGTCGAGCTCCAGCCGCAGCTCCTCCAGGTCCGCCGCGGTGCGCCACGAGTCGTAGGCCTGCAACCGGTCGTCCAGGTCCAGCAGGCACTCCTGGCTGGACACCCGCACCGAGGTCAGCAGCCGGTCCAGCGACGCCCGGTCGGTGGCCTGCGGGTCGAAGCCGATGATGTTCTCCCGCTGCGTCGGCGGCATGCAGTCCGCCGGATCCGACTGGCCGGTGCCGCGTCGGTCCATGCCGATGATCCGGAAGGTGCGCAGCACCTCCGGCGGCAGCTTCAGCGCCAGCCGCGCGGCCACCGAGGTGCCCGGCTCGCCGTGCACGTCGCCCAGCACCACCAGCGGGACGCCGCCGGTGCCGGTGCTCAGCAGCGCCGCGCGGGTCGTGCCCTCGGCGGGCGCCTCCGGCGAGTCCAACGTGGTCAGCAGCTGCGAGCAGGAGAACGACGGGCCGGTCGCGGGCAACGCCAGCTCCTCGCGGGTCTCCCCGGTGCAGTCCGCCCAGTTCAGCGCGCTGCCCGCGGACGGGCCGAGCCCCGGCAGCGGTGCCGGTCCGGGTGGCGCGGGGGCGGGCGCCACCGGCTGTTCGGCGTCCCGGTAGGCGACGGCGGGCCGTTGCGACGGACCCGCGGAGCACCCCGCCACCAGCGCGGTGAGCAGCAGCAGAGCACCGATGCGGTGGCTGGTGCGCGGCACGACTGCTCCTCTGCGTGGTCGGGATCTGCGCTGAGCATCGCATGATCGGCGTGAGCACCGGGTGAGGGGGAGCGGTGCGTGCCTCGTCGCAATCCGGTTGGGCGCGCCCGCCGCGGCGGCTACGGTTCGCCGGGCACTCGGGCCGGACGTGCGCGCCGCCCCGGTGCCGGGTACAGCGGAGCGGAACGGGTGGTCGACCCGGGATCAGGAGGAGCAGGCGTGGTCGCGGTCAACATGGACGGTGCGTCGTCGCGCGGGCGGCCCCTCCGGTCCGGGGTGCAACCGGCGTTGGCCCGCGGGTTCGGCGCCGTCCCGCCGCCGGTGCTGGTGCTGCTGGGCGTGATCAGCCTCCAGGTCGGGGCCGCGTTCGCCAAGCAGCTGTTCGCGCTCGCCGGGGCGTCCGGGGTGGTCACGCTGCGGCTGCTGTTCGCCGCGCTGGTGCTGGTGGTCGTGTGGCGGCCGTCGGTGCGGCTGGACCGCACGACGCTGCTCGTGGTCGTCGGGTACGGCTCGGTGCTGGCGGGGATGAACATCTGCCTGTACCAGGCGATCGACCGGATCCCGCTGGGCGTGGCGGTGACCATCGAATTCCTGGGGCCGCTGGGCGTGGCCGTGTTCGGGTCGAAGCGGAAGCTGGACCTGCTGTGGGCGGTGCTCGCCGGGCTCGGCGTGCTGCTGCTGTCCCGGGTGGACGGTGGCCTGGACCTGGTGGGCGTCGGGTTCGCGCTCGCCGCGGCGGTGCTGTGGGCCTCCTACATCCTGGTCGGTGCGAAGCTGGGCAGCCGCACCAGCGGCGGCTCCGGGCTGGCGCTGGGCATGGCGGTCGGTGCGCTGGTGGCGCTGCCGTTCGGCATCTCCGGGGCGGGGGCGCAGCTGCTGTCCCCGGCGGTGCTGGTGGCGGGGCTCGTGGTGGCGCTGATGTCGTCGGTGGTGCCGTACTCGCTGGAGCTCGAGGCGCTGCGGCGGATGCCGCCCCGCGTGTTCGGCGTGCTGATGAGCCTGGAACCGGCGGTGGCCGCGTTGGCGGGCTTGCTGGTGCTGCACGAGGCGCTGGGCGTGCTGCAGTGGGTCGCGATCGGTTGCGTCGTGCTCGCCTCGATCGGTGCCACCCGGAGCACGTGAACCGGGCGCGGTCCAGCTGCCGCACCGCGTTCACCTGCGGATCTCACGCCGGGCAGGCCCAAGATCGGCTGCTAATAGCGAGTGGATCACGGTCGCCGATGATCAGCCGCTTCGCCGCGGAGGACGGCGTCCAAGTCGTAGCGCGCGGGCTCGTCGAGCTGGTCGTAGCGGCAGGACTCCGGCGCGCGATCCGGGCGCCACCGCACGAACTGCGCGGTGTGCCGGAACCGCGCGGGCACGGCGCCTTCGGTGTGGTCGTAGGCGACCTCGGCCACCCGTTCCGGACGCAGCGGCTGCCACGGCTGCACCGTGCTTCGCCAGCGGTTGATCGACCCGGGAAGCCGCCGCCCGTCGTCGACGTGCTCGCCGAGCCACGGGTGCTCCGCGTCGGTGCGCAGCGGCGCCAGCTCGGCCGCGAGTTCGCGGCGCCGTTCCGCGGAGAACGCCCCGGCGACGCCCACGTGGTGCAGCACGTCCCGGTCGTCGTGCAGGCCGAGCAGCAGCGAACCGACGGCGGTGCCCGGCTCGGTGCCGGTGTGCCAGCGCAGCCCGGCGACCACGCAGTCCGCGGTGCGCGTGTGCTTGATCTTGAGCATGGTCCGCTTGCCCGGCGCGTAGGGCCCGTCGGCGTCCTTGCCGATCACGCCGTCCAGGCCCGCGCCCTCGAACAGCCGGAACCATGCGGCGGCGGTGGCCGGATCCGTCGTCAACGGGGTGGTGCGCAGGCCGGGGCCGGTCACCCCGAGCTCTTCCAGCCGCCGCCTGCGCGCGGTGAACGGTTCGCCGCGCAGGTCCGCGTCGTCGAGGGCGAGCAGGTCGAACGCGATGAACAGCGCCGGGGTGCGTTCGGCCAGCTCGCGCACCCGGCTGGCGGCGGGGTGGATGCGTTCGGACAGCGCGTCCCAGTCCAGCCGCTGCCCGTCCGAGTCCGCGCGGACCACCACGAGTTCGCCGTCCAGCGCCGCGGGCCGGCGCAGCCGTCCGGCGGCGTCGAGCACCTCGGGGAAGTAGCGGTTCAGCGGTTTGCCGGTGCGGGACTGCAGCACCACCGGTTCGGCGGCGCCCGGGTCGGCGAACACCAGGCAGCGGAAGCCGTCCCACTTCGGTTCGAAGCAGAGCCCCGGCCGGTCCGGGATGCCGTCCACCGGGGCGGCCAGCATCGGCTTCACCGGCGGTTGCACGCTCAACGCCACCTGGACCTCCCGCAGCTCGGAGCCCGAGTATGTCGCTCGGTGCCGCTGCGGGCCCGACGTGCCGATGGCCCGCCCACCCGGTGGACGGGCGGACGGGCCATCGACGTCGTCGGTTCAGCGGACGCGTTGCCGGGCGGCGCGGTCCAGCTGGAGCCGGATGGCGGTCGGCAACGCCTCCACGTCGAGCGCCTGGCGGGCGCGGGCGAGGACCTTCGCGTCCAACTCCTCCCACACGTGCCGCACGTTCGTGCCCTCCTGGAGCGCGAGGGTGAGCCGCACGTTGGGCCGCTGGTCGGTGCCCGCCATCCGCACCCGCGCGCGGGTCACGCCGGTGACGCTCTCCGCGTCGGCGCGCACCGCCTCGGTCAGCGCGTGCGAGGTGATGGTCGCCGAGCTCTCCGCGTCCCCGTGCAGCCGCAGGTCGGGACGGCCTTCGGGGCGCAGCGCGCGCAGCAGCCACCACAACCCGAGCAGCGCCAGCACGACACCCACCACGATCGCGACGCCGCAGGCCAGCGGCCGGTTGCCGCCGACCCACTGGGTGAGCAGCGGGTCCAGCACGGGCCGCTGCGCGCGGAACCGGCCGAGCCAACCGGCGCCGACGACCAGCGCCAGCGCCCCGGCGAGCAGCAGCACCAGCCCGAGCACGCCGAGCAGCGAGCGTTCGAAGCCGAGCGACCGGCCGACGGCGGTGCGGCTCGGGCGCGCGGGCGCCTTGCGGGCGGTGGAGCCGTTCCCGGAGCCTTCGGCGGGGCGGGTCGTGGTGTCCTGGGTCGACATCACCGCTCCTTCGCGGGGGAGACCGACACCGACACCCGGGGCCGGCGTTGCAACGGCAGGTCTTCGACGGCGGCGGCGGCCTTCTTCGACACCCGGTCGCGCAGGTCGCCGACGCTGCGGAACCGGCCGCGGGCCTTCACCTTCACCTTCCGGCGGTCGGCGGTGACGGTGGCGGCGGCGACCCCGTCCTCGGCGCGGACCTGGTGGCCGACCAGGCGGGCCAGCGAGCGCGGGTCGGTGGTGACGGTGACCTCGGGGGCGGGGTCCGCCAGCCGCACCTCCTTGCGCCCGGCGCGGGACGCGGCCAGCAGCAGGATCAACCCGACGAGCACGGCAGCGGCGGCCACCAGGCGCACCGGCAGGTCCTGCCAGCTCAGGTCGCGCATCGAGGACCCGGCGTCGGACCAGGGCACGAGCACGCCGCGGCCGCCCGGGTTCGCCCAGGCGCCGATGGCCTCCACCACCAGCAGGACCCCGGCGGCGAGGGCGATCAACCCGGCCGCGGCGGTGATCAAACGGACTAGGGCACGCACGGGCTCACTCCACTCGGTCTCGTTTCGGGGCGGGCACCAGGGCGGACACGGTGACCTCCACCGCGGTCACCCGGCAACCGGCCTGCCGGGACAGCTCCTCGCGGACGCGTTCCCGCACCTCGCGCACCGCGTCGCGCACCGGGGCGGGGTAGCGCAGCGCCAGGTCGAGCCGGACCCGCAGCTCGCGGTCCGGGCCGGTGAGCCGGGCGCTGGAACCCTGGGTGCCGACGCCCACGCCGACGATGCGGCGCGGCGCGCGGGTGGTGCCGGAGACGCAGTCCGCGGCGTGTTCGGCGATCTTGCGCAGCACCGCTCGGTCGATGTCCAGCGAGCCGCGTTCGGCGGGGTCGCCCGCCGCGGAGGTCCGTTCGGTCGCGGCCTCGGCCCGCTCGGTGGCGGGGGCGCTCATCGGTCCTTGCCCCGGCCCAGGAAGTCGCCGATCTCCAGCTCGCCGTCCAGCACGCGGCCGACGATCAGGCCGATGGCGCCGATCACCAGGGCGATGAGGAAACCGGTGAAGCCCCCGGCTGCGGCGGCGACACCGAGGAGGAGCCCGGCGAACAGGCCGGTCTGCGTTGCGTTCATCGTGGGAGAAACCTTCCTGACTGGGAGACCGTGCGTCGGCTGTTGAACGGTCACCGGACCCGGCTGCGGCGCTTCCGCAGCCGCCACGCCCGCACCCGGCGCAGCACGCCGCCGAGTCCGCGCGGGTCGGCGACCACGACCACCGGTGCGTCGTAGCGGTCCGGCGGCCGGTTGCGGGGTTCGCCGCGTTCGGGACGGGAGAGCGCGGGTTTCCGGTCGGCCGCGTCGCGGCGGGCCCGCAGTTCCGCGAGGCCCGCCACGAACGCCTCGTGATCACCGCCCACATCGGGGTGGTGCGCGCGGACGAACGCGCGCAGGCGGACCCGCGCGTCGTCGTCCGGCGAGCCCGTCATCGCGGTGCCGCCTCGTCCTGGCCGGGGGCATCGGCCTCGTCCGAGGTGATCACGTCGACGACGGTGATGTCGACCGGCGCCGGGCCGGTCACGGCGAGCACGCGTTGGCGCAGCGCGGCCACGATCCCCGGCAGCGGCTCGGTCAGCCGCAGCACCACGCCGACCTCGACGGGTTCGCCGGGCTCGCCGACGCGGACGCCGGTGACCTGCCTGCCGGGCAGGTAGGCGGCGATGGTGCCGTACGCGCCGCCGTGCAACCGGGTGACGGACGGGTGCGTGAGCACCGCCCGAGCGACCCGGTCGGCGAGCTGCTCCTCGACTTCGGGATCGTCCCGGCCGTGGTCACCGGGCGCGGATTCGGTCATGTCGGTGTCCTTCGAGAGCGGGCCGGGATGGGAGCGCGTGGCCCCGGTCGGGGCAGCCGGGACCACGCGCCGTCTCACTCCACGCGGGAGGAGGCGGGGGTGCTGCCACCGTTGCCGCCGTCCTCGTCGTCCTCGGAGGGCAGGTGGATGTCGTTCACGGAGATGTTGACCTCGATGACCTCGAGGCCGGTCATCCGCTCGACACCGTTGATCACGTTGCGCCGCACCGCGCGGGCCAGCTCGACGATGGAGGCGCCGTACTCGACGACGATGTCCAGGTCGATCGCGGCCTGCTTCTCGCCGACCTCGACGGTCACGCCCTGCGTGGTCGTGGTGCCGCTGCCGCCGGGGATGCGCTCGCGGATGGCGCCGAAGGCGCGGGAGACGCCGCCGCCCATGGCGTGCACGCCGGAGATCTCGCGGGCGGCGATGCCGGCGATCTTCTGCACCACGGAGGCGGCGATCGTCGTCTTGCCCTGCGAGGTGTCGTCGGCGAGCCGGGCCGGGGTGGCGCTGCCGCTGGTGCTCAGGCCCTTGCCGCCGGTCGTGGACCCGCTCTGGGTCTCGGTGCTCTGGGCGGAGGTACCACTCGACTGGGCCATGAAAGGGCTCCTTCCCCTGAAGATCTCGTTGTCGCCCTGGGCGTCGCAGTCGCCTGCGATCTCCGGGACTGCAAGATCCGATGCGAGTGATCCCGGAACATCGCGGGACTGCGACCTAGGTCACATGAATGAGCTAATCACGAGCCCTGCGGGGGCGCGACATCGGCGACCCGCACCCACACCGACGGGGCCGCCGCGCCGAGGTGCTCCCGCAGCGCGCGCCCCAGATCATCCTGCAACCGGGCGGTCAGCGCAGGGGCAGGCACGCCGTAGCCGATCACGACGTCCACCCGCACTTCGCGCACGTCGCCGGTGCAGGACAGCAGCCGCGCCTCCGGCACGTCGGCGAGCAGCTCCGCGCTGAGCCTGCGGGCCAGCACCAGGGTGGCCTGCGCGGAGATCCGCAGCGTGCCGAACTCCTGGGCGACCTCGGCCGGTTCGCCGCCTGCGGCGGCGCGGGCGCCGCGGACCGTGAGCAGCGCGCGGGACACCAGTCCCTCCGGCGGTTCGACGGCGAGTTCGGCGGCGCGGCGCACCGGTTCCCAGCCGGTGGGCGCCAGCTCGGCGAGCGCGGCCCGGCAGTGCGGGCAGGTGCGCACGTGCGCGCCGAAGTCCTCCGGCGCTTCCCCGGCGAGGTGGTCGAGGAGTTCGCCGATGGTGCGGCCGCAGGGCAGCGCGTGCTCGGGGTCGAGGGGAGCTTCACCCACGGTGCATCTCCTTCAACCTCGACAGCAGGGTCAGCCGCGCCCGGTGCAGCCTCGATCGCAACGCGGCGACGTTCACCTCTAGCACCTCTGCGATCTCTTCGTAGGACATCCCCTCGAACTCGCGCAGCACCAGCGGCACTCGCTGGGAGGGTTCCAGGGTGGCGATGGCGCGGTGCACCAGGTCAGCCTCCTCGGCGCGCACCGCGTGCCCCTCGGGGTTGCCGGAGTCGTGATCGGAGACGAGGTGGTCCATCGAGTCGTCGCTGACGTCCAGGGCCACCGTGTTCTTGCGCCGCCGCACCTGGCCGAGGGCCGCGTTGGTCACCACCCGGTACAGCCAGGTGGTGGGCGCGGACTCGCCGCGGAACCGGGCCAGCGAGCGCCACGCCGAGACCCACGCGTCCTGCACGGCGTCCTCGGCTTCGGCCTGGTCGTTGAGGATCCGGTACGCGACCCGGTACATCGATCGGGTGTGCCTGCGGACGAGTTCGTCGAAGGCCACCCCGTCGCCGCGCTGGGCGGCTGCCATCAGGTCCGCGTCGCTGTCGCCCCGCCCGGTCACGCCCGAAGTCTCCCGTACCGCAGCAGCAGCAGCGATTCCTCCGCCCGCAGCACCGACAGCAGCCGCATCCGGTGCGGGTCGGGGAGGCCGGGTCCGGCGGCGATGCGCCCGGCCCCGCCCCCCGCCAGCAGCGGCGAGACGGTCAGGCACAGCTCGTCGACGAGGTCCGCGGCGAGCAGGTCGCCGAACAGGTGCGGTCCGCCTTCGCAGCCGATCCGCAGCAACCCGCGCGCGGCGAGCTCGGTGAGCGCGGCGGCCAGGTCCACGGTGCGGTCCCCGGCGACCACGACGTCGGCGCCCGCGTCGGCCAGCGCGATCCGGCGCGCCTCCGGGGCCGACGCGCAGGTGAGCACGATCGGCGGCACCACGGTGTCGGTGAGCAGCGGCGAGTCCGGCTCCAGCGAGCAGCGGGCGGTGACGACCGCGATCGGCGGTACTTCGGAGAGCCCGAACCGGGCGCGGCGGTCCGCGTCCACCTCGTGGCGCTGCACCCCGTGGTAGCCCTCGGTGAGCGCGGTGCCCGCGCCGACGAGGACCACGTCGGACAGGTCGCGGATCAGCGCCAGCGCCAGCTGGTCGGCGGGGGAGGACAGGCCGCGGGAGCTGCCGCGCACGCTCACCGCCCCGTCGAGGCTGGACACGAAGTTCGTGCGCAGCCAGGGACGGGCCAGGTCGGAGGGGAAGTCGTAGAACGCTTCGATCTCCGGCGTCACCTCCACCGGAGCCGCAGCACCGGGAGGATCGCCGTCTGAGGGCCACAACCTGTGCACCCGTCCATCCCAGCACGGCGCGCGCGGTGCGCGCGGGCAGGGCCGGTGTTCGCCCGGGCGCCGCGGGTGATGACTGCCACCGGCTGCGGCGGGAACAGCGGTTATAGAGTCGGCGCATGACCGCCGCGCGCCTCACCGACCGCCGACCCGAGCTCAGCCCGGCCGACATGGTCGACGCGATGACTCCGCCCCCGCGGTTCGACGAGGCCCGGTTCGAGACCTACGTGCCGAACCCGGACGAGCCGAGCCAGGCCGCCGCCGTCGAGTCCTGCCGCGCGTTCGCCGAGCGGGCGTCGGCCGCGGGCGGGAGCGGCGGTTCGTGGTGGCGTTCGCTGTTCGGCGGCGGCCGCGCCCCGGCGGGCAAGCCCGGCCTGTACCTGGACGGCGGCTTCGGCGTCGGCAAGACCCACCTGCTGGCCTCGCTGTGGCACGCCGTTCCCGGGCCGAAGTCGTACGGCACGTTCGTCGAGGTGACGAACCTCGTCGGCGCGCTCGGGTTCAACGAGACGGTGCGCAGGCTCTCCGAGCACCGGTTGCTGGCGATCGACGAGTTCGAGCTGGACGACCCGGGCGACACGATGCTGGTCACCCAGCTGATCGCGAAGCTCACCGACGCGGGCGTGCACATCGCGGCGACGTCGAACACGCTGCCCGGCAAGCTCGGCGAGGGCCGGTTCGCCGCGGTGGACTTCCTGCGCGAGATCCACGCGATGTCGGAGCGCTTCGAGGTGCTGCGGGTGGACGGCCCCGACTACCGGCACCGCGGCCTGCCCGACCCGCCGGAACCGGTGGACGACGCGGAGCTCACCGCGGAGGCCGAGTCGATGCCCGGTGCCACGCTCGACGACTTCGACGCGCTGTGCGAGCACCTCGCCTCGGTGCACCCGTCGAAGTACGGGCGGCTCGTGGCGGACGTCAGCGCGGTGCACCTGCGCGGGTTGCGCGCGGCGCCGAACCAGAACGTGGGCCTGCGGCTGGTGGCGTTCGCCGACCGGCTCTACGACCGGGCGGTGCCGGTGCGGGTGTCGGGGGCGCCGCTCTCGGAGCTGTTCACCGAGGAGATGCTCCGCGGCGGCTACCGCAAGAAGTACCTCCGCGCCCTGTCCCGCCTCACCGCCCTGTCCCGGGACGCCGTCAAGTCCTGACGGGTCAGCGGGCGAGGACGTCGGTGATGGCGTCGATGCCCTGGTCCAGCTCCTCGCGGGTGATGGTGAGCGGGGGTGCGACGCGCAGCGTGGTGTCCTGGGTCTCCTTGCACAGCACGCCGTTCGCGGCGAGCCGTTCGCTGACCTGGCGGCCGGTGGGCCCGCCGGGGGCGAGCTCCACGCCGGCCCACAGCCCGCGCCCGCGGACCTCGGCGGCGCCGCGGCCGACGAGCTCGCCGAGCCGCGCGTGCAGGTGCGCGCCGAGCTCCCGGGACCGCGCCTGGTACTCGCCGGTCGCCAGCATCCGCACCACTTCGAGCCCGACGGCGCAGGCCAGCGGGTTCCCGCCGAACGTGGAGCCGTGCTCGCCGGGCCGCAGCACGCCCAGCACCTCGCGGCTGCCGACGACCGCGGAGACCGGCAGGATGCCGCCGCCGAGCGCCTTGCCGAGCGCGTACAGGTCGGCGCGCACCCCGTCGTGGTCGCAGGCCAGCAGTTCGCCGGTGCGGGCCAGGCCGGACTGGATCTCGTCGGCGACGAGCAGCACCCCGTGCTCGTCGCACAGCTCCCGCAGCCTGCGCAGGTAGCCGGCTGGCGGCACCACGACGCCCGCCTCGCCCTGCACCGGTTCGACGAGCACCGCCGCGGTGCGCTCGGTGATCGCCGCCGCGACCGCGTCCGCGTCGCCGTAGGGGGTGATGGTGAACCCGGGCGTGAACGGCCCGAACCCGGCGCGCGCGGTGTCGTCGGTGGAGAACGACACGATCGTGGTGGTGCGGCCGTGGAAGTTGGACCCGGCGACGACGATCTCCGCGCGGTCCGCGGGCACCCCCTTGACCTGGTAGGCCCACTTCCGGGCGAGCTTGATGGCGGATTCGACGGCTTCGGCGCCGGAGTTCATCAGCAGCACCTGCTCGGTGCCGGTGAGCTCGGCCAGCTCGCGGCAGAACGGGCCGAACCGGTCGTGGTGGAACGCCCGGCTGGTCAGCGTGACGCGGCCCAGCTGCTCGGTGGCGGCGGCGACCAGCCGCGGATGCCGGTGCCCGAAGTTCAGCGCCGAGTACCCGGCGAGGAAGTCCAGGTGGCGGCGACCGTCCACATCGGTCATCCACGCCCCGTCCGCTTCGGCGATCACGACCGGCAGCGGGTGGTAGTTGTGCGCGCTGTAGGTCTCGTCCAGGCGCAGGTATTCGGCGGAACGGGTGGTCCCGGCCGGGCACGTCGTCGCGGTCGAAGCGGAGGTCATGCTGCTCAGGCTAAGCGGCCCGCGCCTTCGTTTCAGCCGCGAGCTGTTGCTTCTTTCGGCGGATCGTTGCGCGATCCGATCTTCGAGCGCAACATTCCGCCTCCACGGGCTCGGGACGGCCGGGGCTGTCCGCGGGCCGCCGCGCGCGCTACCGTCGGCGAGGTTCGGATGAACGGCGCGTGCGCCACCGGTGACTCGGCGTGCCCGGCGGGAGGTCGGTCCCGGAGCCGGGCGGGCGCGCGCCGTGCAGGTCGAGGTCGGGTGGAGGTCGCTTCATGTCCGAGGACGCGCAGTACCGGGTGTACCTGGGGGCCTACACGGGCCCGGAGTCGGCGGCGAACGGGATCCGGCTCGCGTTCGCCGACGACGCGGGTCGGCTGCGCTGCACCGACACCGTCGCCGACTCCTACGACCCGTCGTTCCTGGCGCTGTCCCCGGACGGCGGGACGTTGTTCGCGGTGAACGAGGTGGCGCGCGGCCGGGTGGTGTCGTTCCAGGTGGGGCCGGACGGCCGGCTCACCGAGATCAACTCGCAGCCCACGCACGGGTCGGCGCCGTGCCACTTGAGCGTGCACCCCGGCGGACGGTTCCTGCTCACGGCGAACTACCTGTCCGGCAACGTCGTCGTGCACCCGATCGGCGAGGGCGGGGTGCTGCGGGAGGCGTGCCACGTGGTGGACCACTCCGGCCAGGGCCCGGACAAGGACCGGCAGGAGGGGCCGCACGCGCACCAGATCGTGCCGTCCCCGGACGGCCGCTTCGCGCTGGCCGCCGACCTGGGCACCGACTCGGTCTACGTGTACGCGTTCGACGGGGACACCGGGCACCTGGTGCTCAAGCACGAGGTCGGCTGGGAGCCGGGGACGGGTCCGCGGCACCTGGCGTTCCACCCGGACGGCGAGCGCGGCTACCTGGTGGGAGAGCTGACCTCGACGATCACCGAGTTCACCTTCGACGCGAAGACCGGTGAGGTGCGGCCGGGTCTCGTGCTGCCGCTGCTGCCCGCGGACTTCACCGGGCGGAGCCTGGCCGCGGAGGTGGTGGTGTCGCCGGACGGGCGGTTCGTGTTCGCCTCGAACCGGGGGCACGACAGCATCGCGGTGTTCTCCGCCGAGGGGTTCGCGCAGCTGGGCGTGGTGCCTGCGGGGGTGCGCGGGCCGCGGCACGTCGCGCTGTCCCCGCGCGGGGACGTGCTGTACGCGGCGGGGGAGCTCAGCGACACCGTGCAGGCGTTCGCGGTCGCCGCGGACGGCGCGCTCACCCCGATCGGCGATCCCGTGCCGTCCCCGTCGCCGGTGTGCCTCCTGCCCGCCTGAGCCGCCGGGGGACCGGGCCGGTCGCTCGGGTCAGACCATGCGGTTGTCGTAGGTGCCGCGGGCGTACTGCTGGAGGGCTTGCCGGATCCGGCGGCCTTCCTGCCTGCGGGTGAGGGGCCCGCCCGCGGAGCCGACCGGGTACACGCGCACGCCGCCGTGGTACGGCCGGGTCGGGTTCCAGATCCGCCAGCGGAGGGCGGGGCTGCCGGGGCGCGTCCACACGGTGACCGACTGGCCCTTGCCGGTGCCGACGACGGCGACGCGGCTGACGTGGCTCCACGGGATCTCGCGGGTCAGCAGCGGGGAGCGGGAGATCCGCAGCCCTTCGGCGTTGACCTTGAGCCGCAGTCCGGGCAGCAGCGCCTTGGCCAGGGACAACGCCCCGCTGATGGTCAGCAGCAGCATGCCGAAGCTGGTCAGCGCCCACAGCTCGTCGTCCGCGGTCGGGCCGATCCGCAGCACCAGGTGGATCAGCCCGAACATGAGGGCGGCGGAGACGAGCGCGCCGAGCCGCCCGCCGGTGGTGAACACCGGCCCCGGCCCGTCGGCGCGCACCCGGTCGACCGGCACGGCGGGCCGGGACGGCGCGATGCGCGCGGGGGCGGCGGTGCCCCGGCCCGCTTCGGGCTGCTGCGCGGTCGGCTTCGGCCGGGCCGGGATGATCGGTTTCGCCGGTGCGGCGGGGGCCGCGGACCAGTCGCCGCCACCGCGCTGCCGGGTGGGCCGGGGCGGTGCGGCGGGCGGGGCCGATGGTGCTTCGGAGGCCTGCTTGAGCTGCGAGGTGTGCTCGGTGATGACGGCGGTGATCTCGGCGGGCAGCCAGCTGTCGTTCTGCGGGGAGGCCTCGCCGACCTGGTCGAGCAGCTGCCCGGGGGTGGGCCGCGCGGCGGGGTCCTTGGCGAGGCAGCCGCCGATGAGCGGCCGCAGCCCGGGAGGCAGCGCGTCGAGGTCCGGTTCGTTGTGCACGACCCGGTACAGCATGGCGGCGGTGTTCTCGTTGCCGAACGGTCCGGCGCCGGTGGCGGCGAACATGAGCACCGCGCCGAGGGAGAACACGTCGCTGGGCGGTCCGACGTCGGTGCCGACGGTCTGCTCGGGGGAGAAGAAGCCGGGGGTGCCGAGGAAGATGCCGGTGGCGGTGAGCGCGCTGCTGCTCATGGCGCGGGAGATGCCGAAGTCGATGACCCGCGGGCCGTCCGGACCGAGCAGCACGTTGCCGGGTTTGAGGTCGCGGTGCACGAGTCCGGCGCGGTGGATGGCGCCGAGCGCTTCGGCGAGCCCGGCGGCGAGGGAGCGCACGGTCTGCTCGGGCAGCGGTCCGTGGTCGGCGACGGCCCGGTGCAGGGTGGGGCCGGGCACGTACTCGGTGGCCAGCCACGGCTGGTCGGCTTCGGTGTCGGCGTCGATGACGGTGGCGGTCCAGAAGCCGCCGACGGAGCGGGCCATCTCGACTTCGCGGCGGAACCGCTCGCGGAACTCGCCGTCGTCGGCGAGTTCGGGGCGGACGATCTTGATCGCGACGCCGCGGCCGCCGCGGGACCGGGCCAGGTACACGGCGCCCATCGCGCCGCCGCCGATCCTGGCGAGCAGCCGGTAGTCCCCGACCCTGTTCGGTTCGCCGGCCAGCAGCGGCTGCACGTCTCGTCCCCCTCTTGGATTGCTGCGGTGCCATCCCCGAGCTTACGGAGGTGGTGGTTGCGTCGTTCGCGGATGCCGCCGCGGCCGTTCGCGTGCAACGATCGGTAATCGGTTACTCGGCTTCGCTGCGAGCCTTTCGGGCTCGTGATGTTGTGAGTATGCTCCGGCGCACCGCTGCGGCGGGCGATCGATGGTGATCGAGGAGGCGGCGTGTCGCAATCCTTGCAGTCCGGTTCGGATGATGCGGGATCGGTGCAAGCACCGGCGGTGGTCCGGCTTTCCGGGGTGGGCAAACGATTTCCCGGGGTCGTCGCGGTGTCCGATGTGGACTTGGAAGTGCTGGCCGGTGAGGTCCACGTGCTGGCCGGCGAGAACGGCGCGGGCAAGTCGACGTTGATGAAGCTCGTCGCGCAGGTGGAGCCGCCGAGCTCCGGCCGCATCGAGGTCGACGGCCGCCGGGTGAGCTACCAGGGGCCCGCGTCGGCGCGGCGGCTGGGCATCTCGATGGTGCACCAGGAATTCGCCCTCGCCCCGGACCTGTCGGTGGCGGAGAACCTGTTCATCGGGCACGAACCCGGCAGCGGCGGCCTCATCTCGCGCGCCGCGGAGCGCCGGGCGGCCCGCGACCTGCTCGCCCGGGTGGGCCTGGACGTCGACCCGGGGCGCCGCGTCGGCCGCCTGTCCACCGCCGAGCAGCAGCGGGTGGAGCTGGCGAAGGCGCTCGCCGTGGACGCGAAGGTGCTCATCCTCGACGAGCCGACCGCCACCCTGACCGAGCGGGAGACCGCGGAGCTGTTCGGCATCGTCCGCGAGCTCACCGCGCAGGGCATCGGCGTGCTCTACATCTCGCACCGGCTGGACGAGATCTTCGAGATCGGCGACCGGGTCACGGTGCTGCGCGACGGCGCCGTCGTCGCCACCCGGCCGGTCGCCGAGCTCGACGAGTCGCGGCTGGTGACGCTGATGGTGGGCCGCGACGTGCAGAACCTGTACCCGCGCACCTACAGCACCCCCGGCGACGTGCGGTTGCGGGTGCGCGGGCTCAGCCGCGGCGACGCGGTGCGGGACGCGAGCTTCGAGGTGCGGGCCGGGGAGATCGTCGGCATGGCCGGGCTGGTCGGCGCGGGCCGCACCGAACTGGCCCGCTCGGTGTTCGGCGCCGAACCGCCCGACGCGGGCGAGGTGTCGCTGGACGGGGCGAAGCTGAAGATCCGCGGCCCGGCGGACGCGATCGCCGCGGGCATCGGCTACCTCACCGAGAGCCGCAAGGCCGACGGGCTGGCGCTGCAGCTGGGCGTGGACAAGAACATCACGCTGGCGAAGCTGCCGATGGCCTCCGGCCTGATCGACCTGGGCGCCGAGCGGCGCATCGCCGAGCGGGAGCGCGACCGGCTGCGGATCCGGGTGCCGTGGGTCGGCAGGCCGGTGCAGGCGCTCTCCGGCGGCAACCAGCAGAAGGTGGTGCTGGCGCGCTGGTTGCAGACCGAAGCGGAGGTGCTGTTCTTCGACGAGCCGGGCCGCGGCATGGACGTGGGCGCGAAGTCGGAGATGTTCAGCCAGCTGGATTCGCTGGCCGCGCAGGGCAAGGCGATCGTGCTGATCTCCAGCTACCTGCCGGAGCTGCTGAACATGTGCGATCGGATCCTCGTGCTGCGCGAGGGCCGGATCACGGGTGAGGTCGAGCGCGCGGACTTCTCCGAGGAACGGATCGTCGCGCTCGCGACCGGAGCGAAGGAGGGCCAGTGAGCGAGCAGCCGGGCAAGGACGAAGGGGCCCCGCAGGACGGCGGCGCGACCGCGGTGGAGGCCGCCGCGGGCCGGCCCGGGCTGCTGGGCGGGCTGACCGACCGGATGCAGGGCGCGGTGTCGCAGGTCGCGGCCGCCGGCGCGCTGATCGTGGTGTTCGTGGCGCTGTCGATCGTGGCACCGTCGTTCCTGACCGCGGACAACCTGTTCAACCTGGGCTCGCAGACCTCGGTGAACGCGGTGATGGCGGTCGGCGTCACGCTGGTGATCATCACGGGCGGCATCGACCTGTCGGTCGGCTCGGTGGCGGCGTTGTCCGGGGTGCTGGGCGTGATGCTGATGGCGGACTTCGGGTTCCACCCGCTGCTGGGCATCCTCGGCGGCATCCTGGTGGGCGCGGCGGCGGGCCTGGTCAACGGGCTGCTGGTGTCGACGGTGGGGCTGCCGCCGTTCATCGCGACGCTGGGGATGCTGAGCGTGGCGCGCGGACTGGTGCTGATCGCGACGGGCGCGGTGGCCGTGTTCGGCGCGCCGGAGTCGTTCCGGCTGCTCGGGCAGGGGGTGCTGGGGCCGATCCCGGTGCCGGTGCTGCTGATCGTGCTGGTCGCGGTGGCCGGGCACCTGGTGCTGACGCGGACGCGCCTGGGCCGCTACGCGTACGTGATGGGCTCGAACATGGAGGCCGCGCGGCTGTCGGGCGTGCCGGTGCGCAAGCACACCACGTGGGTGTACGTGGTGGCGGGCAGCCTGGCCGGGCTGGGCGGCATGATCGCGGCCTCGCGGATCAACTCGGGGCAGCCGAACTTCGGCGAGGGCCTGGAGCTGGACGTGATCGCGGCGGTGGTGATCGGCGGGGCGAGCCTGTTCGGCGGGCGCGGCACGGTGCTCGGGTCGCTGATCGGCGCGTTCCTGGTGGCGGTGATCCGCAACGGGGCGGTGCAGCTCAACATCGGCACCTTCTACCAGAACGTGCTCATCGGCGTGATCATCTGGCTGGCGGTGTGGTGGGACTTCTACCAGCGCCGCAAGCTCGCCGGCGACGCGTGATCCGGGGACGAGGGAGTTCGCTGCGATGAAGAAGGTCCTTCCGCTGGTGTGCCTGGCGGTGCTGCTGCTGTCCTCGGCGTGCGGCCTGGAGATCCGCAGGCCCACGGGGACGAACGCGCAGCAGGGCGGCACGATCCGGTTGGCGGTGATCCCGAAGGCGATCGGCTTCGACTTCTGGGAGCAGGTGCGGGTCGGCGCCGAGTGCGCGGCCACCAAGCACCCGAACGTCAACGTGCACTGGGACGGCGTCACCTCGGAGGACGACGTGAGCGGGCAGCAGAGCCTGCTGCAGGACTCGCTGGCGCAGGGCGTGCAGGGCCTGGTGTTCGCGGCGACCGACGCGAAGGCGCTGGCGGAGGTCACGAAGTCCGCGCGGGAGCAGGGCACCACGGTGGTGAACATGGACTCGGGCACCAGCCCGCAGCCGCCGGAGGTGCCGGTGTTCGCCACCGACAACGTGGCGGCCGCCGAGGAGGGCACCCAGCTGCTGGCGGACCAGCTGGGCGGCCGCGGCGAGGTGGCGTTCATCGAGTTCCTGCCCGGCACCAGCACGAACGAGACGCGCGCGGAGGGCTTCGAGCGCGGGCTGGCGAAGAACCCGGGGCTGCGGCTGGTGGCGCGGCAGTCCTCGAACAGCGACTACAACACGGCGTTGCAGGTCACCCAGGACATCCTGACGGCGAACCCGGGCCTGAACGGGATCTACGCGGGCAACGAGCCGAGCGTGCTGGGCGCCGCGGAGGCGGTGCGGCAGGCGGGCAAGCAGGGTCAGATCAAGATCATCGGGTGGGACACCTCGGAGGGGCAGATCGAGTCGCTGCGCGACGGCGTGATCACCGGCCTGATCGCGCAGAACCCGTTCAAGATGGGCTTCGCGTCGGTGAACTCGGCGATCGAGCAGATCCGCGGCGAGCAGCGCGGCGCGCCGGAGACGAACACCGGCTCGTCGGTGGTGACGAAGGAGAACCTGGGCACCCCGGAGATCCAGAAGCTCCTCAACCCGTCCTGCGCAGACCCGCCTCGCTGAGGAATCCCCCACCCGTTGCTCGGGGCTCGGGTGGCGGAACCTCAGCGTTCTCCTCGCTGCGGGATCGTTTTCACCGGTGGCTCCGCCACAGGAGAAAACGCTGTCCTCGCGAGGAGAACGCTGAGAACCCGCGGGTGGTCGAGCTGCGTGCTGGGTCGCCGCTCATCGGCTTCGCCGCTGACAGGAGGGGACGGGACTCGCGTGGGGCGGGTGCTGTCCGCTCGGGTCAGGCGCTGCGGTGCTCGCGGAGGAAGGCGAGCGCGGTGTCGGCGTGCGAGGCCATGTTGAACTCGCTGCGCACCACCTCCAGCACGGTGCGGTCCGGCCCGATCACGAAGGTGTGCCGCTTCACCGGCAGCGGACCGAACCGGCGCTTCACCCCGAACTGCCGCGCCACGACGCCTTCCCGGTCGGACAGCAGCGGGTACTCGAAGGAGTTCGTCCGCGCGAAGGTGGCCTGCTTGGCGACCGGGTCGGTGCTGATGCCGACGGGGTGCGCGCCGAGTTCGGCGAACTCCGCGGACAGGTCGCGGAAGTGGCAGCTCTCCGCCGTGCACCCGGAGGTCATCGCCGCCGGGTAGAAGAACAGGACCACGGTCCCGCCGTCGAGGAGTTCCGAGAGCTTGCGCTCGGTGCCGTGCTGGTCGGGCAGTGCGAAGTCGTCGACGGTGTCGCCTGGACGCATCGGGGGCTCCTTGATCGTGGCCGGCGAAATCACCTTAAGCCCCGGCACGCCGCCGCGGCAGACCTGTCCGTTTGCCGCCTCCGCGCGCCGGGTACGGCACGGCTGAGCGGCGAGGCGCGAACCGGCCCGCCGCGACGATCTGCAGGAGGTGTGCACGATGACCGCGAAACTGAACGGTGCCAAGGTCGCCTTCCTGGTGGCCCCGGACGGCATCGAGCAGGTGGAGCTGACCGAACCGTGGAAGGCCGTCGAGCAGGCGGGCGGCCGGCCGGAGCTGGTGTCCATCCAGCCCGGTTCGGTGCAGGGGCGCGACCACCTGGAGAAGGCCGACACGTTCACCGTGGACAAGGTCGTCACGGAGGTGTCGCCGGACGACTACGACGGCCTGGTGCTGCCGGGTGGCGTGGCGAACCCGGACGCGCTGCGGCAGGTGCCGAACGCGGTGCGCTTCGCCGGCGAGTTCTTCGCGAGGCAGAAGCCGGTCGCCGCGATCTGCCACGCCCCGTGGCTGCTGGCCGAGGCGGACGTGGTGCGCGGCCGCAGGCTCACGTCCTACCCGAGCCTGCGCACGGACCTGCGCAACGCGGGCGCCGAGTGGGTGGACGAGGAAGTCGTCGTGGACTCGGGGCTGGTGACGAGCCGGAACCCGAACGACCTCCCCGCGTTCTGCGCGAAGGTCGTCGAAGAGGTCGCCGAGGGGAAGCACCGCGCCCAGGCGCGCAGCGCGTGATCGGGGTGGCAGAGCGGAGGAGTCGATGAAACTCGCGTTCCTGCAAGACGTCTACGGGTACCAGGGCCCGTTCGCGACGGTGTACCTGGACACCTCGGCGGACGCCGAGGACGCCGCGAAGGCGGTGCAGCTGCGGTGGCGTTCGGCCCGGGAGCAGCTGGCGGACGCGGGGGCGGACGAGGCGACGTTGCGCGCCTTGGACGAGACCGTGGACCGGCACGAGTACCGGATCGGCCGCCGCGGCCAGGTGCTGGTGGCGACCGCGGGCGAGGTGGTGTTCGGCGAGGAGCTGCCGACGCCGCCGGAGGACGCCTCCGACGACGAGAAGGTGCACTTCGGGACGTTGCCGCACCTGCTGCCGTACCTGCGGTTGCGGGCGTCGCGGATCCCGCACGTGGTGGCGCTGGTCGACCACGTCGACGCGGAGCTGACCGTGGTCGCGGCCGGTGCCGAACCGCGCACCCGGCGGGTGCAGGGCGGCGACCACCCGGTGCACAAGTCCCCGCCCGGCGCCGACGAGCTCAACGAGCAGCGCTTCCAGAACCGGGTCGAGGAGCAGTGGCTGCGCAACGCCAAGGAGGCGGCCGAGGAGATCGGCAAGCAGGCCATGCGGATCGGCGCCGAACTGGTCGTGCTCGCCGGTGATCCGCAGCAGCGGACGCTGGTGCACCAGAACCTGCCCGGCGGCGTCCGGGAGCGCACCGTGCAGACCGACGCGGGCCACCTGGACCGGGGCGCCTCCGCGGAAGGGCTCCGCGACGAGGTCGAGGACACGGTGGCGGCCGCCGTGTCGGCGCACGTGGACGAGGCGGTCCGCGAATTCGAGCAGCAGCGCGGCCGCGACGAGCGCGCCGCGGAGGGGTGGAGCGCGGTGCTCGCCGCCCTGCAACGCGGCCAGGTGCGCACGGTGCTGTGGGGTTCCCCGGAGTCGCCGTCCTGGCTGCACGTCGGCCCGGTGCCGAACCAGGTGGCGCTGGACGCGCGGGAACTCACCGACATGGGCGTGTCCAGCCCGGGCAGTGCGCCCGCCAGCGCGGCGGTCGTGTGGTCGGCGGCGGGCACCGATGCGGACCTGGTGCTGGTCGATCCGGACGAGGTGAAGCTGACCGACGGCATCGGCGCGGTGCTGCGCTACACCGACGCGTGAGAGGAGGAGCATGACGACGACGCGGGAAACGGTGAAGAACTCGCTGTCCACGATCGACTTCCCCGCGAGCAAGGAGGACCTGGTCGACTTCGCCCGGAACAACGGCGTGGACCAGGACACGGTGGACGCGCTGCGGGCGCTGCCGCTGGCCGACTACGACAACGTCGGCGAGGTGCTGCGCTCGGTGCCGCTGGACAAGGCCGACGAGGAGGGCCAGTCCGCCGCGGACAAGGCGGCGGAGGACCGGCAGCACGTCCGGCCCGGCCTGGCCGAGCACCAGCGCGAGACCCCGGCCAACCCGATCGCGGAGGAGCTCGGCGAGAACCGCAAGGGCGGCTGAACCCGACAACCACGACGATCGCCGAACGCCCCCGCCCGCAGCGGGGGCGTTCGCGCGCGCCGGGCCGAGTTCTGCGATCGAGCTCGGGACGGCGTTAGCGTGCTGGGGGCACGTCCGACGGCCCGGCCTTCCCGCCGGGCCTCGGAGTCATGGGGTCCCGCATGGATCGTTCCGATCGTCGGTTCCGGCGCGCGCTCGCGCTGCTCGGTTGTTCGCTGCTGCTGGCGGTGCCCACCTCGGGGTGCGGGGAGCCGGGCGGTCGCACCGCGCACGAGGAGTCCGGCCAGTGGTGGGTGTCGCGCTCCGGTTACCCGGATTCACCGGCGCGTGCCCGGCAGGCCCCGAACCCGGCGCTGCGGACCGCGGTGCGGCAGGCCGACGACTACGCGGACCGGCTCTCCGGCAGCACGGTGGCGGTGGCGGTGCTGGACCGCGGGTCCGGCGCGGTCGTCGGCGGGGAGCACGCGGACGACGAGTTCACCACCGCCTCGGTGTCGAAGCTGTTCGTGGCGCTGGACGTGGTGGAGCGCCGCCGCGAGGGGCTGCCGGTGTCGTCCTCGGACGTGGAGCTGATCCGCCGGGCGCTGGCGCTCAGCGACGACGGGGCGATGAACGAGCTCTGGGACCGGTTCGACGGCGCGGGCGCCATCTCGCGGGTGGCGGTGCGCTACGGGCTCACCCGCACACTGCCGCCGGAGGTGCCGGGGCGGTGGGGCGACACCCGGACGTCGGCGCGGGACGTGGCGGCGGTGCTGGCGCGGGTCCCGGCGCTGCCCGCCGCGGAGCGGGCGCTGGTGCTCGGCCCGCTGGACGAGGCGCCGCGGACCGCCGCCGAGGGCTTCGACCAGCAGTACGGGTTGAAGGCCGGGGCGCGGCGGGCGGCGGTGAAGGCGGGCTGGATGTGCTGCGCGGACGGCCGCCGCTCGGTGCACAGCGCGGGGCTGATCGGGCCGGACCGGCGCTACGCGGTGGCGGTGCTGTCCACCCAGCCGTCGTCGAAGAGCTACTCGCAGGCGTCGGAGGTGGTCACCGAGGCCGCGGCGCCGCTGCTCCGGCACCTCGGCTGAGCCCGCCCGACCGGGTCGTTCGCCTCGTGGGACTCGGCGGCGGGTTTCGCTACGCTGGCGTCTCGCTGGACGGCTACGAGGGGACCCGCGGTTGAAACGGCCCACGATCATCGACATCGCGCGCCGGGTCGGCGTGTCGAAGGCGGCGGTGTCCTACGCCCTCAACGGCCGCGCCGGGGTTTCGGCGGCCACCCGGGAACGCATCCTCGACGTCGCCGCGCAGCTCGGCTGGGACGCGGCGGGGCCGGCGCGGACGCCCGCCGCCGACCGCACCGGCACGATCGGCCTGGTGCTGGCCCGGCCGCCGCAGCAGATCCGCGCCGAGCCGTCGGTGGTGCACTGGATGGCCGGGCTGGAGGCGGCGCTGGCCGAGTACGGGCTGAGCCTGCACCTGGCGCTGCCGCCGGACGAGGAGGCCGAGCTCGGCACCTACCGGTCCTGGGCCGCCGAGCGCCGGGTGGACGGCGTGATCGTCACCGACCTGCGCACCGAGGACCCGCGCGTACCGCTGCTGCGGGAGCTGAAGCTGCCCGCGGTCGTGATCGGCGAGCACGAGCGGGTCGCGAACGTGGCGGTGCTGCGCTTCGCCGTCGCCGAGGAGGTCCGCGCCGTGGTGGCGCACCTGGCCGAGCTCGGTCACCGGCGGATCGGTCACGTGCAGGGCGGTGTCGACCTGGAGCACACCGAGCGCCGCAGCGCCCTGCTGCGCGCCGAGGTGCGGGAGCGGCTCGGCACCGACCTGGTGAAGGCGGAGGCGGCGGTCACCGAGGACGGCGGGGTGCGGGCGACCTGGCGACTTCTCGCCGCGGACCCGCCGCCGACGGCGATCGTCTACGACGATGACGTGACGGCGGTGGCCTCGGTCGCGCGCGCCGCCGAGCTCGACGTCCGGGTACCCGCCGACCTGGCGGTGCTGTCCTGGCAGGACTCGATGCTGTGTCGGGTGGTGACCCCGCCGGTGACGGCGCTGTCCCGGGACGTCGAGGACGACGCCGCCGCGGCGGTGCACCTGCTGCTGGAGCTGATCGAGACGGGGGCCGCCGACGACCTGGACGTGCCGCCGCGCGTGCTGATGCCGCGGGCGAGCACGGGCGGGGCGGGCTGAGCGCGCTCCGCGACCTCTCGCGACGAGGAGACGACGGTGCCCCCACGTCCGCGCGGCCCGGTGCTGGGCCTGGTGCTGCTGGTGATGCTGGGCGTGCTCGCCGGGTGCGGGCCGCCGCCGCGGCGGCTCGTGTACTGGGCGGCGAACCAGGGCGCGAGCACCGCGCGGGATCGCGAGCTGCTGCGCACCCGGCTGGCCGCGTTCACCCGCGAGACCGGTGTTCCGGTCGAGGTGGAGGTGGTCCCGTGGAGCGATCTGCTCGACCGCGTCCTGGGCGCGGCGATCTCCGGCACCGGCCCGGACGTGGTGGAGTGGGCAACACCTGGTCGGCGTCGTTGCAGGCGACGGGCGCGTTTGTGGAGTTCGACGCGGAGCTGCTGGACCGGCTGGGCGGCCGGGAGCGGTTCCTGGACGGCAGCATGCGCTCGACGGGACTGCCGGGCCGGCCGCCGGCGTCGGTGCCGCTCTGCTCTACGCGTCGATCGGGCGGGTCACCGGAATCCTGTTGCAGGGCAACCTGTTCGGCTTGGTCGTCACCTGCTTGACGTTCTCGCTGCCGTTCTCGATCTTGCTGCTGGTGGGGTGCTTCGACGCGGTGCCGGTGGAGCTCGACGAGGCGGCGCTGCTCGACGGCACCGGACCGCTGGGGGCGCTGCTGCGGGTGGTGCTGCCCGCGGCGCGGCCGGGGATCGCGGCGGTGGCGATGTACGCGTTCATGACGGCGTGGGGGGGAAGCGTTGTTCGCGTCGATCCTGACGAGCTCGGGCTCGCGGACGCTGGCGGTCGGGCTGCGGGAGTACGCCGCGGAGTCGTCGGTGCACTGGAACGAGGTGATGGCCGCGTCGCTGGTGGTGAGCCTGCCGGTCGCGGCCGGGTTCCTGCTGCTGCAACGCCACCTGGTCCGCGGCGTCACGGCGGGTGCGGTGCGCTGATCCCGCGCTGCGCGGCGTCCCGCAGCGCGCGGGCCACGTCCCAGCAGGCCGCGCAGGTGGGCGCGAGCCACTGCTCGTCGCTCGCCTTCGCGATGGTGAGCGCGACGCCGCACAGCGCGGTCCGCCGCTGCCCCGGGTGCGGGCGTTCCGCGGAGTCCACCGCGTGCCGCACGCCCTCGACGGGCCGCCAGTACGCGACGGGCCAGCGGGAACCGAACACCACTTGCGATCCCACGTCGTCCTCCTTCGTCGTCCTCGGGGGTGCGGCGGCCCCGCCGGGGGTCGGGGAGGCGCGGGGCCGCCGCTGATCCAGAATCTAGACTAGAAATATTTCTGACGGCATCACTCGAACGGGTTCTGATCGATCTGGTAGACCTGGGGCCACGCAGCCGGAGTCAGCGGAGGAACGAGATGGCGCCCGCATCACCACTGGTCGCAGCCTGGGAACTGGGCGTGCGACTCAAGGAAGCCCGCGAACAGGTGGACCTCACCGGCACCGAGGCCGCGGAGTCGATCGGCGTCACGCAGAACTACTTGAGCAACATCGAGCACGGGCGCCGCAAGATCGCCGAGGAGAAGCTGACGACCCTCATCGGGACCTACCTGCTCGACGCCGACGAAGCCGGTGAACTGGTGGAACTGCGCAAGGCTTCGGACGGTCGCGGCTGGTGGGCCCGCTACAGCGGGCTGTTCGCCCCGGAACTCCTCCGCTATTTCGGGTTCGAGCACGGGGCGGAGGAAGTGCGCAGCTACGAGAGCGGTGCGATCTCCGGGCTGTTGCAGACCGAGGACTACGCCCGAGCGATCCACGCCGGTGACCGCGCCAACCTGCGCGGCTCGGAGATCGAGCGACGGGTCGAAGCCCGGCTGCGTCGTCAACGGCGGATGAGCGGAGCGGATCCGCTGCGGGCCACGGTGGTCATGACCGAAGGCTCGTTGCGGCAGCAGGTGGGTGGAGCGGACGTCCTCGCGGAGCAGCTGGAACATCTGCTCGATCTGATCGATCGGTTCGCGGACACCTTGGAAGTCCGGATCATCCCGTTCACCGCCGGTAGCTACGGAGCGATGGGCGGATCCACGTTCCACCTGCTCACCTTCCCCAGCGCGAGGCTCGGCCGACTGGCGTGGCAGGAGACGGTGACCTCGCTCGGCTTGATCGACACCGAGGTCCGGGTGCACCAGTACTGCCTCTCGTTCGCCGAAGCACTGGAACGATCCGTGGATCGGACCGAATCCGAAGCGCTGATCAGGACGGTGCTCCAGTCGCTACGATGAGGATCATGCAGCGGTTCGCGGAATCCTCTTGGCGCAAGGCGAGCTATTCGACGAGTTCCCAAGGCTGCGTCGAGGTGGCGATGACGGCCTCGGTGGTCGGCGTGCGGGACACCAAGGACCGCGCCGGCGGCACCCTCGTCGTGCCCCACGAGCACTGGCGCGCGTTCCTGCGGAGCATCACCACCTCCCCGTGACCCCATCGGGGGATTGAGCGGCGCGCGTGCGGGTAGCCGTGGTGCGGAAGTGCTTTGTCCGCACGAGGAACGGAGACGCGCACGATGTCGGACCCGCTGGACGCCGAGACGCCCTCGGCTGACGAGGTCGGCCCCGATCCCGCAGACCCGCAGGACCCGGCCGAGCTGCAATCCGCGGGCGATCTCGACGAGGACGAACTGGGCGTGGACCCCTTGGAAGAGGGTGTCGAACCGCCCGAGCACTGGTCTCGGGACGTCGTGGACCGGCCCACGCCCCGCGAGCAGCGGGAAGGCGAGACCATCGACGAACGGCTCGCCGAGGAACGCCCCGACCCGGACGACGAGGTGGGCAAACCGCTCGCCGAGACCCGCCTGCACGAGCTCGACGACACCGTCGACGAGCAGGCCGCGGAGGAGGTCGCCGACGGGGTCAGCGGCGAGCAGGTCGCCGAGCAGGCCGAGCGGTCCACCGGCACCGGCACCGTCGTCGAAGGCGAGGAGGTCGAGGACACCGGCCTGTCCGCGGTGACCAACGAAGGTTCCGCGGCCCCCGCCCGCAACGCCTCCCCGGAGGAGAACGCCGAACGGGTGCAGGATGGCCGAGCCTGAGCAGGTCGCCGTCCCGGCCGCGCACGGCAGCGGTGCGCTCGCCGCGGACCTGGTGCTGCCGCAACCGGATTCGCCGCTGGTGGTGTTCGCGCACGGCAGCGGCTCCTCGCGGCACAGCGAGCGCAACCGGTGGGTGGCGGCCCGGTTGCAGGAGGCCGGGCTCGGCACCCTGCTGCTGGACCTGCTCACCGACGACGAGTGCGAACGCGACGCGCACGGTGAGCAGCGGTTCAACATCCCGCTGCTCACCGTGCGCGTCCTCGGCGTGCTCGACTGGTGGCGCGGCCCGCTGAGCCTGTTCGGCGCCAGCACCGGTGCCGCCGCCGCCCTCGGAGCCGCCGCGCGCCGGCCGGACTCGGTGCGCGCCGTGGTGTCCCGCGGCGGGCGGCCCGACCTCACCACCGAACCGCTCGACCAGGTGCGCGCCCCCACCCTGCTGCTGGTCGGCGGCAGCGACCCGGAAGTCCTCGAACTCAACCGGCGCACCGCAGGCCACCTCACCGCCGAGCACGAACTCCAGGTCGTCCCCGGCGCGACCCACCTCTTCGAAGAACCCGGCGCCCTCGCCGAAGTGGCCCGAGCCACCACCACCTGGTTCACCACCCACCCCTGACCCGAGGTGTGCGGCGGGTGGTGGGGGGTAGTCCGGGGTGGTGCCGGAACTGCCTGATGTGGAGGGGTTCCGCCGGGTCGCGGAGCGGGCGGCGGGGCTGGTCGTGCGGGACGTCGAGGTGCGCGACGCGCAGGTGCTGCGCGGGGTGCGGACCGGCGAGTTCCGGGACGCGCTGCGCGGGCAGCGGCTCGGCACGCCGTGGCGGCTCGGCAAGTGGCTCGCGCTCCCGCTGGGGGACGAGTTCCCGCAGGTGCTGCTGCACTTCGGCATGACCGGGCGACTGCTGCGGTGCGAACCCGGGGACGAGGTGCACCGGCACGACCGCGTGCTGCTGGACCTCGACGACGGGCAGCTGCGGTACCGGGACATGCGCAAGCTCACCGGGCTGCACCTCGCCCGCGACCGAGAGGACCTCGACGCGCTGCTCGGCGACCTCGGCCCCGATGCGCTCGCCGCCACCGCCGCCGACTACCGGCGGCAGCTCACCCGGCGCCGGCGCGGGCTCAAATCCGCGCTGATGGACCAGAAAGTGCTGTGCGGGCTGGGAAATCTCACCGTCGACGAGGCGCTGTGGCAGGCGCGGCTGCACCCCGCCCGCGGCACCGGCGACCTCGACCGGGGCGAACTGGACCGGCTCAGCCGCCGCGCGCACGCGGTGCTGCGCGGGTCCGCGAAGGTCGGGCACGTGCCGGACCGCCCCAGCTGGCTCACCGGGCACCGCGACGAACCCGACCCGCACTGCCCGCGCTGCGGCACCGGGCTCGCCCGCACCACCACCGCCGGGCGGACCACCTACCACTGCCCGCACTGCCAGCCCCGAGGGTGAACGCACCGGGGCGCCCCCTCGGACCGGAGCACCGCGCCGGCCCCCGAACCCCGTCAGGCCGGGTCGCCGAACCAGCGGCCGAGGGCCGCGCGCAGGGCGTCCCGATCGTCGCCCGCCCACGCGACGTGGCCGTCCGGGCGCAGCAGCAGCGCGGGCACGTCCAGCTCCTCGCTCACGTCCACGACGTGGTCGACCCGATCCGCCCAGCCGGCCGCGGAGAACTCGCCGGTCTGGTCCAGCAGCAGTCCGCGCCCGCCGTGCAGCAGCCGGTACAACCGGCCCCGCCCCAGCTCGACGTCGCGCAACCGCCCGCCCACCAACGGGTTCCCGCTCGCGGCTGCGCGTTCTCCTCGCCCCGCGGCGGAATCTCCGAAGTCGTAGCGGATGCCGATCGCCGTGACCTTCTCGATCAGGTACCGGTTCACCTCCTCGAACTCGATCAGGTCCGCGAGGACCTTCCGGACGGCTCGCGGGCCCGGCTCCGGCAGCAGCAGCTCCGTCTGTGCGCGGGACAGCTCCAGCACCTCGGCGGCCACCGGGCGCCGCTCCGCCTCGTAGCTGTCCAGCAAGCCTTCCGGAGCTCGCCCGCCCACCGCGGCCGCCAGCTTCCAACCCAGGTTGAACGCGTCCTGCAAACCGGTGTTCATGCCCATCCCGCCCGTCGGCGGATGCACGTGCGCCGCATCGCCCGCCAGCAGCACCCGGCCGTCGCGGTACCGCTCGGCGAGCCGCGTGCCGTCGCCGAAGCGGGACAGCGAACGCGGCGAGTGCGCCCCGAAATCGGTGCCCGCGACCGCGCGCAACCGCTCCCGCAGCTCGGCCATCGTCGGCGGCACCGACCGGTCCGCCGCCACGCCCCCGGACGGCACGATCACCCGGTGCAGGCCCGCGCCGCGCGGGATGGCGCCGAACCGGAACTCGGTCCGGCGCACCCGCGCGATCGTCGTCGCCAGCTCCTCCGGCGCGGCCGTCAGCTCGCACTCGGCCACCAGCGTCTCCACCCGGGACGGCTCCCCGGGGAAGCCGATCCCGAGCAGCTTGCGCACGGTGCTGCGGCCCCCGTCGCACCCCACCAGGTACCGGGCGCGGAGCCGCTCGCCGTCCGCGAGCTCGGCGGTGACGCCGTCCGCGTCCTGCACCAGCCCCACGAGCTGGCGACCGCGCCGGAGCTGCGCGCCCACCCGTTCGGCGTGCTCGGTGAGCAGGCGCTCCGTCACGTCCTGCGGGATGGCCAGCACGTACGGGTGCGCCGTGTCCAGGCCCGCCGGCCACCGGGTGCCGACGCCCGCGAAGAAACCGCCCGCCGTGACCCGCTCGCCGTGCGCGAGGAACGGCTCCAGCATCCCGCGCTGGTCCAGCACCTCCGCGCTGCGCGCGTGCAGGCCCAGGGCCCGAGCCTCCCCCGCCGGCTCCGCGTGCCGCTCCAGCAGCACCGCGCGCACCCCGCGCAGCCGCAGCTCCGCCGCCAGCAACAAGCCCGCCGGACCCCCGCCGACCACGATGACGTCGATCATCGAAACCCCCGTCTTCCCAGTTGAGGGGCACAGTGTGCGGGGGCGCCGGGGTCTTGCCACAAGCCCCGGGGTGCGCTATACGTTGAAGCAGGCGGGGAGGACGACCCGCGTCAGCGGCGCACTCGCGCCACCAGTTCCGCCGGGCCCCGGTGCCGGAAGTTCCCGCGCCACGCCGCGGAATCCGCGGGAGCCGCCGGCGACAACTCCGGCCGCCGCGCCCGCAGCGCTCGCACCGCGCTCGCCGCGATCACCCTCGTCAACGCCGACGCCGGGCACGAGTGGATGCCGTGGCCCAGGCTCAGGTGCGGGTTCGGCGAGCGTTCCGGGCGGAACACCGCCGCGTCCGCGAACACCCGCTCGTCCCGGTTCGCCGAGGCCAGCGACAGCAGCAGCGTGTCCCCGGCGCGCACCGGCACCCCGCCGATCTCCAGGTCCGACAGCGGGTAGCGCGGTGCCGCCAGCAGCTGCGGCGGGTGGAACCGCAGCACCTCCTCCACGCCGGGATCGAGCAGCGCGGGTTCCGCGCCCAGCAGCCGCAGCACCGCCGAGGACACCGCGTGCACCATGATCTCGTACCAGACGAACAGCAGGTAGAACACCATGCTGGTCAGCTCGTCGTCGTCCAGGCGGCCACCGGCGCGGGCCGCCAGCAGCCCCGCCAGCAGCGACTCCGCCGGGGGCGTCGACCCCAGCGCGCCGCCGATGATCCGGCGCATGTCCCGCATCGTGTCCCGCGCCCGCGGCTCCGCGCCGGGGGAGTGGCGCAGCAGCGAATCCGCCCAGCCGGTGAACTCCGCGCGCGCCTGCTCCGGCAGCGGCAGCAGCTCCGCGATCACCCGCACCGGCAGCGGGACCGCGTACTCCGCGACCAGGTCCACCTCGTCCGGCAGCGCCGCCGCCAGCCGCTCGGCGACCTCCCGCACCTGCGGCGCCAGCTCCCGCACCCGCTGCGCGGTGAAGCTCGGCGCGATCTGCCGCCGCAACCGGGTGTGCCGGGGTGGATCGCTGTTGAGCAGGTGCGCGTCCAGCTGCGGCGGCAGGTCGAACCCCGCGTAGTCCCCGCCGTGCGAGCGCGACCGGTCCAGCGCCAGCCGCTGATCGCCCAGCGCCGCCCGCACCTCCGCGTACCGGGTCACCAGCCACGCGCCCGGGCCGTCCGGAGTGGACACCCGGTGCACCGGGCCCGCCGCGCGCAGCTCCGCCAGCGCCGCGAACGGATCGGGCGCGGTGAACGGATCGGTCACGGCGCCGGGCTCCGGTCCTCGTCCAGCTCCGCCAGCACCTCCCGCACCACCGGGTGCGGTTCCTGGAACGCCTTGCCGATCAGGCACGACCAGTGCAACTCCTCCGCCAAGTCGCGGTGCGGGTCCTGCTCCGGGAACCGCCACACCGCCGCCGCCGAACCGTCCATCCCGGACTCCTCGCGGATCATGTCGCTGCCCGACCCGGGGCGCCGCCCGGCCGCGTGCGCGCGCAACCCGGCCGCGATCCGGGCCGCCTCGACCGTCGCCGCCCGCTGCTCCCCGGTGAGGTCCGCGCGGTCCGCGTGCCGCTCGGCCACCGGCACCACCGCCGGGTCCAGGTAGGGCCGCAGCTCGCGCAGCAGGTCGTCGGTGGCGATCAGCCAGCGGTACTCCGCCGACTCCAGCCGCGTGTTGCGCACCAGCTCCGGATCCAGCGGCCGCAGCGCCTTCAGCAGCGGACGCAGGTAGCGGCGCGCCCGCCACCGCCGCAGCAGCCGCGGCACCGACGGCAGCACGTACCCCACCGCCATCACGCTCGCCCCGGCCGTCGCGCTCAACGGCGCCACCACCGTGCTCACCACGTCCAGGTCCGCGCCGAGCCAGGTCGCCGCCACCGCGACCACCTTCAGCACCGAGTAGCCCAGGCCGAACACCACGCCCACCGGCACCAGCGACACGCCCCACCGCAGCCACCGCTCCCGCGCGTGCGGCCGGATCCGCAGGCAGATCAGCGCGCTGCGCACCAGCCCCAGCGAGTACGCGCCCAGGTACACCGCCAGGAACAGCACCACGGCGGGCACGCCCGAGTAGTGCGCGTCGAAGTCCAGCACGTGCGGCTCGTCGTGCACCGGCGCCAGCGCGAACGCCCCCGCCATCACCAGCAGCGCCGCCGCCGTGCCGAGCACCAGCACCCGGCCCGCGGGCTGCGCCTCCTCCCGCGGCCGCGCCAGGTTCACCGAGCACACCTGCAACGAGGCGGTGCATAGCACGATCGAGGAGTACACCGCCAGCGTCGACAGGTTCGGCACCCCCGACGCCGCGCCGACCGCCAGGTACACCCCGGGGATCGCGAAGTTGAACCCGCACGCCACGAACAGCAGCGCCAGCGTGATCGCACCCAGCCGCGGATCCCGCGGATCGCGCAGGAAATCGCGCAGCTTCCACGCGAACGCGCTCAACTGCAGCAGCAGCGCCAGCGGGTAGAGGACGGCGAACACCCGATCACCCGAGGGTCGACTGGAAGCGGCGCAGGATCTCCCGCGCCTCGTCGGGAACCTGCTGCGCCTGCGGCGATTCCCACGAGCTGATCCGGCGCATCGCCACCGACGCCATCATCTCCGCCGCGGCCTCCTCCTGCGCCGAGCAGCCGGTGCGGGTCAGCACCCGGTCCAGCACCTCCGGCGGCAGCTCGCCGAACAGGGAGCGCAGCGCCGGCGCCGGATCCGACAGCGGGCGGCCCACGTGGCCCCACAGCAGGTGCATCAGCTCATGCAACCAAATGTGCCAGCGGTGCCAGCGGGTGGTGCGCGCGTCCGCGATGATGATCACGCAGCCCTCCGGCAGCAGTGCCAGCCCGCTCGGTGCGCGCGGTGGCAGCTCCACGGCCGCGAAGTAGATGTCCCGGCCCAGGTGCTCCCGCGCCCGTTCCAGCAGCTGCTGGGCGGTGAACCGGCGCGGCAGGCCGAGCGCGTCCAGCCGCTTCCCGCTGCGCCGCCGCAGCAACCAGCGCGAACTCCGGTCCGGGCCCCCGTCCCACACCAGCAGCCTCACCGCTGCTCCGGCTGCTGGTCCGCGGCGCGCAGCGCCTTGAAACCGTGCAGCACCCCGAGGATCGCGTCCGCCACGTGCTGCCGGTCCTGCTCCGGGAACTGGTCGGTGAGCTGGCGCAGCGCGACCTCCTCGACGCCGTGGCTGCGCAGCTGCCCGGCCAGCCGCCACTGCGCCAGCAGCTCCGGTGCGATCGCCGGGTCGAAGAAGTCCAGGCCCACGCCGAAGAACTCGGCGAACGCGACCACCTCGGTGAGCCGCGGGACCGCGCGGCCGGTGCGCAGGTGCCACATGTGCGTGCCGGACATCCGCACGCCGCGCGCGGTCAGCAACCCCGCCATCCGCTCGCTGCCGTAGGGCTTCCCGGTCTCCGGGTCGGGCTGCGCCGCCAGCAGTTCGGTCAGCCGCTCGGCGAACACGTGCACGCTGATGGAGCTCCCCGAGACCTGGTCCTCGGGGAGGTCGGTGGCGCCGGTGCCGGCGGAGTCGGATGGGTGGGGCACGTCTCGACTGTAAGGGGTCGCGATCTCCGCGACACCGCCGATGTCATGACGATCTCGTCCACACCGGTGGTCGATGGGAGTGGATCTGTCCACCGCTGTTGATATACGATGACGGAACCCTGGGGGTCGGGGTGCGAGTCGGGGGGCTTTCGGGGAGTGGGGGGCTTCGGGGAGTGGAGGAGTCGGGCCGGGAACTGCGGCCCGACTTCTTCGAGCCGGTCCCGCGTCGGCGAGCCACGCGCCTCCCGGCGGGACCCGCGTCGAGCACGACCGGTCCGCCGATCGCTCCCGCCGTGTCCTACAGCACCTTGTACCCGTAGGTAACCGCCCGCTTTGGCATCATCGCCGCGTCGGTCGAGCGCGACCCGACGACGAAGTCGGACGGAAGGATCGGTGTGGTGACGGGAATCGAACGCGTAGGCGTGGTGGGCTCCGGGCTCATGGGGGCGGGCATCGCCGAGGTCAGCGCCCGCAGCGGGCTGGACGTCGTCGTCTCGGAGGTCAGCGAGCAGGCCGCCGAAGCGGGCCGGGCCCGCATCACCAAGTCCCTGGACCGCGCCGTCGGCCGCGGCAAGCTCGCCGAAGCCGACCGGGACGCCGCACTCGGGCGCCTCCGGTTCACCACCGAGCTCGCCGAGCTCGCCGACCGCCAGCTGGTCATCGAGGCCATCGCGGAGAACGAGCAGCTCAAGACCGGGGTGTTCGCCGAACTCGACCGGGTGCTCACCGACCCGGACGCGATCCTCGCCTCCAACACCTCCTCCATCCCGATCGCCAAGCTCGCCGCCGCCACCTCGCGGCCCGCGCAGGTCATCGGGGTGCACTTCTTCAACCCGGTGCCGGTGCTCAAGCTCGTCGAGCTGGTGCCCTCCCTGGTGACCTCCGAGGAGACCGTGCGCCGCGCCGCCGAGTTCGCCACCGACGGGCTCGGCAAGCAGACCATCCGCGCCCAGGACCGCTCCGGGTTCGTGGTGAACGCGCTGCTGGTGCCCTACCTGCTCTCCGCGGTCCGGATGTTCGAGAGCGGCGTGGCCGCGGCCGAGGACATCGACAACGGCATGGTGCTGGGCTGCGCCCACCCGATGGGGCCGCTGGCGCTGGCCGACCTGGTCGGCCTCGACACGCTCAAGGCGATCGCCGACTCGATGTACGGCGAGTACAAGGAGCAGCTGTACGCCGCGCCGCCGCTGCTGCAGCGGATGGTGGACGCGGGCCACTACGGCAAGAAGTCCGGCCGCGGGTTTTACGAGTACTCGTCCTGAGCGGTCGCCGCTGCCCAGGGGGTGGGGTGGCGGAACCTCAGCGGGATTCTCACTGCGGGATCTTTTTCACCGGTGGCTCCGCCACAGGAGGAAAAGCCGTCCTCGCGAGAATCCCGCTGAGAACCCGCGGGTGGTGCCGTTGCGTGCGTGGTCGCTGCTCAGCGCTTCGCGCTGACAAGGCAGAGCCGGGTTTCGGGCTCTCGCCGGTCAGTCGATGGTGTTGCGGAGTGCTGCGACGGCGTGGTCGCGGTGGGCGTCGAGCAGGGCCACCAGGCGTTCGGCGTCGCCCGCGGTGGCCGCGCGCACGATCGCTTCGTGCTCGGCGCGGACCCGCTCCCGGTTCGCGCCTTCGTTGTAGTAGACCGCCCGGTAGGCGTCCGTCGCGTCCCACAGCGTGCGCACGATCCGCAGCAGCCGCGGCAGCCCGCACGGTTCCAGCAGCGCGAAGTGGAACCGCCGGTTCGCCGTGATCATGCCGACCAGGTCGCCCGCCTCGGCCGCGCGTTCCACGTCCCGCGCCGCCTCCTCGATCCGCTGCAGGTCCGCCTCCGCGAAGCGGCCGGCCGCGACCCCCGCGGCCTCCGATTCCAGCAGCGCGCGCAGCCGGTACACCTCCAGCAGGTCGTCCAGCGACAGCTCGGCGACCGCGTAGCCCCGGTGCGGCCGGTAGACCACCTGGCCTTCCGCCTCCAACGTCTTCAACGCCTCCCGCAGCGGGACGCGGCTGACGCCCAGCTCGTGGGCGATCGAGTCCTGCCGGATCGGTCTGCCCGGGGCCAGCGAGCCGGTGGTGATGGCCCGGCGCAGCGCGTCCAGCACGAACGCCTGCGTGGTCGGTGGCCGGTCGTTCCCGCCCAGGTCGTGCCAGCGCAGGTCGGGCGGCGTCGGCGGTCGCGGGTTCGGGTCTGCTGGCATCGGCTCCCGCCGGTCGCTCGTGCGCGGATGGTCCCCTGGCGCCGGGCACGCGATCACTCGTTCGAGAGGCGCGAACCGTGTTGACCCGGCATCCGATCACTGTATATTGGATCCAATCCGGGAAGAGCGCAAGGCGGCTCGCCGCGCGTCCCAGGTGCCGGACTCCGGTGTTCCGCGCGGACCGCGGGACGGGCCCGGCCGGGGCCGTCGTGCGGAGATTTCCGGATCGCTGCGCGGATTTCCCCGGTCCGAACGGGCCTGGAACCGGAAGGGTGGGTCGGTGATGGGGCGGGCACTGCCGCTGGACGGCATCGTGGTGGCGGACTTCAGCCGGGTGCTGGCCGGTCCGTACGCGACGATGTCGCTGGCCGACCTCGGCGCCACCGTGATCAAGGTGGAACGGCCCGGCACCGGCGACGACACCCGCGGCTGGGGTCCACCGTGGACAGACCGCGGCTCCGCCTACTTCGAATCGGTCAACCGCAGCAAGCGCAGCGTGGTGCTCGACTTCGACGACGAGCAGGACCGGGACGCGGCCCGGGAGCTCGTGCGGCGCGCCGACGTGCTGGTGGAGAACTTCCGGCCCGGCGTGCTGGCGCGCTGCGGGCTCGACCCCGACGGCGCGCGCGAGCTCAACCCCGCGCTGATCTACGCCTCCGTCTCCGGCTTCGGCAGCGGGCCCGGCGCCGACCTGCCCGGCTACGACTTCGTGGTGCAGGCCGTCGGCGGGCTGATGAGCATCACCGGCGCACCGGACGGGCCGCCGACCAAGGTCGGGGTCGCCGTCGTCGACGTGCTCACCGGCAAGGACCTCGCGCTCGGCATCCTCGCCGCGCTGCGGCAGCGGGACGCCACCGGGCTGGGGCAGCACGTCGAGGTCAACCTGCTCTCCAGCCTGCTCGCCGCCCTGGTCAACCAGATGAGCGGCCTGCTCACCACCGGCATCGCGCCCGAGCGGATGGGCAACCGGCACCCCAGCATCGCCCCCTACGAGACGCTGCGCTGCGAGGACGGGCTGCTCGCCGTGGCCGTCGGCAACGACGCGCAGTTCCGCCGGTTCACCGAGGCGCTCGGCCTGATCGGGATGGCCGACGACCCGAGGTTCGCCGCGAACGCCGAACGCGTCGCGAACCGGGCGGAACTGGTGCGGCGCCTGGAGAACGTGCTCGGCGCCCGGCGGGCCGGCGACTGGCAGGACCGGCTGCACCGGGCCGGCATCGCCTGCGGCCAGGTCAACGACCTCTCGCACGCGGTGCACTACGCCGAATCGCTCGGCCTGCGGCCGGTGGTCGACCCCGGCGACGGGGGCGTGGCCCAGGCCCGGATGCCGATCGAGTTCTCCGACCTCGACGTCGCCGACCCGCTCGCCCCGCCGCAGCTCGGCGAGCACACCGACGAGGTGCGCGGTTGGCTCGCCGCGGACCCGAGCCCGCTGCCACCGCTGTCCGACGACCCAGCCCGAGGAGGCCACCGATGAGCGCCAAACCCGACTTCGATCCCCGCGATCCGCTGGGCATCGACGCCGAGCTGACCACCGAGCAGCTCGCGCTGCGCGACAGCGTGCGAGCCCTGTGCCGGGACCTGGTGCGGCCGCACGTCGCGGACTGGTTCGAACGCGGCGAGTTCCCGCAGGCGCGCGAACTCGCCCGCGAGCTGGGCAAGCTCGGCGTGCTCGGCATGCACCTGGAGGGCTACGGGTGCGCGGGTGCCTCCGCCGTCGACTACGGCGTGGCGTGCGAGGAGCTGGAGGCCGCGGACTCCGGGCTGCGCTCGCTGGTGTCGGTGCAGGGCTCGCTCGCGATGTACGGCGTCTGGCGCTGGGGCTCCGAGGAGCACAAGCAGCAGTGGCTGCCGAAGATGGCCGCGGGCGAGGCCATCGGCTGCTTCGGGCTCACCGAACCCGACCACGGTTCGGACCCGGCGTCGATGACCACCCGAGCCCGGCGGGACGGTTCGGACTGGGTCCTCGACGGCCGCAAGATGTGGATCACCAACGGCAGCATCGCCGACGTCGCCGTGGTGTGGGCGCAGACCGAGGAGGGCGTGCGCGGCTTCGTCGTCCCCACCGATACCCCGGGATTCGCCGCACCGGAGCTGAAGAAGAAGCTGTCGCTGCGCGCCTCGGTGACCAGCGAGCTGGTGCTCGACGAGGTGCGCCTGCCGGATTCCGCGGCACTGCCCGGGGCCGTGGGCCTGCGCGGGCCGTTGAGCTGCCTGAACGAAGCCCGCTACGGCATCGTCTGGGGCGCCACCGGCGCGGCTCGCGACTGCCTGGAGACCGCGCTGGACTACGCGCGCGGCCGGGAGCAGTTCGGCAAGCCCATCGCCGGGTTCCAGCTCACCCAGCAGAAGCTCGCCGACATGGCGGTGCGGGTGCAGAACGCGCGGCTGCTCGCGCTGCACCTCGGCAAGCGCAAGGACGCCGGAACCCTGCTGCCGCAGCAGGTCAGCTTCGGCAAGCTCGACAACGTGCGCGGCGCGCTGGAGGTCGCCCGTTCCGCGCGCACCGTGCTCGGTGCCAACGGGATCTCCCTGGAGTACCCGGTGATCCGGCACATGACGAACCTGGAATCGGTGCTCACCTACGAGGGAACCGGCGAGATGCACGCCCTGACCATCGGCCAAGCCCTCACCGGGAGCAACGCGTTCCGGTAGTGCCGTCCCGGCCGGTCGTGACGGGTGATCAGGACCGGCCGGGGCTCAGCCAGGCCGGCTCACCAGATGGTGAAGCCGCCGTCGGCGACGACGTTGCTGCCGGTGACGAAGCTGCTGGCCTCGGACGCGAGGAACACCGCGACCGGGCCCAGCTCCTCCGGACGACCGGCGCGGCCCATCGGGGTCTGCTCCATCCAGCCGTTGAACCACTCCGGCTGGGTGTTCTGCACGCCCAGCAGCAGATCGGTCCCGGTGTAGCCCGGCGAGATCGAGTTGACCCGGACGCCGCGGCGAGCCCATTCACCGGCGAGCGACTTGGTCAGCATGATGACGCCGGCCTTGGACGCGTTGTACGAGACCTGCGGCTGCGGGTGGTTCGAGATCATGCCCGACATCGAGGCGATGTTGATGATCGAGCCGGCCCCCTGGGCGAGCATCTGCTTGCCGACCTCGCGGGAGCAGTAGAACACCCCGTCCAGGTTCAACCCGACGACGCGACGCCAGGACTCGTCGCTCATCTCCTCGGCGGGCTCGTTGCGCACCATGCCCGCGTTGTGCACGGACACGTCGATGCGACCGTGGTCGGCCACGATCCGGGCCACCCCGTCGGCCACCGCGGCCGAGTCCGTCACGTCGAGCGGGAGGAAATCGCCCTCGACCTGCTCGGCGGCCGCCTTGCCGGTCTCCGGGTTGATCTCGCCGATCACCACGTGGGCTCCCGCCGACCGCAGCGCCTTCGCGATCTCCAGACCGATTCCCTGCCCGGCACCGGTCACCAGCGCCACTTTGTCCTGGAGGGAGAAAACCTCGGTACCCAACTTGTCACCTTCCCGAAAAACCGACCTGACGGGTGCAGCCTTGCACACGTTCGCGCCCGGTCGGCGAACCCCGCCGCAGATATCAAACAAGGGCCGAGTTCGTGAGAAATTGCGACGTGCGCGCCGCCGGGAGGACCGCGGAACGGACGTTCGCACTGATCATCGGCCCGGCGCCATCCCGGACCCGAGAATTCCCCCGCACCACCCGGAAATCGCGGAAGATCGGAGCAATGCGAGCGGAACACCGGAGCAGCGGTGCCGCGCGGCAGCAGTGGAGGGGGCAGCCCGTCAGGTCAACGGCGGCGGGAGCACGGTGTGCGTCCAGTCGCTCGCCTGCTCGTAGGCGTGACCGAGCTGCAGCAGCGGCCACTCGCCGTGCCCGGGACCGATCAGCTGCACCCCGGTCGGCAGTCCCGCGTCGTTGAACCCGGCGGGCAGGTTCAGCACCGGATGCCCGGACAAGGTCCACGGCGCCGACACCTCCATCCACCGGTGGTAGGTGTCCATCGCGGTGCCGTCGATCTCCGCGGGCCAGCGCAGGTCCGCGTCGAACGGGAACACCTGGGTGCTGGGCGCGAGCAGGAAGTCGAAGCGGTCGAACAGGTCCGACACGGACTCGCGCCACGCGTCCCGGCCGGCGCGCGCCGCCGCGATGTCGCGCACCCCCAGCTCCAGGTAGCCGTCCACCTCGTACTGCGCCTCGGGTTTCATCCGGGCGCGGGCGGTGGGGGAGCGGTGCACCTCGTGCAGCGACTCGCCGAGCATCCACCGCCGCCACAGCAGGAACGTCTCCCACGCCTGCTCGACGGGCAGCCGCGGCGCCGGTTCCACCACGCAGCCCAGCCGCTCGAACAGCCGTGCCGCGTCCGCGCACAGCTCCAGCACGCCCGGCTCCGTCGGCAGGTAGCCGTCGAAGTCGCCCATCCAGCCGATGCGCAGGCCCGCGACGTCGCGGCGCGGCGATCCGGTGAACAGCGCCGGGTCCTGCGGCAGGCTCAACGGCGCCCGCTCGTCCGGACCGGCCATCGTGGACAGCAGCATCGCCAGGTCCCGGATGGTGCGCGCCATCGGCCCCACCACGGACGGTTCGCCGAGGAACCCGGGCGTGGGCACCCGGCCGAACCCGGGCCGCAGCGACAGCACGTTGCAGAACGCGGCGGGCGTCCGCAGCGAACCCATGAAGTCGCTGCCGTCGGCGACCGGCAGCATCCGCATCGCCAGCGCCGCCGCGGCGCCGCCGCTGCTGCCCCCGGCGGTGCGGGACAGGTCGTACGGGTTGGTGGTGGTGCCGAACAGCGAGTTGAAGGTGTGCGAGCCGAGCCCGAACTCGGGGACGTTCGTCTTGCCCACGACGATCGCGCCGGCCTCCTTCATCCGGCGCACGAACAGCGCGTCCGCCGTGGCGGGTTCCTGCCGCTGGAAGCCCTGCGTGGTGGGGAAACCGGCCGCGTCGCTGAGGTCCTTCACCGCGATCGGGAACCCGTGCATCCACCCGGCGCACTCGCCGCGGTCCAGCTCGGCGTCCCGGGCGCGGGCCTGCGCGAGCACGTCCTCCTCGTCGGCGCGGGAGACGATGGCGTTGACCAGCGGGTTGAACCGGTCGATCTGGGTGAGGAACGCTTCGGCGACCTGCACGCAGCTCAGCTCGCGCTGCCGGATCGACCAGGACAGCTCGACCGCGTCGAGCCGCACGGGCTCGGGCACGTTCGCCGACGGGATCCCGCTCAACTCGGCGCCCACCCGGCCCGCCTCCAGTCCGCGTCCACACGTGGCCGTCGATGGCCACCTGATCGACCGTGGCGGGTGGCGGGCGCGACGTCAAGACGGCGGACGAGCGCATTCGCGTGGCGCTCCGGAGGGATGCGTCACGTTAGCGTTGCTAAACGGTTCCGCGGTTCACACGCTGGTGGCGGGCTTGCCCGCCGGTGGCGGCCGACGAACGGAGGAGGACCGATGGCGGCAGCGGTGGTCGGTGGCGGTCCCCCGCAGGTACGCCAGGTCGGGCCCGTCCGGGTGCTCAGCTCGGTCGCGGCGGTCGTCACCGTCGGCGTGTTCCCGGTGTTCCTCGTCGGCGGGCTCGGCGTCCAGCTGCAGCGGGAACTCGGATTCGGCGCCGCGCTGCTGGGCGGTTCGGCCGCCGCGTTCTTCGCCGTCGCGGCCCTCGCCTCCCGCTTCATGGGCTGGGTGGTGGAGCGCATCGGCTCCCGGCTGGGCATGCGCCTGGGCGCCGCGGGCAGTGCGGTGTGCCTGCTGGGCATCGCCACGGTGCGCGACGCGGGCTGGCTCCTGGTGCTGCTGTGCCTGTCCGGGCTGCCGAACTCGCTGGCGCAGCCCGCGGCGAACCTGCTGATCACCCAGGGCGTGCCCGCGCACCGGCGCGGCACGGGGTTCGGCGTGAAGCAGTCCTCGATCCCGCTCGCCACGCTGCTCGCCGGGGCGGCGGTGCCCGCGATCGCGCTGACCATCGGCTGGCGCTGGGTGTTCGTGTTCGCCGGGATCGCCGGGCTGCTGGCCGCGGCGTTCGTGCCCTCGCTGCCGCAGGCGGAGCGCTCCACCCGTCCCGCGGCGGCCGGATCGGGCGGGGAATCCCGGTTCGTGGCGCTGCTGCTGATCGCCATCGCCGGAGGGCTCGGTTCGGCCGCCGCCAACGCGCAGGGCGCGTTCGTGACCACCACCGCCGTGGACGTCGGGTTCAGCCCGTCGGCCGCGGGACTGGTGCTGTCGCTGGCGTCGGCGGCCGGGCTGACGATCCGGCTGCTGGCCGGGGTGGTCGCCGACCGCTGGGAGGTGAACCTGCTGCGGGTGATCACGATCATGCTGGTCGTCGGCTCGCTCGGGTACGCGCTGATGGCGGCGGGGTCGACGACGTTGTTCCTGATCGGCGTGTCCATCGGGTTCGGCGCGGGCTGGGCGTGGCCGGGGCTGCTGAACTTCTCCGTCGCCAAGATCGCTCCGGATCGGGTGGCGAGCGCGACTTCGTTCACCCAGACCGGCATCTACTTCGGCGGCAGCGCGGGACCGCTGCTGTTCGGGTTCCTCGGCGAACACGCCGGTCTCGCCGCGGCGTGGCTCGCCGCGGGGGCGGCCGCGATCATCGCCGGAATCCTGCTCCTCTTCGTCCGCCCCGCATCCAGGTGAACGGCCCACCCGCCCGACGGACGTGGGCCGAGGCCCCACTCGCCCGGAGGCGTCGCCTTGGGGCCGGGGGTGCTTGTTCGATCAGGGTTTGCGGGCGAGGCCGCCGTGGAGGATGCGGTAGCGGGGGTGGCGGTGCGGCGGCTGGTCCGGTTCCGGCCGCCAGTCGCCGATGTAGCAGGTGCCGGGCGGCTGCCGTGCGAACGCGCCGAAGCACTCGGTGATCCACTCGGCGGGGCGCGCCACCACCGGGTCCGCGGTCTCCTCGTAGAACGCCGCCAGCAGGTTCATCGGCTCCGGCTCCTCGCTGGCGCACAGGTGGGAGAGCACGAGCGCGCTGCCGGGCACCACCGCGTCCTGGTAGGCGCGCACCAGCCGCATCGGATCGTCGTCGTCCGGCACGAAGTGCAGCACCGCCGACATCACCAGCGCGACCGGCTCGGAGAAGTCGATGAGGTTCGCGACGTCGCGGGAGCCGAGGACCGCGTCGGGTTCGCGGATGTCGGCGTGGATGATCGCGGCGCGCGGTTCGGCGTCGAGCAGCGGCCTGCTGTGCGCGACGGTGAGCGGCTCGTTGTCCACGTACAGCACGCTGAACCGGCGGGTGCGGCGGGCGGCGACCTCGTGCACGTGCCCGATGGTCGGTATCCCGGAGCCGAGCTCCAGGAACTGCCGCACGCCGCGCGCCAGCAGGTGCTCCACGGTGCGCCGCAGGAACGCCCGGTTGTCCCGGAACACCCCGGCGACGCCGGGCATCGCGCTCTGCAGCCGCTCGGCGAATTCGCGTTCCACGCCGAAGTTGTGGCCACCGCCGAGGAACGCGTCGTAGATCCTCGCCGCGCAAGGCCGGTCGATGTCCATCTCCCTGGACAACAGGCGTTGCGCGTCGACCATGATGTGCTCCTCGTTCCTCCGTCGGCGACACCTTACAGTAGTCGTTGGTTCACACACCGTGTCGAAGCGGGGCGGGTCCGAGCGGGGCCCTCACAGACGGAACCGCAGTCGAGCACCCGGTGGCTACGGCCGATCGGGGGGTATGGTCGTGATCGTCCGGAGATGCCGGTATGCGCATGTCCGGCCCTGTTCTTAAGAGCGCCCGCGGCCGCGCGACTGCGGCTGTTCGGGCGGCGGAAACCCACTCCTGGAGGTGTACGTGTCCGAGGTTCGCGCCGTCGTGGCGACCGGCAAGGGAGCACCGGTCGAGGTCGTCGACATCATCGTCCCCGACCCCGGTCCGGGTGAGGCGGTGGTGCGGGTGCAGGCGTGCGGGGTGTGCCACACGGATCTGCATTATCGGGAGGGCGGGATCAATGACGAGTTCCCGTTCTTGCTGGGGCACGAGGCGGCCGGTGTGGTGGAGTCGGTGGGGGCCGGGGTGGTGGATCTCGAACCCGGTGATTTCGTGGTGTTGAACTGGCGTGCGGTGTGCGGGGTGTGTCGGGCGTGTAGGCGGGGTCGTCCGCAGTACTGCTTCGACACGCACAACGCGGCGCAGCCGATGACGTTGCTGGATGGGACTGCGTTGTCGCCGGCGTTGGGGATCGGTGCGTTCGCGGAGAAGACGTTGGTGCATGCGGGTCAGTGCACGAAGGTGGATCCGGCGGCGCGGCCTGCGGTGGCGGGGTTGCTGGGGTGCGGTGTGATGGCGGGGATCGGTGCGGCGGTGAACACCGGTGGTGCGGGTCCGGGTGATTCGGTCGCGGTGATCGGCTGCGGCGGTGTGGGTGATGGTGCGATCGCGGGGGCGAGTTTCGCGGGTGCGCGGCGGATCATCGCGGTGGACAAGGATCCGGCGAAGTTGGCGTGGGCGGAGGAGTTCGGTGCCACGCACACGGTGAACGCGGCCGAGGTGGACACGGTGGCGGCGGTCCGGGAGCTCACCGATGGGTTCGGGGCGGATCTGGTGATCGACGCGGTGGGGGTGCCCGCGACGTATGAGCAGGCGTTCTACGCGCGGGATCTGGCCGGGACGGTGGTGCTGGTGGGGGTGCCGACTCCGGAGATGAAGCTGGAGTTGCCGTTGCTGGAGGTGTTCGGGCGGGGTGGTGCGTTGAAGTCGTCCTGGTACGGGGATTGCTTGCCGAGCCGGGATTTCCCCATGCTGGTGGAGATGTATTTGCAGGGCAGGTTGCCGTTGGAGAAGTTCGTGACCGAGGAGATCTCGTTGGACCAGGTCGAGTCCGCCTTCACCAAGATGCACGACGGAGAGGTCCTCCGTTCGGTGGTGGTGTTCTGATGAGCGCCCGCATCGACCACACCACGACGTCGGGCACCTTCTCGCTCGACGGCGAGACCCACCAGGTGGACAACAACGCGTGGGTCGTCGGCGACGACCAGGAGTGCGTCGTCATCGACGTCCCGCACGACGTCGACGCGATCAAGAAGCTGATCGACGGGCGCACCGTGCTGGCGATCCTCGCCACCCACGCCCACGACGACCACGTGCGCAAGGCACCCGAGCTCGCGGCGGAGGTCGGCGCCCCGATCTTCCTGCACCCCGACGACCAGGTGCTGTGGCAGCTCACCCACCCGGACCGGGAACCCGAGCGCACCCTCGCCGACCGGCAGGTCATCGGCGTCGCGGGCACCGGGCTGCAGGTGCTGCACACCCCGGGGCACGCGCCTGGCTCGGTGTGCCTGTACTCGGCGGACCTGGGCACCGTGTTCACCGGCGACACCCTGTTCGCGGGCGGACCCGGCGCCACCGGACGGTCCTACTCGGACTTCGGCGTGCTCGTCGAGTCCATCCGGGACCGGTTGCTCACGCTGCCCGAGGTGACCACCGTGCACCCCGGTCACGGAGAGAGCACGACGATTGCCGAGGTTTTGCCCCAGTTCGATGAATGGGTCGCCCGCGGCTACTGATTTCGGGCACTCGGTGTGCGCATACTGCGGGGCGTGCCGAATGCGTTGGTGAAACGAGCGTTCCTGCTCGACCTCGCCATGGTCGTGCTGTTCACCGTCATGCACGCCCTGATCCTGCATCTCGAATCACCAGGGCCGCCCGGGCGGCCCTGGTGGTCGATGATGCTGGTCACCGTGCCCGCCTTCGCGCTGCTGCTGGTGCGGCGCAGGTGGCCGTGGGTGTCGCTGCTGGCGGGCTTGGCCGCGGCGACCACGTTGACCCTGGTGGGAGTGCCGGAGAACCCGCTGAACTTCACGATCCTGGTGGGCGTGTACTCGGTCTGCCAGCGGAGTGGGACCGTGGGGGCCGTGACGGCCACCGTGCTCGCGATGCTCTGGCCGGTGCTGTACTCGTGGTACGACCCGCCGTTGTCCGCGTTCGTGAGCACCGTGATGGCGTCCATCGACCTGTTCATGGTCGTCGGGCTCGCCTACGCCGTCCGCTTCGGCAGGCAGCGGGCCGCCCAGCTGGAGCACACCGTGGAACTGCTCGACCAGGCTCGGGACCAGCTCGCGGCCGAGGCGGTCGCGGGGGAGCGGGCCCGCATCGCCCGCGAGTTCCACGACATCGTCTCGCACAACCTGTCCGTGGTGGCGCTGCGCGCCGGCGTCGCCCGGGCGCTCGTGGACCGGGACCCGGGGCACGCGGAGCAGACGCTGCGCGAACTGGAGCACACCTCGCGGGCCGCGCTCGGCGAACTCCGCGGCCTGCTCGGCAGGTTGCGCGAAGAACCCGCGGAGCAGGGCGCCGCTTCCGGCGACGATCCCGGTCGGCATCCCGCACCCGGCCTGCACCGGGTGGACCACCTGGTGGAATCGGTGCGCGGCACCGGTGTCGTGTGGCGGCTGGACCGCCGCGGCGAGGTGCGCGAACTCGGGCCCGGCGTGGAGATGGCGGCCTACCGCATCGTGCAGGAAGCCGTGACGAACGTGCTCAAGCACGCGGGCAGCGGCTACGCCCGGGTCCTGCTGGACTACGGCAGCGGCGCGCTGCGCCTGGAGGTCACCAACCACGCCACCGGGCCGGACAGCTTCGCGCGCGGACTCGCCGAGAAGGTGCCCGGACTGTCCCCGGTGCGCGGCGGTGGATCGGGCCGCGGGCTCATCGGCCTGCGGGAACGCGTCGCGCTGCTGGGCGGGACGTTCACCGCGCACCCGGTTTCGAACGGGTTCCACTTGGCGGCCGTGCTACCGTGCCCGGAAAATTCGGACCTTGCCTGACCCGTATTTGAAGCCGGTTCCGGCCGGTGCGCGGCGGCCCGAACCGAGGAGGTCCGTGGTGGAGCACCCCGCGGAGACGACGGTGCTCGTCGCCGACGACCAGGCGATGATCCGCGCGGGACTGGTGGCGCTGCTGTCCGCCGAGCCCGACCTGCGAGTTCTCGCCGAAGCCGAGGACGGTGCCGCCGCGGTGGCCTCCGTGCGCAGGCGGCGCCCCGACGTGGTGCTGATGGACGTGCGGATGCCCGGGATGGACGGCATCAGCGCGGCCCGCGAGATCATGACCGCCACCGAGGGCGGGACCTCGGTCATCATGCTCACCGTGCACGACCTCGACGAGTACGTGTACGCGGCGCTGCGCGCCGGGGCCAGCGGGTTCCTGCTCAAGGACGCCCCGCCGGAGGAGCTGGTGCGCGCGGTGCACACCGTCGCCGCCGGGGAGGCGCTGCTGGCGCCGCGCGTGACGCGGCGGCTGCTGACCAGGTTCGCCTCGCTCGGCGTCCGGGACGCCTCCACCGAGCTCAGCGGGCTCACCAACCGCGAGCTGGACGTGCTGCTGGAGGTGGCGCGCGGCGGCTCGAACGCCGACATCGCGCGGAACCTCGGGCTGGCCGAGCTGACGGTGAAATCGCACCTGTACCACGTGATGCAGAAGCTGCACCTGAGCTCGCGGACCCAGCTGGTGATCACCGCCTACGAGACGGGGCTCGTCTCGCCGGGCCAGGTGAACGGTCCCGAGGCCTCGGTTTAGGACTTTTCGGCTCTTCTGCTGCGTTGTGGGGCGGGTGGCGGAACCTCAGCTGTTCCCTCGCTGCGGGATCTTTTTCGCATGTGGCTCCGCCACATACGAAAAAGCTGTCCTCGCGAGGGAACAGCTGAGAACCCGCGGGTGGTCCCGTTGCGTGCGTGGTCGTCAGCTCATCGGCTTCGCCGCTGACAGGAAGGCGGTAGGACTTGCCGGGCGGTTCGCTGGTGGGGTGAGGCCGGGCGCCGCGTCACCGCTGGCGCGCGGTGTAATGGGGGGATGAGTGCTGCGCTGCGGGTGGGGTTGGTCGGGTACGGCATCGCCGGGGCGGTGTTCCACGCACCGCTGATCGCGGCGAACCCGGGGCTCGAACTGTCCGCTGTGGTCACCCGGAACCCGCAGCGGCGCGCCGCGCTCGACGCCGCGCACCCCGGCACCGCCGTCGTCGACGACGTGCCCGCGCTGCTCGACCGCGGTGGGCTCGACCTCGTGGTGGTGGCCAGCCCGAACCGGCTGCACGTCGAGCACACCACCGAGGTGCTGCGCGCCGGGCTGCCCGTGGTGGTGGACAAGCCGTTCGCACCCACCGCGGCGGCGGCGCGGGAGCTCGTGGCCGAGGCCCGGCGCCGCGACCTGCTGCTGACCGTGTTCCAGAACCGCCGGTGGGACAACGACTTCCGCACCCTCGCCGGGCTGATCGACGCCGGGGAACTCGGCGCGGTGCACCGCTTCGAGTCCCGGTTCGAACGCTGGGTGCCGACGCCGAAGACCGGCTGGCGCGAATCCGGCGGGCCCGAGGAGGCGGGCGGCGTGCTCTACGACCTGGGCAGCCACCTCATCGACCAGGCGCTCGCCCTGTTCGGCCCGGTCGCGAGCGTCTACGCCGAAGTGGACGCGCGCCGCCCCGGCAGCGCGGTGGACGACGACACCTTCCTCGCGCTGACCCACACCGGCGGCGTCCGCTCGCACCTGTGGGTCGGCAAGTTCAGCGCCCAGCACGGCCCGCGGCTGCGGGTGCTCGGTGACCGCGCCGGCTACACGAAGTACGGGCTCGACCCGCAGGAGGCGGCGCTGAAGGCCGGGGCGCTGCCCGGCGCGGACTGGGGCGTGGAAGCCGAGTCGCTGTGGGGCGAGCTCGGCACCGTCGAGGAGTCGCGGCGGGTGCCGACCGCGCCCGGCGCCTACCCGGAGTTCTACGACCTGCTGGGCACCGCGCTGCGCGACGGTTCGGCACCGCCGGTGGACCCGGCCGACGCCATCACCGGGCTGGAGATCATCGAAGCGGCCCGCCGCTCCGCCGCCGAAGGCCGAGTCGTGCACCTCTGACCGGGCCGCGGCCCGACCGTCCTGATCGATCTCCGGCGGGAGCGGGGATTGCGGTGGCGGCGGGCTGGGAACGCTGCGGGGTGAAGCGATCCCGCACGGCGTTCCCCGGAGGTTCCGGATGGCCACCCGCACCGCCGACGCACCCGCCGATCTCGACGCGCGCGAACTGCAGCGCGTCGACCAGTGGTGGCGGGCCGCGAACTACCTGTCCGCGGCGCAGATCTACCTGATGGGCAACCCGCTGCTGCGGGAACCGCTGCGACCCGAGCACGTCAAGCCGCGACTGCTCGGCCACTGGGGCACCACGCCCGGACTGACCTTCCTGTACGCGCACCTCAACCGCGCCATCCGCCGCCGCGACCTGGACATGATCTACGTGACGGGTCCGGGGCACGGCGGGCCGGGCGTGGTCGCCGCGACCTGGCTGGAAGGCACCTACGGCGAGATCTACCCGGACGTCGCGCAGGACGTGCCGGGGTTGCAGCGGCTGGTCACCCAGTTCTCCTTCCCCGGCGGCATTCCCAGCCACGCCGCACCGGAGACGCCCGGGTCGATCAACGAGGGCGGCGAGCTCGGCTACTCGCTGGCGCACGCCTACGGCGCCGCCTTCGACAACCCGGACCTGACGGTGGCCTGCGTGGTCGGCGACGGGGAGGCGGAGACGGGGCCGCTCGCGGCCGGTTGGCACTCCAACAAGTTCCTCGACCCGGCGCAGGACGGCGCGGTGCTGCCGCTGCTGCACCTCAACGGCTACAAGATCGCGAACCCGGCGGTGCTGGCCCGCATCCCCGAGCACGAGCTGCTGGAGCTGCTGCGCGGCTACGGCTACGAACCGCGCGTGGTGTCCGGGTCCGACCCGGCGGTGATGCACCGGTCCTTCGCCGCGGCCCTCGACGGCTGCCTCGACGAGATCGACCGCATCCGCTACCGCGCCCGGCACGAGGGCGTGGTGGAGCGCCCGCGCTGGCCGATGATCGTGCTGCGCACCCCGAAGGGCTGGACCGGGCCCGACGTGGTGGACGGGCAGCAGGTCGAAGGCACCTGGCGGGCGCACCAGATCCCGCTCTCCGACCCGCGCGGCGACCCGGACCACCTGCGGCAGCTGGAGGACTGGTTGCGCAGCTACCGGCCGGAGGAGCTGTTCACCGCCGACGGCGCGCCGGTCGAGGAGATCCGGCGGCTCAACCCGAGCGGCACGCGGCGGATGAGCGCCAACCCGCACGCCAACGGCGGGCTGCTGCTGCGCGGGCTGCGGCTGCCGGACTTCCGCGAGCACGGCGTGCCGGTGCCCGAACCGGGCGCCACCAGCGGGCAGGCCACCCAGGTGCTCGGCGGGTTCCTGCGGGACGTGCTGACCCGCAACCGGCTCGCCGCGAACTTCCGGCTGTTCTCCCCGGACGAGAACAACTCGAACCGGCTCGGCGCCGTGCTGGCGGCGACCTCCCGCGCGTGGATGGGGGAGCCCGACCCGGGCGACGACTCGCTCGCCCCGGACGGGCGGGTGATGGAGGTGCTGTCCGAGCACACCTGCCAGGGCTGGCTGGAGGGCTACCTGCTCACCGGCAGGCACGGGCTGTTCTCCTCCTACGAGGCGTTCGCGCACCTGGTGGACTCGATGCTCAACCAGCACGCGAAGTGGCTGAAGGTGAGCACCGGGCTGGCGTGGCGGCAGCCGATCGCCTCGCTGAACTACCTGCTCACCTCGCACGTGTGGCGCCAGGACCACAACGGCTTCTCGCACCAGGACCCCGGGTTCATCGACCACGTGGTGAACAAGAAGGCCGAGATCGTGCGGGTCTACCTGCCCCCGGACACCAACACGCTGCTGTCGGTCGCCGACCACTGCCTGCGCAGCCGGGACTACATCAACGTCGTCGTCGCCGGCAAGCAACCCGCCCCGCAGTACCTCGGCGTGGACGACGCGGAAGTGCACTGCACCAAGGGGATCGGCATCTGGGAGTGGGCGAGCACCGACCGCGACGGCGAACCGGACGTGGTGCTGGCCTGCGCCGGGGACGTGCCGACGATGGAGACCCTCGCCGCGGTGGACCTGCTGCGCCGCCGGTTCCCCGAGCTGCGGATGCGGGTGGTCAACGTGGTGGACCTGATGCGGTTGCAGGACGCGCGGGAACACCCGCACGGACTGTCCGATGTGGAGTTCGACGCGCTGTTCACCACCGACAAGCCGGTGATCTTCGACTACCACGGCTACCCGTGGCTGATCCACCGGTTGACCTACCGGCGGCACAACCACGCGAACCTGCACGTGCGCGGCTACCAGGAGGAGGGCACCACCACGACCCCGTTCGACATGTGCGTGCTCAACGAGATCGACCGGTTCCACCTCGCCATCGAGGTCATCGACCGCGTCCCCGGACTCGGGTACCGGGCGGCGCACGCGCGGGAGGAACTGCTCGGCAAGCTCGTCGAACACCGGCGGTACGTCACCACGCACGGCGAGGACCTGCCGGAAGTCCGCGACTGGAAGTGGAGCTGATCATGCGGGTGCTGACGGTCAACGCCGGATCCAGCAGCCTCAAGCTGCGCCTGCTGCACGACGACGAACAGGTCGCCGGGCACGACGTGCAGCACTGGCGGGGCGAGCCGGACCCGGTCCGGGACTTCTTCCACGAGCACGGCGCGCAGGCCATCGGGCACCGCGTGGTGCACGGCGGCCCGAAGCTGCAGGGGCCCGCGGTGCTCGACGACGCGCTGCTGCGCTACCTGTCCGAGCTCACCGAGCTCGCGCCGCTGCACCAGGCGCGCGCCCTCGACGCGATGCGCGCCGCCGCCGAGTGCGCGCCCGGCACCCCGGCGGTGGCGTGCGTGGACACCGCGTTCCACACCACGCTGCCGGAGGCGGCCCGCACCTACGCGCTGCCGAAGGAGTGGAACGAGCGGTGGGGGCTGCGCCGGTACGGCTTCCACGGCCTCTCCCACGGCTACGCGTCCCGGCGCGGCGCCGAACTGGCCGGGCTCACCGGCGGGCGGGTGCTCAGCTGCCACCTCGGCGCGGGCGCGTCGCTGGCGGCGGTGCGCGACGGGCGCTGCGTCGACACCACCATGGGCTTCACCCCGGACGAGGGGCTGGTGATGGCGACCCGCAGCGGCTCGGTCGATCCGGGACTGCTGGAGTGGCTGCTGACCAGCGGGAAGGTCGGCGTGGACGAGCTGTGCGACGCGCTGCGGAAGCGGTCCGGGCTGGCCGGGCTCGCCGGAGGGTCCGGCGACCTGCGGGACGTGCTGACCGCGAGCGCCGACTGCGACCAGGACGCCGAACTCGCCTACGACGTGTACGTGCACTCGCTGGTGCGGCACGCGGGCGCCATGGTCGCGGCGATGGGCGGGCTGGACCTGCTGGTGTTCACCGGCGGCGTGGGGGAGCACCAGCCGCGGCTGCGCGCCGAGGTCGCGGACCGGCTCGGTTTCCTCGGGGTGGCGGTGGACCCGGAGCGCAACGCGGCGGCCGACGCGGACGCCGACATCGGCGAGGCGGGTGCCCGGGTGCGCAGCGTCGTCGTCGAATCCCGCGAGGACCTGGAGATCGCCCGGCAGACCGCGCGGGCCCTCACCGCCGAGCCGGTGCCGACCGGGTGAGCGGGCCGCGCCGGCTAGCTCGGCGTGCCCTCCCGGTCGGCGAGCCACCCGGCGAACAGCTCCTCGTACCGGCGCGCCCGCACCGGATCGGGCTCGACCCGCCGCAGCTCGCAGCCCAGCAGCGACCGCGCTTCGTCCAGGTTCGCGGTCGCGCCCGTGCCGACCAGGCCCACCGCCGCGGCCCCGAGCAGCGTCACGTCCGGTTCGGCGCACACCAGCACCGGCCGCCCCAGCACGTCCGCGCGCAGCCGCGTCGCCACCGGTGAGCGGGTGAGGCCACCGGCCAGCAGCACCGGCAGCCGCCCGGACCCCGGCGGGTCGAGCAGGTCCACGCCCTCGCGCACCGCGAACGCGGCGCCTTCCTGGGCCGCGCGCACCAGGTGCGCCGCCGAGTGCGCCGGTTCCTGACCGAGCAGCGCGCCACGATCCTCGGGCCGCCAGCGCGGGAACCGGCTGCCGGTGGTCGCGGGCAGCACCCGCAGCCCGTCGGCGCCGGGCGGCACCGCGGCCACGTCCTCGTCCGCCACCGGCCCGACCAGCTCGCGCCACCCGGCGACCGCACCGCCCGTCATGCCGGTGGCGCCCCCGGCCACCCAGCGATCCCCGAGCAGCGCCGGGTTGAGCAGCGCCGACGGCGGAGCCGCGGTGTCGTCGAGCAGCCGCCCCACGACATCGGTGGTGCCCGCGACGTCGGCGATGCCCCCGACGTGCGACCCGAGCAGCAAGCCGATGCCGATCGACCCGTCCGGCCCGCCTGCCAGCACCGGGGTCCCCGCGGGCAGCGCGCAGCGCTCTGCGGCTTCCCGGTGCACCTCGCCGAGGACGTCGGTCGCCCGGACCTGCTCCGGCAGCCAGCGCGGGTCGATGCCCAGCGCCTCCACCGTGGGCAGGTTCCACGTCCGGCCCGGCACGTCGGCGAGCAGCGTGTACGCGGCGTGCACCGGGTCCGTGCCGACCCGGCCGGTCAACCGCGCCACCAGGAAGTCCTTCGGGCTCAGCAGGTGGCGCACCCGGGAGGCCACCGCCGGATCGCGGCGCAGCGCGAGCGCGCGGGCCAGTGCGCCACCGGTGAGCGCCGGGCGCCGCGCCGCCCGCAGCAGCGCGTCCCGCAGCTCCGGGTCGACCGCGCGCAGCTCGTCGAGTCCGCGCGGATCCGACCAGCCGCCCGCTTCGTCCACCGGCCGCAGCCGCTCGTCCACGGCGACCACGCCCAGGTGGGCGGAGACCACCAGCGCCGAGACCGGCGAGCGGGGGAGGGCGGCGAGCGCCGAGGCCACGTCGGCGCACAAGCGCTCCGCGTCGAACCGCTCCCCGCTCCCCGCCGGCCGCTCCACCCGAGCGCGGCCGCGGATCGCGCCGTCCTCGCCGACCGCGGCCGCGCGGATCGCGGAGGTGCCCACGTCGACGGCGACGATGCAGCGCGCACCCCGGTTCATCGGCGCTCGCTCACACCGCACCGCCGTCCCGCAGCCGCGCCAGCTCCTCGGCGCTGCGGCCGAGCAGTTCCCGGTAGACGTAGTCGTTGTCCTCGCCGACCGTCGGCGGTGCCTTGCGAGTGGTGGGCGGGCTCTTGTCCATCTTCACCGGGTTGCCCGGCAGCCGGAGCCTTCCCAGCTCCGGGTGTTCGACGTCCACGACCATGTCGCGGGCGGCGATCTGCGGGGAGGCGGCGACCTCGGGGACGGTCGCCACCTTGGCGCAGGGGATGCCCGCGTCGCCGAGCACCGCACCGATCTCGGCGCAGCTGCGGTGCTCCGCCCACTCGGCGACGGCCCGCTCCAGCGGTTCCTGATCGGCCATCCGGCCCGCGACGGTGCGGTACTCGGGCACCTCCAGCAGGTCCTCCCGGCCGATGGCGCGGCACAGCTTCGGGAACAGGCCGTTGGTGCCGGCCTGCACGTACATGTCGCCGTCGAGCGCCGGGTACACGTTGACCGGTGCGGTGAGCAGGTCCCGCGATCCGCTGCGCGGCATGTCCAGGTCCAGCATCAGGTGCGCGATCAACCGGGTGCCCAGCGTCGCGAACATCGAGTCCAGCGAGGCCACGTCGACCCGCTGGCCCTCCCCGGTGGCCTTGCGGTGCGCGATCGCGGCGAACGCGCCGATCGCCGCCTGGTAACCGGTGACGTAGTCGGCGATGTAGGTGCCGGTCAGCGTCGGTTTCCCGTCGGCCTCCCCGGTGATGGACATCAGTCCGGAGGAGGCCTGCGAGATCGCGTCGAACAGCGCCCGCTGCGACATCGGACCGGTCTGGCCGTAGCCGGAGATCGACACCAGGATCACGTCCGGTTTGAGCTCCACCATCCGCTCGTAGCTCAGGCCCATCCGCTCGACCGTGCCGGGCCGGTAGTTCTCCACCACCACGTCGGCCCACCGCACCAGGTCTTCGAGCACGGCGAGCGCCTCGGGGTGGCGGGTGTCGAGGGTGGCGCCGTGCTTGTTGCGGTTGTAGAGCATCGTGTAGACGCTCTCGCCCTCGTAGTAGGGCTCGTGGTGGCGCGCGTCCTCGCCGCCGGGCCGTTCGACCTTGACGACCTCCGCGCCGAAGTCCGCCAGGATCTGCGCGCAGATCGGTCCCGCGATGAACCTGGACAGGTCCAGGACCTTCAGCCCGTCGAGCGGGCCGGGTGATCCGGATGGCATCGTCGCCCTCCTCCTCAGTGCCGCCGGGCCGCATCGCCCGGCGTTCCCATGGTGCGCCGCCCTCCGCGCGGCGGTTCCGCCGGAGCGAGCGCGCGGTCCGGTCGGCTCAGCTCTGCGATCGGTGCGGGGTGAACGCGGGGTAGGTCCAGGCGTTGGCGGCCCGGTCCAGCACCACGTCGATCAGGAACGGGCGGCCCGCGGCGAACGCGTCCTTCGCGGTGGTCAGGAGCTCGTCGACCTCGGTGACGCGCGCGGCGGCGACGCCCATCCCGGCCGCGACCCGGGCGAAGTCCACGTCGCCGAAGTCGACGCCGGTGGTGCGCCCGTCGAAGTGCAGCTCCTGCTCCTGGCGGATGTTGCCGTAGCTGGAGTCGTTGAGGACGACCAGCACGACCGGGCCGCCGGTGCGGGCCAGCGTCTCCAGCTCGCCGAGGCTCATGCCCAGCGAACCGTCGCCGATCAGCGCCAGCACCGGGGATTCCGGGTCGGCGGCGGCGCAGGCGATGGCCGCGGGCAGCGCGAAGCCCATGTTCCCGAAGCCGACGGGCTTGAGGTAGCGGTGCGGCAGGTCCATCTCCCACAGGAACGACCACACGCCGGGGTTGCCCGCGTCCGGGATCAGCACCGTTTCGGCGGGCGCGACCTCGCGCAGCGCGCGGACCGCGGCGGCGGGCGCGATGGTGCCCGCGGTGACCGGTGCGCGGGATTCCGAGCGCGCCCACCACTCGCGCTCGGCGCCCTGCAGCTCGTCGAGCCAGCCGGCGCGGCCGGCGCGCGCCTGCTCGGCGCGGTCGGCGGTGGCGGTGCGCAGGTCGCGGCTGAACGCGGCGAGGTCGCCGACGACGCCGGTGGTGCTCTCCGCGTAGTAGCGCCCGATCATCGCCGGGTCCACGTCCACCTGGACGACCTGCGGCAGCCGCAGCCGCCAGCGCCCGGTGGACACCGCGTTGAGGCTGTTGCCCAGCGCCAGCACCAGATCCGACTCGGCGACGACCCGCGAACTGAGGTTGGTGCCCATCCGGGACAGCGCGCCGAACACCAGCGGGTGCGTGGTGGGCACCGCGCCGATCCCGTTGAAGGTGGTGACGACGGGGATGCCGAGCGCCTCGGCCAGCGCCAGCACCTCGGCTCCCCCGCGGGACCGGTTGCCGCCGTTGCCGAGCCAGATCACCGGGCGTTCCGCGGCGAGCACCCGTTCGGCGATCTCGGCGATGCGGGCGGGGGAGACGACCGGCCGGTCCTCGACCCAGGAACGCGCCGGGTGCACCGCGGGCACCTCGGGCGCGTCGGCGAGCACCTGCTCGATGGTGTCCCGGGCGAAGTCGAGGTGCACCGGCCCGGGATTGCCGGTCATGGCGTTGACGTAGGCCTCCTCCATCGCCTGCTTGATCGAGGAGCCGTGCGCGACGAGCCGGGAGAACTTGGTGAACGGCGCGAAGATCTGCACGTGGTCGGCGTTCTGCGCGTCGTCCTTGTGGATGTTCTCGCCGTTGTTGTTGCAGGTGATGATGATCGCCGGGCTGGAGTCGCGGAACGCCCCGCCGACCCCGGTGAGCAGGTTCGTGGCACCCGGGCCGGTGGTGGCGATGGCGACCGCGGGCCGCCCGGTGCGGCGGCCGTGCGCGTCGGCCATGACCGCGGCGGCGCCTTCGTGCCGGGTGTGCACGAACTCGATCGACGGGGTGTCGATGAGCGCGTCGGTGATCGCGAGGGTCTGGCCGCCGACCACGCCGAAGACGTGGGTGATCCCGAGCGATTCGAGCATCGTCACGACGAGCTGACCGCCGGTGGGCTTGTCCGACATCCGTGCATCCTCACTTCGCGTTGGGCAGGTCCGCCGGTGGCGCGCGGCGGGTTCGCGTCCCGGCTCCGCCCCGGCCGGTGTCCGGATCTCCAGGGGGTGCGCGGGGTTCCTCCTCGGCCGGCTCGCGCCGGGCGGGTCGCCTCTTGACCGGGGCGGTGCGCCGGGCTTTACTGTAGCTCGAAACGGCTAGTTGTCTAGTCTTTTGTTCGGTGCGATGACCGGGCATCGTCGAGCACCCCGCGCACGACCAGCGGAGATCCCGGCGCGCTCCGCGGCGCAGGCACCGGACGCGCGCGCCTGCCGCGACCGGACCGGCCGACGACACCTGAACCACAGCGACAACGGAGTCAGCACATGGTCAGTGGCCCACCACCCACCTCCCCACCGGAGCACGCCCCCGACCGGCGGCGGCTGGCGCGGCGCGCGGCGTTCGCCAGCCTCGTCGGGACCGCCGTGGAGTGGTACGACTACTTCATCTTCGGCACCGCCTCCGCGCTGGTGTTCGGCACGCTGTTCTTCCCCGGCGACGACCCGGTCGTCGGCACCCTGTCCGCGTTCGCGGTGTTCGGCGTCGGCTTCTTCGCCCGCCCCGTCGGCGGCATCGTGTTCGGGCATCTCGGCGACAAGATCGGCCGGAAGGCCGCACTGGTCACCACGCTGCTGATGATGGGGACGGCGACGTTCCTCATCGGGCTGCTGCCCACCGCCGCGGTCATCGGGATCTGGGCACCGGTGCTGCTGGTGCTGTGCCGCCTGGTGCAGGGGCTCGGCGTCGGCGGCGAGTGGGGTGGGGCCTCGCTGGTCGCCGTCGAGTTCGCGCCCCCGGGCAAGCGCGGCCTCTACGGCACCTTCCCGCAGATCGGCAACGCCGTCGGACTCGTGCTGAGCACCGGCGTCTTCGCCTGGGTGTCCACGCTGCCCGAACCGCAGCTGCTGTCCTGGGGCTGGCGGGTGCCGTTCCTGCTCAGCGGGGTGCTGATCGCGCTGGGCATGGTCATCCGGCTCAAGCTCACCGAGACGCCCGCCTTCCAGGCCGCGCAGCGCAGCCTCGACGCCGACGCCGACGCGGCGGAGAAGCCGCCGCTCGGCCAGGTGCTGCGGCACTTCCGGCGGCCGCTGCTGCTGGCGATGGGGATGCGGCTCGGCGAGGTCTTCGCCGGGTACCTCATCCTCACCATCGGGCTGGCCTACGCCAAGAGCTACACCGACCTGCCCGAGACCGACGTGCTGCTGGCCGGGACGGTCGCCGCGGTGCTCGCGCTGTTCGGCTACGGCGCCTCCGGCCTCGCCTCCGACCGCTGGGGCAGGCGCGCCGTGTTCGCGTTCGGCGCCGTCGCCGGGCTGGTGCTGGTGTTCCCGTTCTTCTGGGCGCTCGACACCGGGTCGGTCGCGCTGATGTTCGTGGTCTACGTGGGCTTCTACGTGCTCTCCGTCGGACCGATGTACGGGGTGGAACCGGCGTTCTTCGCGGAGCTGTTCGGCACCAAGGTCCGCTACACCGGCATCTCGCTGGCCGCGCAGCTGCCCGGCATCCTGATCGGGCTGTGGCCCGCCGCCTCCACCGCGCTGCTGCTGGCCACCGGTGGTGACCCGTGGCCGGTCGCCGCGATCACCGGCGGCTTCGTCCTCATCGGACTGGTGTGCGCGTGGCTGGCGCCGGAGACCAGCAGGCTCGACATCGACGGCACCGGCGGCACCGACGCACCCGCCGCCGCTCCCGCCGTCTACGGGGGAGGAGTGCGATGACCGCGCCACCGCTGGACGGGCTGCGCGTGCTCGACCTGTCCCGGTTCATTGCCGGACCGCTGTGCTGCCAGATCCTCGGCGACATGGGGGCGGAGGTCGTCAAGGTCGAGCGGCCCGGCGGCGAGGACTCGCGGCGCAACGTGCCGCACCACCGCGGGCACAGCCTCTACACGCTCAACTACAACCGCAGCAAGCACGGCGTCACCCTCGACACCCGGCACCCGAAAGCGCTGGGAGTGCTGGACGAACTCGTGCGCGGCAGCGACGTCGTGGTGGAGAACTTCCGGCCCGGAACGCTCGCGAAGATGGGACTCGGCTGGGAGCGGATCCACGAGCTCAACCCGCGCGCCGTCCTCGTGTCGATCTCCGGGTTCGGCCAGACCGGCCCCAACCGGGAGCGCGCCCTGTTCGACGCGATCGCGCAGGCCGCCTCCGGGCTGATGAGCATGACCGGCACCCCCGACGGCCCGCCCACGATGGCCGGGGCGTTCGTCGCCGACCACATCGCCGCCTTCCACGGCGTGATGGGCGCGATGATGGCGCTCGCCGCCCGCGCCCGCACCGGCGACGGGCAGCACGTCGACATCTCCTGCCTGGACGCGCTGTTCTCCTGCATGGGCACGCTGCCCGCGGCTTGGCGGATGCTCGGCGAGGAGGTCGGGCGCACCGGCAACCGGGACCACATCACGGTGCCCGCCAACGCCTATCCCACCGCCGACGGGTACCTGTACCTGCACGCGGGCACCGACGCGCTGTTCCCGCGGCTCGCCGCCGCGATGGGGATGCCCGAGCTGACCGGCGACCCGCGGTTCGCCGACCAGGAAGCCCGGTTGGTGCACGTCGAAGCGCTGGACGACGTGGTGCGCGGCTTCACCCGGCGGCACACCTCGGAGCGGATCGGGGCGCTGCTCGCCGCGGCGGGCGTGCCGTACTCCCCGGTCAACAGCGTCGCCGAGGCGACCGACTCGGCGCAGGTGCGGGCCAGGGACATGATGATCGAGGTGGAGCACCCCGAGCTCGGCACCCTCGTGCTGCCCGGGCTCGCCCTCAAGCTCGGCGGCACGCCCGGCTCGGTCCGCAAAGCACCGCCGCTGCCCGGCGAGGACAACGCCGAGGTCTACTCCCGACTGCTGGGCCTGGACGCCGACGAGCTCGCCGCGCTGCGCGCCGACGGCGTGATCTGACCCCCGACAGGAAGCGAGAACCGCATGACCTGGCGAGATCTGACCGATCCGCGCGCGGTCGCCCACGGCGTGGACCACGAGGCCGGGCTCAAGGAACCGGTCTTCGAGAACCTGAGCATCCCGGAGCACTTCGGGCCCGTCACCGTCCTCGTCGACGACCACAAGATCAAGCGGTACGCGTTCACCCAGGACGACCACCACCCGTGGCACTTCGGCCCGAGCCCGTTCGGCGGCCGCATCGCGCACGCGGGGCTGCTGTCCAACGACCTCGTGCAGCTGTTCACCACCGCCTACCGGGCGAGCCGCACCGTCGGGCTGCACACCGAGGAGCAGCTGTGGTTCGACGGGCCCGCGCACCTCGACGAGGAGGTGGTGCTGGCCGGGTCCTACGTGGACTCCTACACCCGGCGCGGCCAGGACTACGTGGTGATGGAGGCGAGCGCCACCGCCGCCGACGGACGCGGCATCCTGCGGCACCGCGGCGTCGAGATCCTGCGCACCCGGCCCGGCGACGTCGCAGGCCGCAACCGGACCGGTGGCGGCGGCACGGCCGGGACCGTCGACGGCACCTTCGACCCGGACGCCCCCACCGCGGTCGCCGGAACGCCGACCGTGCGGCCCGGGGCGCCGCTGCCGCCGCTGCACGTCACGATCACGCAGGAGCAGGCGTCGGTGTTCTCCCGCTGCGGCGAGTACGTCCGCAACACCCACAGCGACCTGGCCGTGGCCAGGGAGGCAGGGCTGCGCATCCCCATCGTGCAGGGCCAGCAGCAGTGCGGGCTGATCACCGGGATGCTCACCCGCTTCTTCGGCGCCGACCTGTTCACCGGTGGATGGCTGCGGGTCAAGTTCATCAATCCCGTCGAGGTCTTCGAACCCCTGGAGGTGGGCGGTGCCGTCACGGCCGTGCGGGAAGCGGGCCCCGGGCGCCTCGCGATCGACGTCGAGGTGTGGGTGCGCCGCGCCGACGGCAAGCTCAGCACCGTCGGCTGGGCGCGCGCCGAAGCACCCGCAACCGCCCCGCGGCGGACCTGAGCGTCCGCACCGGGCGGATACCCTGAGAGCCGATCACACCACCCCGAGGAGTTCCCCGCCGTGGCCACGCGCCCGATGTACGAGGTCATCCGAGACGACCTGCTCGACCGGATCAACACCGGCGCGCTCGCCCCCGAGAGCCGGCTGCCGAGCGAGAAGGAACTCGCCGAGCGCTACGGCGTCAGCCGCATGACGGTCCGGCAGGCCTTCGACGCGCTGGTGCGGGAACGGCTGGTGGTGCGCAGGCGCGGCGCGGGCAGCTTCGTGGCCCCGCGGCGCGCCCGGTCCCGGCGGTTGAACCGGCTGGTGCCCTTCGGTGACGAGGTCACCGAGGACGTGGTCACCACCGAGATCCGCCGCGCCGTGCTCGTCCCGCCGCGCGAGATCGCCGAGGTCCTCGACCTCGACGATGCGGCGGAAGCGGTCCGGCTCCTCCGGCTCCGCACCGTCGACGGAACGCCCGCGGCCGTGCAGGAGTCCTGGGTGCCGGTCGCCGCCGCTCCCGGGCTCGCCCGCGCCGAGCTGGTCGCGGGCTCGCTGTACCGCACCCTCGCCGAGCGCTGCGGCATCGCGGTCAGCTGGGCCGAGCAGGAGATCACCGCCTGCGCCGCGACGAAGGAGCTCGCCGGCCTGCTGGAGGTGGCCGTGCGCGCCCCGCTGGTGGAGGCGCACCGGACCACGCACGACGACACCGGGCGCGCCGTCGAGCACGCCCGGAGCTGGACCCGGCCGGAATTCCCGTTCGTCGTCCGGCTCGACACCTGACCCTTCGCGGCACGAGCCGCGCACCCCGTCGCCACGTCCCGCCCGCCGCGGGACGGCGATGCCCCACGCCCAGAGGAGCTGGCCATGAACCGGTGGTGGACCGGAACCAAGGAAGCGATCTTCGAGAACATCGAGGTCCCGGAGGTGTTCGGCCCGTTCGACGTGGTCGTCGACGAGCGGATGGTGCGCAACTACGCCTTCGCCCAGGACGACGACGGAGCCGGGCGGCTCACCGACGCGGACGGGCGACCGGCGGCCAGTCCCGCGGTGCTGTCCAACGAGCTGCTGTTCCTGTTCTACGCCGCCTACGACGGCAACACGGCGCGCGGGCTGCACACCCACGAGGAGCTCTCGCTGCACTCGCCGGTCGTGATCGGCGAGACCGTCACCCTCAGCGGCCGGTACGTGCACACCGAGGTGCGGCGCGGCAACGGCTACGTCGTGATGGAGGCCGAAGCGCGCGGTGCCGACGGCAGGCTGCTGCTGCGCCACCGCGGCACCGAGATCATGCGGGTGCACGCCGCCGACGTCGTGGGCGGCAGCACCGCGCCGGCCCCGTCCCGGCTGGTCACCGGTGAGCTCCTCGACGTCGCCCCGGCCGCCGCGGCGAGCGGGGACCTCGACGAGCGGACCCCGATCCGGCCGGTGCGCAAGAAGATCTCGCAGGAGCAGATGTACGTCTTCTCCTGGGGCGGCCGCGGGTTCTCCAACATCCACACCGATGCGGCGGGCGCGCGGCGCTCCGGGATGGACCGCACCGTCGCCCAGGCGATGCAGCAGGTCGGCTACCTCTCCGAGATGCTCACCGCGTTCCACGGCGGCGCGTGGATCGACGGCGGGCACCTGGCGGTGAAGTTCGTGCACCCGTTCTACGTGGACGAGGAGGTCACCGCCCGCGGCGCGGTGCTGGGCGCCATCGAGCACGAGGGGCAGCGGCACCTGGAGAGCGAGGTCTGGGTGGAGAACGTGGACGGGGTGAAGACCGCCGTCGGCTGGGCCCACGCCCCGCTGCGCTGATCCACCGCGCGGGTGGGCGGCCCGCCGGCCCCGCGGTCGGTCGGGCCGGCACCTCGTGCGGAACGGTGCCGGGTCAGCCGCGCCAGCGGTCGTCGGGGTCGCGAACGGCCGTCGCCGCCAGCTCCGGCCGGGTGCCCTGCCGCGGCCGGGGTTCCGCCGCCGGGCGGGCCGGACGGGGCTCGGCGGCGAGCTGGCGGCCCTGCACCACCAGCACCACGACGCCGAGCACCAGCGCGGCCAGCGCCGCCCACAGCACCGGCGGGGCGCCGCCGACCCACCACAACGTGCCGGCGATCCCCAGCGCCGCGCCGCAGAGCACGGCGAGCGCGTGGAAGAGCAGGTGCACCGCGTAGCCCTTCACCGCTACCTCCCGACGCGTTGCTGTCCGATCGTGGCGACCACTGTGCGCACGCGCGCCACCCGGTTCCCGTTGTCCCGAACCGCGCAACGATCACGACTTCGGGTGGAAGCGGTGACTACGGGTCGCCGCGGCACCGCAAGGCGCGCACCTTCACCCGATAGTAGCGCCGCCTATGGTCGAATTGCCTGATCAAGGGCGTTCGCCACGTTCGTCTGATCGCTCGGGAGAGGGGCGCACCCGACACCTCCCCGGCACTTAATTCCCTCGATCGGAGGGCACCCGGTCCGGCGTCCGGCACCGTTCGGGGCCCCGCCCTACGGTGAATTCCGGCGAGGTCCTCGTCGCCGGCGCGCGCCGGACGAGAACCCGGTGCCGTGCACGCGTTTCTCTCGGGGGTGAGGTCGGTGCTGAACACGTTGGCGGTCTTCGCGCTGGTGGCTTCGGTGGCCATCGGAACGATCATCGGATCGCTGATCGCCCTGTGCTGGTTCGAGGAACACCTGCTCGGGGGACGACCGCGTCCGGTGCCCGACCGCCGGCTCGGCGTCGAACCGGAGCCCGCCGAGACCACGCCCGAACGGGTCGCCGTGCTGCGGCCCGAACCGGAGCAGCGGGTGCCCGCGCAGGCCGCCGCCGAGCCTCAGCCGGGCGTGCTGAAGTCCGCGAAGTCGAACCCGGGCGAGACGACGCAGGTCGCCAGCGACTCCACCGTCGCCGAGGCCACCGCCCGCTGCCACGTCCCGGCGGGCACCAGGACCTGAGGGTCCTGCCCGGCGCCCGCGCCCAGCACGTGGTTGCGCGGCTGCTCGGCGGGCGCGTCGCCGTCCCCGCCCAGCACCAGCGTCAGCGGGCCGCCCCGGTGCCACAGCCACAGCTCGGCCGAACCGATCCGGTGCCACTCCGAGGTGTGCCCGGCGGAGAGCAGGTAGTAGATCGCCGTCGCGGTCGGCCGGGTGCCCCGCTCGTCGGGCGTCACCTCGACGTCGCTGGTCCAGGTCCGCCGGAACCAGCCGCCCTCCGGGTGCGGCAGCAGGTTCAGCTCCTCCGCGGTGCGGCTGCGCGTCTCCAGCGCCGCGAACCGGCCGCGCACGTCGCGCCGCGCGTAGTGCAGGCCGATCACCGCCGAGCGCTCCAGCGAGCCGTAGACGTGCGGGAACAGCACGTCGGCGGCGACCCCGGCCGGCGGGTGCGGTGCCGCCGCCTCCCAGCGCACCGGAGCGGACAGCCGCCGCGGATCGAGTTCCAGCGCCACCAGCTGCTCGTCCGCGTCCGCGTACAGCGCGTTGGCGACCGCCAGCGCCGTGGCCATGTCCGGCGAGCAGTGCACGAACCCGTCGGTCTCCAGCGAGGGGGAGCCGATGTGGTCCGCGGCCGCGTGGAACGCGCTCAACGGCAGCAGGTGCAGCAGTCTGGATCGAGTCACGTCGGCAGTCTGCCTGTCCGCACCGCGCGTTGTCAGGTCGCGCGCCCCGCCCCGCGGGTCGATCACCCCGCCGGGCGGCCGCACTACGATCGCGCCGGACGCCGTCGAAGGAGGAGTGCATGCGCATCGCGGTGCTCGATGACTACCAGGAGGTCGCGCGGGACTACGCGGACTGGGACTCGCTGCCCGCGCAGGTCGAGTTCTTCCACGACACCCCCGCTGATCGCGCGGAGCTGGTGCGGCGGCTCGCCCCGTTCGACGTGATCGCCGCGATGCGGGAGCGGACCCCGTTCCCGCGGGAGGTGCTGGCCGCGCTGCCGCAGCTGAAGCTGCTGGTCACCACCGGCATGCGGAACGCGTCGATCGACTTGGACGCGGCTGCCGAGCTCGGCATCACCGTGTGCGGGACGGGCAGCGGCGCCGCACCGGACCGGGCGTGGGGACCGACGGCGGAGCTCACCTGGGGCCTGATCATCGCGGTCACCCGGCAGATCCCGGAGCAGGACCGCGCGATCCGGGACGGCGGCTGGCAGCGCGGCGTCGGGTTCGAGCTGGCCGGGCGCACGCTGGGCGTGCTCGGGCTGGGCAGGCTCGGCAGCCAGGTCGCGAAGGTCGGCGCCGCGTTCGGCATGGACGTCATCGCGTGGAGCCGGAACCTCACCGCGGAGGCCGCCGCGGAGGCCGGGGCGCGCCGGGTGGAGAAGGAGGAGCTGTTCCGCGGCTCCGACGTGCTCACCGTGCACACGGTGCTCAGCGAGCGCACCCGCGGACTGGTCGGCGCGGCGGAGCTGGCGCTGATGCGGCCCACCGCGTACCTGGTGAACACCTCGCGCGGGCCGATCGTGGACGAGGCGGCGCTGCGCGAGGCGCTGCACGCGGGACGGCTCGCCGGGGCGGGCCTCGACGTGTACGGGACCGAGCCGCTGCCCGCAGGCGACCCGTGGCGGACCACGCCGCGCACCGTGCTCACCCCGCACGTCGGCTACGTGACCGAGGGCACCTACCGGACGTTCTACGCCGAGACGGTGGCCGACGTGCGCGCCTTCCTGGACGGGGCGCCGGTGCGGGTGCTCAACGGCTGACCGGGCCGCGGCCGGGCGGGTGCGCCCGGCCGCGGGGCGGATCAGAGGTCGTCGGCGATGCCGCGGATCTTCTCGATCAGCTCGGTGCGCTCCTCGAAGGACCCGGCGAGCGGCGTCACGTTCATCGTGGTCACGCCCGACTCCTTGAACGCGGCGAGGCGTTCCCGCACGTGGCCCTCGGAGCCGATGAGGGTGCTGGCGGCGACCAGCTCGTCCGGCACCTTCGCCGCGGCCTCGTCCTTCTTGCCGTCCAGGTAGAGGTCCTGGATCTCCTCGGCCTCGGCCTCGTAGCCGTAGCGGCGGGCGAGGTCGTTGTAGAAGTTCTTGCCCTTGGCACCCATGCCGCCGATGTAGAGGGCGAGCATCGGGCGCATCGAGTCGACGAGCGCCTCCACGTCGTCGCCGATGGCCAGCGGGGCCTGACCGACGACGTCGAGCTCGCCGAGCTCGGGGTCGCGCTTGGCCTTGCCGGCGGCCAGCGATTCGCCCCAGACCTCGTGGGCCTTCTCGGGGACGTAGAAGATCGGTTCCCACGCCTCGGCGATCTCGGCGACCATCGCGACGTTCTTCGGGCCGATCGCCGCGACCATGATCGGGATGTTCGGGCGCACCGGGTGGTTGATGAGCTTCAGCGGCTTGCCCAGCCCGGTGCCCTGGCCTTCGGGCAGCGGGATCTGGTAGTGCTTGCCGTCGTGCTGCACGCGTTCGCGGCGCCACACCTGGCGGCAGATGTCGACCAGTTCGCGGGTGCGGCCCAGCGGCGCGTCGTAGGGCACGCCGTGGAAGCCTTCGATGACCTGCGGCCCGGAGGCGCCGATGCCCAGGGTGAACCGGCCGTCCGAGACGAAGTCCAGCCCGGCCGCGGTCATCGCGGTGAGGGTGGGCGTGCGGGTGTAGATCTGCAGGATCCCGGAGGCGATCTGGAGCCGTTCGGTGCGGGCGGCGATGAAGCCCATCTGGCTGACCGCGTCGAACGAGTAGGCTTCGGCTACGTAGACGATGTCGAGTCCGGCCTTCTCGTAGGTGGCCAGTTCGTCGACGGTCTCCTTGAAGCCTCCGCTGTAGTTCAGCGGCATCCCGATGCGCATGGTGGTCCTCTCCGTCGCTGACGTTGCGGGTGGGCGCACCTCGCGTTCCAGCCGCAGCACCTGGTCGCCCCGAGGTTACCGCTTGGTAGCGGTCAGGGGTGACTCCTTTGTAACACCACCTGGTGTGACATCGGAAGTGCTCATGTACCAGTGACATCAATTACGGATCAAGAAAGTCCGAACGGGCGATGAACAAAACCTGTGCATACGGCATGATTCGGCCATGCCGATGGTTCTGCGCTGCTGCTCCTGGAGGAACGTCCTACGCCTCGAAGGCCCGTCCGGACTACACGTGAGGGTGGTATGAAGCTCGGACTCCTCGACATCGGTTCCACCGCGGCGCGGCTGGAACTGGTCGACCTCGACCGCGGCAGGCTGCCCCGCGCCTCCTGGAGCCACAAGGAGCGCACCCGCCTCGGCGAGAACACCCTCGCCGACGGCTCGGTGACCGAGGAGGGCATCGAGCAGGCCGCTCGCGCCGTCGCGTGCTGCGTGCGCGCCGTCGGCACCGACCTGCGCGGACCGCTCGTCGCGTTCGGCACCGCCGCGGTGCGCGACGCCACCAACGGCACCGAGCTGCGCGCCCGCCTCGCCGACGCCGCGGGCACCCGCATCGGCTCGATGACCCCGCACGCCGAAGCCGCGCTCTGCTACCACGCGGCCCGTCGCTGGCACGGCCGCGAGGACACCCCGCTGACCACCATCGACATCGGTGGCGGCACCGCCGAGGTCGCCACCGGATCCGGTCCCTACCCGGACGAAGTGGTGTCGATGCCGCTGGGCGCCGCCCGGCTCACCCGCGAACACCTGCCCGCCGACCCGCCGCCGCCGGAGCAGGTCGCCGCCCTGTACGCGGCCGTCGAAGCGGTCGCCCCGGTCGAGCTGGCCCCGTTCCGCGGGCGCAGGCTCGGCCAGCCCGTCGGCCAGTCGAAGGTGCTGCGGCAGCTGGCGGTGCTCGCCGCGAGCTCGTCGAAGCGGCTGGTGCGGCACCCGGACACCCTGGCGCGCACGAACCTGACCCGGTGGATCCCGCAGCTCGCCGAACTCGGCCAGGCCGAGCGCGCCAAGCTCCCCGGCGTCTCCCGCAGCAGGGCGCGGCGCATCCTCGCCGGCGCGATCACCGCCGATTCGCTGCTGCGCGCCCTCGGCGTCGACGAGATCGACCTGTGCCCGTGGGGGCTGCGCGAAGGGCTCGTCTTCCGCTTCGTCGAGGCCTACGAGCGGGCCGGGCAGTGCACCCGCGCCGAGGCGATCCGCCGGTTGACCGACGAGATGTTCGCCTGAACAGGTGCATCCCCGCGTCTCGCGGTGGGCGGTTCCCGGGCGGGGCCGGAACGGTAGCGTGCAAGGCTCCACGGCGAACTCGGGAGGCCACTTCGTGACGGTCCTGCTACACATCCTGATCACCGCGGTCGCCGTGTGGGCGACGACCGCGCTGCCCGGCATCGAGCTCGGCGACGCGAGCACGGACGCCGGAACGAAGATCGTCACCCTGCTGGTGGTCGCGGTCGTGGTCGGCGTGATCAACGCGGTGCTGAAGCCGATCGCGAAGACGTTCGGCTGCCTGCTGTACCTGGTCACGCTCGGGCTGTTCGGGCTGGTGGTGAACGCGCTGCTGTTCTGGCTCGCCGGGTACGTGGCGGGCGAGCTGAACATGCCGTTCCACGTGGACGGGTTCTGGGCCGCGTTCTGGGGCGCGCTGGTCGTGACGATCGTCAGCAGCGTGCTGCACGGCGTGGTGCGCCGGATCAGCATCAACGCCGCGGAGAACCGGGAGCGCGAGTACCGCGAGTACCGCGACTACCGGGATCGCGGCTACTACTGATCCGCACGCGTCCGGCGGGCCGGGCCTAGGCGAGCTTGGCGCCGACCCGGTCCGCGATGTCCTCGCCGATGCGCAGCGACGCGGTCGCCGCCGGGGAGGGCGCGTTGAGCACGTGCACCCAGCGGTCGTCCTCGTGCACCAGGAAGTCGTCGACGAGGGTGCCGTCCGGGCGCACCGCCTGCGCCCGCACCCCCGCGGGCGCGGGCACCAGGTCCGTCCCGCGCAACCCCGGCAGCAGCTCCCGCGCGGCCCGCACGAACAGCGGTTTCACCGCCGAGCGCGCGATCTCCGCCGCACCGGTCCGCCAGTAGCGCTTCGCCAGCGCCCGCAACGCCGGGTCGCGCAGCAGCCGCCGCAGGTGCGGTGCCGACCAGGTCCGCCAGTCGTAGCCCTCGCGGGCCAGCGCCGGAACCGCGTTCGGTCCCACGTGCAGCCCGCCGTCGGCCATCCGCGTGAAGTGCACGCCGAGGAACGGGAACGCCGGGTCCGGCACCGGGTAGACCAGCGCGCGCACCAGGTCGCGGCGCCCCGGCGCGGCCTCGTAGTACTCGCCGCGGAACGGCAGGATCCGCGCGGCCGGCCGGGTGCCCGCGAGCTCCGCCACGGTGTCGCTGTGCAGCCCGGCGCAGTTCACCGCGAACCGGGTGCGCACCTCGCCGGTCGTGGTGCCCAGCACGAGCCGGTCGCCGTCGCGGCGCACCGAGCGCAGCTCGCAGCCGGCCCGGACCTCGACGCCGTCGGCGGCGAGCTCCGCGGCCAGCGCAGCGCAGACGGCGCCGAAGTCGGTGATCCCCGCGTCCGGCACCAGCAGCGCGCGCAGCCCGCGCACCTGCGGTTCCCGCTCGGCGATCGCCGAACCGTCCACTTCGGACAGGCGAACGCCGTTGGCGGTGCCGCGGCGGGCGAGCTCGGCCAGCCGCGGCAGCTGCTCCGGCCGGGTGGCCACGACGAGCTTGCCGGTGCGCCGCACCGGAACCCCGTGCTCGGCGCAGAACCGGTGCATCGCTTCCGCTCCAGTGCGGGCGAACCGCGCCTTCGCGCTGCCCGGCGGGTAGTACAGTCCACTGTGGAGCACACCGGAGTTGTGGCCGCTCTGGTGCGCGCCCACGGCCGGCTCCTTCTCCAGCACCACGATCCGCCCGGCCGCGCCCCCGCGGACCAGCGCCCGCGCCGTGGCCAGGCCCACGATGCCGCCGCCGATGATCGTCACGTCCTCGTCTCCGGCCATGCCGGTCATCCTGCCCGTCCCGCCCCACCGGTTCCAGCGGCGGCGGTAGGGTTCGCTCCGGTTCACGGGTGCGGGGAGGGAATGCCGTGGTGCAGCTGCTCCTGCTGTCGAGCTCACGGGTGCACGGGTCGCCGGGCTTCCTCGGGCACGCATTGCCCGCGATCGCGGAGCTGATGGCCGGCCGGGAGCGGATGCTGTTCATCCCCTACGCCCGCCGCGACTTCGACGACTACGCGCGCATCGCGCACTCGGTGCTCAGCTCCGCCGGGATCAAGGTCGACGGCCTGCACCGCGCCACCGATCCGGTGCGCGCCATCGCGTCGGCGGAAGCCGTGTTCCTGGGTGGGGGCAACACGTTCCGGCTGCTCGCGACCTTGCAGCGGCAGGGCCTGGTCCGCGCGCTGCGCCGCGCCGTGCTGGCGGGTGTGCCGTACCTGGGTTCCAGCGCGGGCACCAACCTGGCCTGCCCGAGCCTGCGCACCAGCAACGACATGCCGATCGTGCAACCGGCCTCGTTCGCCGCGCTCGGCCTGGTGCCGTTCCAGATCAACCCGCACTACCTGCCGCCGGACCCGGCGAGCACGCACCGCGGCGAGACCCGCGACGAGCGCATCGCCGAGTTCCTGGAGCACAACGACGTCCCGGTGCTCGCCCTGCGGGAAGGAGCCTGGCTGCGGGTCCGCGGTCGCCGCGCCGAGCTGGGCGGCGCCGACGCGGCCCGGCTGTTCACCCGCCGCGCCCCGGCGCGGGACCTCGCGCCCGGCACCGACCTGACCCACCTGCTCGGCACCATCCCCCGCTACGACCTGTGCTGATCGCCGATCGTCCGGGTCGTCGCGAGGTCGTCCGGTCGAGTGCTCGGCCGTCCGGGGCGAGCTGGTCCTCGGCAACTGGCTGGGTAGACTGGTCTACCCAGTCGCGGTGGCGAGGAGGTCGCGGTGGTCGGTGCGGGTGCTCGGCACAGCGCGCGCGAGCGGTTGCTCGCGGCGGCGGCGCGCCGCTTCTACCGGGACGGGGTGTCCGCGACGGGGATCGACGCGATCACCACCGAAGCCGGTGTCGCGAAGATGAGCCTCTACAACAACTTCTCCTCCAAGGCGGACCTGGTGCGCGCCTACCTCGAAGCGCGGCACGACGAGTGGCGGGAGCTGCACCGGCGGCGGCTGGCGCGGGCCGCGGACGCGCGCGGCCGGGTGCTCGCCGTCTTCGACGCGTACGCGGACCACGCGGAACTCGCCCACGAGCACGGGTTCCGCGGCTGCGGGCTGCTCAACGCGGCCGCCGAGCTGCCCGCCGGGCACGACGGCCGGGCGGTGGTGCGCAGGCACAAGGAAGAGGTCGAGTCGCTGCTCGCCGACGCCCTCGGCGAGCAGCTGCCCGACCGGCCCGAGGACGCGCGCGCCGCCGCCGAACACCTGGCGTTCCTGCTCGAAGGCGCGATGGCCCGCGCCGGGCTCGAAGGCGACGGGGAACGGCTGCGGCACGCGCGGACGATGGCGGCGGACCTGGTGGACCGGCTGTGAGCCGCAACGGCAGCTCGCTCGGAGTGGTGGCCGTGCTGCTCGCCTCGGTGCTGTGGGCGACGACCGGGACCGCGGCGAGCTTCGCGCCCGACGTGGGGCCGCTGGCGATCGGGGCCGTCGCGATGGGCACCGGCGGCCTGCTGCAAGCACTGGTCGCCGGCCCGCGCTTGGTGCGCGGGGCGCGGCTGCTGCGCGCCCGGCCGGGACCGGTGCTGCTGGGCGCGGTGGCGGTCGCCGTCTACCCGCTGGCGTTCTACAGCTCGATGCACCTGGCCGGGGTCGCCGCGGGCACCGTGGTGTCGATCGGGTCGGCGCCGCTGGCGTCCGCGCTGGTCGAGCGCGTGGTCGACGGGCGGCGGCTGAGCCGCCGCTGGCTGCTCGGCGCGGGGCTCGGGTTGTCCGGGACGGTGCTGCTGTGCGCCGCCGAAGGCGGCGCGGCCGCGGTCGCGCCCGGGTGGGGGAGCGCGCTGGGCGTGGTCCTCGGCCTGGTGGCCGGGGGCACCTACGCGACGTACTCGTGGGCCGCGCACCGGCTGATCAGCGGCGGTGTCTCGTCCGCGGTGGCGATGGGCGGCATCTTCGGGCTCGGCGGAGTGCTGCTGCTGCCGGTGCTGGTGGCGACCGGGGCGCCGTTGCTCGCGTCGGCGGCGAACGCGGCGGTCGGCGCGTACCTGGCGCTGGTGCCGATGTTCCTGGGTTACCTGCTGTTCGGCTGGGGGCTCGGGCACGTCGCCGCGAGCACCGCGACCACGCTGTCGCTGCTGGAACCGGCGGTCGCCGCGGTGCTCGCCGTGCTCGTCGTCGGGGAACGGCTGCCCGCCGCGGGCTGGGGCGGCATCGCCCTCGTCCTCGGCTGCCTCGTCGTGCTCACCGCCCCGACGCCCGGAACCCGCCCGCGGCTCGTCACCGGGCGACGCCGGGCGGCGCACCCGGCACCGTCCCCGGCAGCGGAGGACTGAACGCGGACCCGCGTCCGGCGGACCGGGTGTCCATCGTGGACGGACGTGCCGAGGCCCGGCCCAGGGGGCGGGGTTCCGCCTCCCGAACCGGACCTCGGGTGTGGATCGGGCGATCAGGGGCGGACGGTGATGGTCGCGTCCAGCTCGACCAGGGCTCCTTGCGGGAGGGTCGGTGCGGGCAGGGCGGTGCGGGCGTGCCTGCCCGCGTCGCCGAGCACGTCGATCAGCAGCCGGGAGGCGCCGTCGACCACCTCGGGCTGCTGGATCGCGTCCGGGGTGCTGTTCACCCACGCGTTCAGCTTGAGCACCCGCACCACGTTCTCCAGCCCGACCGCGTCGTCGACCCGGGCCAGCAGGTTCAGCGCGCTGACCCGCGCGGCGGCGACCCCGGCTGCCACGTCGGCGTCCGCGCCGAGCCGCCCGCCGAGGACCTCGCCGGCGGCGGTGCGGGAGATCTGCCCGGACACGTGCAGCAGTTCCCCGGACAGCACCGCCGGTTCGTAGGCGTACTTCGGCGGGCCGAGCACCGGCAGTTCCAGGGACAGCTCGGCGAGCCTGCTGCGGACGGCGCTCACCACTTGCTCACCACGTAGGTCCGGTCCGCGCCGATGTACCAGAGGTCTTCGGTGCCGATGGCCACGTCGTCGTACCGCCACGGGATCTCGGCGGCGCCGAACGAACCGACCCGCAGCACGTGCTCGTAGCCGGGCCGCAGCTCGTTGGCGAACGATTCCTGCTTGCCCATCAGGTGCCCGACGTTGCGCTTGCGGTACTCGGTGTTGAAGTCGACCTCGGTGCCGAGCACGCCGATCTCGCGCATCCGGTCCAGGTGCGGCGCCAAGTACTCCAACGTGCCCTCGTGCACGTCCTGGCACACCACGCCGGGGCGCAGCTGCCCGATGATGCCCTCGCGCACCACGTCGAAGAAGAACGCGTACGCCTCCTTCGCGCCCGCGGTGCGCGGCAGCGAACGGGCCATGTCGGAGGTGGCGACGGTGACGCCGCCCGCCACGATCCGCACGCCCGCGTCGAGCTGGATGCAGGTGGTGTCCCGGTTGATCGGGAAGTCCACCGGCGGTCCCGGGAACAGCATCCGGTTCGACGAGTGCAGGTTGGTGAAGTACGGCTCGATGCCGAACGGGATGTCGCGCTCGGTGCGGAACTCGACGATCTTGTCGAGGTAGACGGCGTAGATGTCGAGCTCGGTGAACTCGCGGCCCTCCTCGATGCCCCGCTCCGCCCAGGCCAGCGCGGCTTCGATGGCGAACACGCTGGTCCGCGCGGCGATGATCTGGAACGCGAGGTCCTCGTGGTCCCGGACGTCGCGCCAGTGCCCGAGCGCCGCGGAGACGCCGACGAGCTCGCTGCCCGCCCGCTCCAGCTCCTGGGCGAAGCCGATGCCGACGAACTCCTCCTCGACGCCGACGCGCGAGCCGGGGCTCAGCTCGGCGACCGCGGCCCCGAACGAGTCGTACCGGCCGACGGGCGTGCCGGGCAGCCCGGAGGTGCCTTCCGGGGCGAGCACGAGGAGGCGCCCGGCGGCGGGCAGCCACACGGCGACCGCGCCGGCCGGCTGCTCGTGCCCGGTTACCTCGGTGTGGTTGGGGGTGGCGGCCAGCAGCACCGCGTCCAGCGCGCGCTCGGTGGCCAGTTCGGTCAGCGCCGCGTACCGGGTGTCCGTGCCGTCGGGGATCTCCGCGGCGAGCCCGTCGAGGTGCTCGACCCCGTCGATGAGCTTCTCCGCGACCCGCGCGCCCTCGGACCGCCATTCGGCGAACCGGCCCAGCACGGATGCGGTGTCCACCTCGTGGGCGACCACCGGTCGCGGCGTGGTGGCGTCCGCGGTGACCTCCAGCGCGCCGGTGGCGGTGAACGCCCGGTGGTGGGCCAGCACGACGTCCGCGGCCAGGTGCACCCGCCCGTCCCCGGCGAGCTCGGCGACGAGCTCCGGCAGCGAACCCGCCACCCGGGTGCCTTCGACGACCCGCGGATCGATCGTCACCCACGGGGCGTAGAAGCGGATCTGCTCCGCGGGCACGCCCGCCGACAGCGCGTTGCCCTGTTCCTGCTGGCGCACCAGCAGGTGGCGCTCGCCGTCGCGCTCGGCGATCAGCGGGCTCACCAGCGGGTGCGAGTCCAGGCGGATCGCGGAGAACAGCAGGCTGCGCCGGGCGTCGAGCCCGTAGTGCTGCTCGACCAGTGCCTCGTCCGCGGTGAGGTGCAACATGTGTTCCTCCTGGGTGGTGATCAGCTGATGCCGGTGGTGACGCCGATGTGCGACTCGATCTCGGTCGCGTACTCGGAGAAGTCGGGGGAGAAGCGGTGCTCCTTGCCGCGCGGCCGCGGCAGGTCGACGCCGACGTCGGCGACGATGCGGCCCGGTTTGCCGCCGACCACGACGACGCGATCGGCCAGCCACACCGCTTCCGGGATGCTGTGCGTGACGAACAGGACGCTGCACCCGGTGTTGCGCCAGATCCGCTGGATCTCGAAGTTCATCGAGTCCCGGGTCATGGCGTCGAGCGCGCCGAACGGTTCGTCCATCAGCAGCAGCTCGGGCCGCGACACGAGGGCGCGGCAGATGGCGACGCGCTGCTGCATGCCGCCGCTGAGCTCGTAGGAGTAGCGGGTGGCGCGGTCGCCCAGGCCCACCATCTCCAGCAGCTCCCGCGCGTAGTCCTCGGCCGCGCGGTCGCGGGTGCCGCGGAACTCCAGCGGCAGCAGCACGTTGTCGAGGTTGTTGCGCCAGGGCAGCAGCACCGGGCTCTGGAACACCATCGCGATGTCCTCCAGCCCTTCCTTGATGGGGCGCCCCTTCACCAGGATCTCGCCCTCGGTGGGGTCCTGGAGCCCGGAGATGGTCTTGAGCAGGGTCGTCTTGCCGCTGCCGGACTGGCCGACGATGGAGACGAACTCCCCTGGCCGCACGCGGAAGTCCATGCCGCGCAGGACGGTGTTGTGCTGCCCGTCCCGCGACCGGAAGGTCTTGCCGACGTCGTTCACCGAAATCGCGTATTCGTGGCTCATCTGGCTCTCCGTCACGGCGTTGTGATCGCTTGGCCGCGGTGCAGCGGTTCGAGGTAGTCGTTGCTGTAGACGTCGGCGGGGGTGAGGTGCGCGTCCGGGCTGAGCCCGAGGAAGTCCCGCGCGACGTCGATCATCTGCTGGACGCCGGCGTCGTCCATCTCGCCGTAGGCGTCGCCCGCGCCCCAGTTCAGCTCGCACTGCTCGTCGATGGCGAGCACGACGGTGCGGTCCTCGTACCCGCTGACCTCCTCGCCGAAGTCCTGCGCCGCCTGCTCCGGGTGTTCGCAGGCCCAGAGGAAGCCCCGCTGCATCGCGCGGTTGAACCGCCGTACCTGGTCCGGGTGGGTGCGCAGCTTCTCGTCGGAGGCCACGATGCCGTTGCCGTACAGGTCGATGCCCAGGTCGGACCACTTCAGCACGGTGGCCTCCCGGTCCAGCGCGTCGAGCGTCGGCTGGTCGGAGACGTAGAGCGCGAGGTTCGCGTCCCACTGCCCGGCGACCAGGCCGGGCATCTTCGCGGCTCCGGTGGCGTGCACGACGTTCACGTCCTCGACGGCCATGCCGAGCTTGCTCAGCGCGTACGGCCACATCGCGGTCATCGCGCCGGTCGCTTCGGTGGCGACGGTCTTGCCCCGGAGGTCCTGCCAGTCGTCGATGCCGGTGCCCGCGAGCGCGATGACCGCGTAGGCGGAGCGCGCCTGCACCAGGTTGACCTGCTTGACCTCGGCGCCCCGGCCCTGGCTGAGCACCGAGGAGCCGTAGTCGGCCCAGCCGAAGTCGACCTTGCCGGTGTCGACGGCGGTGACGGTGTTGGTGGAGCCGGAGCCCGGCATGACCTCCAGGTCGATGCCCTCGGCGGCGAAGAAGCCGCGTTCGACGGCGGACACGAACGGCGCGTGCTTCGGCAGCCAGCTGACGTCGAGCATCAGCGACATCCGCTCCCGCCCGGTATCGGCGCCGCAGGACACCAGCGCCAGCAGCGCCAGCACCGAGCCCAGCGCGAGCAGCGTCCGCGGCCTCATCGGGTGTGCTGCTTCCACGGGACGAGCTTGCGCCCGGCGAGGTCGACCAGGAAGAACAGCACCAGCGCGATCGCGGCCAGCACGATGAACGCGGCGAACATCGACGGCAGGTCGATCTGGCTGTTCGCCAGCATGATCACGTAGCCGAGGCCCTTCGACCCGGCGATGAACTCGCCGACGACCGCGCCGCCGACGGCCAGCGAGATGGAGATCTTCGCGCCGGAGAGGATCGACGGGATCGCGTGGATGAACTCGATCTTCGTCATCTTCTTCCACTGCGAGGCCTTGTTGATCCGCGCCAGCTCCTGCAGCTCGTGCGGCACCGAGCGCAACCCGTCGTAGGTGTTGATCACCAGCGGGAAGAACGCGATGGCCATCGCCACGAACGCCTTCGACTCGAAGCCGAAGCCGAACCACACGATGAACAGCGGCGCCAGCGCCACCTTCGGCACCGTGTCGATCGCGATCAGCGCCGGGTACAGGAAGCTGCGCACCGTCGTCGAGTAGTGCAGCGCCGCCCCGCACAGCACTCCCAGGGCGGTGCCGAGCGCGAACCCGGCCAGCGCCTCCTGCACCGTGATGAACGTGTTCTCCGCGAAGTAGCCGGGGCGTTCGGCCAGTTCCACGAACGCGGAAAGCGGGCCGACCATCAGGTACTCCGGCGGGTCGAAGACCCGCACGGCGATCTCCCACAGCGCGAACAGCCCGACGATGCCCGCGACGGCCTTCGCGGCGGCCAGGACGGACTCCCGGTCCGGACCGCGGCGGCGCCGCGCGGGTGCGGCGTCGGGGGCGCCCCGTTCGTGCTGACCGGGGCGCCCCGTGCCGGGCGGGTCGAGCACGGACCGGCCGGTCTCCGGGGGTGGGGGTGGAGTCATGCGTTCCTCACAGCGTTGGAAGGTGCACGGAGCGGGGGCAGGGCCGGGATCCGCGTCGACGCCCGGCCCCGCGGCTCAGGGGGCGAGCGTGCGCGACACCGCGATCACCTCGGACAGCAGCGCGCGCTCCTGCTCGTCCAGGTCGGTCAGCGGCGGCCGCACCGGGCCCGCCGGGTGGCCCGTCAGGTCCAGGCCCGCCTTCACGATGCTCACCGCGTAGCCCGGGCTGCGGTCCCGGATCGCCGTGTACGGCAGCACGACCTCGTCGAGCAGCCGCCGCACCCGCGGGCGGTCGCCCGCGCGCACCGCCGCGTAGAAGGCCAGCGCGAACTCCGGCAGGAAGTTGAAGATCGCCGAGCTGTAGGTGGTGACGCCCAGCTCCAGGTAGGGCAGCGCGAACGTCTCCGCGGTCGGCAGCCCGCCGATGTAGACGAGCCGGTCGCCGAGCCGCGAGTGGATGCGGGTGATGTTCTCCAGATCTCCCACGCCGTCCTTGAACCCGATCAGGTTCGGGCAGCTGTCGGCGAGCTCCGCGACCGCCTCCGCCGTGTACACCGCGTTCGCCCGGCTGTAGATCACCACGCCGAGCGAGGTCGCCGCGCACACCGCGCGCACGTGCGCCACCAGGCCCGCCGCGGACGCCTCGGTCAGGTAGGGCGGGAACAGCAGCACGCCGTCCGCCCCGGCGGCCTCCGCGTCTTCGGCGAACGCGACGGCCTGAGCGGTGCCGTGGCCCGCCGGGGCCAGCACCGGGGTGCTCTCCGGGGCGCTCTGGACGGCGGCGCGCACGACCCGGCCGACCTCGGCCGGGGTGAGCGAGAAGAACTCGCCGGTGCCGCCCGCCGCGAACAACCCCGCCACGTCGTACTTCGCCAACCGGGCGATGTTGTCCCGGTACGCGGCCTCGTCGAACGCGAGATCATCGGTGAAGTGGGTGACCGGGAACGACAACAGCCCCGAACCGAGGCGGTGGGCGAGCTCGCTGGGAGCGATGGCCGGCATGTGCGTTCCTCCTGGCTGACAGCGGACTGCGATTGCAGGTGAGCGTAAGGAGCAGCGAACGATCCCGTCCAAGACTTGTTTCGCATCGAGTGATGCGCGGATTGGATTGGTGAGCACGCTCGGTGCAGGTCCGCGAACCGCCCTTCCCCCATCGGCACGAGCCCCGGCGAACGGGGGCCCGGCCCGGCAGCGCCGGATCGCGGGTGCGGGTCGGGTCGTGCCGGATCCGGGATCGCCGGCGGAGGCCGGGCCGCGCCGGGTATCGGAATCGCGGCGGCTCAGTCGAGCCGGGGTCGGAGTCGCGGCGGAGCCTCAGTCGACCCGGGGTCGGAGTCGCGGGCGGAGCCCCGGTCGAGCCGGGGTCGGAGTCGCGAAGGGGTTCGGCAGCGCGTTTCCCCGGCCGCTCCGCTCGGCCGTGCGGTACCGCGGCCCGGCCCGGACGTCAGAGCTCGCGCCGCCAGATCCGATCGTCGTCGACCCGGTCGCCGAGCGTGAACGTGCAGCGCCCGACCTCCGCGAACCCGTACCGCCGGTAGAACCGCTTCGCCCGCTCGTTGTGGTCGAACACCGTCAGGTAGATCTCCGGAGCCCGCCGCGCGACCGCGGTCCGCAGCGCCCACTCCACGAGCTCGACGGCCACCCCGCGACCGTGCCACTCCGCGAGCACGTAGATCTGCTGCAGCTCCACGGCGCCCGGCGCGGGGTCCACCGCGGGCGCCCGCAACGGCGTCACCTTCGCGTACCCGACGGGCGCCGACCGGTGGAACGCCACCAGCCACCGCACGTCCGGGTTCCCCAGATCTCGATCCATCGACCCACCGGGCCCGTAGGTCTCGTCGAGGAACTCCCCGAACGGTCCCGCGTCGTACCGCGCCCCGAACGTCGCGGCGAACGACTCCCGGGCCATCGCGCGCAACGCCGCGTGCTCGCCGACCTCGGGAGCGGAGTAGGTGATCTCGTTCGAGCGCAGTGCCACAGCGGTCTCCTCCACCACGGAAGACGCCCTTGGCCGGAAACAGGAACCCGAGCGTGACAGGTCGAACCCGCTGCAGCGCCCCTCGGGCTCCCACCGGAACCCTACAGCGCTTCGGGGCGCCGCTGATCTGCTGCCGACCCCGTCGGTCGCGCTGAAGCCGGATTTTCCGGGACGACAGGGCCTGTTCGACACGAGTACCGGGGGAGGGCTCGGCTCTTCGTTGCCGCAGCGGGCCGGTGACCGGGGCCGGGCGGAACAGGTGCGGGCCCTGCGGCTCGACTGCGGCGAATCGAACCAGCTCCTCCTGCCGCGACCTCGGTTTCCGCGAGGTCGGGCGTCGCGATTTCACCGACGGACTCCTCAGCGCCAGGCTGTTCGAGGAAGAGCTCTGATCGCCTTCGGAGCGAAACGCCGAACCGGCGAACCTCGACTCGGCGTCCGTGATCACCGACGCGGCGCGTCAGCCGCCGACGTGGCGCAGCGAGTCGTGGAGCACGAGCGGTCTTCGACCACTTCGGACCTTCGTGCCCGGCGGGCTCTCCCCGCCTCGGCTCGACAGCGACCGGAGAGAGGGGCTTCTGCGGCCGGTCAGGCACCGTTTCAGGCACCGCGAGGCGAATTCCAGGACTAGCGCCGCGCATGAAAAACGGATGTGGCCCACGACCATGCTGGTCGAGGGCCACATCCGGACTGTGGGCGATACTGGGATCGAACCAGTGACCTCTTCGGTGTGAACGAAGCGCTCTCCCCCTGAGCTAATCGCCCGGTGCCGCCGTTCCCGGCGACGTGGAGAACTCTACAACACCCGTTTCAGGGTCCGAGCAGGGGGGAGGTCAACCACGGCCAGTCGACTCCGAACCAGCGTCCGATGGTGGCGTACATGCCCAGCAACCAGAGGGTCAGGACGACGACGATGCCGGTCAGGGCGGCGATGCCGAGCTTGACGGTCCAGTGCTGGCGGGAGACCCAGTTGCTCCAGCGGCGGTAGTGGCGCTTGGTGAAGACGTTCACCTGGTGCGCCCAGTGGAACTCGGTGGCGAGGATGCCGAGCCCGGCGAACACGATGAGCCAGCCGGGACCGGGGTAGGGGATGGCGATGATGCCGACGATGAGCACCAGGGTGCCGAAGGCGCCGAGCCCGACCCGGTAGGTCGTGTTGAGCGTCGGGTTGGCGCGGATGCGTTCGCGGCGGGCGCGGAGCGCGCGTCGCAGCCGGTGGAGCCTGCGGCGGGGCTGCGGGGCATCGCGCGGGGAGTCGTCGGCTCGGGCCACGTCGGTCTCGCTCGCTCCCGGTTCGGCTGTCCTGCTCAGAGTCCACCTGCCACGTCGTGTCGGGCGCCTGCGCGGCCCGGCGGGGCTGTGATCTGCGGGTTCGCCGCAGCGCGTCCGCGGATGCGGCGCGGCGCCGGGTCGCGGGACCAGGATACGGGCCGTGCTCCCGGCGGCCCGGTCGGCGCAGGTCCGAGAAGGGTTGCGCGGGCCGACAGAATGTGACGTGCGTCATGACGTGGTTTTTCCCAGTTCTGGCACCGGGATCGGCCGCGCCGCTTCGAGCCTGGTCACACTGTGGCACCGCTCTCCTCGACCGGGTGGCGGCCAGGCGTGAGGGCTTCCGCGTCCGGATGTCGGGGTTAGTCCGTCTCGGCGAACGCTCGTGGCGAGTGTCTCAGCACGACCCGCGGAAACCCCTGTGGGCGCAGGCTCATCGCCTATCCTGGAAACCGTGCCCGGCAGCGGCGGAGCGGGAGTTCGACGACGGTGCCGGAAGCGTTGTGGGGATGGTCCGACCGGTGCTCCGGACGGCGCCGGGAACCGGTGCCGATGACTCGGACCGATGTTCGATCGGGGGGTGCGATGTGGCCACGCTGCGCAGTTCACCGACCGCGTTCCGAAGTTCAGTATGCCCCGACCGGGTGATGTAAGGCCCGGTGGCGAGCAGATGACCCCGCAGAGGCGTCACAACTGTGTTGCTCGGTCGATAAGCGGACCGGGAGGGAGTTAGGAAGGCGAGGACAATGCGAAACGATCACGTGACACTCCGTTCGACGGCGGTGTTCGATCTGCTGGCCCCGCAGACGCCGGCCGTGCCGGTCCAGGTCGAACTGCGCTACGACACCCGCGACCCCTACGCGGTCGTGGCCGCGTTCCGCACCGGCCGTGCCGGTTGGGTCGAGTGGGTGTTCGCCCGCGACCTGCTCGCGGACGGGCTCATCGCGCACGCCGGTGAGGGGGATGTGAGCATCCGGCCCGCGGTGGACGACCCCGAGGTCGTCGCGATCGAGCTCAGCTCGCCGTCGGGGCACGCGGTGTTCGAGGCCTCGGCGCAGGAGCTGGCGGACTTCTTGGACCGCACCTACGACGTCGTGGTCCCCGGGAACGAGAACCTGTGGGTCAACGTCGACGACGCGCTGACCCGGCTGCTGCCGCACGACCTGTCCTGACGATCACGCCCGTGACCTGCGCGGTCCGGCTCGGCGCGGGCCGGCGCGGGCGGCGATCGACCCCCCTTTGATCGCCGGGGGCGGCGTGGTCTAAAGTTCTCCGTGCAACGCGGCGGTGACTCCGGAGCCGAGCCGGAGGGTTCACCGCGGTGCACGCGGATGTAGCGCAGCTGGTAGCGCATCACCTTGCCAAGGTGAGGGTCGCGGGTTCGAGTCCCGTCATCCGCTCTGGGAAACCGATCGGGTCGAACTCGGGTTTCCGGGTATCGGCACCCGGTCGCTCGGAGTCCGGCCCAGCGGCCCAACCCGGCGGAGTGGCCGAGTGGCTTAGGCAAGGGCCTGCAAAGCCCTGTACGCGGGTTCGATTCCCGCCTCCGCCTCGCGCGATTAGCTCAGTGGGAGAGCGCTACCTTGACACGGTAGAGGTCACTGGTTCAATCCCAGTATCGCGCACCAGAAATCCAGTACGCGCACCAGATTTCCCGTAGCGCGCACTAGCGGTTCCGAGCCCCTGTCGGTCATCACCGGCAGGGGCTTTCGCACGTCCGGGCGTCCCGGCCTCAGGCGCCGAGTGCTCAGGGGGACTACTCGCGGTCGGTCGCGTCGGCGGTGTCCCGCCCGCCAGGGTGGCGGTGGCGCCACGTCCAGAAGACCGCGCAGGACACCAGCGCCCACGCCGCGAGCACGAGGAAGGGCTGGGCGTGCTGGTACTCGCCGAAGTAGACGGCGGTGTGCTGGGCGTTGACCGAGGCTCCCGGCGGCAGCCAGCGGCCGATCCAGCCGAGGACCGACGGCAGCAGCGGCCAGGACACCGCCCCGCCGGACGAGGGGTTGCCGATCAGCACCATCAGGCCCCAGGTCGGCAGCATGGCCCAGCGCCCCAGCAGGGTGTTGAACATCGTGAACACCATGCCGGACGAGAACATGGTGAGCGCCAGGATGAACCACGACTCCACGAACGGGAACGAGACCGCGCCGAGCAACCAGTCCACGGTCGCCGTGATCGAGAAGCCGCCGAGCAACGCGTAGGCCGCGGTGAACCCGATCCGTTCGAGCGGGTCGAGCCGTCGCGCGTGCACGCTGAGCTGGATGGCCCCGACGAAACCGATGATGACGGCGGCCAGCGACACGTAGAAGAGGGCGAGCCCGCGCGGATCGCCGCGCTGCAGCGGCTTGAGGTCCACCACCGTGACCGGCACGCCGATCGACGCGCCGACCCGGGGGCCCGCGCCGGCGAGGACCTGCGCCACCGTCGAGCCGGCGGCGCCGGCGACGTCGAGCCGGATGCCGCCGTCCTGTCCGCTGAGGATCGCCAGGACCTTCTGCTGCTCGACGGCGGCGACGGCCTCGGCGTGCGAGGCGAAGCGGTGGAGTTCGATCCCTGCGTTCAGCGCGTCCTCCATCCCGGCGACGAACCCGGCCTGCGGGGGCGGGGCGGGGCCGTCGACCACCGCGGCCGGGATGCGGTGCGGAGTGGGGTCGGCCATGGCGAACGTGTACGTCCCGGCGAACAGGCCGGCCGCGGCGGCGAGGATGAGGACCAGGACGGTCGCGGGCAGGAACGGCGAGTTCCGGAACGCCGTCCACGGACCGTGCCTGCGCTCGCTCACGTCGTCACTCCAGGTCGGGTGGTTGCTTCGGGCGGTGGAGTCCGGGCCCGGTGCCGCGCGGGATCAGCGGGTCACCGGCGGTCCGTAGGTGGGCTGCCACATCGCGTCCTGCACGGCTTGGACGAGGTTGTCGGGTTCGGTGGTGGCGACGCCCTCCTGGATGGCCGCCGCCGCGACCGCGACGGCGACGGCGGCCGACGAGGCGCGCAGGTTCCGGACCGGGGGCAGCAGCGAGGCGCCCGGTTCGGAGACGTCGGTCTGGTCGGCGACCGCCTTCGCCGCCGCCAGCAGCATGCCGTCGGTGATGCGCCCGGCGCGGGCCACGACGGTGCCCAGCCCGAGGCCCGGGTAGAGCAGCGCGTTGTTGGCCTGCCCGATGGTGTGGGTGGTGCCCTCGTAGGTCACCGGGTCCACCGGGATGCCGGTCGCCATGAGGGCCTTGCCCCCGGACCACGGGATCGCCTGCTGCGGCAGCACCTCGATGCGCGAGGTGGGGTTGGACAGGGGTAGCAGGATCGGCCGGTCGACCCCGGCGCAGAGCGCTTCGACGACCTCGCGGGTGAACGCGCCGTGGGCGGTGGAGGTGCCGATGAGGATCGTCGGCCGGACCTGCCGGACCGTGCTGAGCAGGTCGATCTCGCCGTCGACGCGGTCGAGGTCGCGCGCCTGCTCCGCGGGCCGGGCGTAGGCGGACTGGTGCTCGGGCAGGCCGGCCATGTCGTCGGTGACCAGGCCGTGCTCGTCGACCAGCCACACGCGCGCTCTCGCCTGTTCCGGGGTGAGGCCGTCGCGGACCATCGCGGCCGAGATCTGGTCGGCCATGCCGGTGCCCGCGGTGCCCGCGCCGAAGACGACGAGCCGCTGCTCGGCGAACGGCTGCCCGGTCACCTGGAGCGCGGAGAGGACGGCGGCCAGGACGATGGCGCCGGTTCCCTGCAGGTCGTCGTTGAAGATGCGGCGGGTGCTCGCGTTGTCCACCAGGATGCGCCGGGCGTTGGCCGGGCCGAAGTCCTCGAAGTGCAGCAGTGCGCGCGGGAAGAGCTCGGTGGCGGTGGACAGGTACAGCTCGATGAAGTCGTCGTAGGCCTGGCCGGTTGTGCGGGCGTGCCGGTTCCCCAGGTACATCGGGTCGTTGAGCAGCAGCTGGTTGTCGGTGCCGACGTCGAGGTTCACCGCGAGCACCCGCCCCGGGTGGATCCCCACGGCGGCCGTGTAGACGGCGAGCTTGCCGATGGAGATGTCCGTGCCGTTGACGCCCCAGTCCCCGATCCCGAGGATCTGCTGCGCGTCGGAGGCGACGATGAGGTCGACGTCCTCCGAGCCCAGCCCGAGGTTCTCGAAGGAGGCCGCCACGTCCTGCGGGCGGTCGATGGACAGGTACACCGCGCGGGACCGGCGGTAGTCGCGGCTCCACTGCTGGATCGCCTCGCCCACGGTCGGGTCGTAGACCACGGGCAGCAGCTCCGGCAGGTGGTCCACCAGCAGCTTGAAGTACAGCATCTCGTTGCGGTCGTGCAACGTGTCCAGGTAGATGTACTTCGCCAGGTCCGTGGGTTGCCTGCCGAGCTGGGCGTAGGCCCTGGCCGCTTGCTGGTCGAGGGTCTCCACCGCCGACGGCAGCCGGCCGGTCAGCCCGAGCTCGGCGCGTTCGGCCGGGGTGAACGCGGTGCCGCGGTTGTGCAGCGGGTCGCGCAGCGCGGTCGGAATCCTGGCCACGGCTCCTCCGTTCCTCCGGAACATCGGGGCCGAACAGGACCTGCGCGGATGCACCACCGCGGACGTCGTCCGCCCCCCCCGGATCCACGCTAGTGCCGGGGTTCCCGTCCGGCACGGCCCGCGGCTCGCGCAGCCGCGGACCGCGCCGGGACCGGTCAGTCGACGACGATGTCGCCGGAGCGGCCGGGAATCGCGTCGAGCGCGGCGATGGTCCGCTCGTCCAGCACGACCGAGCCGGCGGCCACGTTCTCCTCCAGGTGGGAGAGGGTGGCGGTGCCGGGGATGAGCAGCACGTTCGGCGCGTGCTGCAGCAGCCAGGCGAGGCCGATCTGCGCGGGCGTGGCGTCCAGCGCGCGGGCCGCGTCGAGCACGGCGGGTTCCTCGGTCACCTTCGGCATCCCGGCGAACGAGCCGCCGAGCGGGAAGTACGGCACCCACGCGATGCCTTCGGCGCGGCACAGCCGCAGCAGTTCCTCGTCGTCGCGGGAGAGCAGGCTGTAGGCGTTCTGCACGCAGGTGATGCCCGCGGGCAGCGCGCGCAGCAGCTCGTCGAGGCCGACGTTGCTGATCCCGAACGAGCCGATCTTGCCCTCGTCCCGCAGCGCGATCATCGTGGCGAGCTGGTCGTCGAGGTCGACGCGCTGGTCGTCCTCGGCGATCAGGCCGGGGCCGCGTTCGGCGCGGCGCAGGTTGACCAGCGCGATCTGCTCCAGCCCGAGGCTGCTCAGGTTCGCCTCCAGGTCGGCGCGCAGCTCCTCGGGGCGCTGCGCGAGCCGCAGCGGGATCGGCCCGTCCGGGTTCGGGGTGGCGCCGACCTTGCTGGCGACGAGCGCGCCGTCGCCGACCGCGTCGCGGATGAGCTCGTTGGCGAGGCCGTGGCCGTAGAACTCTGCGGTGTCGATGTGGTCGACGCCGAGTTCGAGCGCGCGGCGCAGCACGGCGCGGCCCGCGGCCCGGTCGTCGTGCAGTCGTTCGAGCTGCATCGCGCCGTAGCCGACCCGGGCGACGGTGCGGCCGGCGAGTTCGGCGCGGCCGCCGGGGGTGGGTGTGGACGCTGACATGGGGGTTCCTGTCCGTGTGGGAAGATGGGGGCACGGAGGCGGAGGGGCCTCCGGTATGGCGACCGTAGCACGACCGGAGGTGCCTCCGCTTTGGTTGGATCCGAGAGACCCGCCCGCGCCGACGCGCGCCGCAACCGCGAGAGGCTCCTCGCGGCCGCGTCCGCCGCCTTCGCCGCCGGTGGCACCGTCTCCCTGGAAGCGGTCGCCCGCGAGGCGGGAGTCGGGATCGGTACCCTGTACCGCCACTTCCCGACCCGCGAAGCACTGGTCGAGGCCGTCTACGCCACCGAGCTCGACGACGTCGCGAGCAGTGCCGCCGCGCTGCTCGCCGAACTTCCGCCCGACGCGGCGCTACGCGCCTGGATGCGGCGGTACGCGGCCTTCGTCGCCACCAAGCGGGGCATGTTCGACGCGCTCTCCGCGAGCTGGTCCGCCGGGAGCATGTCGGTGTCGACCACCCGGGAGCGGATCACCGGAGCCCTCGTCACCCTGCTCGACGCCGGGGCGCGGGACGGGTCGCTGCGCGCGGACGTCGAAGCCGAGGACGTCCTCGCGATGCTGCTCGGCGCCTTCCACTCCGCCGTCGCGGAAGGGGCGCCGGAGCGGACTGACCGGGTGCTCGACCTGGTGCTCGACGCCGTGCGCCCCCGCTGAGGCGAGTTCCGCGGACGTGTGATCAGCGATACCTGGCGTTCCGCGTCCGAATTAGGTAAGCCTTACTGGCCGTGAGAAGGGGGCCGATCATCGGGACCGCAAGCGTGGACGCGAAGGAACGCGGCGGGACGTCGCGCGCACGCCGCCTCGTGCTGCGCAGGCAACGGGTGCGGGTGCTCATCGCCTCCCTGCTGCTGATGGGGCACCAAGCCTGCGAGGCGCTGGTCCCGCTGGCGATCGGGCTCGCCGTGGACGAGGCCGTGGCCACCGGCGAACCGCGGGCGCTGCTGTGGTGCGTGTGCGGGCTGGTGCTGCTGTTCACCGCGCTGACCACCTGCTACCGCTGGTTCTCCCGGCTCGGCCGGGCCGCGGCGATCGACGAGTCGCACGCGCTGCGGGTCCAGCTGGCCGGCCGGTCGCTGCTGGGCTCCGGGACGCGCCGGAGGCACGGTGAGCTGCTGGCGATCGCCTCCTCCGACGCCGACCAGGTCTCCCGCGCGGTGATCTGGGTGGCCGGGCTCGCCGGGTCGATCTCGGCGCTCGGCGTCAGCTGCGTCGTGCTGCTCGGCATCGACGTGCGGCTGGGCGTGCTGCTGATCGTCACGGCGGTGGTCACCACCCTCGGGCTGAACATGGTCTCGCCGATGCTGTCCCGCCGGGTCTCCGGGCAGCAGGACGGCCTCGCCGCCGCCTCCGCGCTCGCCACCGACCTGGTGACCGGGATGCGGGTGGTGCGCGGCCTCAGCGCGCAGGACGGCGCCGTCGCCCGGTACCGGGAGGTCAGCAGGCGCGCGGAAGCCGCCGCGATCCGCGCGGGCGTCGGGCGGTCGCTGCAGCTGGGGGCGACGGTGCTGGCCGGGACGCTGGTGCTGGCGGTGTCGGTGGGTGCCGCCGGGCTGCTCGCCGTCGAGCAGGTCATCACCGTCGGGTCCTTCGTCGCCGCCGTCGGCGCGGCCCAGTTCATCGCCGAACCGCTCTCCGCCGCCGGGATGTACCTGCAGATCGGGGCGGCCGCGCTGGCCAGCGGTCGGCGCGTCGACGCCGTCCTCGACGAGCAGGAGGACGCGGCGGGCGACACCGGGCCCGCGACCGGACCGCGCGTGGAGCTGCGGCTGGACCGGGGCGGCTGCACCGGCGTCGTCGCCGAGGGCCGCGACGTCGAGCGGATCCTCGAAGTGCTGCGCGGCGACCCGGCGGGCGCGCGCAACGGGCTCACCGTCACCTGGACCGGCGGCGAACCGGACGCGGTGCACGTCGAACCGCGGCAGGCGCAGCTGTTCACCGGGACCATCGCGGAGAACCTCGCACTCGGCCGGGACACCGCGGGCGAACCCCGGCCCGCGCTGGTCGCCTCCGGCGCGGCGCCGTTCGTCGACGCGCAGCCCGACGGCCTCGACGAGCACGTGCGGGCGCGCGGGCTGAGCCTGTCCGGCGGGCAGCGGCAGCGGCTCGCGCTCGCCCGCGCGCTGCACGCCGACCCCGACGTGCTGGTGCTGGTCGACCCGACCACCGCGCTCGACTCGGTGACCGAGGAGGCCGTCGCCGACGGGCTGCACGCGCTGCGCCACGGCGACGGCGAACCCCGCACCACCGTCCTGATCACCACCAGCCCGGTGCTGCTCGCGCGCGCCGAGCGGGTGCGGTTCCTCACCGCGGACGGGGAGGTCGTCACCGGCGAGCACCGGACCCTGCTGGACGAGCACGCCGACTACTACCGAAAGGTCGTGGGATGAGCGGGACCACTCGCGCACTTCCGCTCGCCGGGGCCGTCGAGGTGCGGCGCACCGTCGCCGCCTACCTGCGCCCGCACCGCGGGCTGTCCGCGGCGATGGTGGCGACGGCCGTGCTCGCCGCGCTCGCCGGGCTGGTCGCGCCGTGGGCGATCGGCGGGCTGGTGGACGGGGTGCTGGCGGGCACCACGCCGGCGGAGATCGTCGTGCGCACCGCCGTCGTCGCGGTCGCCGGCCTGCTCAGCGCGGTGCTCACCGCGGTCAGCGCCGCCCTCGTCGCGAAGCTCGGGCAGCGGGTGCTGGCCCGGATGCGGGAGGACACCGTCTCCGCCGCGCTGCACCTGCCGTCGGCGGTGATCGAGCGCTCCGGCCGCGGCGACCTGCTCAGCCGCGTCGGCGACGACGTGGCGGTGATCAGCCAGGTCGTCGCCGCGCTGCTGGCGCCGTGGATCACCGCCCTGCTGACCGTGGCCCTGACGATGGGCGGCCTGTTCGCGCTCGACCCGTGGCTGATGGTGGCGGGGATGCTGGCGCTGCCGGTGTACGGGTTCTCGCTGCGCTGGTACCTGCCGCGCGCCGCGCGCCGCTACTCCGCGGAGCGGGCCGCGTTCGCCGACCGGGCGGAGTCGCTGGTCTCCGCGCTGGAGGGGCTGCCCACGCTGCGCGCCTACGGCGCCGAAGCCGAGCACGTCGGGCTCGTGGAGCGGTCCTCGGACCGGGCGCGCGGGCTGTCCCGCAGCGTCGTGTGGTTCTCCACCCGCTGGGGCAAGTGGATGAACATCGCCGAGCTCGTCGGGTTGTCCGCCATCGTCGTCGCCGGGTTCGTGCTGGTCGACGTGGGTGCGGCGACCGTCGGCGCGGTCACCGCGGCGGCGTTGTACTTCCACCGGTTGTTCAACCCGCTGAGCCTCCTGGTGGCCAGCTTCGACCAGGTCCAGTCCGCGTTCGCGAGCCTGCAGCGCATCGTCGGCGTCCTCGGCATCCCGCGCGAGCGGCCGGCCGGGGCCCACGACGGCGCGCCCGCCGCGCTCGTCGCCGACAGGGTGACCTACCGCTACCCGGGTTCGGCGGAGCCGGTGCTGCACGAGGTGTCGCTGCGGATCGAACCGGGGGAGACGATCGCGCTGGTCGGCGCGAGCGGTGCGGGCAAGTCCACGCTGGCGACGCTGCTGGCGGGACTGGTCGAGCCGGACGAGGGCACCGTCACCTTCGGCGGAGGCCCGGTGGCCGGGACGGGCGCGGTGCTGCTGGTGCCGCAGGAGGCGCACGTGTTCAGCGGCCCGCTGATCGAGGACCTGCGCCTGGCCCGGCAGGACGCGACGGAGGCGGAGGTCCGGCACGCGCTGGAGGTCGTCGGCGCCGACTGGATCGAGGAGCTGCCCGAGGGCGTGCACACCGCCGTGGGCGAGCTCGGCCACCCGCTCGGCCCGGACCGGGTCGCGCAGGTGGCGCTGGCCCGCGCGCTGCTCGCCGACCCGGCCGTGGTGCTGCTGGACGAGGCGACCGCAGAGGCGAGCAGCCGCGAAGCCGGCCGCCTGGAGGACGCCGCGGCCGCGGTGCTGCGCGACCGCGCCGGGCTCGTGGTGGCGCACCGGCTGCGGCAGGCCGCGATCGCCGACCGGGTGCTGGTGATGGACGACGGGCGCGTCGTCGAGTCCGGCGCGCACGACGAGCTGCTCGCCGCGGGCGGGCACTACGCGCGGCTGTGGGAGGCCTGGAGCACGCCCCGTCCGGAGGCGAAGCTGGCCCTGGAGGGCTGAGGCCGCTTCCTCGCTGCGAGATCGTTGTCACCGGTGGCTCGGCTACGGCGGCGGCGCTGTCCGCGCTGAGAGCCCGCGGGCGGCCCGGTTGATCGGGTGGTCGGCGGCTCAGCGGCTTCGCCGCGGGCAGAACCGGTACGACGCTCCCGGGAACTGGCCGTCTCGGACATCCCCGCGGGGGTGGGGGATTCCGGTGATCGTCCATTGTGGATCGGATCGGGCGGGGGCTCGTGCCGATGAAAAGTGATATCACTGTGCTACTGTGTTGCCAGGAGAACGATCACCGACGTCAGGGGGACTCATGACCGTTCAACTCGAAGACCGCGAGGCGGAGACCAGGCCGGTGCGGATGCCCGAATCCCCGGTCGTCGAACAGCAGGCGTTCCGGCTGCCCGGCGTGCTGATGGCCGTGCTCTCGCTCGTGCTGGTGCTCGGCGGTGCCGGGGTGCTGGTCCCCGGGCTCGCGGACGAAGCCGCCGCCCTGATCGCCACTGGGGTGGTGCTCGGCGTCGTCGGGCTGGTGCTCTCCGGCGGGCTCGTCGCCGTCGCGCCCGGTGAGGCGCGGGTGCTGCAGTTCCTCGGCCGCTACACCGGCACCGTGCGCCCGGCCGGGCTGCACTGGGTGAACCCGTTCAGCAGCAAGACGAAGGTCTCCACCCGGATCCGCAACCACGAGACCGCCGTCATGAAGGTCAACGACTCCGACGGCAACCCGATCGAGATCGCCTCCGTCGTGGTGTGGCAGGTCGCCGACACCGCGCAGGCCACCTTCGCGGTCGACAGCTTCGTCGAGTTCGTCGAGACCCAGACCGAGACCGCCGTGCGCCACATCGCCACCAGCTACCCCTACGACGGCGACGGGGAGCAGCCCTTCTCGCTGCGGGACAACGCCGACGAGATCACCGGCAAGCTCTCCGCCGAGATCGCGGCCCGGGTGCGGGCCGCCGGGGTCGACGTGGTCGAGTCCCGGCTCACGCACCTCGCCTACGCCCCCGAGATCGCCCAAGCCATGTTGCAGCGGCAGCAGGCCGGAGCCGTCGTCGCCGCCCGGCAGCGCATCGTCGAAGGCGCCGTCGGCATGGTCGACCTCGCCTTGCAGCGGCTGTCCGAACGCGAGGTCGTCGAGCTCGACGAGGAGCGCAAGGCGGCCATGGTCAGCAACCTGCTGGTCGTGCTCTGCGGCGACACCCAGCCCGTCGTCAACACGGGTTCGCTCTACCACTGATCGGGCGCGGGGCCGCCGGTGCGGCCCGAATCCTCGGACGGCCGAGAGAGGTGAAGGCGGGAACATGGCCGCACGCAAGGGTTTCCTGCTCCGGCTGGACCCGGCGATCCACGACGCGCTCGCCCGCTGGGCGCAGGACGAGCTGCGCAGCACCAACGCGCAGATCGAGTTCCTGCTCCGGCGCGCCCTCGCCGACGCGGGCCGGCTGCCCTCCGACGCGGGCGGGCCCGCCAAGCGCGGCAGGCCGCCGAAGTCCACATCGGAATGACGGCTCCCGGGCCGGGCGGTTCCGGCCGAACAGCCGGACCGCCCGGCCGGATGGCCGATCCGCCCGACCGGACGCCCGGGTGACGATCGATGGTGAGCCGGGGTCTCCCGGCACCCGCTGCGCACCTCGAAGGCGAACCACGATGTCCTCTCCCACCCGCACCGCCCCACCTGCCAGCACCGCGCCGCGCCGGCGGATCGGCGAGATCGACGCGGTGCGCGGCCTGGCGCTGTGCGGGATCCTCTTCGTGAACATCCCGCCGATCATGGAGATGAGCGGCATCGTCGACCAGCAGGTGCTGCCCGGGCGGCACGTCCTCGACCTGTTCGTGCAGGAGCGGTTCTTCCCGATCTTCTCGCTGCTGTTCGGCGTCGGCTTCGGGCTGTTCCTGCGCAGCGCGGGCTCCCGGCACCCGCGGCCGCGGGTGCTGCTGGTCCGCAGGCTGCTGGCGCTGTTCGGGGTCGGCCTGCTGCACTCCCTGCTGCACCCGGGGGAGGCGCTGACGCCGTACGCGCTGTTCGGGCTGGTGTTCCTGCTGCCGCTGAGCTGGGCGAACCGGTGGGTGAACCTGGTGCTCGGCCTGGGCGGGGTGAGCACCGCGCTGGTGCTGTTCGGCGGGGGCCTGCCGCTGATCCCGGGGCTGCTGGTGCTCGGTTTCGCCCTCGCCCAGCTCGGGGTCCCGGAGGCGCTGCCGCGGCTCGGCGGGTGGATCGGCGCCGTGTTCGCGCTCGCGGTGCTCGGCGCGGCGGTGGCGCTGCCGGTGCAGGAGCGGGATCCGCTGATGGCCGGGTTCGCCACCCCCTCCGGCGTGGCCGGGATCTGCCTGGCCACCGCGTACGCGACCGGGCTGCTCCTGCTGCTGCGCACGCCGCTGCGCGGGGTGCTGGGGGCGGTGCTGGAGCCGCTCGGGCGGATGGCGCTGACGAACTACGTGACCGCGACCCTGCTGCTGATCCCGCTGGGGCACCTGGCCGGGCTGCACGGGTCCAGCGCGTACGGGGCGATGGCGCTGCTGGCGACCGGCATCCTGCTGCTCCAGCTGCTGTGGAGCCGGTTCTGGCTCGCGCGGTTCCGGCAGGGACCCCTCGAATGGGCCTGGCGCTGCTTCACCTGGTGGGACGTGCAGCCCTTCCGCCGCTGACCGCGGGTACCCGCTCGATCAGCCGACCGGCGCGGGGCCGGTGAGGACGTGGCGCACGATCGGCGCGGCCCAGGCGGTGAGCTCCTCGTGGCCCATCTCGGCGACGCCCGGGTCGGCCAGCACGTAGCGGCTGGTGGCGAGCCCGATGACGAAGGCGCCGAGCAGCCCGGCGCGCTGCCGCGGGTGGTCCGGGGCGATGGCGGTCAGCCGCGGGGCCACCTGCGCGGTGAAGACCTCGCGCATCTTCTCCGCGGCGGTGGGGCTGGTCGTGGCGGCGCGCAGCAGCGCGAGGAAGGTGCCGTCCCGCTCCCACGCGGCGAAGAACCGGGGCAGCAGCGCTCCGGCCAGCTCGTCGGGGGCGAGGCCGGTGAGGTCGGGCAGGTCGAGGGTGAAGTCGGCGGCGGCCGCGAACAGCTCCTGCTTGCCGCCGAAGTACCGGATGACCAGCGCCGGGTCGATGCCGACGTCGGCGGCCACCGCCCGCAGCGTGGTGCGCTCGTAGCCGTCGGCGGCGAACCGGGCGCGGGCGGCGGCCAGCAGCTCGGCGCGGGTCTGCTCGGCGTTGCGGGAACGCGGTGCGGCCATGCCCCCAGCCTAAGTCACCGCGCGTTGACCTGGTCCGGCTGGCGTGGCTGCGGAGCAGGTCGCCAACGGTTGACTCGTGCGCCGAGGAGCCGGCCATGCTGCGAGGGCGCCGTCCCGCCGGAGAACGGGGAGCTGCAAGAGATCTGCGACCACGTGTCCGTCGACGGCGGTGCGATCGCGGTGGAGCCGGAGCGGCCGCGGGACCGATTCAGCGACCGTCCGCGACCTCGCGGCGCGGCCCGGACTGCTCCTGGTTCGTCCGGACGGTTGCCGCGCCGCGCCGCGCGCGCCGCTGCGCCGGAGTTCGTGGCGGAATGGCCGGCGCGCCGGCTCCCTGCCGCCGATCGTGCGAAGCCGGCTGCGGCCGTACGGGTGAAATGGTGGGACGCATTCCGTTGGACCGAATGCGGAAATGGGCCGCACGACCCGCTTCCTTTCCGGATGTGCATTCCGTGTCCGGCTCCGCCGGAAGGGTGGGCCGAGCGGCGGTGGTCGCGGACCGGGTGGTGGTCCCGGGTTCTCGACGGGTCCGGGACCGCTTTTCGCGCGCCCGGTGCGGTAGGGGGTTTTCGCCGCGCTGCCAACCGAAAGCGGAGCGTGACGTCGGTCGGCGCGGAAATGGTGGACGACTCCGGGGCCGAACACCGGTGCTCTGATCATCTTCCGTTAAAGTGTCTCGCGCAGGGGGGGAATGCACTTCCGCTCGTGCTCGGCAAGAGCGGAAGACGACGGTGTGTGGAAGGAGCCGTGTCCCCGGGAAGACGCCTGTTCAGGCCATCCATCGGCGAGACCTCCTGCCCGTTGCCATCCGGGCGGACGAGTCCAGCGGCCCAGGCCGCGCCCGCCGGGACGCGCGCGTTCCCGCAACACACCAGTCAGATGACCGACAACGTGGAGCGCTGTGAGTACAACAGATCCCGACAACGTCACCAAGCCACCTGGTGAGCCGCAGAGCACCTCGGAGAGATCGATCCGCTCCAGCCTGACGCTGGCGGTCACGATCCCCTGGATCGTCGTGCTGGTGCTGTGGCTGGTCTGGTGCGCGACGTTCGTCACCGACGGCGTCTACACCCGGGTGATCGGTTCCGGTGTCCGGCAGGTCTCCCTGCCCGCGGTGGCCGCGCTCGACGCGCTGCAGTCCGAACGGCGGCTGAGCCAGGACCTGGCCTCCGGCGGGACCACCGACCAGGCGGAGCTGAGCGAGCAGCAGGCCCGGACCGACGTCCTGCTGGACCGGATGAACGAGGCCGTCCAAGCCGCGATGAGCACCGCCCCGGCGGAGATCGCCGGCCCGGTCGACGAGCTCAGCGGCGAGCTGGGCAAGCTCGACCAGATCCGCGGCAGGCTCGCGAACCGGCAGATCTCGGCCGGCGAGGTCACCGACTACTACGACAACGTCTTCGACATCGCCACCGACCTGTTCGACACCCAGTCCCGACTGGTGCCGGACTCGACGACGGCGCAGGGCGGCATCGCGGGTACCGCGCTGTTCCGCTCGACCGACCTGATGTCCCGGGAAGCGGCGCTGATCTCCAGCGGCCTCACCGCCGGGCAGCTGACGCCGGAGCAGCACCTGCAACTGCTGCGCCTCAACGGTTCGTACCACTCCGAGATCGAGAAGAACGTCTCGTACCTGAAGCCTTCGGTGCAGGCGCGCTACCAGAAGCTCATCACGGAGAACCCGGACTGGGCCCGGCTCGTCTCGATCGAGAACTCCCTCATGCAGGGCGGCCCGGGCGCCGACCTCACCGAAGCGGGCGTCTCGCTGGAGGAGTGGCAGCGGCTCACCGAAGCGGTCAACCGCGAGCTCACCTCGATCACCAGCGAGCAGGTCGACCTGCTGTCCGCGGAGACCGTCGAGAACGGTGACCAGGCGATCACGATCGCCGTCGCCGGTGCCATCGCCGCCGGTCTGTTCTCCCTCGGCTTCTTCTTCTGGACGCGCCGCCGGTACCGCTCCGTCATCGACGGCTCGCTGCTGCCGCGTCTGCAGCGGCTCAGCGCGGAGGCCCGCGAACTGGCCGAGAAGACGCTGCCCTCGATGATGTCCCGCGTTCGCGCGGGCGAACGGGTCCAGGTCGAGTCCACCTCGCTGCAGGGCTACGGCGGCGACGAGATCGGCCAGGTCGCCGACGCCTTCCGCGCGTTCCAGCAGGAAGCGCTGCAGGCGGCGGTGAACGAGGCCGACACCCAGCAGGGCGCCCTCACGTTCTACATCGGACAGACCCGGCGCGTGCAGTCCGCGCTCGGCCCGCTGCCGCAGCGCCTCGACGCGCTGCTGCAGAACGAGGAGGACCCGGACCGGCTCGGCGCCCTGTTCGCGCTCGACGAATCGGTCACGCAGGCCCGGCACGTCGTGGAGAACCAGCTGGTGCTCTGCGGTGCCGCCCCCGGCCGCCGCTGGAGCAGGCCGCGGGACCTCACCGAGATCCTCCGGGCCTCCGCCGCGGAGACCAAGCACCACGACCGGCTGCGGCTGGGCCACGTGCCCAACGTCAGCGTCACCCCGGGCGTCATCGGCGACATGCTGCGCATGTTCGCGGAGCTGTTCGCGAACGCGGCGTCGTTCTCGCCGCCCGGCACCGATGTGCACGTCGAAGCGGTCTCCGTCGGCAGCGGTCTCGTCGTGCAGATCTCCGACCGCGGCGTGGGCATGACCCCGGAGGCGCGCAGCAACGCCAACGAGACCATGAAGAACCCGCCCGGCTTCGCCTCGCTGGTGAAGCTCGGTGACCGCGGCGAGCAGCTCGGCCTGTTCACCGTCGCCCAGCTCGCCGAGCGCAACGAGTGGGTCGTCGAGTTCGGCACCTCGATCTACCAGGGCGTGCGGGCCGAGATCTTCATCCCGCAGGCCCACATCGTCACCGATGAGGACGAGGAGCGCCGCGACTCGTGGAGCGGGGACGTGCCTGTGGCCAAGGCGGGCGCTCCGGCGCAGCCGCTGCCCACCCGGGTGCCGTCGGCCTCGGCGAGCACCGCCGTCGCCGAACCAGCCGTGCGGCAGCCGAAACCCGACGCGGCCCCCAGCGCGAGCACGGAAGGCAAGGACATGGAACGACCGCCGCTGCCGCAGCGGGTTCCCTACGCCGATCTGCCCGCCGGCTTCGGCGAGGACGAGCCGACCGACCGGCAGAGCGCTCCCGAGTTCGCCCCGGGCTTGATGACCTTCTTCAACGCCGACCGGCGCTCGCGCGACGAGTCCGGCAACAAGCCCGATTCCGACGACGACATGCAGTGAGGAAAGCGTGAACGAACTGATGAACTCCCGGAAGCCGGACCTGGACCTGGCCTGGCTCCTCGATCAGATGCTGGACAACGTGCCGGACACGTTGCACGCGCTGGTGCTCACCCATGACGGCCTGCCGGCGGCGTTCTCCAAGAACCTCGACCAGGACCAGGCGGACAAGATCTCGGCCGCCTGCGGCACGCTGCGCGCCACCAGCAAGGCGCTCAGCTACGAGCTGGAGGGCGGGGACATCGACATGAACCTGCTCGCCACCGAGACGATGTCCATGTACGTGCTGGCCGTCGACCCGCGGAACTCCGTGCTCGTCGTCGCGGGCCGCAGCGTCGACGCCGAACAGCTGCAGTACGAGATGCGCCGCCTGATCAAGAACGTGGGTGAGCGGCTCGGCAAGGGCGCGCGGAACCCCGTCGGTGCGGAGAAGCATTGACCGGCCCCGATCCCGACGCGTGGTACGACGACGACGCCGGCCGGATGGTGCGTTCGTACGCGCTGACCGGCGGCCGCACCCCTGACGCGGCCATCAACCTGGACCGGGCAACCCAGGTCGTGGCGACGCTGGCCGACACCGGCCGCAGCGCCGCCGCGACGCCCGAGCACGAGGCGATCCTGGAGCGCTGCGGCGCTCCGCAGTCGATGGCGGAGCTGTCCGCCGGGCTGGGCCTCCCGCTGGGCGTCATCCGGGTGCTCTGCTCCGACCTGCTCGAACACGGCTCACTCGCGCGTTCCCGCATGGTGCAGCCGCGCGACCGCGACATCTTGGAGGCAGTGCTTGCCGGACTCAACAGGCTCTGACGGCGCCACGCCCGTGATGCCGGACTCGGTGAAGCTCGTCGTCGCCGGTGGCTTCGCCGTCGGCAAGACGACCTTCATCGGGTCGGTCAGCGAGATCACGCCGCTGAGCACAGAAGAGGAAATGACCGAGGCGAGCGTCGGCGTCGACGACCTCACCGGTACCGAGACCAAGCGCACCACCACGGTCGCGCTGGACTTCGGGCGCATCACGATCTCCCAGGAGATCGTGCTGTACCTGTTCGGCACCCCGGGGCAGGCGCGGTTCGGTTCGCTGTGGACGGAGTTGTCCACCGGCGCCATCGGTGCGGTGGTGCTGCTGGACACCCGGCGGCTGGCGATGGGCTTCCCGTCCATCGACTTCTTCGAACGGCGCGGGATCCCGTTCGTCGTGGCGGTGAACTGCTTCGACAACACGGAGTTCTCGTACACGGAGGAGGAGGTCCGCACCGCCGCCGCGATGGGACCGGAGACCCCGATCCTGTTCTGCGACGCGCGGGACCGGGACTCCAGCAAGAAGGTGCTCGTCACGCTCGTGAAGCACGCCCTGCAGCAGCGGGACCTGGCCGCCGCGGCGGGCTGAGGCGCTGGGCGGGAGGGATGGGCGGGAGGGATGGGGCCGGACCTCGGCCCCATCCCTCCCGTGCTTTCCGGGGCCGGGCGCGGGGCGCAGTTCTGGTGGTCTCGGCGTGTGCTCACAGTTGCGATTCCTGCATTCCACTGCTCCGAGATCAATGCCATTGCTCCGTTCGGATCAGCCCCGGTTCGGGAACGGCTCAGAGAATCAGTTTCTGTGTTACTGCGAGTTCTGATCGCTTTGGTCCGAATGGTGCACGGGCCACCTCTCCGCTGGGCTCGCTCACATCTCTGGATGAGGTGCTGATCATCACATGTGAAATGGTGGGCGATTACCCGGATGGAGGTTGCTTCGGTGGGGTTGTGACGGCCGGTGCGCAACAACTCGGACGATAATTTCGTGCTTGACAAATGGGGTAGTCCGATCGAATGATTAGTTGGTGTTCGCAGTTCGTCCAGCGCCTGAACGGGCGGCGCCTGGTCGGACCTGCGGACGCGTGCATCCGCGCTGCTGCGGGTCGATTCGGGTGCGTCCGCTCGCGGTGTGCCAGCCGTTCTCGGCGGCGGAGGGTTGTGACATGTGTGAGAGGGGCTCGCCGAGCCCGCACGGCGGTGTTCCGGGCGCCGCCGGTGGGTGGTGCGGCTCGTGCGGACGCCGCGTGAGCGGGACGAGCGCGCGGTGGCGTTCGTCGGACGGGATTGCCGGAGTTCGTCGTCGTGGATCGTTTCGCGCTGGTGGGAAAGCTGTCGGGGCTTTCTCCGGGCGAGGTCGGCCCCGTCGGTCCGCCGGGCTCCCGGTCCGGCCGCGCCGGGCCGCTGAGGAAGGCCGCGGCGCGGCGGGCGCTCGGGTGCCGTCGGGGCGCCGGAGCGGTCCGGGGCCGGGTGCCGCACGCCCGCGGGCGTGCGGTGCCGCTGCCGGGCGCGCCCCGGCGGAAGTGGTCCGGGCGGTGGGGCGCATCGTTCTCCGCGCAATCATCCGCCATTTCGGCTGCGGTGCCCGCATCGGGACGGGGCCGAAACCCGAATTCGTCCCGGATCGCGGACCGGGAGTCGTCGGCGATCGATTCCTCGAATGGTTTTCCGCTTCTCGATCAGAATGTCCTCGTATCGTCGGAGTTCCGCCCGCCGCGATGTCGGAAACCGTTCGACCGGGCCCCGACCAGCGATCTTCGGCCGGAGGGGGAGACGTGCGGGTGAGCTCTCCGACCGGTCCGATCGCCGTTCCCGCATCGTGTCGTCGCGCGGTTCGGCGCGGCACGTCACCGCCCGATCCTGTGCTCGACTCCTGAAATCGCGCCAGTGGTCGTCGAACACCGCGGGCTGAGAGCGCGTGGTCTCGTGCTGCCACGACCGGGATTCGCCATCCCGGTCGTGCGGCGCGAACGCGCCCGGCCGGTGCACCCAGAGACATCCCTCCTCCTATTCGACAGGGGAACGACCGACGTTGGACCAGACATTCGCGACTCCGCTGCTGTTCACCGGTGCCGACCTGGACTCCGTCCGCGACCGGGCCGCGCGCATCGGCGCGTGCCTGCGGGACCCGGAGCTGGAGCCGCACGACGTCGCCGCGGCCCTCGCGTCCGCCCCGGCGGGTCCCGCCCGCGCCGCGCTGGTCGCCGCCACGCGCGCGGAGGCCGTGCGCGGGCTGGCGGCGCTCGGCGCGGGCCGGCCGTTCCCCGGTCTGAGCACCGGCGTCGTGCGTCCCTCGCCGGTCGCCTTCCTGTTCACCGGGATCGGCGTGGAGTGGGCGGGCATGGCCGCCCCGCTCATCGCCGCGCACCCCGAGTTCGCGGCGGTCGTGGACCGGGTGGACGCGGTGGTGGCGCCCGCGCTGGGCCGGTCGCTGCGCGCCGTCCTCGAAGGCGGCTCGGACGAGGCGGAGCTGCTCCGCCGGATCGACTGGGCGCAGATCGCGCTGTTCACCGTGCAGGTCGGCTTGTGCGCGGTGCTGCGCGAGCGCGGCCTCGAACCGGCGCACGTGCTCGGCCACTCGGCGGGGGAACCGGCCGCGGCGCACGTCGCGGGCGTGCTCGACCTGGAGGACGCCGCCCGGCTGCTGGTGGCCCGGGCCCGGCTGATGCGCACCCTGCGGGGCGGCGGCGCGATGGTGTCGCTGCAGGCGGGGGCGGCGGAGGTCGCCGCCGAGCTGGGCGAGCTTGCCGACGAGGTCTCCATCGCCGTCGTGAACGGCCCCCGCGCCACGGTGATCTCCGGAGCCGCCGACCCGGTGCTGGAGGTGGCCGCGCGGTTCGAGGAGCTGGGCCGCGGCGTCAAGTGGCTCGACGTGGACGTCGCGGTGCACTCGAACCGGGTCGACCCGATTCTGGCCGAGCTGGCCGACGACATCAGCGACCTGACCTTCACCGCCCCGCGCGTGCCCGTGGTCTCCGCCGTCGCCGGTGCCGCCGACGACGCGGTCGCCACCCCCGGCTACTGGGTGCGCAGCCTGCGCGAGCCGGTGCGGTTCGCCGACGGCATCGGCTGGCTGCACGGGCAGGGCGTGCGCACTTTCGTGGAGATCGGGCCGGATGCGGTCCTGAGCTCGATGCTCGCCGACTGCGTGCCCGCGCACGACGACGTGGCGGCGGTGCCGCTGCTGCGCAAGCGGCGGCCCGTCGCCGATTCGCTGGCCGCTGCCGCGGCGCAGCTGCACGTGCGCGGCGTCGACCTCGCCCCGCTCGCCGAGCCGCCCGCACCGTCCGGGCACGCGCTGCGGTGCGCGCGGTTCTGGCTGCACGGCGGCCCGCTTCCGGAGGGGCACGCCGATGCCGAACCGGGCCCGGCCGGGGCCGCCGACCTCGCCGAGCTGGTCCGCGCGCACGCCGCCGGAGTGCTCGGCAAGGCCACCCCGGAGGAGGTCGACGCGACCACCAGCTTCTTCGAGCAGGGCTTCGACTCGGCGGCCGCCGTCGAGTTCTGCGCGCTGCTCAACCGGGACGCGGGCCTCGACCTGCCGGTGGCGGCGCTGTTCGACCACAGCACCCCCGCCGCCCTGGTGGACCACGTGGCGGGGCTGCGCGACGGCGTCCCGGCGGTGACCGGCGCGCGCACCGCGGACCGCACCGACGCCGACGACGAGCCGATCGCCATCGTCGGGATGGGCTGCCGGCTGCCCGGCGGCATCGCCTCGCCCGAGCAGTTCTGGGAAGCGCTGCTGGCGGAGCGGGACGTGGTGTCGTCCTTCCCGACCGATCGCGGCTGGACCGAGGACCTCTACGACCCGGACCCGGACCGCGGCGGCCGGACCTACGCGTCGGCGGGCGGGTTCCTGCACGACGCGGCCCTGTTCGACGCCGAGTTCTTCGGCATCTCCGAGTACGAGGCGCAGGCCATGGACCCGCAGCAGCGGCTGCTGCTGGAGGTCTGCTGGGAGGCCGTGGAACGGGCCGGGATCGTCCCGGAATCCTTGCGGGGCAGCCGGACCGGCGTCTACCTCGGCGCGACCGCGCAGCCGTACGGGCCGGCGCTGGACGAGCCGGCGGGTGCGCTGGACGGGTTCGTGCTCACCGGCACCACGCCGAGCGTGCTCTCCGGGCGGGTGGCCTACCAGTTCGGCTTCCACGGCTCGGCGCTGACCGTGGACACCGCGTGCTCGGCGTCGCTGGTCGCGCTGCACCTGGCGGTGCAGTCGCTGCGGCGGGGCGAGTGCTCGATGGCGATGGCCGGTGGTGCGGCGGTGCTCGCCACGCCGGGGATGCTGGTGACCTTCGCGCGGCAGCGCGGGCTCGCCCCGGACGGCCGGTGCAAGGCGTTCGCGGCGGACGCGGACGGCACCGGCTGGGGCGAGGGCGCCGGGGTGCTGCTGCTGGAGCGGCTCTCGGACGCGCGGCGCAACGGGCACCCGGTGCTCGCGCTGGTGCGCGGCAGCGCGGTGAACTCGGACGGCACCTCGAACGGGCTGACCGCGCCGAACGGGCTGGCCCAGCAGGAGGTGATCCGCTCCGCGCTGGCCGGGGCGGGGCTCGAACCGTCCGAAGTGGACGCGGTGGAGGCGCACGGCACGGGGACGCGGCTCGGCGATCCGGTGGAGGCGCGGGCGCTGCTGGCGACCTACGGCGCCGACCGCGCCCCGGAACGCCCGCTGCGGCTCGGCTCGGTGAAGTCGAACGTCGGGCACACCCAGACCGCGGCCGGCGTCACCGGGCTGATCAAGATGGTGCTGGCGCTGCAGCACGAGGTGTTGCCCCGCACGTTGCACGTCGACGCGCCCTCGCCGCACGTGGACTGGGACGCGGACCGGATCGCGCTGCTCACCGAGCGCACCCCGTGGCCGCGGGGCACCACCCCGCGCCGGGCCGGGCTGTCCGCGTTCGGCATCAGCGGCACCAACGCGCACGTGATCATCGAGGAGGCGCCGCCGGTCGAGGCCGGGCCCGAACCGGACGACGACGGGGTGGTGGCGCTGCCGCTGTCGGCGAAGACCGCGCCCGCGCTGGCCGAGCAGGCGCGCCGGTTCGCCGCGCACCTCGCCGCCGCGGACCGCCCGGCGCTGCGGCAGTGGTCCCGGGCGATGGCCCGGCGCTCGTCGTTCCCGTGGCGCGCGGTCGCCGTCGGCGGCTCGGCGGCGGAGCTCGTCACCGGGCTCACCGCGCTCGCCGAGCAGCGGCCCGCGCCCGGCGCGTGGTCCGGTCGCGCCCTGGACGGCCGCACCGCGGTGCTGTTCTCCGGGCAGGGCAGCCAGCGCGTCGGGATGGGACGGCTGCTGCACGCCGAGCACCCGGTGTTCGCGGCCGCCTTCGACGAGGTGTGCGCGCTGTTCGACGCCGAGACCGGTGGTGATCTGCGCGCCGTCATCGCCGACGACGAACGCGCCCTCACCCGCACCGGCTGGGCGCAGCCCGCGCTGTTCGCGATCGAGGTGGCGCTGTTCCGGCTGCTGGAGTCCTGGGGCCTGCGCCCGGACGTGGTGCTCGGGCACTCGCTGGGCGAACTCGTCGCCGCGCACGTCGCCGGGATCCTCGACCTGCCGGACGCGGTCCGCGTCGTCGCCGCCCGCGCCCGGCTGATGGAGGCCGTGGACGTCGACGGGACGATGACCGCGCTGGAAGCCACCGAGGACGAGGTCCGCGCGGTGCTCGCCGAGCACCCGGACGGGATCGCCGTGGCCGCCGTGAACGCGCCGCGCAGCACCGTCGTGTCCGGCCGCCGCGAGCTCGTCGAGTCCGTGGCCGGGCGTTTTTCCGCGCAGGGGCGTCAGATCTGGCCGCTGCGGGTCAGCCACCCGTTCCACACGCCGCTGATGGCGGGCATGCTCGACGAGTTCGGCGCCGTCCTGCGCACCGCGACGTTCCGGCGGCCGAACCTGCCGGTGGTCTCCAACGTCACCGGGGAGCTCGCCGACGAACGCATGTCCGCACCGGACTACTGGCTGGAGCACGTGCTCGGGGCGGTGCGGTTCGCCGACGGGGTGCGCACCGCGCGCGAGTTCGGTGCCCGCACCTTCGTCGAGGTCGGGCCGGGGGCGGCGCTCACCGTGCAGGCCCGCGCGTGCCTGGCCGAGCTGGATCCGGCCGCGGTCGTGGCCGCGACCCTGCGCCAGGGCCGGGACGAGACCACCGCGCTGCTGCACGGCGTGGCGCAGCTGCACGTGGCCGGGCAGCCGGTCGACTGGGACGCCGTCGCGGGCCCCGGCTGCGGCACCGCGCTGCCGCAGCTGCCGACGTACGCCTTCCAGCGCAAGCACTTCTGGCTCACCTCCTCGGGCCGGAGCACCGGTGTCACCGAGCTCCCGCCCGCGCCGCGCGTTCCCGCCATCGACGGCCTCACCGGCGAGCAGCGGCGCGCCCGGCTGCTGGAACTGGTGCTGGAGCAGACCGCCGCGTGCCTGGGCACCAGCGAGCGGGACCAGGTGGAACCGGGGCTGACGTTCGCCGAGACCGGGCTCGGCTCCGTCGGGCTGCTGGAGCTGCGGAACCGGCTGGTCGCCGCCACCGGGCTGGAGCTGCCCGCCGCCGCGGCCTACGACCACCCGACGCCGCGCGCGCTGGCCGAGCAGCTGGGCCGGCTCGACCCGGCCGTCCGGCAGCGGGCCGAACCGGTCGCCCGCACCGAGGTCGTCGAGCCGCGGCCCGCCGACGACGGGCCGGAACCGATCGCGATCGTCGGCATGGGCTGCCGCTTCCCCGGCGGGGTCACCACCCCCGGCGAGCTGTGGGACCTGGTCGCCGAAGGCCGCGACGTGGTCTCCGAGTTCCCCACCGACCGCGGCTGGCCGACCGGCCTGCACTCGCCGGACCCGGACCGGCCCGGCAAGACCTACTGCACCCGCGGCGGGTTCCTGCGCGACCCGGCGATGTTCGACTCCGACTTCTTCGGCATCGCGCCGCGGGAGGCGCTGGTCACCGACGCGCAGCAGCGGCTGCTGCTGGAGACCTCGTGGGAGGCCTTCGAACGCGCCGGCATCGACCCGATCTCGTTGCGCGGCAGCGACACCGGCGTCTTCGTCGGCATCACCTACCAGGACTACACGCCGCGCTGGGTGGACCGGCCGCGCGCGGTCCGCGACCACGAGGGCTACCTGCAGAGCGGCACGGCCAGCAGCATCGCCACCGGGCGGCTGTCGTACTTCTTCGGCTTCGAGGGCCCGTCGATCGGCATCGACACCGCGTGCTCGTCCTCGCTGGTGTCGCTGCACCTCGGGGTGGAGGCGCTGCGCGGCGGGCAGTGCGGGTACGCCCTCGCCGGGGGCGCCACGGTGATGCCGACGCCGCAGCCGTTCGTCGAGTTCTCCCGGCTGCGCGCGCTGTCCCCCGACGGCCGGTGCAAGTCGTTCTCCGCGGACGCGGACGGCACCGGCTGGGGCGAGGGCGCGGGCGTGCTGCTGCTGGAACGGCTCTCCGACGCGCAGCGCAACGGGCACAAGGTCCACGCGGTGGTGCTGGGCACCGCGGTCGGCGCCGACGGCGCCTCCAACGGGCTCACCGCCCCCAACGGGCTCGCGCAGCAGCGCACCATCCGCACCGCGCTGCGCACCGCGGGCATCTCCGGCCGGGACGTCGACGTCGTCGAGGCGCACGGCACCGGCACCAAGCTCGGCGACCCGATCGAGGCGCAGGCGCTGGTCGAGACCTACGGCCGCGACCGCGCCCCGGACCGGCCGCTGTTCGTCGGCTCCATCAAGTCGAACATCGGGCACCCGCAGACCGCCGCCGGCGTCGCGGGGGTGATCAAGCTGGTGGAGTCGTTCCGCCACGGGGTGCTGCCGAAGACGCTGCACGCGGACGAACCGACGCCGCTGATCGACTGGCCCAGCAGCGGACTGTCGCTGCTCGCCGAGCAGCGGTCCTGGCCCGCGACCGACGGTCCGCGCCGCGCCGCGATCTCCGGGTTCGGCATCGGCGGCACCCTCGGACACGCGATCCTGCAGGAGCCGCCCGCACCGCAGCGGCCCCGCCCGGCCCCCGCCGGTCGTCCCGTCGCCTGGGTGCTGTCCGGGCAGACCGCCGCCGCCCTGCAGGACCAGGCGCGGCACCTGCTGGAGCACCCCGAGCTGGACGCGCACCGGGTCGCGGACGTGGCGCACACCCTCGCCCGGCGCACCGCGTTCCGCTGGCGCGGCGTCGTCGTCGGCTCCTCGGTCGAGCAGCTGCGGGAGGGCCTGGAGCTGCTGGCGCGCGGGCGCACCGGGAACGGCGTGTGGTCCGGGCAGGGCCGCGACGCGCCCGCCACCACCGCGTCCGGGCCGCTGGAAGACCTCGCCCAGCGGCACGTGGACGGCGCGCCGGTGGACTGGACGGCGGTGTTCCCGACCGGCGAATTCCTCGACGAACTGCCGACCTACGCGTTCCAGCGGCAGCGGTACTGGCTGGAGCTGGACGCGGGCGAGCCGAGCACCGGGCACCCCTTCCTGGACGAGCCGATCGACCTCGCCGACGGGTCCGGGGCGGTCGTGAACGGCCGCGTGTCGGTGGCCGCCGAGGCGTGGCTGGCCGATCACGTGCTGCGCGGCGACACGATCTTCCCCGGCACCGGGCACGTGGAGCTGGCGCTGCGCGCCGGTCGCGAGCTCGGCTGCCCGCGCCTGGTCGAGCTGACCCACCACAGCCCGCTGCTGCTGCCCGGCGACGGGCACCGCCGCATCCAGGTGTCGGTAGGCGCCCCCGGCGCGGGGGAGCGGCGGCCGTTGAAGATCCACTCCGCGGCGGCGGGCGGATCGGAGTGGACGCTGCACGCCTCCGGTGAGCTCGGACCCGACGTCGAACCGGTCGAGGTCCCGTCCGTGCAGTGGCCGCCGCCCGGTGCGGAAGCCGTGGACGTCGCGGCCATGTACGAGGGCTTCACCGAGCGCGAGTACGAGTACGGGCCCGCCTTCCGCGGCGTGCGCGCCGCCTGGCGCACCGGCGACGAGGTCGCCGCCGAGGTGGCGCTGCCCGCCGACGTGGCCCGGGACGCGGGCGAACTGGTGCTGCACCCGGCGCTGCTGGACGCCTGCCTGCACGCGATGGGCGTGCTCGACGACGGCGACGACGTGCGGGTTCCGTTCGCGTGGAGCGGCGTCACCGCGGTGGACGGCCCGCCCGCCGGCGAAGTGCGGGTGCGCCTGACCAAGGTGCGGCCGGACACCGCGACGCTCGTGGTCGAGGACCTCTCCGGGCGGCTGCTGCTGGCGGTGGACGCGCTGACCTTCCGCTCGTTGCAGGCCGACCCCGGGGTGAACCTGCGCGACGTGCTGTTCGCCCAGGAGTGGGTGGCCGTCGAACCCGCTTCCTGGCCCGCGTCCGGCCGGCCCGCCGTGGTCGAGGTCGGCGGAGATCCGGCGGTCGCGTTCGCCGCGCTCGGCGCGGACGGCGTGCTGCCGGAACTGGTGGCCGTCGCGCTGCCGGAGTTCGGCGCGGCCCGGATCGGCGACGACGGGCTCGCCGCGGCGACCCGCGCCGCGATCGGCTCCGCGCTGGAACTGGTGCGGGCCTGGCTGGCCACGCCCGGCGCCGCGGCCTCCCGCCTGGTGGTGGTGACCCGGGGAGCGGCGGACGTCGGCGGCGGAACCGTCGGCGACGCCGCGCACGCCGCCGCGGCCGGGCTGGTCCGCAGCGCCCAGTCGGAGCACCCCGACCGGTTCGTGCTGGTCGACGTCGAGGAGCACGACGGGCTCGCGGACGTGCTCGCGGAACTGCCCGACGGCGAACCGCAGCTGGCGGTCCGCGACGGCCGCTTCCACGCCGCCCGCCTCGCCCGCACCGCCGGGGGTGGCGGCGACGTCCGGCTGGACGGCGGCACCGTGCTGCTCACCGGCGGCACCGGCGGACTCGCCGCGGAGATCGCCGCGCACCTGGTGGCGGCCTGCGGGGCGACGCACCTGGTGCTGGCCAGCCGCCGCGGTCCGCGCGCCGCCGGGGCCGAGGAGCTGCGGGCCCGGCTGCTGGAGCTCGGCGCCCAGCGGGTCGACCTCGCGTCCTGCGACGTGACCCGGCGCGAGCAGGTCGCGGACCTGCTCGGCTCGATCGACCCGGCGCAGCCGCTGATCGGCGTCGTGCACCTCGCCGGGGTGCTGGCCGACGCCACCGTCGGCGGGATGACCGCCGAGCAGATCGACCGGGTCGTCGCGCCCAAGGTGGACGCGCTGGTGCACCTGCACGAGCTGACCGCGGGTGCCGACCTGCGGATGTTCGCGACCTTCTCCTCCGCGGCCGCCGCCGTCGGCTCCGCCGGGCAGGGCAACTACGCCGCCGCCAACGCCTTCCTGGAGGCGGTGACCGCGCAGCGCCGCGCGGGCGGGCTCGCGGGCACCGCGCTCGCGTGGGGCATGTGGGCCACCGAGGACGGGATGCGGGGGCGGGTCGGCGACGCCGACATCGCCCGGTTGCACCGCTCCGGGTTCCGGCCGATCACCACCGCCGAGGCGGTGACCGCGTTCAGCGCCGGGATCTCCGCGGACCTGCCGGTGCTGCTGCCGGTGCCGGTGGAGCGGGCGCAGCTGCGCAGGCTCGCGGGCAGCGGCGGGCTCCCCGCGCTGATGCGCGGCATCGCCCCCGCCGGTGCCGCGGACGGATCGGCCGCGTCGTTCGCGGAGCGGGTGCGCGGGCTGCCCGGGCAGGCCCGGCTGGCCGCGGTCGTGGACGTGGTCCGCAGGCACGTCGCGCGCATCCTCGGGCACGATTCGGGCTCCCAGGTGGACGTGGGCACCGCGTTCTTCGACATGGGCTTCGACTCGCTGTCCGCGGTGGAGCTGCGCAACGAGCTGGCCACCGCCACCGGCACGTCGCTGCCGCCGACGCTGCTGTTCGACCACCCCGACATCACCTCCGTGGCCGAGCACGTGCTCGACCTGCTCGCCCCGGAACCGGCCCCCGCGCCCGCACCGGCGGAACCGGAACCGGTGTCGGCCATCGCGGAGATGACCGCCGACCAACTCGTCGCCATGGCGCTGAAACAAGGTGATCGCTGATGACCGAGCAGCTCGTCGAAGCCCTCCGGGCCGCGTTGCTGGAGAACGAACGGCTGCGCGCCGAACGGGCGCGACCCGCCGAGGAGCCGATCGCCGTGATCGGCGTCGCCTGCCGCTACCCCGGTGACGTGGGCACCGCGGAGCAGCTGTGGGACCTGGTGGCCGGGGAGCGGTGCGCCGTGGGCGACTTCCCCACCGACCGCGGCTGGCCGGCGGACCTGTACGACCCGGTGCCCGGGCGCCCCGGCAAGTCGAACACCGAACGCGGCGGGTTCATCGACATCAAGGGCTTCGACCCGGAGTTCTTCGGCATCGAGCCCGACGAGGCCCGCATGATGGACCCGCAGCAGCGGCTCGTGCTGGAGGCGTCCTGGCACGCGTTCGAGCACGCCGGAGTCGACCCGACCTCGCTGCGGCGCAGCTCGACCGGCGCCTACGTCGGGGTGATGTACAACGACTACACCGCGCGCATCGACGCGGCGGGCCTGAACCACGACGAGAACTACCTGACCAGCGTGACCAGGAGCGTCACCTCCGGGCGGGTGGCCTACGCGTTCGGCCTGGAAGGGCCCGCGGTCACCGTGGACACGGCGTGCTCCTCGTCGCTGGTGGCGGTGCACCTGGCGAGCAACGCGCTGCGCGGCGGGGAGTGCTCGCTGGCGCTGGCCGCCGGGGTCACGTCGATGGCCTCGCCGTCGATGTTCCTGGAGTTCAGCAAGCACGGCGTCGCCGCCGACGGGACCTGCAAGGCGTTCTCCGCCGACGCCGACGGCATCGGCTGGGGCGAGGGCGTCGGGGTGCTGGTCCTGGAGCGGCTGTCCGACGCGCGCCGCAACGGCCGCCGGGTGCTCGCGGTGCTGCGGGGCAGCGCGGTCAGCCAGGACGGGGCGTCGAACGGGCTCACCGCGCCGAACGGGCGCGCCCAGCAGCGCGTCATCGAGGAGGCGCTGGGCCGCGGCGGGCTCACCCCCGCCGACGTGGACGCGATCGACGCGCACGGCACCGGGACTCCGCTGGGCGACACGATCGAAGCGCACGCCCTGCAGGCCGTCTACGGCCGGGGCCGCGCGGCGGAGCACCCGCTGTGGCTCGGTTCGGTGAAGTCCAACCTCGGCCACACCCAGGCCGCCGCCGGCGCGGCGAGCCTGATCAAGATGATCTGGGCGATCCGGGAGGGCGTGCTGCCGAAGACGCTGCACGTGGAGCGGGCCTCCACCGACGTGGCGTGGGACGGCGGGGGAGTGGCGCTGCTGCACGAATCGCGGCCGTGGCCGGAGGTCGGCAGGCCGCGCCGCGCCGCGGTCTCCGCATTCGGCATCAGCGGCACCCTCGCCCACGTCATCGTCGAGCAGGCCGAGGAGCAGGACGTGCCCGCGTCGACGGCACCCGCGGGCACCACGCCGTGGCTGCTGCACGCGCGCACCGAGCGGGGCCTGCGCGCGCAGGCGGGCGCGCTGGCCGGGGCGATCGAGGACGCGGGCGATCCGCTGACCGCCGACGTCGCCGTCTCGATCACGCCGCGACGCGGATTCCCGTGGCGGGCGGCGATCCTGCCCCGCAGCACCCCGGACGGGGTGCGCGCGTTGCGGGCGCTCGCCGCGGGCGCGGACTCCGCCGACGTGCCGGTGGGCGACCGCACCGCGCGGGACGTCGTGCTGGTGCTGCCGGTCGCGCTGCCCGGCAAGGCCCAGGTGGAGCTGGCCGCGGAACTCGCCGACTGGGGCGTCCGCCCGGACCACGTGGTCGCCGCCGTCGAGGCGGGGTCGGTGGCGGCGGACGTCGCCGCGGCCGCCGGGCTCGGACCGGACGCGGTCACCACGACCGGTGACTGCGCCGGGGCCGTCCGGGAGCGGACCCGGTCCGGCACCTGCTCGGCGGTCGTGCTCGGCACCGGCGGAGAGCTCGCCGGGAACGCCGACGTCATCGCACTGCCGGAGCACGGCGGGCCCGAAGCGCTGGAACGGGTGCTGGCCTGGTTGCACGTGCGCGGAATCCCCGTCGGCTGGCGGCGGACGGGAACCGGAACCCCGATCCCGGTGCCCGGACACCACTTCGCACACCAGGAGTTCTGGGTCTGAAAACGGGTTCCGGAGCTTTCAGCTCGGTTTGCGGAGCACTCGGGTAGCGGAACCACACTGCTCGTCTTCAACTTGCGCCGCGGGTCGTGTCCGTTGCTCGTCAGCGGCGAAGCCGCTGAGCCGCCGACCACGCACGCAGCAGGACCACCCGCGGGTTCTCAGCGGCCCCCTCGCGAGGACAGCGTTTTCTCATGTGGCGGAGCCACCTGTGAAAACGATCCCGCAGCGAGAGGGCCGCTGAGGTTCCGCCACCCCAGTGCTGCACAAGAGGAGTGGAACAGCATGGATCAGCCGCGGCCGAGCAACGACCGGGCGAAGAACGCGAGATTCGCCGGGCGTTCGGCCAGCCGTCGCATGAAGTAGCCGTACCACTGGTCGCCGTAGGCCACGTACACCCGCAGCCGGTGGCCTTCGGCGGCCAGCCGCTCCTGCTCGTCGGGCCGGATCCCGTAGAGCATCTGGAACTCGAAGCCCTCCGCGGACCGCCCGGCGCGCGCCGCCAGGTCGAGCGCGATCTCGATCATCCGCGGGTCGTGCGTGGCCACCATCGGGTAGCCCGCGCCTTCCAGCAGCACCCGCAGGCACCGCACGTACGACCTGTCCACTTCGGACCGTTCGGCGAACGCGACCGAGGCGGGTTCGGCGTAGGCGCCCTTGCACAGCCGCACCCGGGAACCGGCCGTGGCCAGGTCCCGGCAGTCCTGCTCGGTGCGCCGCAGGTACGCCTGCAGCACCGCGCCCACCCACGGGAAGTCCACCCGCAGGTCCCGCAGGATGCCCAGCGTGGAGTCCGTGGTGGTGTGGTCCTCCATGTCGAGGGTGACCGTGGTGCCCGCCGCCGCGGCGGCCTCGCAGATCAGCCGCGCGTTGTCCAGCGCGATCTTCTCCCCGTCCACCGGCAGCGACTGCCCGACGGCGGAGAGCTTCACCGACACCTCGGCCCGGTCGGCCAGGCCCGCGTCGCCGAGCGAACCGAGCACCGCCCGGTAGGCGTTCACGGTGTCCGCGGCCCGCCCGGCGTCGAGGGTGTCCTCGCCGAGGTGGTCCAGCGTGGTGCGCATGCCGCGCGCCGCGAGCGCGCGGGTGGCCGCGACCGCGTCCAGCGCGGTCGTCCCGGCCACGTACCGGTCCACCACCGGGCCGGTCAGCGGGTTGGATTCCACGATCCGCCGCACGTTCGTGGAACGCGCCGCAGCCAGCAGAGCAGAGCGCAGCATCGGGTCTCCTCAGGTGCGAAGCGGATCGGATCAGTCCATGTGCGGGTAGCCGAGCCCGGTGGGCGCGACGAACGTCTCCTTGATGGCGCGCGGGCTGGTCCAGCGCTGGATGTTGAACATCGACCCGGCCTTGTCGTTGGTGCCGGAGGCACGGCCCCCGCCGAACGGCTGGCGGGACACGATGGACCCGGTGGGCTTGTCGTTGACGTAGAAGTTCCCCGCCGCCTGCCGCAGCTTCCGGTGCGCCAGCTCGATCGCGGACCGGTCGGTGGCGAACACCGCGCCGGTCAGCGCGTACGGGCTGGACGCGTCCACCACGTCGAGGATCTCCGCGTAGCGGGCGTCGTCGTAGACGTGCACCGCGATGATCGGCCCGAAGTACTCGGTGGTGAACACCTCGTCGGCCGGGTCGTCGCAGACCAGCACCGTCGGCTCGACGAAGTAGCCGACCGAGTCGTCGCAGCCGCCACCGGCCAGCACCTCGATCGAGGAGGTGGTGCGGGCCCGCTCCAGCGCGGTCTTGTGCTTCGCGAACGCCCGCGCGTCGATGACCGCGCCGCCGAAGTGGCCGAAGTCGGTGACGTCGCCGAAGCTGATCGTCCGGGTCAGCTCCGCCAGCTCGTCGCGCAGCCCGCCCTCCCAGATCGAGCGCGGCACGTAGGCGCGGGACGCCGCCGAGCACTTCTGCCCCTGGTACTCGAAGGCGCCGCGGGCGAACGCGGTGGCCAGCGGGGCCGGGTCCGCCGACGGGTGCACCACGATGAAGTCCTTGCCGCCGGTCTCGCCGACGATCCGCGGGTAGCTGCGGTAGGAGTCGAGGTTCTCGGCGACGGTGCGCCACAGCTTCTTGAACGTGCCGGTCGAGCCGGTGAAGTGCAGGCCCGCGAAGTCCGGGTCGGCCAGCGCGACCTCGCTGACGGCCTGCCCGTCGCCGGTGACCAGGTTGATCACGCCCGGGGGCAGCCCGGCGGCCTCGAACATCCGCATGGTGAAGTGCGCGGCGAACTGCTGCGACGGCGTCGGCTTCCACACCACGGTGTTGCCCATCAGCGCGGGCGCGGTGGGCAGGTTCCCGGCGATGGCGGTGAAGTTGAACGGGGTGATGGCGGTGACGAAGCCGTCCAGCGGCCGGTACTCCATCCGGTTCCACTCGTTCGGCACCGAGGTGGGCTGCTCGGCGAGGATGCGGCGCGCGTAGTGCACGTTGAACCGCAGGAAGTCGATGAACTCGCAGGCCGCGTCGATCTCGGCCTGCTGCACCGACTTGGACTGCCCGAGCACGGTGGCGCCGTTGATGGTGTCCCGCCACGGCCCGGCGAGCAGGTCGGCGGCCCGCAGCAGCACCGCGGCGCGCTCGTCGAACGGGGTGGCGGCCCAGCCGGGGGCGGCGTTCTTGGCGGCGCGCACCGCGTCGGCGACGTCCTCGCGGGTGGCCTGCGCGGAGGTGCCGAGCACGTGCGCGTGGTCGTGCGGCTGCACCACGTCGAAGCGGTCGCCGCCCGCCATCCGCTGCACGCCGTCGATCGTCGAGGTGAGGTCGAGGCGCTCGGATTCGAGCTCGGCGATGCGCTTGTGCAGTGATTCCCGCTCGGCGGAGCCGGGGGCGTAGGACTTGACCGGTTCGTTGCTCGGGGCCGGGACGGTGGTGATGGCGTCCATGCCTGTCGCCTCCTCGCGGGTCGGCTGGGGTTTTGGAATACCCAGAACAGTAGGAGCGGGACGGGCCGCTGCGGCTGTACGATCGGCCATCGTTGAGGGGAGCGTGTTGTTCGGTTGGACGAGGACCCGCGTGGCCCGGCCGCGCCCGGAGCGCCGCTGCGGCAGCTGCTCGTCGCCGTCGGCGAACCGCTGATCGACCTGCTCGCGGCCCCGGCCGGCCTGGACGTGGACGTGCGGGACGTGGTGATCGCCGAACCCGACGAGGACGCGGCGGCCAACCCCGGCGACCTGGTGCTGGTGATCGGCGCCCGCGGCCGCTCCGCGCTGCGCCAGGTCCGGTCCGCCGCGCGGGACGGGGCGGCCGCGGTGGCGGTGAAGACCCAGGCCGAGCAGGACGCGGCCGTGCTGCGGGACGCCGCGCTGGACGCCGGCATCGCGCTGTTCGGGGTGTGGCCGGAGGTGCGCTGGGAGCAGCTGGAATCGCTGGTGCGCACCGTCGTGGACAACGCGCGGCTCACCGTCGAAGCGGACGCGGGGGAGGCGCCGGGCGACCTGTTCGCGCTCGCCCAGACCGTCGCCGCCATGACCGGTGGCAGCGTCAGCATCGAGGACACCGCCAGCCGGGTCCTCGCCTACTCCCGCTCCGACGACGAGGTGGACGAGCTGCGCAGGCTGTCCATCCTGGGCCGCCGCGGCCCGGAGCCGTACCTGGCGATGCTGCGCGAGTGGGGCGTGTACGAGCGGCTGCGCTCCGGCGAGGAGGTCGTGGGCGTCGACGAACGCCCCGACCTGGGCATCCGGCGCCGGATGGCGGTCGGCATCCACGCGGGCGCGCAGCCGCTGGGCACCATCTGGGTGCAGGAGGGCTCGCGGCCGCTGGAGGAGCGGTCCCGGCGCGCGCTGCTCGGCGCCGCCCGGGTCGCGGCCGTGCAGCTGATCCGGCAGCGCGCCGAGGCCAGCGCCGCCCCCCGGCTGCGGGAGAACCTGCTGATCGGGCTGCTCGACGGCAAGGTCGACGCGGCCAGCGTCGCGGGCAACATCGGCGCCGACGCGTCCCGGCCCGCGGTGGTCGTGGTGTTCGCGCTGCGCGGCCGGGCCGGGGTGTCGAACCGGCCGGAGCTGGAGCTGGAGCGCGCCGAGATGACCGGGTTGATCTCGGTGCACGCCGCCGCCTACCGGCGCAGCGCGCTGGTGACGACGCTCGGCTCGCGGGTGTACGTGCTGCTGCCGGACCTGCCGGTGCACGCGCTGCCCGGGGTGCTCGGCATGACCAGGGAGATCGCGGCCGCCGCCGGGCAGCAGCTGCGGGCCGCGGTGCAGGCCGGGGTGGGTTCGGTGGTGGCCGGGCTGGACGAGGTGCCGCACTCGCGCGCCGAGGCGGACCGGGTGCTGGACGCGATGGGCCACGACCTGGACGCGCCGATCGCCACCATCGCCGACGTGCGCTCCCGCGTGGTGCTCAGCGAGCTGCTGACGGTGCTCGGCGGCAACGAGCGGTTCCGCGACCCGCGGCTGGACGCGCTGTTCGCCCACGACGCCGAGCACTCGGGGGCGCTGGCGCGGTCGGTGCTGGCGTACCTGGAGCACTTCGGCGACGTGCGGTCCGCGAGCGCCGCGCTGCACGTGCACCCGAACACGCTGCGGCACCGCATCCGCCGCGCGGGCGAGATCACCGGCATCGACCTCGCGGACCCCGCCGAACGCCTGACGACGCAGCTGCACCTGCTCCTGCACCGCAGGCAGGGCCGTTGATCAGAGCTTGCGCAGCCGCACCCGGTTGATGGCGTGGTCGCCGTCCTTGCGCAGCACCAGGGTGGCGCGCGGCCGGGTCGGCAGGATGTTGTCCACCAGGTTGGGCCGGTTGATGGTGTGCCACAGGTGGTGCGCCTCGGCCCGCGCGTCCTCGTCGGAGAGGCCGGCGAAGTGGTGGAAGTGCGACTCGGGGTCGGCGAACGCGGTGCAGCGCAGCGCCAGGAACCGGTCGGTGTACCAGCGCTCGATGTGGTCGGTGTGCGCGTCCACGTAGATGGAGAAGTCGAACAGGTCGGACACGGCGAGGCTCGGCCCGGGCTGCAGGACGTTGAGCCCTTCCACGATGAGGATGTCCGGCTGCCGCACCACCTGCTCGTGCCCGGGCAGGATGTCGTAGGCGAGGTGCGAGTACACCGGCGCGGTCACCGACTCGGCCCCGGACTTGACCTCGGTGACGAAGCGCAGCAGCGCCCGCCGGTCGTAGCTCTCCGGGAAGCCCTTGCGGTGCATGATGCCGCGCCGGACCAGTTCGGCCTTGGAGTGCAGGAACCCGTCGGTGGTGACCAGGTCGACCTGCGGGTGGTCGGGCCAGCGCGCCAGCAGCGCCCGCAGGATGCGCGCGGTGGTGGACTTGCCGACGGCGACGCTGCCGGCGAGGCCGATCACGAACGGCACCTTCGGCGCGGTCTCGCCGAGGAAGGTGGTGGTGCTGTCGTGCAGCCGCTGCCGCGCGGCGACCTGGAGGTTGATCAGGCGGGACAGCGGCAGGTAGACGTCGGCGACCTCGTCGAGGTCGACGGGTTCGCCGAGGCCGCGCAGCGCCTCCAGCTCGGAGTGGGTGAGGGGCAGCGGCAGCGAGTCGCTGAGCTCCCGCCACTGCTTGCGGTGCAGTTCGACGTACGGGCTCAGTTCGCGGACTCGCGTCACGGCGCACACCCCTCGACGTTGAGGACCGGCCGGTTCTCGGCTGCTTCGGCCGGTCCGCACCGGTGCCGCCGAGCTCGACGGCACCGGCAACCCTAGATCTCGGCCCCCCGGGCGCGCTGTGACGCACTGCACCGCACCCGGGGCCGATCAGGTGATCGTCGACTCACCACCCACCGGAAGCCCGACTCATCGCCGGCTCGCGAACCCGCCGGGCAGGCCGTGCCTGTCTCCTGTCAGCGGCGAAGCCGCTGAGCGGCGACCCAGCAAGCAACCGGACCACCAGCGGGTTCTCAGCCGCTTCCTCGCGAGGACAGCTTTTTCCCTCGTGGCGGAGCCACTCGGGAAAAAGATCCCGCAGCGAGGAAGCGGCTGAGGTTCCGCCACCCCACCCCTACGCACCAGAAGCGGGGGGGAGACCGCCTGTCAGTCGTCGGAAGGCTGGTTCAGCTTCGAGTGGCGGTAGCCGTACGCCGCGTACACCACCAGCCCGATCGCGAACCAGACGGCGAACCGCAGCCACGTCTCCGGCGCCAGGAACGTCACCAGCCACAGCGAGAACACGATGCCGATCAGCGGTACCACCGGCATGCCCGGCGTGCGGAAGCCGCGCGGCAGCTCGGGCCGCTTGTAGCGCAGCACGATCACCGCGGCGCAGACCACGACGAACGCCAGCAGGATGCCGATGTTGGTCAGCTCCGCGGCCTCCTCGATGGGCAGCAGCCCGGCGAACACGGCGGAGACGATGCCGATGAGCCAGGTGAACCGGGACGGCACCTTCCGCACCGGGTGGGTGCGGGAGAACCACTTCGGCAGCAGCCCGTCGCGGGACATGGCGAACCCGACGCGGGTGGCGCCGAGCATGAAGGTGAACAGCACGGTGAGGATGCCGAGGATGGCGCCGACGGCGATGATCGCGCCGACCACGGGCAGGCCCACGTCGGCGAACGCGGTGGCGAACGCGCTCTCCTCGCTGATCTCCTGGTACGGGATCATGCCGGTGAGCACCAGGCAGGCCAGCACGTACAGCACCATCGAGATGATCAGCGAGTACAGAATCGCCTTCGGCATGTGCTTCTGCGAGTCCTTGGACTCCTCCGCCGCGGTGGACATCGCGTCGTAGCCGAACACCGCGAAGAACACGGTCGCCGCGCCGGTGATGGCACCGCCGATGCCGAACGGGAAGAACGGCGTGTAGTTGCCCGCGTTGATGTGGAACGCGCCGACGATGACGACGAGCAGCACGACGCCGACCTTGAGGTAGACCAGCGCGGTCTCGAACCGGGCGGCGTTCTTCATGCCCTGGTTGAGCACGAACGCGATGAGCAGGCACAGCAGCACCGCGAACAGGTTGATCTTGTAGCTGCCGGGTGGCGCGTCCCCGCCCTCGGTGCCCGGGGCACCGACCATCCACAGCGGCAGCTCGACGTGCAGGAACCCGAGCAGCTCGGTGAAGTACCCGGAGATGCCGATGGCCACCACGGACACGATCGCGGTGTACTCCAGCAGCAGGTCCCAGCCGATGAGCCAGCCGACGATCTCGCCGAGCACCGCGTAGCCGTAGGTGTAGGCCGAACCGGCCTTCGGGATCATCCCCGCGAACTCGGCGTAGGAGAACGCCGCCGCGGCGCTGGCGATCCCCGCGATGAGGAACGAGACCAGCACCGCGGGGCCGGCCTTGCCGTGGGCGACGGCCCCGGCGAGCGAGAAGATGCCCGCGCCGATGATGCCGCCGACGCCGATCGCGGTCAGCTGCCACAACCCGAGGGTGCGCTGGAGCCCGCCGGACTCGCCGTCGTCCTCGCTGATCGCGTCGATGGGTTTGCGCCGCAACATCCCCTTGCCGGGGCTGAGCCCAGGTTCCGCCATCGCGTCCTCCTGATCATCTTCGAAGTTGGCGGAAAACGTACGCGCCCCGCACCACCCGGGTGGTTGTGGGGCGCGACGACGTTCCGGGCCGCCCGTTGTCGACCCACACGATGATCGATCGAGATCACGATTCGACGCGTTCGCGCGAGCGCGCGCGTGCTCCTGGGGAAGTCTTGCCCGAACGGCGTGACGCGCGCGCCGCCCGGTCGTTAGTGTTCACGTCCGCGCGCCGCGCGCGTCACGCGATGGAGGGTGATCGGCTGATGTCCAGCTACCGGAGTGTCGTCGTCGGAACGGATGGGTCGACGCCCTCGTTGCGAGCGGTGACGAAGGCGGCGGCGGTGGCCGCCGACACGTCGGCCACACTGGTCATCGTGTGCGCCTACTACCCGAGCAGCGAGCGCGAGGTCGAGCAGGCCCAGGACGAGCTGGGCGGCGAGGCGTTCCAGGTGATCGGCTCGGCCCCGGCGGAGCAGACGCTGCTGGAGGCCGCCGACCTGGCCGCGCAGACCGGCGCCACCGAGGTGGAGACGGTCGCGGTGGTGGGCGCGCCGGTGACGTCGCTGGTGGAGGTCGCGGGCAAGGTGTCGGCGGATCTGCTCGTGGTGGGCAGCAGGGGTTTGAACACGCTCAAAGGCCGATTGCTCGGCTCGGTGCCTTCCGAGGTCTCCCGCCGGGCGGATTGTGATGTGCTCGTTGTCCGGACCTCGCGATGAGGACGGGCCTCGCGGCCAGGCGGAATCCCCGCTGGGCCACGAGGTCGAGAAGGCGCTGCTAGGCGGCGAACCGAAGTACACCAAGGCGGCCGTCGCCGAGGCGGCAGGCGTGGAGCTCGCCCGCGCGGAGCGGTTGTGGCAGGCGATGGGCTTCGCCCACGTCGAGGACCACGAGGTCGTGTTCACCGACGCGGACGTGCGGGCGGTGCGCATGCTCGTGCAGCTCGTCTCCGCCGACGTGATCACCGCGGAGCTGGAGACGGCGGTCGCCCGCACCCTGGCGCAGACCATGTCGCGGCTCGCCGAGTGGCAGGTGGCGATCTTCCGCTCGGTGCTCGGCGACCGCTTCGCCGAGGACCTGGACGTGACCGCGCAGTTCGCCGAGGCGATCACGCCGGTGATGGAGGACTTGCAGGGCTACGTGTGGCGCAGGCACCTCGCGGCGACCGCGGCGCGCGAGCTGACCGAGCAGGTCGGGGACGGCGACGAGCGGCTGCAGGTGATCGGCTTCGCCGACCTGGTCGGCTACACCCGCCTGATCCGCGACTTCAGCGAGGTCGAGCTGGGCAGGCTCATCGACGAGTTCGAGGAGACCGCGACCGCCGTGGTCGCGGAGAACCGCGGCCGCATCGTGAAGACCGTCGGCGACGAGGTCCTGTTCGTCACCGACACCGCGGCCGAGGCGGCCGAGATCGCGCTGACGCTCAACGAGCGGATCCCCGGTTCGGGCAAGCTGCCGCCGCTGCGGATCGGCTTGGCGCAGGGCCCGGTGCTGGCGCGGTTCGGCGACGTCTACGGGTCCACGGTGAACATCGCCAGCAGGCTCACCTCGGTGGCGCGGCCGGCGTCGGCGCTGGTGGACCGGGAGCTGGCGACCTCGCTGCGGGCGCACCCGGCGTACTCGCTGACCTCGATCGGCCCGACGAAGGTGCAGAGCTTCCGGGGCCTGCGCGCCTACGCCTTGCGCCGCGCCCGCTGACCCCGCCGCGGACGGCCCGTCCGCGCGGGTCCGCCGTCCGGCGCACGCTCGGTGGCCGGGCGGGCACGGGCTGGGCCGTTCGGGCGGCCGCGGCGACCGGTGTGATCGAGATCGCTCGATCGGCGCAACGGGCCTGGTCGGGCGACTGCCGCGGGCCGGGGGCACCGGGTCTCGCATGGTCGGGTGACCTGCGAAATCGGTTGCGTGGCGCAACTGAATCGGGTTCCGCCCGCCGCAGGCCGGCCGATCGGGAAATGGGCGATTTGCCCGGACGCGCCGGTGCTCGCAGGCCGACGAGCTGGCAGAAGTGGGATGCCGGGTCCCGGCCGGAGCAATAGGGTCGAAGCCATGGGAGTCGATCCGGGTACCTCGGGAGCCGTGTCAGCGAACCACTCCGACGAGGTCGCCGCCTTGGTCGACCAGTACGCGAAGATCCCGCCCGGACAGCAGGTGCGGCTCGCGAAGCCCACCAGCAACCTGTTCCGGTTCCGCGCCCCCAGCAGCACCACCGGCCTCGACGTGGGCAGGTTGAACCGCGTCCTGTCCGTCGACCCCGACGCGGGCACCGCGCAGGTGCAGGGCATGGCCACCTACGAGACCGTCGTCGCCGCGCACCTGCCCACCGGGCGGATGCCGCTGGTCGTCCCGCAGCTCAAGACGATCACCCTCGGCGGCGCGGTCGCCGGGCTCGGCATCGAGTCCAGCTCGTTCCGCAGCGGCCTGCCGCACGAATCGGTGCGCGAGATGGAGATCCTCACCGGCTCCGGCGAGGTCGTGGTGGCCCGGCCGGACAACGAGCACGCCGCCCTCTACCGCGGTTTCCCGAACTCCTACGGCACGCTCGGCTACGCGCTGCGCCTCGAAGTGGAGGTCGAACGCACCCGGCCCTACGTGCGGCTGCGGCACATCCGGTTCTCCACCGCCGAGGAGTGCACCGCCGCCATCGAGGAGATCTGCCGCGACGGCGAGTTCGAAGGCCACCGCGTCGACTTCGTCGACGGCACCGTGTTCGCCGCCGACGAGCAGTACCTCACCGTCGGCACCTACGTGGACGAAGCACCCGGCACCAGCGACTACACCGGCCGGCGCATCTACTACCGGTCGCTGCGCGAGCAGCAGACCGACCACCTGACGACCCACGACTACCTGTGGCGCTGGGACACCGACTGGTTCTGGTGCTCCCGCGCGTTCGGCGTGCAGCGGCCCGCGGTCCGCGCGCTGTGGCCGCGCAAGTACCGCCGCTCCGACGTGTACCGCCGCATCGTGGCCTGGGACCGCCGCGCCGGGTTCTCCGACCGGCTCGCCCGCGCCCGCGGCGCCGCGGGCAGCGAACCGGTGATCCAGGACGTGGAGATCCCGGTGCGCCGGCTGCCCGAGTTCCTGGAGTTCTTCCACCGCGAGATCGGCATCGAACCGATCTGGCTGTGCCCGGTCCGGCTGCGCGACCCGCAGGGCTGGTCGCTGTACCCGATGGATCCGGCGGAGCTCTACGTGAACGTGGGCTTCTGGTCCGCAGTGGACACCAAACCGGGCGACGTCCCTGGCGAGTACAACCGCGCCATCGAGGACGTGGTCGGCGAACTGGACGGGCACAAGTCGCTGTACTCCGACTCGTTTTACGAACGGGACGAGTTCTGGCGGCTCTACAACCGTCCCGCCTACGAGGAGTTGAAGCGGCGCTACGACCCCGACGACCGCCTTCCCGGCCTGTACGAGAAGTGCGTCGGCAACCGATAGGGCCAAGAGGGAGGAGAACCGAACATGGGTTGGGCAGAGGTGTTCCCGCGGATCCTCGGCGAAGGGCTCGACGTCGAGTTCCGCGCCTACGACGGGAGCCGCGCGGGACGGGCCGGAGCCGACGTCGCGGTGGAGATCCGCTCTCCGCTGGCGTTGTCGCACCTGGCGGCCTCCCCGGACGAGCTGGGGCTCGCCAGGGCCTACGTCACCGGGGCGCTGGAGGTGCACGGCGACATGCACGAGGCGCTGTCCCGGTTCCCGTCGATCGCCATCGCGGAAGTTCCCGCCCGCACCAAGCTCGACCTGGCGGTGCGGCTCGGCGCGCAGCGGTTCTGGTGGCCGGTCGGCCCGCCGCCGGAGGAGTACCGGCCGCGCGGCGGCCTGCGGCACTCGAAGCTGCGGGACAGCAAGTCCGTGTCCTACCACTACGACGTGTCGAACCGGTTCTACGAGTGGGTGCTGGGCCCGTCGATGGCCTACACCTGCGCGGTGTACCCGGACGCCGACGCCACCCTGGAGCAGGCGCAGTTCGGCAAGCACGACCTGGTGGCGCGCAAGCTCGGGCTGCAGGAGGGCATGCGGCTGCTCGACGTCGGCTGCGGCTGGGGCGGCATGGTGATGCACGCGGCCGAGCACTACGGGGTGCGGGCCATCGGCGTCACCCTCTCCCGGCAGCAGGCGCAGTGGGCGCAGAAGGCCATCGTGGACCGCGGCCTCGCCGACCTCGCCGAGGTGCGGCACCTGGACTACCGCGACGTGCCCGAGACCGACTTCGACGCGATCAGCTCCATCGGCATGACCGAGCACATCGGACTCGCGCAGCTGCCCGCCTACTTCTCCGCGATGCGCGCGAAGCTGCGGCCCGGCGGCCGGTTCCTCAACCACTCCATCACCCGGCCCGACGGCACCCGGGCCTCCAAGCCCGGCAAGTTCATCGGCCGCTACGTGTTCCCCGACGGCGAGCTGGAAGGCCCCGGGACGCTCATGTCGGCGATGCACGACAACGGGTTCGAGGTCCGGCACACCGAGAACCTGCGCGAGCACTACGCGCTCACGCTGCGGGACTGGTGCGCGAACCTGGAGGCGCACTGGGACGAGGCGGTGCGGGAGGTCGGCCCGGCGCGGGCGCGGATCTGGCGGCTGTACATGGCGGGTTCGCGGCTGGGCTTCGAGCTCAACAACATCCAGCTGCACCAGATGCTCGCCGTCCGCCTCGACGACGGAGCCGCCGGCATGCCGCTGCGCCCCACCTGGTGACCGGTCAGCCGGGCAGGTCCGCGGCCGACATCGGCGGGAGCAGGTCGCCCGCCGGTTCGCGGGACCACCAGCGGCCCGCCCGGCGCTCGGCGCGGTCCGCGAAGCGGTAGCGGTACAGCCGCGCGCGGACCAGCACCGGCGGCTCGTCCGGGAACGGGTCGTGCCGCAGCAGGCGGCGGATCCCGCGGTCGCCGCGCAGCAATCCGCGCAGCAGGGCGGGCATCCAGCCGCGGCCGTAGCCCGGCGAGATCGCCACGAACCAGAGCAGCCAGCCCAGCCGCAGGTGGTACGGCGCCACCTGCGGCGGGCGGCGGCGCGGATCTCCCGGTTTGCCGGGGAACTCGTACTCGCGCCAGCCGGATTCCCCGCTGCGGTCGGGAGTTCCCTCGACGACGACCTCGTAGCGGGTGCGGGTCACCGAACCGAACGCACCGTACGTGCCGCCCAGGTGCAGCCGGTTGAAGCTGCGGTTCATCACCTGGTGGCGGCCGAGCATGTTGCGCACCGGGTGGCGGGCGATCACCAGCATCCCCGCCGCCAGCGCGAGCACGAGGACTTGGTGCCACAGCGGGGAATCCCGCATCTCCGGGGCGGGGAACCGCAGCAGCCGGTCGTCCATCGCCGAGCACGCCAGCGCGATCGTGACCAGGTTCAGCCAGGCGAAGTTGCCGCTCAGCAGCAGCCAGCACTGGGTGAGCACGACGAGCACCGCCGCCACGTCCGCGATCGGCTGCGGCGCGAACAGCGCGAACGGCACCACCAGCTGCGTCCCGTGGTTCGCCAGCACTTCGGCCTTGTGCAGCGGCCCGGGCAACCGGTGGAAGAACCGGCTGAGCGGACCCGGCATCGGCTGCGTCTCGTGGTGGTGGTGCAGCGCCGTCAGGTCGCGCCAGCAGGAGTCGCCGCGCAGCTTGATCAGCCCGGCGCCGAACTCCACGCGGAACAGCAGCCAGCACAGCAGCCACAGCACCGGCGCCGGGGAAGCGGTGTGCGCCGGGCCCAGGAAGATCACCAGGAAGCCCGCTTCGAGCAGCAGCGACTCCCAGCCGAAGCCGTACCAGACCTGACCGATGTTCACGATCGACAGGTACAGCGCCCACAGCACCAGCCACACCAGCATCCACGCCCACAGCGGCAGCGCCGCCACCACGCCGAGCACCGCCGCCAGGCCCAGCAGCACCCCGGTCCAGGCGACCGCGCCGAACGCGCGGTCCGAGTAGTGCAGGTGGAACAGGCTCGGGCTGCGCCGGAACCCCACCGCGCGCAGGAACCGCGGCGCCGGGGTGAGCCCGTGCTCCCCGGCCAGCGGGCGGAACTGGTGCACCGCAGCCGCGAAGCCCAGCAGGTACGCCAGGCCGACCAGTCGGGTGCACACCTCCCGCGCCTGCGCGTACTCCGGCGCCCAGAACCAGGAACCCATCGCGCTCCCTCCTCCCACTCGGGGTGCCCACGTGGCCGCGGCCGAATGCGGGCCCCGCCGGTCAGCGGGCGTGGGCGACGAGGTCCGCGGCGAGCGCGTCGAGGTCCGGGGCCGCGCGCAGCGACCGGGACATCCGCTCCACCCGGTCCCGCACCGCGCGGTCGCCCAGCACCTCGGCGCACACCCGCGCCAGCGCCGCCGGGCTCGTCGTCCCGAGGTCCACTTCGGCGCCGAGCCCCAGTTCGGCAGTGCGGCGCGCGTTGTCCGGCTGGTCGGAGAACAGCGGCAGCGCCACCACCGGGGTCCCCGCCAGCAGCGACTCGAACACGCCGCCGAACCCGCCGTGCGAGACGAACAGGTCCGCGCGGTGCAGCAGCGCCCGTTGCGGGGTGCGCTCGACGAGCCGCACGTTGCCCGGCCGCGGCCCGCGCCACTCCCGCGGGTCGCTGCCGAGCGCCACGACCGCCGTGCAGCGCACCCGGCCCAGCGCCTCGACCAGCAGCCCTTGCACGGCCGCGAGTTCCGGGATCAGCACCGGCGCCAGCGTGCCGAACCCGGCCAGCACCAGCGGCCGGTCCCCGGGCAGGTCGGCGAACTCGGCGGGCAGCCGGTCGGCGCCTGCCACGGGCACCGGCCGGTAGGTGCGAGCGGTGCGCAGTTCCGGCGGGTACCACTCCTGCGGGACGACCCCGGCGACCAGCGTCCGGTACGAGTGCCGCACGTCGTCCACCGGGTCCAGGCCGAGCCGCACCCGCTGCTCGTCGACGGCACCGCGCACGAACGGCAGGTTCAGCGCGCTGTGCGGGGCGATGTCGAGCACGGCGTGCGGCAGCCCGAGCCGTTCCGCCGCGAGGTAGCCGCCGAACTCGTTGCACTCCCGCACGACCAGGTCCGGCCGCCAGCGGGCCGCGGCCCCGATCAGGTCGTCGGCGAGCACCCCGGCGAGCGGACCGGCGAACGTCCTGGTCAGCGGGCCGGGAGCCCGGCGGGCTTCGACGGTGGTCCGGTCGGAACCGGTGGCCTCGGCGTGCTCGGGCATGCCGGGGCTGCCGGACACCGCCGGATCGCGCAGCAGCGCGTCGAGGGTCCGCACCCGCGGCAGCGGCAGGTGCTCCAGCCCGCACTCGGCGACGACGTCCGCCATCCCGGCGGCGCAGGCCACCGCCACCCGGTGCCCGGCGCGGCGCAGCGCGTGCGCGCACGGCGCCAGCAGCGGCACCAGGTGCGAGCGGAACGGCAGGCAGGTCAGGACTACGCGCACGGCGGTCGCCGGGCGGTGATCAGGCGGGTGCCGAGGTCGTCGAGCTCGTCCTCGGTGGCGCCCGCGTCCGCGCTGAAACCCTTGCCCCGCAGCAGTTCCAGCACGGCTTCGGCCTCGCCGCGATGCCCCTGCACCTCGGCGACGACCTGCTGCACCCGCGGCCAGTCCCGGTCGTCGATCCCCGCGAGCACGTCGGCCTCGGCACCCTCCACGTCGATCTTGAGCAGGTCGATGCGCTCCGGCAGGCCGGCTTCGGTGAGCACCTCGGACAACCGCCGCACCGGCAGCACCACCTCGCGGGCGTCCGCCAGCAGGGCACCCGCGGTGGGGTGCTGCCGGGCGAGCTTCTTGGTGCCCGGGTAGCGGGTCGAATTGCCCGGCAGGTCCGGGAAGTAGGTGAACGCGACCGCGTCCTCGGCGCCGGCGCCCACGGCCTGCCGCACCGCCCGCACCCCGTCGACACCCGCGAGGTTCGCCCACAGCGCGCGGAACGTCTCCGGCATCGGCTCCAGCGCGAGGATCCGGGCGGCGGGGCACCGCCGCTTCACGAACAGGCTGAACAGCCCGACGTTGGCACCGACGTCGACGACCACCGCGTCGGCGGGCAGCACCGCGCCCCCGCGCAGGTAGCACTCGTCGCGGAAGATCTCGGCGTGGATGAAGCCGATCTCGTCGGTGCTGCCGGACGAGTTCTCCGGCACGTAGCAGCTGAACCCGTCGTCGAGCCGGACGCAACGCAGGCCGTTGCCCATCCCACCCACCTCCCCGGTCCCGAGGAACCTACTCCGCCGCCGGACCGCGGCGGCCCGGCACCCGAGCGCCGGCCGACGGGGGAGCGGCCCGGTCATCGCGCCCCGGCGCGCCGCCTAGAATTCCGCGTCGGGGAGGCGGGGAACGAGTGCTGGACGAAATCGCGCGCCTGTTGGCGTGCCCGCACTGCGGGGCGGGCCTGGAACCGGATGGTGCTGCGCTGCGCTGCGCCGCGAACCACTCCTTCGACCTGGCCAAGCAGGGCTACGTGAGCCTGCTGGGCGGCCGGGGCGCCCCCGCGCCGGGCGACACCGCCCCGATGATCGCGGCCCGCGCGGACTTCCTCGCCGCGGGCCACTACGACCCGATCGCCGCGGCGCTGGCCGACGCGGCGGCCGAAGTCCACACCGGCGGGCCGCTGCTGGACCTGGGCGCCGGAACCGGGCACTACCTGGCGCGGGTGCTGGACCGGGTCCCCGGCGAGGTCGGCGTGGCGCTGGACGTCTCCAAGTTCGCCTCCCGCCGTGCCGCGAAGGCGCACCCGCGCGCGTCCGCGGTGCTCGCCGACGCCTGGCAGGGGCTGCCGCTGCGCGACGCCGCCGTCGGCTCGGTGCTCAACGCGTTCGCCCCGCGCAACCCCGCCGAGACGCACCGCGTGCTGCGCCCCGGCGGGCACCTGCTGGTGGTCACCCCGAACTCCGGTCACCTGGGCGAACTCGTCTCGGCGCTGGGCCTGCTCAGCGTGGACGAGCGGAAACCGCAGCGGCTCGCCGAGCAGCTCGCGGGGCACTTCGACCCGATCGCCACCACCACCCGCGAGTTCCCGCTGCACCTGGGCCCGGCCGAGCTCGCCACCCTCGTCGGCATGGGCCCCAACGCCTGGCACACCGCCGGCACCCTCCCGGCCCGCATCGCCGAGCTCCCCACCCCGTTCCCGGTCACCGCCTCCATCACCCTGTCGACGTACCGGCGCCGCTGACGGAGCAATCCGTTCCGCCGACCCGGGCACGGTCTGCGTCGGCATATTCCTTTCATTCGGCTGAATGGGGAAATGAAAACCTAGGCCGTCGGCACCAGTAGTGTTCGCATTCGTCGCAATCAGTGTGTCGAATGCTGAAACGAGGTGCGGTGTCCGTGGAAGAAGACCTGGGGCGCGAGATCATCCGGCGGATCGAGGAGCTCGACGATCCTAACGATGACGAGGCGAGGAAGATCGTCGACGAGCTCACTGCCGAGGACGAAGCGCAGCCGCAGCCACCATTCGACGGGCACATCGAATCCATCCGAGTGCAGGGCATCCGCTCCTTCGGTGAAGAACAGGAACTGGAGCTCTCCCGCGGCCTCACGATCGTCTACGCCGAGAACGGAACCGGAAAGACCAGCTTCGTCGATGCGGTCGAGCTGCTCACGGCAGGAGTGACAACTCGTGCCAGGCAGACGCCCGACCTGAAGAACGAGGTCAAGGACGAGGACCACATCCCGCACGCCACGCTGGATGGGAAGCCGCTCTGCGATCCGCACGTGTCCGTGAACTGGGTTGACGGGGAACGCAAGTTGGGGGCGAGTTGGACGGGTGCATGGGGTGTTGGGGTAGTCGACGTCCCTTCGATTCAGCTCCTAGCTCGACGTCGCCTCCGGGAGATCATCCACTCGAAGGGTGTTGATCGAGCAGTCATCCTCGGGGACGCGGTCGGATTGGCGCCCACGGACGAGAAGTGGGCGAAAGCCCAGAAGGCCGTGGGTGGTGCGGCTGACCAACTGAAGTCGTCCGGAATTTCCGCTGCCACCAATTCCATCAAAGACGCGGTCGCGAAATTTCTAGAGGAGAGGGGGTCCCGGCTGGGGCGAGAAGTCGACGAGATAGCGAAACTGATCGAATCGGAAGCGCAGATCAGGGTGGACGATCTCCGTCGAGCTCTCGGAGATCGAGCTCTCCCCGATGTCTGGAACCACAGGTTCGATCCGCCTCCATCGGTCCCCGATGTCACGCATGTGAATGGTCTCGCCGAACGCCTTGCTGAATACGACGCGAGTGCTTCGGAGGCCGTGATCGGCGGCGATGGCTTCCTAGCGCTGTTCGAGTCGTTCCTGGCCGTTGCGGGAGATGGGGAGCTGTGCCCCGCATGTGCGGTAGGCACGGTGACCACCACCCGGATCGGCGAGGTGCAACGGTTACTGGCCGCCACCGCGGCCGAACGCGAGCGCCTGCGTCGGCACGAACAGCTCCGCAACGAGATCCGCGATGAGCTGAACAGGCTCGCAGGACGGGATCTGGCCTGGCATCTGCCGGTGTGGGACGAGCAGGCCTTGCGTCCCTTTCCTGGCGGTGCTGGTTTCGAAGCCGGTTATCGAGAGCTGCAGCAGTTCGCAGGTGCGTGGGCCGAGCATCGGGCGAGGCTGTGCAAGTCGATCGAGCTGGCGAAGAACCAGCTCTCCCAGGGGGCCCTGCACGATGTCGCTGGGAGCTTGGGTGAACTGCTCGTTGTCCGCCCTGCTGCGGAAGATCGGGCGAACGAGCTGGAAGTGCAGCGATCGGAAGCGGTGCACGCACGCCGTGGGGACGAATTGCGGTCTGCGGAGCAAGCGGTCAAGGATGCTCGTCACGTGGCTGAAGCAATCGTCGAACACGGCAAGGACCGGGATCGTGAAGCCGCCCTCAGAGCTGCTGCTGGTCACCTCAAAGCCCGGCGTACTGACGTGCTGGAGGCGAAGCTCGTCGACTTGGCGGAACCGATCAACTCGTGGATTCGCAAGCTGGCCCCGGAGCGCACTCCGCCGATCAGTTTGAAGGTCGCGTCGGGGAGTGGAGCTCCGCGGCTGAACGTGTTGATCGAAGGCGGCAAGGTGACGGCCATCGGCCGGTTGTCCGATTCGCAGCTCGACATGCTCGGACTCGCCTGTCACCTCGCGACGATCGAGCGGGAGCACGTCGGGGCACCGTTGATCCTCGACGATCCGACGGACATGCTCGACGTGGAAACCGCGAAGAAGCTCGCGAGCGATGGGATCGGTGAACTCCTCGGTCCTGCCGGGCAGGATCCGAGGCGGCAGGTTGTCATCCTCACCCATGACCAGCAGCTCGTGAAGCGGCTCTGGGAGCATCATGGAAACCGTCTTCCCTGCACCGCGCAGTGGTACCTCGAGATCGAGTCTTCGGATGAGTGCGAGGCGCGGACGGTGATGAAGCCGCGCTCGCCGCGTGATTACCTCGACCGGCTCAACGAGCTCATTGCGAGGAACGGTGGTGATCACAACCGAATGTGGTTGCGGAGTGCCGCCGGAAACCTGGCCAGGCAGGTTCTGGAATCTATCACCGGGGATTTGATCGAGGTCCTGGGGCCGCATGGTCGCGGCTACATCGATGACGTGTCGATCGTGCTGAGAGCTAGGTCTGAGCCGCTTGGTGATCGCGCAAAAAAGGTGGAGTTATGTATCTCCACGATTAGCGAAATGTACCAGCAATGCAATAGTATCAAGCATCGGGAATCGAATCTGCGAATCGCGGAAGTTCTCGACGTGATCAGCAAGAGTAAGGATTACTTACTGAATGACTCCAGTCATGCCAACTTCGTCTATCCGAGTGTGAGTAGCATTAAGGAATACGGGACGTCGCTGCGCGGACTGGTGAAGCTGTTCGAATCGGGCGGCGGTGGAAGATCGCGTCGTTCGGATGATTGGCCGGCAACCTGCCGCTGGTACCGGTTGCTCGGACACTGCGACACCTGCAAGGTCACCGAGTTCTTCCCGGACTACACCCCCTGAAACGCGGAACGGCCCGCCGGAACTCCGGCGGGCCGTTCTGGTTGCGGGATCAGCTCTCCGAGCGGGAGATGTTGATCATGTCGTCGCGTTCGACGACCTTGATGCGCTCGCGGCCCTGGGCCTCGCCGAGCGCCTGCTCGTGCGCGTCGAGCAGGTTCCAGCCGTCCCAGGTGGTGTAGCGGACGCCGTTGTCGTCCAGCAGCCGCAGCACGCTCTCGCGGTCCGGTTCCTCGGCGGTCGGCATCGAGTCCAGGTCGTCCAGCAGGTTGCCGATGGTCTCCAGCGCGTCGCCCTTGGTGTGGCCGATGAGGCCGACGGGCCCGCGCTTGATCCAGCCGGTGGTGTAGACGCCGGTGATGTGCTCGCCGTCGAGGTCGAGCACGCGGCCGCCGTCGTTGGGGACGGTGCCGGTGCCGTGGTCGAACGGGATGTCCGGCACCGGGGAGCTCAGGTAGCCGACGGCGCGGTAGATCGCCTGCACCGGGGTGGTCTCGAACTCGCCGGTGCCGCGCACGTTCCCGTCGCCGGTGAGCTCCATGATCTCGGTGCGCAGGCCCTCGACGCGGTCGGTGCCCTGGACCTCGACCGGCGCGCGCAGGAAGTGGAAGTGCAGCCGCCGCGGGGTGTCGTTCTTCGGGTCCCGCAGCGCCCAGTCCTGGAAGGTCTTGACGATCGTCTTGACCTGGTTGTTGCTGCGGATGGCCTCTTCGCTGGCCTCGTCGAGCTCGAAGCCCTCCGGGTGCACGATGAGCTCCACGCCCGGCTGGTGGTCGAGCTCGCGCAGCTCCAGCGGCGTGAACTTGGCCTGCGCGGGACCGCGGCGGGCGAACAGGTGCACGTCGGTGACCTGCGAGTTCTTCAGGCCCTGGTAGACGTTGTCCGGGATCTCGGTGCTGAGCAGGTCGTCGGCCTGCTTCGCGAGCACCCGCGCCACGTCCAGCGCCACGTTGCCCGCACCGACGACCGCGACCTCCTTGGCGTCCAAGGTCCAGTCGCGGGTCGCCTCCGGGTAGCCGTCGTACCAGTAGACGAAGTCGGCGGCGCCGTGGCTGTGCGCCAGGTCGATGCCGGGGATGTCCAGCGCCCGGTCCTTGTCGGCGCCGGTGGAGAAGATCACCGCGTCGTAGTGGTGCCGGAGCTGTTCGAGCTTGATGTCCTCGCCGTAGTTCACGCCGCCGAGGAAGCGGATCTCCGGCTTCTCCATGATGCGCCGCAGCGCGTTCACGATGCCCTTGATGCGCGGGTGGTCGGGAGCGACGCCGTAGCGGATGAGCCCGTAGGGGGCGGGCATCCGGTCGAGCAGGTCGATGTCCACTGGCGTCTCGGATTTCGTCAGGATGTCCGCGGCGTACACGCCGGCGGGGCCGGCCCCGACGATCGCAACTCGCAGTGGGCGGGTCATGCGTGTCCTCCTGCTCGACTTCAAAGGTGGCGCCGGGGGTGGCCCCGGGCCGTCGTGGATGTGCCGCGGCGGGTGCCGGGCGTTCCGTTCTAGGGTGCCCGTCGCGTGCGGCGCGATCCGACCACCCTCCAGCTTAGGTTCCCCTTACCGGAAATCCCGGAATGCGGACGGTGAGAAGCCTCATAGCGCTTCTCGCTCGACCGGGTGGCGTCCCCGAAATCGATGGATGACCGGGCGCGGACCGTCACAGTACGATCACGTTCGGCGTTGGTGCCTGTACCTTAAAAAGATCTTGTAGAGTACCGACTTTAGTCGGGTCGACCATCGTGGACACCGGCACTCGGGAGGCAACGATGCACCAGCGGCCGGAACGGCTGCCTGATGGTGTTCACCTCGAAGAACGCGCCGCGCGGCGTCGGTCCCGGTCCGTTCCGGGAGCCGTCGCCCGGCGGTCCGCCGACCGCGTCGAGCACCAGCCCGCGGAGCGCCCCGCGGGCCGCCGCGGGCCTCGCCCCAGCCGCGCCCGGGGTGGTATCCCGCCCTCATTCCTCCGGGGAATATGCCCATGCGCGAACAGTCGTCCCGAAATCCTCGGAAATGGCGGAATCCGCGGCCGAATCGGCGGTGCCGGGTCATGACGGAGTCTTCCGAGGGGCCCGGCGACGGCCCCGGGGCGGAACGGGCCGCGCTGGTCCGCCGCTGGACCCGCGAGATCATCCGCACCAGCTACGTGCCGATGGCGCGCGCCGACATCGAGGACTTCCTGCTGGAGCGGCTCGACGCGCTGCTGGACGCCGCGGGCGAGGCGGACCGGCTGCTGGAGGCCGCCGCCGAGCTCGGCGCGCGGCTGGTGCGCATCCACTTCACCGGTCCCGCCGCGCTGGACCGCACGCTGCGGGTGCTCGGCTCCGGGCTGCCGGAGCTGCGGTCCGCGCGGTTCGGGCGCGGTGACCTGGTGCCGGTGCTGAGCGCCGTCGCCGCCGCCTACGCGGGGCAGCTGCGCGAGCAGACGCTCGACGAGCAGGAGGTCATCAAGCGCGCCGTGCTGCAGGCCAGGGACGCCGCCGAGGAGGCGCTGCGCGCCAGCGAGGCCTCGTTCCGCGCGGTGTTCACCTCCTCCGCGCTGGGCATCGCGATCGTCACGCTCGACGGCATCATCGAGGAGGTCAACTCCCCGATGGAGGGCATCTTCGAACCGGTCTGCCAGGACCTGGTGGGCCGCAGCGTCTTCGACCTCGCCGACCCGGACTGGGTGGACGACCTGGTGGAGAACGTCGAATCGCTCTCGGTGGGCGAGGTGGACCGGTTCCAGTCCGAGACGCGGCTCAGCGGCGCCGACGGCGCGCACATCTGGACGCAGGTGTCGGCCTCGCTGGTGCGCGACTCGCACGGCACGCCGGACTACCAGGTGCTGCTCTACGAGGACATCACCCACCGGCACATGCTCCAGGAGCAGTTCCGCAGGCAGGCCACCCACGACCCGCTGACCGGGCTGGCGAACCGAACCCTGCTCAAGACCACCTTGGACGCGGCGCTGGAACCGGCGTACCCGGGCCGCCGGGTCGGCTTGTGCTACTTCGACCTGGACGGGTTCAAGGCGATCAACGACAGCCTCGGGCACCCGGTCGGGGACGAGCTGCTGCGCGCGATGGCGCAACGGCTCAACGCCCTGGCCACCCTGGAGTCGGGGCTGGCGGCGCGGATGGGCGGCGACGAGTTCGTGGTGCTCGTCCCCGACTCGCAGGGCGCGGCGCGGCTGGTGGAGATCGTCGAGCACATGCTCTCGGAGGTGACCCGCCCGGTGTCGGTGTGCGGTCACCTGCTCACCGCCTCCGCCAGCGTCGGCGTGGTGGAGACCGCGGTCGCCGCCACCGGGCCGGACGAGCTGCTGCAGGACGCCGACATCACCCTGTACCGCGCCAAGAACGAGGGCCGGGCGCAGTGGGCGCTGTTCGACCCGGAGCACAACGCGGCGGCCAAGGAGCGGTTCCACCTGTCGGCGGCGATGCCCAGCGCGCTGCACGAGCACGAGCTGTACGTGGAGTACGAGCCGGTGCTGTGGTGGGACGACGCCTCGCTGGTCGGGGTGCGGGCGCACCTGCGCTGGGACCACCCGGAGTTCGGCGAGCTCGACGCGGAGGACTTCCTCGGGCTGGCGGAGGAAACCGGCCTGATCACCCGGCTCGGCACCTGGATGCTGGAGCAGGTGTGCGCGCACGCCGTGCACTGGCAGGAGCGGTTCGGCGATCGGGGGCCGGTGGCGGCCGTGGACCTGTCGGCGCGGCAGCTGCGGGACCCGGAGCTGGTCGGCGACATGCGCCGCATCCTCGCCGACAGCGGGCTGCCGGCCAGCAAGCTGATCATCGGGGTGCCGGAGGCGGCGCTGTTCGACCAGTACGGCGATCCGATCGACGCGCTGGAGATCTTCGCCGAGATGGGCCTGACGCTGGGCGTGCACGACTTCGGCCACGACCACCGCGAGGTGGCGCGGCTGCGCGGGCTGCCGCTGTGCGCGGTGCGGCTCACCGGCGGCTACCTGGACTCGTTCGCCGCGCCGGACGGGGCGGATCCGCTGGACGAGCACCTGGTGTCCAGCCTGGTCGGTTCGGCCCAGCTGCTGGGCTTGGCCGTCGTCGGCAGCGGGGTGCGCACCATCGAGCAGGCGAACCGGTTGCGCAAGCTCGGCGTGCAGGGCGTGATCGGGCCGTGCGCGGGCGGCCTCGCCTCCGCGATGGAGATCGAGGCGATGATCGCGGAAGGTGATCTCGGCTGAACCCGTCCGCGCCGGGCAGGGGCGGAAATCGGGTGGCGGGCGGCCGATAGCATCGAAGGGGCAAGTACCAGCCGGTTTCATCCGCGGGTCGCCTCCTCGGCGACCGCCCTTCACGAGGAGTCATCGTGTCCGTTCAGCCGCCCGAAGCCCAGCAGGTCACCAGGGTGAAGGTGCCGGCGGGCACTACCGCTGCCGCCGCCGTCGCCGAAGCCGGTCTGCCCGGCCAGGGCCCGCAGGCGATCGTCGTGGTCCGCGACGAGGAGGGCGAGCTGCGCGACCTGGCGTGGGCGCCGGAGTCCGACGTGGAGGTCGAACCGGTCGCCGCCGACACCGAGGCCGGGCGCAGCGTCATCCGCCACTCGGCCGCGCACCTGCTGGCGCAGGCCGTGCAGCAGCAGTTCCCGGACGCGAAGCTGGGCATCGGCCCGCCCGTCAAGGACGGCTTCTACTACGACTTCGACGTGGACCGCCCGTTCACCCCGGAGGACCTGCAGGCGCTGGAGAAGCGCATGAAGCAGCTCGTCAAGTCCGGGCAGAAGTTCTCCCGCCGCCGCCTCGACTCGGTGGAGGCCGCCCGCGAGGAGCTGGCGAACGAGCCGTACAAGCTGGAGCTGGTCGACCTGAAGTCCGGCGCGGACGAGGTCGACACCAGCGAGGTGATGGAGGTCGGCGCCGGTGAGCTGACCGTCTACGACAACATCGACCGCCACGGCGAGGTCGTGTGGGGCGACCTGTGCCGCGGCCCGCACGTGCCGCACACCAAGTTCATCCCCGCGTTCAAGCTGACCCGGGTGGCCGCCGCCTACTGGCGCGGCGACCAGAACAACCAGCAGCTGCAGCGCGTCTACGGCACCGCGTGGGAGTCGAAGGAGGCGCTGGCCGAGCACCTGGAGTGGCTGGCCGAGGCGGAGCGCCGCGACCACCGCAGGCTGGGCGCCGAGCTGGACCTGTTCTCGTTCCCGGAGGAGGTCGGCTCCGGGCTGCCGGTGTTCCACCCGAAGGGCGGCATCATCCGCCGCGAGCTGGAGGACTACTCGCGCCGCCGCCACGAGGCCGCGGACTACGAGTTCGTGAACACCCCGCACATCACCAAGGGCACCTTGTTCGAGACCTCCGGGCACCTCGACTGGTACAAGGACGGCATGTTCCCGGCGATGCACCTCGACGAGGAGCGCGACGAGAACGGCGTGCTGCGCAAGGCGGGCCAGGACTACTACCTGAAGCCGATGAACTGCCCGTTCCACAACCTGATCTTCCGGTCCCGCGGGCGTTCCTACCGGGAGCTGCCGCTGCGGCTGTTCGAGTTCGGCTCGGTGTACCGGTACGAGAAGTCCGGCGTGGTGCACGGCCTGACCCGGGTGCGCGGCATGACGCAGGACGACGCGCACATCTACTGCATGCCGGAGCAGCTGCAGGACGAGCTGAAGTCGCTGCTGTCGTTCGTGCTGGACCTGCTGCGCGACTACGGCCTGGAGGACTTCTACCTGGAGCTGTCCACCCGCAACGACGAGAAGTACGTCGGCGACGACGAGAGCTGGCGGGTGGCCACCGAGGCGCTGCGCGAGGCCGCCGAGTCCTCCGGCCTGGAGCTGGTGCCGGACCCGGGCGGCGCCGCGTTCTACGGCCCGAAGATCTCGGTGCAGGCGAAGGACGCGCTGGGCCGCAGCTGGCAGATGTCGACGATCCAGGTGGACTACCACCTGCCGGAGCGGTTCGACCTGGAGTACACCGGCAAGGACGGCGCCAAGCAGCGGCCCATCAAGATCCACCGGGCGCTGTTCGGGTCGATCGAGCGGTTCTTCGGCGTGCTCACCGAGCACTACGCGGGCGCGTTCCCGGCGTGGCTGTCCCCGGTGCAGGTGGTGGGCATCCCGATCGCCGACGAGCACGCCGACCACCTCGTCGGCGTGGTGAAGTCGTTGCGCGCCGGGGGGATTCGCGCCGAGGTCGACCACGGCGACGACCGGATGCAGAAGAAGATCCGCAACCACACCACGCAGAAGGTGCCGTTCCTGCTGCTGGCCGGCGGCAAGGACGTGGAGGCCGGCGCGGTGTCGTTCCGGTTCCGCGACGGCACCCAGATCAACGGGGTGCCGGTGGCGGAGGCGGTGGCCGCGATCGGCCGCTGGGTGGAGCGCCGCGAGAACACCTCGCCGACCGCGGAGGTCTTCCAGCGGGAGCTGGCGGCCGGGGCGGAGTCGGCGTGACCTCCGACGACAGCGGGGTCCAGTTCTCGGAGCAGCGCGGCACCGGCGTGCCGGACGCGCTGCAACGGCTGTGGACCCCGCACCGGATGGCCTACATCCAGGGCGAGAACAAGCCGGAGGGCGAGGCCAGCGAGGGCTGCCCGTTCTGCCGGTTGCTGGAGTCGGGCCTGCCGGACGAGGACACGCTGATCGTGGCCCGCGACGAGCTGGTCTTCGCGATCCTCAACCTGTACCCGTACAACCCGGGGCACCTGATGGTGCTGCCGTACCGGCACGTCGCCGACTACACGGAGCTCACCGACGAGGAGACGACGGCGGTCGCGGCGTTCACCAAGCGCGCGATGCGGGTGATCCGCCAGGTGTCGGCGCCGCACGGGTTCAACATCGGCCTCAACCAGGGGCCGGTGGCGGGCGCGGGCATCGCCGCGCACCTGCACCAGCACGTGGTGCCGCGCTGGGGCGGGGACGCGAACTTCATGCCGGTCATCGGCCACACGAAGGTGCTGCCCCAGCTCCTCGGCGACACCCGCCGCCTCCTCGCGGAGGCATGGCCGGGCTGACCGACCCCGGACACGACGAAGGCCGAGGACATCGCGTCCTCGGCCTTTCGTCGCCTTCGAGCGGTGATCACTCGGCGCGGAGGTTGGCCTCGATCTCCAGGGTGATCTTGACCTTCTCACCCAGCATGGCGCCGCCCTCGGGGCCGACGCCGAAGTCGGTGCGGTTGATCGTGGTGGAGGCGGAGATGCCGAGCAGGGTGCCGCCCTGGCCGTTGTCGGTGAAGCCGCCGAGCTCGGCCGCCAGCGACACCGGCTTGGTCACGCCGTGCAGGGTGAACTCGCCGTCGATGACGTAGTCGCTGCCGTCCTGGCGGATGCCGGTGGAGCGGAAGCCCGCCTTCGGGAACTTCTCGACGTCGAGGAAGTCGCTGTTGCGCACGTGCGCGTCCCGGTCGCCGTTGCCGGTGTTGATCGTGGCCGGGTCGATGTCCGCGGTCACCGAGGAGTCCAGCGGGTTCTCGGCGGTCACGATCTCGCCGCTGAAGCCGTCGAAGCGGCCGCGGGAGCGCCCGACGCCCAGGTGGCGCAGGGTGAACTCGATGTCGGAGTGCACGCTGTCGATGTCCCAGGTGCCGACGACGTAACCGGGGATCGTGGTGGCAGTGCTCATTGGCCTTCTCCTGAACGCTGGTGCGGGGGTCTTGCTGTCCCGTCAACGGTGTTGAACTTTCAACCATTCCGTCTGTGACCGAGTTCACCGCGGTGTGGCGGCTCGCCTGCCGACCGATCAGCGCCTCGGCTACGGATACGCTGCCAGGTGAACGAGCACCGTGGATTCGGTGCGCTAGGCGGCTGGCGGAACAGGCGATGCTCAACATCTTCGCGCGGGCTTCGATCTCCCGCTGGACGCACCCGATCGGCGCAGCGCTGGTCCGGGCGGGGCTCACACCGAACGCCGTCACCGTCATCGGCACGGTCGCCAGCGTCGCCTCCGCGCTGTGGTTCTTCCCCCGTGGCGAGCTGTTCACCGGCACCGTCGTGGTCACCGTGTTCCTGCTGTTCGACGTGCTCGACGGGGCGATGGCCCGCGCGGGCGGCGGGTCCTCCACGTTCGGCGGCGTGCTCGACGCCGGCTGCGACCGCATCGCCGACGGCGCCCTGTTCGGGGCGCTGGTGTGGTGGGCGCTGGTCGTGGCCGGGGACCGGCCGCTCGGCGCCGGGTTGCTGCTGTGCCTGGTGGGCGCGCAGGTCACCTCGTACGTGAAGGCCCGCGCCGAGGCCAACGGGCTCAGCGCCGACGGCGGTCTCGCCGAACGGGCCGAGCGGTTCGTGCTCGTGCTGGTCGGCACCGGGCTGCACGGACTGGGCGTGCCCTACGTGCTGGACGTGGCGGTGTGGCTGCTCGTGGTGCTCTCCGCGCTCACCGTCCTGCAGCGCCTGCGCGCGGCGGCCCGCTCCGCTCAGGCGGGCACGAGCTCTTCGTAGCGAGCTCCCCGGCGACGAACAGCCCGCCGTCTGGCGCGGCTGCCTGACCGCGTGGGGCCTGGCTCAGTTGCGGGCGCGCGACATCGCGGCCAGGCTCCGCTGCGGCCAGGCTCCGCTGCGGCCAGGGCAAGATCGCGCACATGGAGAGCATGCGGAACGCGATCAGCGGACCGGACCTGGAGATCATGCTCCCGTTCCTCGGCGTCCCGGCCGAGCGGATCGACTGGTACCTCCGGCTGGCCGAGGTCGCTGAGCAGAAGGGCTGGTGGGACGGGAACCAGGCCATCCCCGAGTGGTTCTCCCTCTACGTCGGCCTCGAATGGGGCGCGAGCGAGATCCGCGAGTGGGACCTCGGCTTCGTCCCGGGGATCTTGCAGACGCGGGGGTACGCGGACGCGGTGCTGCGGGATGGCTCGTCAGCCCCCAAATCTCATCTGGAGAAGCAGGCAGAGGCGCGACTGAGGCGAAGAGACGTGTTGGCCAGGGACGGTGAGCGGCTGGCCCTGCACGCGATCATCGATGAGTCGGCGCTCCGCCGGGAGGTCGGTTCCCCGGAAGTGATGTTCGAGCAAGTCGAGGAACTGGCGAAACTCTGCACGACTCCGCAGGTGACCTTGCAGGTCATGGCTTTGGGTGGCGGTCCTCATCGAGGGCAGCTCGGCTCGTTTCACCTGGTTGACTTCGCGAACGCCGATGACCCCGGAGTCGTTTACGTGGAGAACCAGTCGGGCGGTAGTTGCCTCGAAGAACCTGATGTCGTGGAGGTCTTCCGCCATGTGTTCGACGAGCTGACAATGAAGGCGTTGTCGATCAGCGAGACCGAAGCGTTCTTACGGAGACTGGCAAAGGACTTCGCATGACATCGTGGCACCTTCCGGCCGCATCGAACTTGGGTGGCGTGGTCTGGCGGAAGAGCAGCTACAGCGGTCAGGGCGGTGGCGCGTGCGTTGAACTGGCCTCGGTTCGGTCCGCCGTCGGCGTTCGGGACTCGAAGGACCCCGACGGCCCCGCGCTGCTGTTCGGGCGCTCGGCGTGGGCCGCGTTCGTGCGGGGTCTGTGAGGGGCGCCGACGCGGGTGCGGGAACCGTCGGTGCCGCTGGTTAGGCTGCTCGCCGCGAGTGCTCGATCAAGCGGAGGTGCGGCGTGGTGGCTTCGACGGACGACGCGGTCTACGACGTCCGCATCCGGGCATGGGCGAGCGGGCAGTTCGACTGGTTCCCGCTCGCGTCGGCGGTTCCCGCCGAAACCGTGGAGATCTTCCGAAAGACCGCCGCCTGGGACGTCGAGGCGGCCGAAGCCGAGTCCGCCGCCGACCCGGTCCCGCCGGTCACGCACCCGATCACCGAGGCCGACGAGTACGCGGTGTGGATGCGCTACCCGTCCTCCGGCGGCAAGGTCCCGTGGGGCCTGATCGCCGACCACCTCACCCCGGAGCAGGCCGCCGCCTACGTCCGCAACCCGCAGACCCAGCTCAACGTCCAGCCCGCCGCCGACCGCACCGAACCGGCCCCGGTCGAGGACGACGGCGAGCTCGACCCGGAACCCGCGGCCGGCTGAACCGGCACCGCTGAACCGGCTCGGGCTCCACCGGCTCGTCGCGCCGGTTCCGGGAAACCGGGAGTCAGGTGGGCATCGGGTCGTAGCGCTCGAAGCGTCGGGTGAAGGTGGCGCTGCCCGAGCTCAGCGAGCGCACGTTGATCGAATAGCGGGCGAGTTCGCTGGCCGGGACGTGCGCGCGCACCACCGTCCAGCCGGTGTCCTCCGGCTCGGTGCCGACGACCTTGCCGCGGCGGCTGGACAGGTCCCCGAGGATCACGCCGAGGTGCTCGTCCGGGATGGACACCGCGACAGCGTCCACCGGTTCCAGCGTGACCAGCCCGGCCTGCTCGGCGGCGCCGCGCAGCGCCAGGGCGCCCGCGGTCTGGAAGGCGGCGTCCGAGGAGTCGACGCTGTGCGCCTTGCCGTCCACCAGCGTCACCTTCAGGTCCACCAGCGGCAGGCCGTCCTCCAGGCCGCGCTCCACCTGCGCCCGGACGCCCTTCTCGACGCTGGCGATGAACTGCTTCGGGATCGCGCCGCCCACCACCCGGTCGGCGAACTCGATGCCGGAACCGCGCGGTGCGGGCTCCACCTCGATGTCGCACACCGCGAACTGGCCGTGCCCGCCGGACTGCTTCTTGTGGCTGCCGTGGCCCTTCGCCGCCTGCCGGAACGTCTGGCGCAGCGGTACCCGCAGCGGCTCGGTGTCGATCTCCGCGCCGCCGTCGCGGAGGCGTTGCAGCACGACGTCGGCGTGCGCCTCGCCGGTGCACCACAGCACCAGCTGGTGCGTCTCGCCGTCCCGCTGCAACCGCAGGCTCGGATCGGCGGCGACCAGCCGGTTCAGGTTCCGCGCCAACGCGTCCTCGTCGCTGCGGGTGCGCGCGACGACCGCGACCGGCAGCAGCGGATCCGGCATCGGCCACGGCGACAGCAGCAGCGGGCTCCCCGGGTCGGACAGGGTGTCGCCGGTCTCGGCCGAACCGAGCTTCGTCAGCGCGCACAGGTCGCCGGCCACGCAGCGCGGGACCCCGCGCAGCCCCGAGCCGAGCGGGGAGTACAGGTGCGCGACCCGCTCGTCCTCGTCGTGGTCCGGGTGCCCGCGCTCGGCCATGCCGTGCCCGGACACGTGCACCGCCCGCTCCGGCAGCACCGTCCCGGAGAACACCCTGGCCAGCGACACCCGGCCCACGTAGGAGTCCACCGAGGTGTGCACGACCTCCGCGACCAGCGGGCCCGCCGGATCGGCGGGCAGCTCCCGCGGGTTCCCGCCGTGCGGGTCAGTGACCTGCACCGAGGGATGCTCCAGCGGGGACGGGAAACCGCGCACCACGCCGTCCAGCAGCTCGGGCAGGCCCAGCTCGGTGGCCGCGCACACCGGAAGCACCGGGTGCAGGCCGCCGCGCGCGACCGCCGTCTCCAGGTCGCGGATCAGCACCGGCTCCTCGATGCGCTCGCCCGCGACGTAGCGGTCCATCAGCGACTCGTCCTCGCTCTCGGCGATGATCGCCTCGATCAGCTCGGCCCGTTCCCGCTCGCAGTCCCGCGCCGCGCCGGTGCCCGAGACGGTGCCGGTGAGCACCCCGGCCAGGCCGGTGGTGCCGCCGTCGGGCCCGCGCAGCGGCAGGTGCAGCGGCAGCACCCCGGCCCCGAACGCTTCCCGGCAGGACTCCAGCGCGGTGGCCGGATCGGCCCGGTGCTGGTCCAGCCGGGACAGCACCACCGCGCGCGGCATCCGCACCCGGGCGCACTCCTGCCAGATGGCGCGGGTCGCCGCGTCCACGCCCTCTTCGGCGGACACCACGAACAGGGCCGCGTCCGCCGCCCGCAGGCCCGCGCGCAGCTCCCCGACGAAATCGGCGTAGCCGGGGGTGTCGATCAGGTTGATCTTGTGCCCGTCGTGGTCCAGCGGCGCCACCGACAGCGCCACCGAGCGCTGCTGCTCGACGGCCGCGCTGTCGTGGTCGCACACGGTGGTCCCGTCCACCACCGAACCGGAGCGCGGGATGGTGCCGGTCGTCGCCAGCAGTGCCTCCACCAGCGTCGTCTTGCCCGCCGCGGACGGCCCCACCAGGACCACGTTGCGGATCCCGCTCGGATCGGTGGGGGCGGGCGCCGCCTGCACCCCCGGAGCGTTCTGCTTGCTGCCCATCGCTGCCCCCTCGGACGTCGTTGTGTCCCCGATCACACACCCGGGTGACGTTGCGTGCAATGCCGTTCACCGGCGCCGATCGCGAAGTGGACTACTGAGAACAGGGGTAAGTGGACCGTGGAAGTGGTCCAGTTGCGGCCTAGCGTCGGAGGGGAGAGCGCGGCACGCCGCCGCGCCGGACCCCCGAGGGAAGGCAGACCGTGACCGACACCGCAGCCACCGCCCAGGCCACCGGCACCGACGGAGTGAAGCGCGGCATGGCGGAGATGCTCAAAGGCGGGGTGATCATGGACGTGGTGACCCCGGAGCAGGCGAAGATCGCCGAAGCCGCCGGGGCCGTCGCCGTGATGGCCCTGGAGCGGGTCCCGGCCGACATCCGCGCCCAGGGCGGCGTCGCCCGCATGTCCGACCCGGACATGATCGAGGGCATCGTCGACGCCGTCTCCATCCCCGTGATGGCCAAGGCCCGCATCGGCCACTTCGTCGAAGCCCAGGTGCTGCAGTCCCTCGGCGTCGACTACATCGACGAGTCCGAGGTGCTCACCCCCGCCGACGAGGCGCTGCACATCGACAAGTGGAACTTCACCGTCCCGTTCGTCTGCGGCGCCACCAACCTCGGCGAGGCCTTGCGCCGCATCGCCGAGGGCGCCGCCATGATCCGATCCAAGGGCGAGGCCGGCACCGGCAACGTCGTCGAGGCCACCCGGCACATGCGCTCCATCCGCGCCGAGATCCGCAGGCTCGGACAGCTCGACGGGGAGGAGCTGTACGCGGCGGCGAAGGAGCTGCGCGCCCCGGTCGCCCTGGTCAAGGAGGTCGCGGCCGCCGGGAAGCTCCCGGTCGTGCTGTTCACCGCGGGTGGGCTCGCCACCCCGGCGGACGCGGCGATGATGCGCCAGCTCGGCGCCGAAGGCGTCTTCGTCGGCTCCGGCATCTTCAAGTCCGGCGACCCGGCCAAGCGCGCCGAGGCGATCGTGAAGGCGACGACCTTCTACGACGACCCGGACGTGATCGCGAAGGTGTCCCGCGGGCTCGGCGAGGCGATGGTCGGCCTCAACGTCGACTCCCTCCCGGCGGACCAGCGCTACGCCCAGCGCGGCTGGTGACGCGGCCCCGGACCAGGTGAACGGCCCATTCGACCGGGCAGCGCGGTCGAGTGGGCCGCTCGCGCGGTCGGAGGAGGCGGGCGCCTCGCCGGAGCGCAGGTGGGCGGCCCATCAGGTCGGGGCCGGTCGAGCGGCCCCGCCGAACTCAGGAACGGAGAACTCGTGATGGATGGTGCGGCGGCTCCCGTCATCGGCGTGCTCGCCCTGCAGGGCGGCGTCGCCGAACACCTCGGCGCCCTCGACCGCAGCGGCGCGGTCGCCAAACCCGTGCGCAGGCCCGAGGAACTCGCGGACCTGCACGGCATCGTGCTGCCCGGCGGGGAATCGACGACCACGAGCCGGTTGTTGCACTCCTTCGAGCTGTTCGAACCGCTGCGGCAGCGGATCGCCGACGGCCTGCCCGCCTACGGTTCCTGCGCCGGCATGGTGCTGCTGGCCGGTGAGGTGCTGGGCGGTGCCGAAGCGGGCATCACGCCGCTCGGCGCGCTCGACATGACCGTGCGCCGCAACGCGTTCGGCAGGCAGGTCGATTCGTTCGAGGCCGACCTCGACTTCGCCGGGGTCGACGGCCCGGTGCACGCGGTGTTCATCCGCGCCCCGTGGGTGGAGCGCATCGGCCCGCAGGTGCGGGTGCTGGCCGAGGTCACCCCGCGCGCATCAGACGACCCGGCCGCCGCCGGTAGGATCGTCGCGGTTCAGCAGGGGCGCGTGCTCGCCACCAGCTTCCACCCGGAACTGGTCCACGGCGACGAGCGCGTGCACCGGCATTTCGTGCAGACCGTTCGCGCAGGCTGAAGGCCCCGGGTCTCGCCTGCGACGGCGTGGAAAGACGGAGGAAAGATGAGCGGCCACTCCAAGTGGGCCACCACCAAGCACAAGAAGGCCGCCGTCGACGCCAAGCGCGGCAAGCTCTTCGCGAAGCTCATCAAGAACGTGGAGGTCGCGGCGCGGACCGGCGGGGGAGACCCGGACGGCAACCCGACCCTCTACGACGCCATGCAGAAGGCGCGCAAGAACTCGGTGCCGGTCGACAACATCGAGCGCGCCCGCAAGCGCGGTGGCGGCGAAGAGGCCGGCGGCGCCGACTGGCAGACCCTGATGTACGAGGGCTACGGCCCGAACGGCGTCGCGGTGCTGGTCGAGTGCCTCACCGACAACAAGAACCGCGCCGCGGGCGAGGTCCGCACCGCGATGACCCGCAACGGCGGTTCGATGGCCGACGCGGGCTCGGTGTCGTACATGTTCTCCCGGCGCGGCGTGCTGATCGTGCCGAAGAACGGGCTCACCGAGGACGACGTGCTCGGCGCGGTGCTGGAGGCGGGTGCCGAGGAGGTCAACGACCTCGGCGAGAGCTTCGAGGTGCTGTGCGAGCCGACCGACCTGGTCGAGGTCCGCAAGGCGGTGCAGGCGGCCGAGATCGAGTACGACTCCTCGGAGCTGAGCTTCCTGGCCTCGGTGAACGTCCCGCTGGACGCGGAGGGCGCGCGCAAGGTCTTCAAGCTGATCGACGCGCTGGAGGACTGCGACGACGTGCAGAACGTCTACGCCAACTTCGACGCCTCCGACGAGGTCATGGCGGAGCTGAACGCCTGATCGGCGCGCGGGACGCGCCGGCACCCGGCGGCGCGGCCCGCGCCACCGGTCCCCGGGGCTCCCCCGATCGGATGAGAATCGGCAGAATGGCGCCCGTGGCGGAGACGGAAGAGCAGCTGCGGCAGTGGTTGGTGGACACCGCGGAGCGGCACGGCGCCGCCGTGGTGCACGTGGCGGCGGACGACAGCGGCGCCGCCCACGCGTTCTCCGTCGGGGCGTGGCGACGCTTCGGCAAACCCGAGGTCGTGGTGATCGGCCTGCCCCGGGACGTGGCGCAGGCGGTGGTGGACACCTACGTCGCGCGGGTCTCCGGCGGCGAGCGGTTCAGCCCCGGGCAGCTGTACGCGGGATTCCTGGAGGGCTGCCCGGTCACCTTCGAGCGGATCGCGAAGCGGCACTACCCGGAGTACCTGGGCAGCGCGTTCGCCGTCTACAAGGGAGCGGACTTCCCGGCGGTGCAGCTGATCGTCGCCGCGCCGGACGGCACCTTTCCGTGGCAACCGGACGCGCCCGGCGGGTTCGCCGAGTACCAGCCGGTGCTGACCGAGAGCGGCGCCCCGGAGCGGTGGACGCCCGGCGTCGACGGCCCGTGACCGCGGGGGCGGTGCGGCGCGCGGCGCGCGGACGGGTGATCATCGGGTGTGTCGTGCCGGGTGCGGGGCCGCGCGGGCGCTAGAGTGTCGAACGGGTGTTCCCGGGTGAGCTGAAGGCCGAGGAGGAAGTCGTGCGCGTGCTGGGAGTCGACCCCGGGCTGACCCGCTGCGGGATCGGCGTGGTGGACGGCGGCCGGAACCGGCACATCTCCTGCGTCGCCGTCGGCGTCGTGCGCACCCCGCCCGGTGACGAGCTGCCCATGCGGCTCAAGGCGGTCGCCGACGCCGTCGAGCAGTGGATGGACGCGCACCAGCCCGAGGTGGTGGCCATCGAGCGGGTGTTCAGCCAGCACAACGTGCGCTCGGTGATGGGCACCGCGCAGGCCTCCGGGGTGGTGGCGCTGGCCGCCGCCCGCCGCGGGCTGCCGGTCGCGTTCCACACGCCGAGCGAGGTCAAGGCCGCCATCAGCGGCTCCGGTCGCGCGGACAAGCGGCAGGTGACGCTCATGGTCACCAAGGTCCTCGGGCTCAGCGAAGCACCCCGGCCCGCCGACGCCGCCGACGCGCTCGCCCTCGCCGTCTGCCACCTGTGGCGGGCGCCGATGAGCTCGCGGCTGGCCGCGGCGGAGGCGAAGGCCGCGGAACTGGCCAAGGCGCACCGGCAACGGCTGCGGGACGCGCGGCGTCCCCCGGCAGGCAGAGGAGACCTCACAGGATGATCGCTTCGGTACGCGGGCCGGTGCTCTCGATCGGGCTGGACCACGCCGTGATCGACGTGGGCGGCCTCGGGCACGCCGTGCACGCCACGCCCGCCACGCTCGCGGGGCTGCGCCGCGGCGAGGAGGTGCTGCTGGCGACGACGCTCGTCGTGCGGGAGGACTCGCTGACCCTGTACGGCTTCGCCGACCCGGAGGCGCGCGACCTGTTCGTGCTGCTGCAGACCGCGTCCGGGGTGGGGCCGCGGCTGGCGCTGGCGACGCTGGCGGTGCTCTCGCCGGACCAGCTGTGCCACGCGCTCGCGGACGGCAACCTCACCACGCTCACCCAGGTGCCCGGCATCGGGAAGAAGAGCGCCGAGCGGCTGATCCTGGAGCTGCGGGACAAGGTCGGCACCCTCGCCGGGAACGGCTCCGGCGAGCTGCCCGGCGCCCCGGACCGCGGCCGGGTCCGCACCGAGGTCGCCGAAGCGCTGGTGGGCCTCGGGTTCTCCGCGAAGCAGGCCGAGCAGAGCGTGGAAGCCGTGCTCGCCGCCGACGGCGCGCCCGCCGACACCTCCGCCGTGCTGCGCAAGGCGCTGGCCGCGCTGGGCCCGCGATGAGCGCTCCGCACGAGGACGAGGACCCGCACGCGGGACTCCTGCCCGGCCAGCTCCCGGCCCGGCAGGCGCTGCCCGGCGAGGCGCCGCTGGACCCGCAGCAGGAACCGGCCGAGCAGGACGTGGAGAGCACGCTGCGCCCGCGCAGGCTCAGCGAGTTCGTCGGCCAGCCCCGCGTGCGCGAGCAGCTGCAACTGGTGCTGCACGGCGCGCTCAACCGCCGCGAGCAGCCCGACCACGTGCTGTTCTCCGGCCCGCCCGGGCTCGGCAAGACCAGCCTCGCGATGATCATGGCGGCGGAGCTGGGCTCCGCGATCCGGGTGACCTCGGGGCCCGCGCTGGAACGGCCCGGCGACCTGGCGGCGATGCTGTCGAACCTCGCCGAGGGCGATGTGCTGTTCATCGACGAGATCCACCGCATCGCCCGCCCCGCCGAGGAGATGCTGTACCTGGCGATGGAGGACTACCGGGTCGACGTCGTGGTCGGCAAGGGCCCGGGCGCGACCAGCATCCCGCTGGAGATCGCGCCGTTCACGCTGGTCGGCGCCACCACCCGGTCCGGGACGCTGACCGGCCCGCTGCGGGACCGGTTCGGGTTCACCGCGCACATGGAGTTCTACTCGCCCGCCGAGCTGGAGCTGGTGGTGCGCCGCTCCGCCGGGATCCTCGGCGTGGACCTGCGCCCGGACGGTGCCGTCGAGATCGCCCGCCGCTCCCGGGGGACGCCCCGCATCGCGAACCGGCTGCTGCGCCGGGTCCGCGACTACGCGGAGGTGCGCGCCGACGGCGCGGTCACGCTGGAGGTGGCGCGGTCCGCGCTGGAGGTCTACGACGTGGACGAGTTCGGCCTGGACCGGCTGGACCGCGCGGTGCTCTCGGCGCTGGTGCGCTCCTTCCACGGCGGTCCGGTCGGGATCACCACCATCGCCGTCGCGGTGGGGGAGGAGCCGAGCACGGTCGAGGAGGTCTGCGAGCCGTACCTGGTGCGCGCGGGGATGCTCGCCCGCACCTCGCGCGGCCGGGTCGCGACCGTCGCCGCCTGGCAGCACGTGGGCCTGACCCCGCCGCCGCACGCGCCGGGCGAATCGCAGGCCGTGCTGTTCGAGTAGCGGCCGCCGCGGGGCGGTTCCGGCGGCAGGTGGGCTGTGAGACCGGCCACCCCGCGGGCGATAGGCTGCGCGGCGTCGACGGCCCCGATGGCCGCCGCCGAAGCCCGGTTCGGCCCGCGTGGCCAGTGGGCGGCGGCGCGCCCATCGACACGGCTGGCACACTGGAAGCGCTACATCCGAACAATTCGGGCGCCCCGGCTGGTGGTCGGGCGAATCCCACGGCGTCCGCCGAAACGGAGCATGATGTCTTTCGAATCCTTGTTTCTGCCGCTGCTGATCGTGCTGCTGGCCGTGCCGATGTTCTTGCAGGCGCGCAAGCAGAAGCGGGCCGTGCAGGAGCAGCAGAAGCTGCAGAACTCGCTGACCGCGGGTGACCGGGTGATGACGACCTCCGGGCTGTTCGGCACCGTGGTGTCCAGCGCGGACGACAGCATCGACCTGGAGATCGCGCCGGGCGTCGTCACCACCTGGGTGCGTGCCGCCGTCCGCGAGAAGGTCACCACCGAGGAGGCCGCCGAGGCCCCCGCGACCGAGCAGGACGAGGCCGCCCCGGCGGCCGAGGCGAAGGAGGCCGAGGGCGAGCAGAAGGACGCCACCGACGCGACCTCCGAGTCCTCCGCGCAGATCGCCGAGCCGATCGAGAAGCAGAAGACCAGCTGAATCCGGTACGGCCGGTGACCGCACCGGCCTGGCCGCCGCGTTCCCGGACCGGCCCGACCGCGGGCTGTCCGGCGGAGCCGTCGAGTCGCCGCCCACGCCAGGCGGCGACTCCGGCCCGCCGCGCGCCCCGGCTCAGCCGCGGGACGCCAGCCCGCCGCGCGCCCCGGCGCAGCCGCGCGCACCTCCCCGGCACGCCCGCGTTCCGCCGAGCGGCCGAAGCGGACCTCCGCCGAGCACCGGCGTGGCGGGTTTACGAACCGCGCCGAACTCCGCCGGATCCGCCGGTCCGCGCCCGACTCGGGCGATATCCCCAGTTCGCGGCCCCGCGCGGCCGCCCCTCGCGTCCGTCCGCACCACCCGCCTGGCAGACTGGTCGCGGGCCTTCCCAGATCGTGCGGCGTGCTCGTGCTGTTCGGGCGCGTACTGTGATCAACGGCCGTTCCGGGGACACCTGGAGCGGCCGATCATCCGGGGCATCAGATCGCGGGCGCTCCGCCCTGCGCGTGCCGATGTCCCGCCCGCATTCCGTAGACAGTGGACAGGAGACCGACGCACCGTGGCACCTCCGGCCGGGCAGATCCGCCCAGGGCGTTACCTCGCGATCTTCGCGCTGATCGTCGTGGCGTTGTACGGATTGGTATTCCTCACCGGCGATCAGAAGCCCGACCCGAAGCTGGGCATCGATCTCCAGGGCGGCACCCGGGTGACGCTCACCGCGCGCACCCCGGACGGCCGGCCGCCGACGCAGGAGTCGCTGGCCCAGGCGCGCCAGATCATCGAGACCCGCGTCAACGGCATGGGCATCAGCGGTTCCGAGGTGAACCTCGACGGCTCCAACCTGGTGATCACCGTGCCCGGTGAGGGCGGCGACCAGGCCAAGCAGCTCGGCCAGACCGCGGAGCTGAGCTTCCGCAAGGTCGTGCCGAACATGGTGGCGCCCGCGCAGGCCCCGCCGCCGCAGCCTGGCCAGCCCTCCGGCACCGCCCCGCAGGGCGCCCACGCCCAGCAGCCCGCCGACCCCGAAGCCCAGCAGGCGGCGATCGAAGAGGCGAAGAAGACCCGGCAGAGCACCGACCCGAACGTGCAGATGGAGGCGCTCGGAGCGCTGGACTGCAACGTCGAGGACCCGTTGCGCGGCAACGCCGACCCGAAGCTCCCGCTGGTCGCCTGCGACCAGCAGAAGGCGCAGAAGTACGTGCTGGAGCCGGTGTTCATGGAAGGCACCGACATCGCCAACGCGGCGGCGCAGCCGCCGAACCAGCAGGAGCCGAACTGGACGGTGAGCCTGGACTTCACCGGTGACGGCGGCAAGCGCTGGGCGGACTTCACCTCCGCCAACGTCGGCCAGCAGGCCGCGTTCGTGCTCGACGGCGAGGTCGTCTCCGCACCGCGGATCAACGAGGCGCTGCTCGGCGGCAACGCCTCCATCAGCGGCGACTTCAACCAGCAGACCGCGACGGACCTGGCCGACGTGCTCAAGTACGGCTCGCTGCCGCTGGCGTTCGACCAGTCCGAGGCCGAGACGGTGTCCGCGACGATGGGCGTGGCCGCGCTGGAAGCCGGTCTGATCGCCGGTGGCATCGGGCTGTTCCTGGTCGCGGTGTACTGCCTCGCCTACTACCGGCTGCTCGGGGTGCTCACGGTGCTGTCGCTGGTGCTCTCCGGCGGCATCGTCTACGGCGTGCTCGTGCTGCTCGGGCGGTGGATCGGCTTCACCCTCGACCTGGCGGGCATCGCCGGGTTCATCGTGGCGATCGGCATCACCGCCGACTCGTTCATCGTGTTCTTCGAACGGCTCAAGGACGAGATCCGCGAGGGCCGGACCTTCCGCTCCGCGGTGCCCAGGGCGTGGACCCGGGCGCGGCGCACCATCCTGTCCGCCGACGCGGTGAGCTTCCTGGCCGCGGCCGTGCTCTACGTGCTCGCGGTCGGCCAGGTGAAGGGCTTCGCGTTCACCCTCGGCATGTCGACGGTGCTCGACCTCGTCGTGGTGTTCCTGGTGACGCACCCGCTGGTGGCGCTGGCGTCGAAGAACAAGTTCCTGTCCAAGCCCTCGGTGTCCGGCCTCGGCGCGACGCAGCGCTACGCCGCCCAGCAGCGCTCCGCGCGCTCCCGGGGTGCTTCCAGCGCGAAGGAGGCCTGACGGTGGTCATCCACAGCACCGCCGGCGACGGCGGAAACCGGCGCGCGAGCGTCTTCGAACGCCTCTACATCGGCAACGGCGCCTTCGACATCGTCGGCAAGCGCATGCGCTGGTACGTGTCCCTCGGGCTGCTGGTGCTGGTGTGCATCGGCGCGATGGGCCTCAAGGGCTTCAACCTGGGCATCGACTTCGAGGGCGGCACCAAGCTGCAGGTCCCGGCCGTCGGCGCGCAGGGCCCGATCAGCGAGGACCAGGTGCAGGAGGCGTTCACCGAAGCGCTCGGGCACCCGGCCGAGACGGTGCAGCTGGTGGGCACCGCGAACAGCCAGACCATCCAGGTCCGAACCGAGTCGCTGAACACCGCGCAGGTCTCCGAGGTCAAGGAGACGATGTTCCAGCGGCTCCAGCCGCTGGGCGCCGACGGCGAGCCGAGCCCGGCCGCGGTCAGCGACAGCGCGGTCAGCGGCACCTGGGGCGGGGAGATCACCCAGCAGGCGCTGCTGGCGCTGGGCGTGTTCCTGGTGCTGGTGACGGTGTTCCTCGCGTTCTACTTCGAGCGCTGGATGGCGGTGGCGGCGCTGATCGCGCTGCTGCACGACGTGGTGGTCACCGCGGGCATCTACGCGCTCACCGGCTTCGAGGTCACGCCGAGCACGGTGATCGGCCTGCTCACGATCCTCGGGTTCTCGCTGTACGACACGGTCGTGGTGTTCGACAAGGTGAAGGAGAACACCCGCGGGCTGCTCGGCCTGACCCGCCGCAGCTATCCGGAGGCCGCGAACCTCGCGGTGAACCAGACGCTGATGCGCTCCATCAACACCTCGGTGATCGCGCTGCTGCCGGTGATCGGCCTGCTCGTGGTCGGCGCCTGGCTGCTGGGCGTGGGCGTGCTGCGGGACCTGGCGCTGGTGCAGCTGGTCGGCATGATCGCCGGTGTGGTGTCGTCGATCTTCCTGGCGACGCCGCTGCTGGTGGACTTCAAGATGCGGGACCGCCGGTACCGGCAGCAGGCGGCGAAGGTCGCCCAGCGGCGGGAGCGCGGTTCCGCGAAGGAGACCGGCGAGCCGGCGGACGAGCAGGCCGAGGAGAGCTCGGAGCGGACCCTGGCCGGCGCGTCCAGCGCCGCGGGCAAGCGCTCCGACGCCCCGCAGAACCGGCGGCGGCCCGCGGGCAAGTCCAGCCGCCCGACCGGGAAGAAGCGGCGCTGATGGCGGGATCGGACGGCGTGCGGGTGCTGCACCCCGCGCTGGAGCAGGCGGCGCGGCTGATCCGCGAGGTCCCGGACTTCCCGGAGCCCGGGATCCTGTTCCGCGACATCAGCCCGCTGCTGGCCGACGGGGAGGCGTTCGCGGCGGTCGTGACCGCGCTCGGTGACGGCCTGGAGTTCGACGTGGTGGCCGGAGTGGAAGCACGCGGCTTCCTGCTCGGTGCCGCCGTCGCGCACGCGCGCGGCACCGGGGTCGTGGGTTTGCGGAAGCCGGGCAAGCTGCCGGAGGTCGCCGACCGCGTGGACTACCAGCTGGAATACGGCTCGGCGAGCCTGGAGCTCCCGGCGGCCACCATCAGTGCTGGTCAGCGGGTTCTCGTGGTGGACGACGTGCTGGCCACCGGCGGCACGCTGCGCGCGGCCTGCGAGCTGCTCGGCCGCGCCGGCGCGAAGGTGGTGGCCTCGTCCGTGGTGCTGGAGCTCACTGCGCTCGGCGGCCGGGACCGGATGGATTCGGACGTGCAGGCGCTGCTGGCGGTGTGAGGATCTTCGGCCCGGCTGATCGGTCCTGGTGAAGTTTTCCCGTCGACTCGAAGCTGAGAGTGACCGTTCAACGTTTCGGGGGACGGCCGGGGAAGGGTGATAGCCCGAACGGCGTTATTCTCGATGCCCGGGTCGTGACCACTTCAAGATCCGGGTGCAACGTCCCCTCCATGCCCGGGAGCGCGCGGTGAGCCAAGACGTCGAGTCTCCTGCCCCAGCAGCAACCGAGCAGGTGCGTCCCGCCTCGGCGACCAGGCGGGTGCGCGCCCGCTTGGCCAGACGGATCACGGCGCAGCGCGCCGCGGAGGTCAAGCAAGTGCTCGAACCGCTGGCCGCGGTGCACCGCGAGCTGCACCCGCACGCGGATCTGGCGCTGCTGCAGCGGGCCTACGACGTGGCCGAGGACAAGCACAGCCACCAACGCCGCAAATCGGGTGACCCGTACATCACCCATCCGCTGGCCGTCGCCACCATCCTGGGTGAGCTGGGCATGGACACCACGACGCTGGTGGCGGCGCTGCTGCACGACACGGTCGAGGACACCGACTACTCGGTGGAGCACCTCAGCGCGGACTTCGGCGACGAGGTGTCGCACCTGGTCGACGGCGTCACGAAGCTGGACAAGGTGAAGCTCGGCGCTGCCGCCGAGGCCGAGACCATCCGCAAGATGATCATCGCGATGGCCCGCGACCCCCGCGTCCTCGTGATCAAGCTGGCCGACCGGCTGCACAACATGCGCACCATGCGCTTCCTGCCGCCGGAGAAGCAGGCCCGCAAGGCCCGCGAAACCCTCGAAGTGCTCGCGCCGCTCGCGCACCGGCTGGGCATGGCCACCATCAAGTGGGAGCTGGAGGACCTGGCCTTCGCCATCCTGCAGCCGAAGAAGTACGACGAGATCGTGCGGCTCGTCGCCAACCGCGCCCCGTCCCGGGACACCTACCTGCGCACCGTCACCGACGAGCTCTCCGGGCAGCTGGAGACCGCGCGGCTGGCCGCGAAGGTCGAAGGGCGCCCGAAGCACTACTACTCGATCCACCAGAAGATGATCGTCCGCGGCCGCGACTTCGACGACATCCACGACCTGGTGGGCGTGCGGATCCTCGTCGACGAGGTGCGCGACTGCTACGCCGCGATGGGCGTGGTGCACGCGCTGTGGCAGCCGATGCCCGGCCGGTTCAAGGACTACATCGCCCAGCCCCGCTTCGGCGTCTACCAGTCGCTGCACACCACCGTCATCGGCCCCGAGGGCAAGCCGCTGGAAGTGCAGATCCGCACCAGCGAGATGCACCGCACCGCCGAGTACGGCATCGCCGCGCACTGGCGCTACAAGGAGACGAAGGGCCGCAACGGCAGCGGCGGGCAGGCCGGCGTCGAGGTCGACGACATGGCCTGGATGCGCCAGCTGCTGGACTGGCAGCGGGAGGCCGCCGACCCGGGCGAGTTCCTGGAATCGCTGCGCTACGACCTCGCCACCCGCGAGATCTTCGTGTTCACCCCCAAGGGCGATGTGATCACGTTGCCGTCCGGGTCGACGCCGGTCGACTTCGCCTACGCGGTGCACACCGAGGTGGGGCACCGCTGCATCGGCTCCCGCGTCAACGGCCGGCTGGTCGCGCTGGAGCGGAAGCTGGAGAACGGCGAGGTCGTCGAGATCTTCACCTCCAAGGCGGAGGGCTCTGGCCCCAGCCGGGACTGGCTGTCGTTCGTCGCCTCGCCGCGGGCCAAGGCGAAGATCAAGCAGTGGTTCGCGAAGGAACGCCGCGAAGAGGCCATCGAGCACGGCAAGGAGGCGATCACCAAGGAGATCCGGCGGCTCGGGCTCCCGGTGCAGCGCCTCGTCACCGCCGACTCCATCGCCGCCGTCGCCCGCGAACTGCACTACGTGGACGTCACCGCGCTGTACGCGGCGGTGGGGGAGCGGCAGGTCTCCGCGCACCACCTGGTGCAGCGGCTCGTCGCGCTGATCGGCGGCGTGGAGCAGGCCGAGGACGAGATCGCCGAGCGCTCCACCCCGTCCACCGTGCAGCAGCGCCGCCGCAGCACCGGCGACTCCGGGGTCGTGGTCAAGGACGCCGGGGACGTGTGGTCCAAGCTCGCCCGCTGCTGCACCCCCGTGCCGGGCGACGAGATCCTGGGCTTCGTCACCCGTGGCGGCGGGGTCAGCGTGCACCGCACCGACTGCACCAACGCCGACGACCTGCGCAAGTCGCCGGAGCGGCTGGTCGAGGTGTACTGGGCGCCGTCCTCGTCCTCGGTGTTCCTGGTGGCCATCCAGGTGGAGGCGCTGGACCGGCACCGGCTGCTGTCCGACGTGACGAAGGTGCTCGCCGACGAGCGGGTGAACATCCTGTCCGCCTCCGTCACCACCTCGAAGGACCGGGTCGCGGTGAGCCGGTTCTCGTTCGAGATGGGCGACCCGAAGCACCTCGGCCACGTGCTCAAGGCGGTGCGCAACATCGAAGGCGTCTACGACGTCTACCGGGTCACCTCGGCGGCGTGAAGGTCAGGCCGTGATGTCGATCCGGTCGTAGCCGCGGAGGGCGAAGGCGGCCGAGCGGCGGGGGCGCTCCAGCAGGGCGAAATCGGGGAAGCGGGCGGCGAACTCGGCCAGCACCACCCCGATCTCCAGCCGGGCCAGCGGTGCGCCCAGGCAGTAGTGCATCCCGATGCCCAGCGCCAGGTGCGGGTTCGGCGCGCGGGTCAGGTCCAGCTCGTCCGGTGCCGCGAACGCGGCCGGGTCCCGGTTCGCCGCGCCCAGCAGCACCACGACCTTCTCGCCCGCCTCGACGCGGGTCCCGGCCAGCTCCACCGGGCGCACCGCGGTGCGCCCGAACAACTGGTTCGGGGTGTCGTGGCGCAGCAGCTCGTCCACGGCGGTGGCGACCGCGTCCGGCCCGAGCCCGCGGAACAGGCGCCACTGCGCGGGCCGGTCGTGCAGCGCGACGACGGCGTTCCCGATGCCGTTCACGCTGGCCTCGTGCCCGGCCATCAGCAGCAGCGCGCACGTCGCCACCAGCTCGTCGCGGTCCAGCGCGCCGGTGCCGACGAGCGCGCTGAACGGGTCGTCGCCGGGGTGCGCACGGCGGTGCTCGACGTGCTCGGTGACGCGGTCGCGGAACTCGCCGGCGGCCAGCTCGGCGTCCCGGCGGCCCGTGTCGTCCAGCTCCGGCTCGTACATCCGCACGATGCGGTTCGACCAGTTCCGCAGCAGTGCGCCCTCGGCCGGCGGGAAGCCGAGCAGCGCGGCGATCACGTCCACCGGCACCGGCCCGGCCAGCGCGGACATCAGCTCGGCGCGGCCGTGCTCGTCGACCTCCGCGCGCAGCCGGTCCAGGCGCGGGCGGACGAGCTCGGTGACGGTGGTGCGCATCGCGGCCACGGCGCGGCGGTGGAACAGCGGGGCGACGGCGGCGCGCAGCCTGCCGTGCAGCCGCTCGTTCTCCAGCATGCTCAGCCGGTGCAGCGCGTTGAACGCCTCGAACTCCTCCAGCGGAACCCGGTCCACCCACACCCGCCGCAGGTCGCGGTGGCGCAGCACCGCCGAGCACAGCTCGTGCGAGACGGCGACGTGCGCGCCCCACGCCTCGTGCCGGTGCAGCGCACCGCCCGCGCGCAAGGCGTGGAACACCGGGTACGGGTCCGCGACGAAACCGGGATCGGCCGGGTCCAGCGCCGCCACGTCGATCACCTGCGCACCTCCGATCGGACCGAGCCTAGGCGCTCACGGCCCCTCCGAGTAGGTCCCGGAACGACGCAGGGCCGCGGAACCGTCCGGTCCCGCGGCCCTCCGCAGACGTCGCGAGCGGGTCAGGCGACCTTCGCGCTGTCGATGTGCACCGGCAGCTTCGGCTTGCCGTCGCCCTGACCGGTGTCGTCACCGGCCGCGGCCACCTTGTCCACGACCTGCAGGCCGGGCTCGCCGACGGTGCCGAACACCGTGTAGTTCGGGGGCAGCTGCGAGTCGCCGTAGACGATGAAGAACTGGCTGCCGTTGGTGTCCGGCCCCGAGTTCGCCATCGCCAGCGTGCCCCGCGGGTACGTCGGCTGGGAGTCGACCTCGTCGGCGAACGAGTAGCCGGGGCCGCCGGAACCGGTGCCGGTCGGGTCGCCGCACTGCAGCACCTTCAGGCCCTCGGTGGTGGTCAGCCGGTGGCAGTCGGTGTCGTCGAAGTACTTCGACTCCGCCAGGTGCGCGAAGTTGTTCGCCGCGCACGGCGCCTTCGCGTGGTCCAGCGTCACCGGGATGTCGCCCTGGCCGGTGCTCAGCGTCACCTGCTGGGTCTTCGGCGCGTCCGCGCCCGGGGACTCCGGCGGGTCGACCGGCTTCGCCGCGGGCTGGCCGGGCGTCGGCTGGTAGGTGCACGTCGGCGCGGCCTCCGACTCACCGCTGCTGTTGATGAAGTACACGACGCCCGCCACGGCCAGGATGACCACCAGCACCGTGGCGCCGAGGGTCATCATCCGACGTCGCTTCGCCTGCTCCGCACGCCGCTCCAACTGCCGTTCGAGCTTGCGCTTGGCGTTCTGGCGACGTTGTTCGTTGCTCGGCACCTGCTCCCTCCCCGGGGGCTCCGACACGATCAGGACACCTGGAGTTTATGGGCCGCCCGGTTCCACGGAACCGGCAGACCGTGCGGGACGATGTTCTAGGCTGAACAGGCCACGGCCCGCCCGTCCGCGGCGGTCGATGATCTCGTGTTGGACGACGAAAGGCGCACGCGTGCTGGTGCTCGGGTTCCCCGCCGGACCTCTGCAGGCGAACTGCTACCTGCTCGCCGCGGGCGACGGCGCGGACTGCGTCATCGTCGACCCCGGCCAGGAGGCGACCGAGGCGCTCGACGAGCAGCTGCGCGAACACCGGCTGAACCCGGTGGCGGTGCTGCTCACCCACGGGCACTTCGACCACGTCTTCTCCGCGGGCGAGGTGTGCCGCGCGCACGACGTGCCCGCGTGGATCCACCCGGCCGACCGGTACATGCTCACCGACCCCGCCGCCTCGATGGGCCCGCAGGGCGCGGAGCTGTTCGCGGCGCTGCCGCCGCTGGTCGCGCCCGGCGACGTCCGGGACCTCGGCGACGGCGACGTGCTGGAGCTCGCCGGGCTCGACATCGGCGTCACGCACAGCCCCGGCCATACCGGCGGGTCGGTGCTGTTCGGCGTCGGCGCGGACGAGGGCGGCCGGCTGCTGCTGGCCGGGGACACCCTGTTCGCCGGTGCCATCGGACGCACCGACCTGCCCGGCGGCGACCACTCGACGATGCTGCACACGCTGCGCACGCGCATCCTGCCGCTCGTCGACGACACGGTCGTCCTGCCCGGCCACGGACCCACCACCACCATCGGTCGCGAGCGCGCGAGCAACCCGTTCCTGCAGGACCTGGTTCCCGCCGACCGGTGACCCACCCCAGCTTGAGGACAGCGAAGCACCCCTGATGAGCACCTTCACCGCCCCCAAGGGCATTCCCGAGTACTACCCGCCGGAGTCCGCCGGGTTCCTGGCCGTGCGCGACGCGCTCGCCGACGCGGCCCGCCGCGCCGGGTACGGCCACATCGAACTGCCCCTGTTCGAGGACACCACCCTGTTCGCGCGCGGCGTCGGCGAGTCGACCGACGTGGTCAGCAAGGAGATGTACACCTTCGCCGACCGCGGCGGCCGCTCGGTCACGCTGCGCCCCGAAGGCACCGCGGGCGTGATCCGCTCGGTCATCGAGCACGGCCTCGACCGCGGGCAGCTCCCGGTGAAGCTGCAGTACGGCGGCGCGTTCTTCCGCTACGAGCGGCCGCAGGCCGGGCGCTACCGGCAGCTGCAGCAGGTCGGGGTGGAGGCCATCGGCGTGGACGACCCGGCGCTGGACGCCGAGGTGATCGCCATCGCCGACGAGGGCTACAAGCGACTCGGCCTCACCGGTTACCGCATCGAGCTCAGCTCGCTCGGCGACGCCACCTGCCGGCCGGACTACCGCGCGAAGCTGCAGGACTTCCTCGGCGGGTTGCCGCTGGACGAGGCGACCCGGCAGCGCGCCGAGCTGAACCCGCTGCGGGTGCTCGACGACAAGCGGCCCGAGGTGCGCGAGCTGGTCGCCGACGCCCCGCTGATGGTGGACCACCTCTCGGCGGAGTCGAAGGAGCACTACGAGCAGGTCAAGCAGCACCTGGCCGACCTGGGCGTGGCGTTCGTGGAGAACCCGCGGCTGGTGCGCGGCCTGGACTACTACACCAAGACGACCTTCGAGTTCGTGCACGACGGCCTCGGCGCCCAGTCCGGGATCGGCGGCGGTGGCCGCTACGACGGGCTGATGGCGGAGCTCGGCGGCGCGGAGCTGTCCGGCATCGGCTTCGGCCTCGGCGTGGACCGCACGCTGCTGGCCTGCGAGGCCGAGGGCATCGAGGTCGGGGACCGCACCCGGTGCGACGTGTACTGCGTGCCGCTGGGCGAGTCCGCGAAGCGGCGCCTCGTCACGGTCGCCGCTGGTCTGCGCGACGCCGGGGTGCGCACCGACATCGCCTACGGCGGCAAGGGGCTCAAGGGCGCGATGAAGGCCGCCGACCGCTCCGGTGCCCGGTTCGCGCTGGTGCTCGGCGAGCGCGACGTCGAAGCGGGCAGCGCGCAGCTCAAGGACCTCGGCAGCGGCGAGCAGCGGTCCGTGCCGCTGGACGAGCTGGTGCCCCAGGTCGCCGCGGCCGTGGCCGAGCTATGACCGAGCCCGCGGACGCGCCGGTCGAGACCGTCGAGCTGGACCTGCTCGACCGGGCCACCGTGCGCAAGCGCGCCCGCAACGTGGTGATCGCCGCGCTGGTCGTGGCCGCCGCGTTCGGCGGCGTCGTCGGCCTCGTCGCGGGCCCGGCCGGGTTCGCGGTGGGCGCGGCGGTGGTGGCGGTGCCGCTGCTGCTGCTCGCGCTCGGTGAATCCCGCAAGACCACGTGGCTGCGCGGCGGCGAGGTCTCGGTGCGCGCGCTCGGCACCCGGACGGTGGACCTGCGGACGGCGGACCGGCTCGACCTGGTGATCACCGACGTGCGCGGGATGCGGACGGTGAGCCTGCTGGTCGGCGGACCGCCGAAGGGCAAGGCCGTGTCGGTGGCGCTGGCCATGTACGCGGGCACCGGCGGGCGCGAGCTCGGCGTGCTCGCGCTGCGGCGCATCGCCGACGCGCTGGCGTCCATCGGGGACACGCACGCGCTGGTGCTCTCCGAGCTGGTCGTGGCGCAGCTGAAGTCCGAGGCCAGGGGCGACGGAGCGGCGGCCCGCCCGCTGTACCGGCTCGCCTCGCTGGCCCCGCAGGGGCGGATGGCGCAGAAGCTGAACCCGCAGGCCGTCGCCGGTTTCGTCACCACCCTGGACTGAGCGGCTCCGCCCGGGTGCACGACCCCCGACCGGGGTTCGCGCACCCCGGGCCACCCGCCGGTGCTCAGGCCGTCGGCGGCTGCGGGCGGGAGCGGTGGTGGACGCGGGACGTGGCGCTCTCCGCCGCCGCGGCACCGGCCCGCTCGGCCGCGCTCGCGCGGTCGGCACCACCGGTCTCCCTGGCCGCGACGAGCGCCGCGATCAGCGTGGTGATCGGCACCGCGGCGACCAGGCCGATGCTGCCCACCAGGGTGCGCACCACCTCCTGGGCGACCGCCTGGGTGCTGATGATCTCCCCGAAGCTGCGGCCCGACAGCGAGTACGCCAGCAGCAGCGGCAGC